>CAISLN010000040.1 GCA_903886275.1 uncultured beta proteobacterium | reverse complement strand
TATCAGATAAAGCATGAGCTGATGTCAGGTTACTTGAGGCAGGAGCTTCGAAGTCCAGCTGCGCGGTTCGCTTTTGCATGAAGGTACAAGTTCAAAATTTTCACAATGTGGAAATTTTGAAGCTTTTTGCGTAAGTCCTAAGTACTCACCTTATCCAAGGGTACACCGAGCGCTAGTCCAAGTACCGTGGTTTCCAGTTTTCCCTTTGCGACACCTGCTTCATAGAGAATCCATGGCCGATCAATGCTCCGTGCGGTGAGTAGCGCAACCACATCTGTTGCATCCTCAAGTTGTGACATGATTGACGTGTACCACTCTGCGCCGAATTCAATTCCTGAGTTTCCCTTTTTGTCTGAAGACCGAAACGACTTTAATGTGCCTGCACTCACATCCGAAAGTAGATTCGCAAATGCTTCAGCTATGTCGGCGTCACGGGAATCATGGCTAACGAAGACCAATGCCCTTGGCCTAACTGGAAGCTGACCATCTAATTCGGATGTTTTGCTGATTTCTTGAACCAGTTTTACGGCGCGTGTTTTTTTTGTAACCATCTTAAATCCTTGTAATGCTTAGGTTAAACCTGTGAGTCGTTCACTGATCTCTTCTGGCAATCCACTGGGTATGCTCCCGAGAGAATGCATTTTCTGCATCGCCGACAAATTTGGACAACTCATTTGCGGTCATAGCGATTCCAGACTGTTGCCGAATTAGGCTGATTTCATGAGCTGTCAATGCATATGATGCAGAGAGTTCTTGAAACCGCTTTGCTTGAATCCAACTCAGGATACCTGCTGCGACGGTGACAAAAAAATCTGTCGGCCAATAAGCGATCGTGGTGTAACGGACCCGAGCTATTGACAGAGTTATTGCGACGATAAGTGTAAACAGTAAGGCAATAAAATAACTATTTACCATTCTTTGATTAAACCGGGCCTTCTTTGCATACCAATTTTGCTGATCAATGATTCGAAATTTTCTATAATTGTTTAGTCGCTCAGAATCCGATGATTGCCGAAGTCGCCCCATTTCGCTAGAAATAGGTAATCCATCAAGATGAGTCGTGAAGAGACTTGCAACTTCTCTGTTTTGCTCCACGATTGCTTTTAATTTCAATCCGAAATTGTGATAGTCAATTTCGTCTACATTATTAAATGGCTCTGCTCTTGAAATAAATCGCCATGTGGAAGTCTTAATTGACTCGGCGACGGCTCGACCCGAATACCAATGCCTATCTGGTCTACCAAGATACAAATAAATCGCGCATCCAAATGCACCCAATAGAACCAGAGCTTGTAGTATCGCCAACTCTGGGCTTGTCGAATTTGCCACGGATATGGCGCTAGCTAAAGCCAATAGAAGCATGTGAAATAGGAATGCGCGATAGAAATGCCTTTGTGCATTTTCAGAGAGTAGGGATGCCGCTTGATAGAGAGCTGGGTAATCTTCGTGCTTCATGGATTGGTTTCAAAATAGAGGTTCCAGATCGCATTGATTAGTGGTTGCTTATTCCAGCCCACACCAGCCTTTGCATTGCTCAAGACAACACCAGATTTTCGTTCTTGGCCCCATGGGTTGACCGCCAAAATCGGTTTGTTGTATGCCTTTGCACCGTCAATCTCTTTCTGTATCCATTTGCTGTGTGATGCATACATGCCGCTGGGTATTACGACAACATGTGATCTGGCGATCTGATTGAAGATCGCCTCTTGCAAAGCCTGGGTACTTGATATGTTGTGAATAGGATTGGTACGCGGTATAGAGTAGTCGCGAAAATCGAGAGATGCTTGCCCAACGCTCCATGACTCTTGAAAGATCCACTTCTCTAATATTTCGTAATGCTGCGAATAAGCCCATGCGTGACTAATGAAAATATGAATTTGTCTCGTGCTCATTTTAAATTCCTCTTTAGCTAATTCCAACAAATGTCATTGCATGCACGGTGTGAGCGCTTGATTTAACGTTATTTTCTGCCACACCCATGCGTTGCGTTCTTCAATCCCCAACTACTCTAGTTATTACTTTCACATCATTAATCGCTTTTGAGCTGCTTGCACATGCGATGTTTTCGCAGTCCTTTTGGGCTTGGTTGCTGCACCCAATTCAATGCGTGCCAGCAACTTGCAGGCAGGCTCGTCGTTAGGGTCTTGCGGCACCAACTCGCCGCGAAAGGCCTTGGCCAGTAATAGAGGGGTCAGGCGTTGGGCCTGGGTGCGAGCGGCGTTGCAGCGAGCTTCGATACGGTCAGCCATGGCAAACAGGGCATCTACGCGTTGGACAATTTCGGCTTGCTCTTCGATTGTTGGGATTTGCAAAGTCAAAGAGCCAACTTTTGAAACGCTCAGGGTATGGAGGCCCGTGCTTGAGCTCGCTGCGGCAACAATTTGTCTGCGACCAGTGGGGCTCAAGAGCCAGAAAAGGACGTACCTCGCAAGCACAGTTGAACCCGCGCGCCAGCGGATGAGATGGTTTTGGTGACTGCACTCTGTTAACTCTGAGCGCCACATAGCAACGCGCCCTATTTGGTCGAGACTGCCATTGCCCTCTACGATCAGCAAGTCATCGGCTTGCAGTCGCGTCTTTTCAAACTCTGCAGGCGTTAGCCCAATTTCCGTGACATCACCGAGCGTTAAATAGTTCGCGTGAACGTTTGCAACCCGCAAATAGGGTTTTCTCAGGGGTAGCGAATCGCGCTTGGAGTTTTTTGTTAAGCCGCCAGTTACTGCCCCGAGATCCCGAAGCGCTACTTCATTGGTTTGGAAGTCCAGGTTCTTTCGCCAATCTTCCGTTAGACCACCAGCCATTGCAGCTTCCAATGCTGTCTGCCGAAACCGCTTGAGCAAAGCAGGGACGGAGTCGAAGCGGTCGTTACAGGCTTGGACGCGTGCCAGTAGGGTGTCGAGCTCGTTGACGATTCGGACTTGCTCTGCCTTCGGGGGGAGTGGGATCTCAAAATCGAGTATTTGCTGCTTTGTCAGCGCCTGCCTGGTCACGCCAAAGTTGTCGTTCCAAATCTGATCTTGCAACGCGGGACTGGATAAATAGGCATTCAAAAACCTGGCATCCAGCGCCTCGTTTGGGCGAATGACGCAAACGTGCTGGTTGACACGCGCACCCTCAAATTCAACGGGTGCCAATGTCACGCGCCCAATCGAGGCACCGGTGATATTCAGTAAGACATCGCCAGCCTTCACGGTAGCGTTGTCAAGCTGTGCTGCCTGCTCATCGTCTATGTAAACCAAACCCTTTCGTTTGAATCCGAAGAACACCACGTTCATCGAGCGAATGAGCGGCGTGCCGACTGCTTTATAGGCCTCGGAACCACCTCGGGGTGTAGACCCGCTTCCTACCTTGGTGACAAGTGATTGCAGAGGGTGGCTTTCCCACAGATCACTCATCCTCGCCACCTTCCAACAACACCCCGCGCCGCGTCAGCCGCTCGCGCGCTTCCAGCAAGGCCTGGTGAAGCTGTTGTTCCAGTTCCGCCTTGGGCGGCAGCTCGGTCCAGTATTCGGCCACGGTGATGCCGTCTTTGTGCATTTGCAGCAGTTCCACTTGTTCGCGGCTAGATTCGGCGCACAGGATGAGGCCGATGGGGGCTTCTTCACCGGGCTGGCGCTCGTGTTTGTCCAGCCATTTCAGATACAGCTCCATCTGGCCTTTGTGTGCGGCTTTGAAGCGGCCCAGTTTGAGTTCGATGGCCACCAGGCGACGCAGGCGGCGGTGATAGAAGAGCAGATCCAGGTAAAAGTCTTCGCCGTCGATGACCATGCGTTTTTGGCGTTCAACAAAGGCAAAGCCCCGGCCCAGCTCCAGGATGAAGGCTTCCAGTTGGCGCAGGATGGCGCTTTCCAGGTCGGCCTCGTCATGGCCTTGGCGCAGGCCCAAAAAGTCCAGAAAGTACGGGTCTTTGAAGACGAGTGCTGGCGCGTTGGCTGCGTTTGGCAGGACGGGAGATTGCACGCTGGCAATCTCAGTGCGCTCAAAGGCTTTGCGTTCGATCTGGTGATGGAGTTCGCGCACGCTCCAGCCGTCTTGCGCGGCCTGCTGGGCGTAAAACTGGCGCGCCTGCGGGGTTTTGAGCGCGACGATAGCGACCATGTGGCTCCAGCTCAATTTTGTCGACAGTGTTGACACAATTGCAGCGTCTGGGAAGCCTTCGGCAAACTTCACCATGCGGCGCAGGTTGCGGGACTCAAAGCCTCGGCCAAATTCCTGGGCCAATTGTTGGCCCAATTGGTCCAGCAGTTGGGTGCCGTAACTGGCCCGCGCATCGCCTACCACTTCGGTGCGCAGGCGTTGCCCGACCGCCCAGTACAGGCGCGTTAGCTCCGCATTCACCGCGCCAGCCAATCGCTGGCGGCTACTGGCTATCAGCGCACGCAGCTCCGCATACAGTGGCTGCGGGTCGGGGGAAGCTCTCAACGGTGTTGAGAGTTTTTCAACTGCCTTTGTGCCGGATGGTTTGCTCATGCCTGCCCCCTTTCGGTTTCCTCAACCGAATCTTCATCAATCAACAAATCCTCCAACACCGCATCCGGGTCCTCCCCCAACTCTTCCAGCAAGCTGCGCAAGTCCGCCATGGCACCCGTCAGCTCACGCATCACCAAGCGCGCCACCAGCGCGGGTTCGTCGCGCTGGGCCTCGGCAGATTCGGCGTTGTCGTCTTTGAGCCAGCTGATGTCCAGGTTGTCGCTGCGGGCCTTGATCTGCTCGCGGCTAAAGGCGCGCCAGCGGCCGGTCTCGCCGGTGTCTACGCGCTGGGCCAGGGCGGCGGGGCCGCCGCAGGGGTCGGTGCCAAACACGTCTTCAAACTTGTCGCGCGGCACATCGGCTGCGGCGTCTGGGGCGGTGCGGAAGTAGTCGCGGGTAAACGGGGTGCGCTTGCCAAACTGAGGCATGTTGGCGCGCATGTCGTACAACCACACCTGTTTGGTGTTGCCCTTGTCGGTTGTGCCGCGCGTGAAGAACAGCACATTGGTCTTGACGCCTTGCGCGTAGAAGATGCCAGTGGGCAGTCTTAGAACAGTGTGCAGGTTGCACTTTTCCATCAGGTCGCGGCGGATGTCGGCACCGGTGTTGCTCTCAAACAGCACGTTGTCGGGCAGCACCACGGCGGCGCGGCCACCGGGTTTGAGGTTGCGGTAGATGTGCTGCAAAAAGCAGAACTGCTTGTTGGTGGTGGGGTAGGTAAAGTCGGTGCGGGTGGGCAGGCCGCCGCCTTTTTTGGTGCCAAAGGGCGGGTTGCTTAAGGACAGCGTGGCCTGCGGCAGGCGCGTGCCTTCGTCGCCCAAGGTGTCGCCAAACTGGATGCCGCCTTCAATGCCATGCAGCAGCATGTTCATCAGCGCCAGGCGGTGCGTGTCTTGCACCAGCTCCATGCCATAAAAGGTGCTGTGGCGGTATTTGCGCTGCTGCGCGTCGCTGCGGTCTTCAGGCTTGTACTTGGCGCGCAGGTAGTTGTTGGCTGCTATCAAAAAGCCGCCGGTGCCGGCCGCCGGGTCCTGGATCACATCATCCAGCGTGGGCTGCAGCAGGGTGACGATGCTGTCAATCAAATCGCGCGGGGTGAAGTACTGGCCGGCGCCGCTTTTCTTCTCGTTGGCGTTGCGCTCCAGCAGGCCCTCATACAGGTCGCCCAGGTCGTCGCGCTGCACGCTGTACCAGTCGAGCTTGTCGATCTCCACCACCAGCTTGGACAGGGTGGCGGGCTTGGTGATAAAGGTGCTGGCGTTGGCGTAGATCTGCTGCACGCTGCCGCGCCCGTGCAGGCCGTAGTCCAGCAGCAGTTCCTTGTACAGGTCTTGCCTGTCCGGGGCGGAGGCGGCCATCAGGTCGGCCCAGCGGGTGCCGTTCATGCGCTCCACCGGCGCGCCTTTCTTGGGTGCCTTGTAGATCACCAGGCCGTCTTCCTGGCCGGTCTCTTGCATCATGCGCAAGAACAGCAGGTAGGTTAGCTCGCTTACATACTGGTGGTAGGTGACGCCGTCGTCGCGCAGCAGGTTGCACAGGTTCCAGAGCTTGGCAACGATGTCAGAGGCTGCGGGGTTTATTTTGTTCATGGTTTCTTTGGTGGCAGGGCTGGGTTCCTGCCTGCGCGGGAATGACGGGGGCATTTGATCATGCGGCTTTTTGGGCGTCGGACCAGAGGGCGTCGTTGAAGGCTTCCAGCAGGGGCTGGAGTTGGCCGTTGAAGAGTTTATCCAGCCGGGTAAAGCCGCCGCCTTCGCGTTTGAAGATCAGGTCGGGGTCGTCCAGTGCGTCGCGGTCCACCAGCAAATTGGCCTTGGTTTGGGCGGCGATGCGCTTGAGCCAGTCGCGCTGCGGTTGCGTCCAGGGCTTGCCTGCCGGGGGCTTGGACAACAGGTTTTGCAGGGCGTGGTCCACGCGCTCGGCATAGGGCAGCAGCGCGTCTCCTATGGCGGCCTGGCGGATGTAGCCCATGATGCGCGCGGCAATGTCCTGGTTGCTGAGTTCGCGCCAGGCGCTGGCCAGGCGCATCTCGGTAAAGCCGGCCTGGTCCAGCGCCAGCATCAGTTCCTTGAGCTGCTTGCGTGTGAGGTCGCGCGGGCGGGTCAGCACGGTGATGAGGGCGGGCAGCTCGTTGCTGTGGCTTTCGATGAAGTCTTTGAATGCCTGCAAATAGTCTTCGGGCTTGCTGGCGCTGCCATAGCCGCGCTCTACGTGGTGCAGCGCGTCTGGGTGGTCGGACACAAACACAGGCTGGCCGCTGCCTTGGCGCTTGCGGTCCAGCACTTCGCCCAGGCTGGGGTTTTGCACAAACCAGGCGGCCACCTCATCCACCGACAGGCTGCGCAGCTTTTGGATGAAGGCGTCTGGGCTCATGCCAGCCTTGGTTTCAAAGTCTTGCGCGGCCTGTGCGTCCAGGTGGCGCTTTTTGACTTGCAGCTTGGCCAGGAACTGTTCGCGCACCAGCTCGCGTGCGGCGCCGTCTGGTGTCGCCACCATTTCCTGCTCCAGCTGCGCAAAGCTGATGTGGGGGTTGACCACCACGGGGCGCATGGCGGTGAGGTTGCCTATGGCTTCAAAGATGCGCACGGCGTCAAACACGCGAAAGCTGTCTTTGGCATTGCCATCAAAGTCACACAGGCGCGTGGCACGGCCCAGCATCTGGTCAAACAGAATGCGGCTGTTCACCTGGCGCAGGAAAACCAGGTTGCAAATTTCGGGCACGTCGATGCCGGTGGTGAGCAAATCCACCGTCACCGCCACATTGGGCAGGCGCTCGTTTTTAAAGCGGCGAACCAGCTCCAGCGGCTTGTCGGCATTGCCGGTGATCTTGATGACGGCGTCGTCTTCCACGCTGCCGTATTGGGCGGCGAAGGCAGCCTTGAGCAGGTCCACCACCAGATCGGCATGGCTGGTGTTGACGCAAAAGATCAGCGTTTTTCCTTTGCCGCTGGGGTCTATCTCTTGCGCCAGGTAGTTGCAAACGGTCTGGTTGAATGGGCGGGTGATGACCTTGCGGTTGAAGTCTTCCACGGCCAGGTTGATGTCGTCTGGCGCCTTGAACAGTTCGAGCTGGTTGCGCCCGGTGTCATAGACCTTGAGGTCTTCGCCCATCTTCCAGTGCATGCCGTTTTGCGACAGCTCGGTGTAGATCTGTATGGGCGGCTCGTAGTCCACCAGGTAGCCGTCCACCACCGCCTCGCGGTAGCTGTAGGTGTAGATGGGCGGGCCAAAAATTTCGGTGGTGTGCAGGGCCGGCGTGGCGGTGAGGCCGATCTTGACGGCGTCGAAATAGTCCAGCACGCGGCGGTATTTGGAGATGTAGTCGTCAAAGCCCCGAAAGCTCAGCTCGGTGTCCGACATCTCGCGGTCCAGCGTGTAGCCCCGGTGGCATTCGTCAATCACCACGCAGTCGTAGGCGTCCACCGTGGGCGGGGCCACGCCCTCTGCGGGGAACAGCACGCGGCGCATCATGCCCTGCACGGTGGCGATGTGCACCGCCGTGTCGTCGTCGGCCGATTGCGCTTGCAGCTCCTTGATGCCAAAGATGTCGGCAAAGGTTTGCAGGCGCTCCATGCGCGTGTCTTTGAAGGAGTTGGCAGCCTGCTCGCCCAGGGCCGAGCGGTCCACCAGAAACAAAATGCGTCTAAAGCGCTGGGCCTTGAGCAGGCGGTAGATCAGCGCAATGCAGGTTTTGGTTTTGCCGGTGCCGGTGGCCATGGCCAGCAGGATCTCGCGCTGGCCTTGGCTGATGCGCGCTTCGGTTTCGCGAATGGCGCTTTGCTGGTACGGCCGCAGCGGAAAGCCGAAGTTGAATGCGGTGTTGTCCAGGCGCGCATGGGCCGCCACTTCGTCGGTTTGCAGCAGGTGCTTGAGCCCGGCCGGGCTGTGCCAGCCGTCCATGGCCAGGCTGCGGTTTTCCGGGTGGCGCAGATCGCAAAACCAGATGCCGCTCTTGGTGGCCAGTTGGCGCAAATAGGGCCGGCCGTTGGCAGAGAACACAAAGGGAATGCGGTACTGGTCGCCCCAGTTGCGCTCGTGCAGCAGCGTCTCAGCACTGGCGCTGAAGGTGCGGCTGTAGCGTTTGGCTTGCTGCAGGGCGCCGGACACATCGACGTTCTTGCGCTTGGCCTCCACCACTGCGATGGGGCTCAGGCCCTGAAACAGCACGTAGTCGGCCGAATAGCCCTCGCACGGCCACTCGGCAATCGCCATATTGCGGCCGCGCTGCGGGCGCGTGCCTTTGCTGTAGCGCAGGGTGGGGGTGTCTGCGTCCCAACCGGCCTGGCGCAATTGCGCGTCGATGATGCGGCGGGTCTCGGCCTCGTCCAGATGCACTTGCGTGGCAGCGGTGGCGGCGGACTGCAAATAGCCGCTGAGCTGGGCCGCAGGTGCTACCGCTGCGGCGGTCTGCATGGCGCTTAATTGCGCGGCAAGCCTGGCCTTGTCGGCATCGGACTCGGTGGCGAGTTGCTCCCACAGGGCGCGCTCTTCGCTGAGCGATGAAAGCTGTGTTTGGGTGGACTGCAGTTCCAAGCTTGCCTGGTCTTGCTGCGCCGCAAAGGCGGCCACCGCTTGCTGGAGCCGGGCCAGCTCGGCATGCAGGTCCGCGCTTTCGTCTACGGGCGCATGGGGCGGAACAAAGGGGCCTGACTTGTAGTTGGCGTCTTTGAAGGTGCGGTGAAACCACAGGCCGAGTTGCCAGCAGAGCTTGAGCGCCGACAGCGCGCCGGCGTGGTCGCCCTGCAGGCCATGGTTGGCCGCGTTGCCGCTGATGCGGATCTGATCGAACACCTGCCGGACTTCTTTGGGCAGCATGCCTTCACCTTGCAGGCGGCGGATCAGCTCGTACTGGCTTTCTTCGGCGCTGGTGTAAAGGCCGGTGCGTGCCGCCAGCGACTGGGCCAAGAGCTCGGAGAACTGGCGCAGCTTGAGCAGGCTGGTGTTGGGGTCTTCGGCAAAGTAGCGCTCGGCCAAGGCGCCCAAGCGCCAGAGCTGCGCATCAAAGGCGCGCAGCATGTCAAAGTTCGAGCGGATGTCGTTTTTCACGGTGCCGCGCTCAGCCGCGACCGGTGGTGTGGGGCGCAAGGGGCTTTGCTGCGCCTGAAAGCCAAAAGGGCTTGGTGGGTTCATGCATGGTGGTGTTCCTGAGCGGTGCCGAAAACCCGGGCGTGAGCCAAGGTGCAATTCCAAAAAACGTCCGGGAAATGGGTGTGACACAGGAGAGCTGTTGCACAGCTGCTGGGTGCGAATGCGTTATTGTGTGCCCGCTAGGGGCGGTGCGCGCTGGGCGGCTTGAAGATGCAACGTGGTGCAAGGTTAGCACGGCACCCATCGCACATGCAGATGGGTGCGCAGACGGACCGTTGCAGTCCGTCTGCATTCTCTAGGCGCTGAGGTGCTTGCCCGCAATGCCCGCCAGTTCAAACATGGTCACCTGCGGCTTGCCGAACACGGCTAGCAGTTTTGCGTCGGCGTTGATGCTGCGCTTGTCCTTGGCGTCTTGCAGGCCGTTGGCCTTGATGTAGTCCCACAGCTTTTTGATGACCTGGGTGCGGGCCACGGGTTCGCTGCCGATGACGGCGGCCAGTGCAGCGCTGGGGTTCATGCCCGAGGCAGCGGTGGTCTTGCGTGGGGCCTTGGGCTTGGCGACCTTGACTGCAGCGGTCTTGGCAGCGGCGGCGGTCTTCTTGGCTGGAGCCTTCTTGGCCGCAGCGCTGGTCTTGGCTGGAGCCTTGGCGGCGGTCTTGCCTGCCGCTGCGGTCTTGCGCGGCGGGAACTTGCTCGGTGCAAATTCAAAGTTCACCTTGCCCTCTTCGGCGTCCCAGGCCAGCATGGCCTTGAAGGCGCGTCGGGTGCGCATGGAGACAAACTTGTCCAGCAAATCGGTCTTGCCGGTGGCCAAGAGCTTTTGCATTTGCGCGCGCTCTATCGGCTGCTGCAGGATGATCTGGCCGGTCTTGAAGTCGCAGCTCGGCGTGGGATGCGCCAGGGTGGGCACCGAGCGGTCGCAGACGTAATTCTTGCCATGCTCGAACACCGAGCCGCCGTTGGCGTCACCGGCACCGGCGCCGCATTTGGGGCAGGGGCCCAGCGTCTCTTGCGCCGAGAAGTCGATCAGCTCGCCGCTTTCTTCGCCGGCCTTGTCGTCGCCAAAATCAAATTCGAGCTTGAAGTTCTTGGTCTCTTCGTCGAACTTGATGACCATCTCGGCGGTAAAGGGCCAACCGGCCTTGGAGCGAAAACCATCGAGCGGGCCTATGTGTTTGTCGCGCAGGAATTGCTCCACCTCGGCCTGCTCAAAGGTGCGCCCGGCGGGCGACTTGCCAAACGAGAAGCCGCAGCCGTCCTCATTGCCGGTCTTGCCCATGCAGGTGTAGCGGCGGTAGTTTTCCCGCACGACGCCGGCGCAGTTGGGGCAGGGCGAGGCGAGCGTGGCGTAGTCGCCGGGGATGGTGTCGCGGTCGTATTCCTTGGCCTTCTTGACCATGCGCTCGGTCATGGCGGCAATCTCGGCCATGAAGGTTTCGCGCTTGAGCTTGCCCTGCTCCATCTGCGCGAGTTTGTATTCCCACTCGCCGGTGAGCTCGGCCTTGGAGAGTTCTTCCACGCCCAGGCCGCGCAACAGCGTCATCAGCTGGAAGGCCTTGGCCGTGGGCAGGAGTTCGCGGCCTTCGCGCATGATGTATTTTTCGGCCACCAGGCCTTCGATGATGGAGGCGCGGGTGGCTGGTGTGCCAAGGCCCTTTTCCTGCATGGCTTCGCGCAGCTCGTCGTCTTCCACGGTCTTGCCCGCGCCTTCCATTGCGCCCAAGAGCGTGGCTTCCGAGTAGCGTGCGGGCGGCTTGGTCTTCAAGCCCTTGGCATCCACCGGGTTGCCGTTCACCTTCTCGTTCGGCTGCACGGGAACCAGGTTCTGGCCCTTGTCGCCTTCCTTGGCGTCGGCTACTTCTTCGGCGGCTTCCTTGCCGTAAATGGCCAGCCAGCCCGGCTTGACCAGCACCTTGCCTTCGGTCTTGAAGTTGTGCGCGACCGTTGCTGCGGCCACGGAATTTTCCGACGGGCCGCCCCTAGGAAAATTGGCCCCCTCGGGGGGCAGCGCAGCACGCGAAGCGGCAAGCGTGGGGGCCACGGTCGTGATGCGCGTGGTCACTTGGTATTCGGCGCTGGGGAAGAACACCGCCAAGAAGCGCTTCACCACCAGGTCGTAAATTTTTTGCTCGGCCTCACTCAGGCCACTGGGGGCTTGCAGCGTGGGGATGATGGCAAAGTGGTCCGATACCTTGGCGTTGTCGAACACGCGCTTGGTGGGCTTGATGTAGCCGCCCTTGAGCGCCGTGGCCGCGTGCGGTGCCAGATGGCGCATGCCGCTGTCAGCCAGCATCTCGAAGGTGCTCTTGACCACCGGCACATAGTCTTCGGGCAGGTTGCGCGAATCGGTACGCGGGTAGGTCAGGGCCTTGTGGCGCTCGTACAAAGACTGCGCAATCGACAGCGTGGTCTTGGCGGTGAAGCCGAACTTGCCGTTGGCCTCGCGCTGCAAACTGGTCAGGTCAAACAGCAAAGGCGAGGCCTGGCTGGTGGGCTTGCTTTCTTCCGTCACGCTGGCGGGCTTGCCGCGCACGGCCTCGGCAATCTCCTTCGCCTCCAGTGCGCTCCAGACGCGGTCGGCCTTGAGCTCTACGTCGTCCGGGTTGCGCTTCCACTGCGGGTTGAACCACTTGGCGGGGTAGGCGCCGGCCAAGGCATTGAAGGTGGCATGCACTTCCCAATAGTCGCGGCTGATAAATTTGCGGATCTGCTCTTCGCGCTCCACCACCACCGACAGGGTGGGCGTCTGCACCCGGCCCACAGTGGTCAGGAAGAAGCCGCCATCGCGTGAGTTAAACGCCGTCATGGCGCGCGTGCCGTTGATGCCCACCAGCCAGTCGGCCTCCGAGCGACAACGCGCGGCATCGGCCAGCGGTTGCATTTGCGCATTGGTGCGCAGGGCTCCAAAGCCGTCGCGAATGGCTTGGGGCGTCATGCTCTGCAGCCACAGGCGCGAGACCGGTTTGCCCAGTGGTTTTGCGCCACCGGCGTACTGCTCGATCAGGCGAAAGATCAGTTCGCCTTCGCGGCCCGCATCGCAGGCGTTGATGATCTTGTCCACGTCACGGCGCTTGGCAAGTTTGACCACCGCGTTCAGGCGCGTCTTGGTCTTGTCCACGGGTTTGAGGTCAAAGTGCGGGGGGATCACCGGCAGGTTGGCAAAGCTCCACTTGCCGCGCTTGACGTCATATTCTTCGGGTGCCTGTATCTCCAACAGATGGCCGACGGCACTCGACACCACATAAGCGTCGCTCTCGAAATATTCGTCGTGCTTTTCGAACTTGCCCGCAGTCGGGGTCAGCGCCCGGACGATGTCCTGGGCTACGGAAGGCTTTTCTGCAATGACCAATGTTTTATTTAAAACTGCGTTTTTCATCTGACTACAATCCAGTTTCTCGCGCGCACACAGGCGCGCACTCACACATACGCAGGCACGCACATACGCGCCCATACGATTCACCATACCAAATTTTCGCGACGTGGCAAAAAACCCTCTGAAATCTTCGGCGCCTTCTGATAGCCGCCGCATACAGACCCGCCGCTCCGGCGTGCATGGCAAGGGTGTGTTTGCCCTAGTGGACATTGCCGAGGGCGAAACCCTTATTGAGTATGTGGGCGAGATCATCAGCTGGCCCGAAGCGCAGAGGCGCCATCCGCACGACGCGCAAGACCCCAACCACACCTTCTACTTCCATATCGACGAAGACCATGTGATCGACGCGCTGTTCGGTGGCAACTCCTCACGCTGGATCAACCATTCGTGCGACGCCAATTGCGAGGCCGACGAGCAGGGGACTCGCATCTTCATCAAGGCGCGGCGCAATATCCTGGCCGGTGAAGAACTGAACTACGACTACGGCCTGGTCATCGACGAGCGCTACACCAAGAAGCTCAAGGCCGAGTACCCCTGCTGGTGCGGTGCCAAGAAGTGCCGCGGCACGCTGCTCGCACCGAAGAATAAGAAATGACCCTCCGCTGGCCGGCCGAGGCCATCTGGGAAGCGGTGGCGCCCCTGCTGCCGGGCTTTACCGTCGAGATCCTGCCGGAGATCGATTCCACCAATTCCGAGTTGATGCGCCGCGCGCGCGCTGGGCAGCCTGAGCCGATTTTGCTGGTGGCCTTGCGCCAGACCGCAGGGCGCGGACGCCTGGGGCGCGACTGGCAGAGCGACACCGATGCCGGCCTTGCCACGCTGACCTTTTCGCTGGGCCTGCCCTTGCAACCGGCCGACTGGTCCGGCCTCTCCTTGGCCGTTGGCCTGTCGGTGGTGCAAAGCCTGCATCCCGCACTCAAGTTGAAGTGGCCCAACGATGTCTGGCTGGAGGACCGCAAGTTGGCCGGCATTTTGATCGAGACCACCAGCGTGGGCGAGCTGCGCTATGCGGTGATCGGCATTGGCGTGAACCTGCTGGCGCGTGCCGCCGACGGCCTGCGCACGCCACCGGCCGCCTTGTCCGAGGTCTTGCCCGGGGCCGACGCGCCGACCACCTTGGAGGCCATCGCCTTGCCGCTGGTACGCGCGGTGCTGGCCTTTGAGGCGCAGGGCTTTGGCGGGCTGCGAACCGCCTTCCATGTGCGCGATCTGCTCTATGGCCGTGAGGTGAGCTGCACCGATGGCACGACAGGCATGGCGCGCGGCGTGGATGCCAGCGGTGCCCTGCTGGTGCATACTGCCAGCGGACTGCAAAAAATCAGCAGCGCGGAGGTCAGTGTGCGTCCGGTGCTGTCCCCTGTTTCACCGAACAACCCATAGCCCACTTATGTTGCGACTGCTTGCCCTGGTCCTGCTGCTGGCCAACGGCCTTTTCTATGCCTGGAGCCACGAGCTGTTGCGGGCCTACGGCTTGGGGCCGACCTTGCAGAGCGAGCCGCAACGTCTGAGAGATCAGATTGAACCGCAGGCCTTGGCATTGCTCAGGCCCGAAGAATTTCGACGCATCGAAGAGCAGATCAAGATCGACCAGGCGCCCACCGAATGCCTACAGGCCGGCCCCTTCAATGCCGTGCAAGCTGCGGCCCTGCGCCAAGCGCTGGGTTCCTTGCTGCCCGCCGAAAGCTGGGAACTGCAGGAAGTGGCCATCACCGCGCGCTGGATTGTCTACCTGGGCAAATACAACAACCCCGAGGTCTTGGCGAAGAAGCGCGCGGAGTTGCTGGCCATGAACCTCAAGATCGAGACCCTGACCAACCCGGCCTTGGAACCGGGCTTTTCCCTGGGTGCTTTCGTGGTCAGGTCCGATGCGGATGCTGCGCTGGCTCGCCTGAGCGCACGCGGTCTGCACACAGCGCGTGTGGTGCAGGAGCGTGCCGCTGTACTGGACTACCGGCTGACGCTGCCCAAGGTGGATGCGGCCCTCAAGCCCCGGTTGGCGCAGCTGGGTATGGAGCTGGGCGGCAAGCCGCTGCACATTTGCAATTAGGCCGGCGCTGCGGCGTCTGCGGGGAAGCGCACGGTAAAGCAGCAGCCCGTCGGGTTGTGGCCGGGACGGGCATCTTCCAGAGTCACCTCGGCGCGGTGCTGGCGCGCAATCTCCAGCACGATGGGCAGGCCCAGGCCGGAGCCATCGGCCTCGTTGCCAAGGGATCGGTAAAAGGGCTGGAACACCAGCTCGCGCTCAGATGGCGCAATGCCGGGGCCGGAGTCCTCCACCTGTATCACCAGCACCTTGCTAAAGGGGTCTATCAGCACCCTTGCGGTGATGATGCCGGGGCGCGCGGCGCGCGAGGGGGTGTAGTTGATGGCGTTGTCCACCAGGTTGCGCACCATCTCGGTCAGCAGGGTCAGGTTGCCTTGCACCATCACGCCGTCTGAGCCCGGCTGCGCGCCCTCGTAGCCCACGTCGATGTACTTGTCCATGGCGCGCGGCACGCAGTCGCGGATCACATCCATGGTCAGGCGCGCCACGTCGCAGGGCTGGTGGGCCAGCACCGCGCTGCTGCTGCTCTCGGCCCTTGCCAAGGCCAACAACTGGTTGACGGTGTGGGTGGCGCGGATGCTGGAGCGCCCAATCTGGCGCAGCGACTGCTTCAGATCTTCGGCGCTGGCGCCCTCGCGCTGCGCCAGGTCAGCTTGCATGCGCAGTCCGGCCAGCGGCGTCTTGAGCTGGTGCGCGGCATCGGCGAGAAAGCGCTTTTGCGTGGCGATCGAATCCTTCAGGCGCATCAGCAAATCGTTCACGGAAGCCACCAGCGGTGCCACCTCCATGGGCACGGCCTCCACCTCCAGCGGGCTCAGGTCGTCCGGGTTGCGCGCGCGTATGCGCTCTTCCAGACGGTTGAGCGGCTTGATGGCCTGCACCAGCGCCAGCCATACCAGCAGCACCGCCAGCGGCAGCACCACAAACTGCGGCAGCATCACGCCCTTGACGATTTCGGTGGCTAGCACCGAGCGCTTGTCCATGGTCTCGGCCACCTGCACCAGCGCCGGCTTGGCGTTGGGGATGTCGAGCTTGACCCACATGTAGGCGACCTTGAGCTCGCTGCCACGGTACTCGTCATCGCGCATATGCACCTCGCCGCTGGCAGCGCGGTCCTCATCGGAGGGAAGGGGCAGGTTTCTTTCGCCGCTGAGGAATTCGCCCTGCGGCCCCAGCACCTGGTAGTAGACGGTGTCGGCATCGTCGGCGCGCAGCAGTTCGCGTGCGGGGAGCGGCAGCACAAACTGGGCACGGTTGCTTTTGATGGTGATGAGCTGGGCCAGCGCGCTGACGTTGTATTCCAAAGCCCGGTCAAAGGGCTTGCCGGCAATGCCCTGCGCCACCAGCCAGGTCAGCACCAGGCTGATGGGCCACAGCAGCAGCAGGGGCGTGAGCATCCAATCCAGGATTTCCCCGAACAGCGAGCGCTGCTCACGCTGGAAGAGCTTCATCCAGGGATTTTTTCCAGGCAATAGCCCAGGCCGCGCACGGTGGCAATGCGGATAGGGCCCTTTTCGATTTTCTTGCGCAGGCGGTGGATATAGACCTCGATGGCGTTGTTGCTGACCTCTTCGCCCCATTCGCACAGGCGCTCCACCAACTGGTCCTTGCTGACCAGGCGCCCGGCGCGCTGCAGCAGCACTTCCAGCAGGCCGAGTTCGCGCGCCGACAGTTCCACCATCTTGCCCTCTATCGTGGCGACACGTCCGGCCTGGTCATAGGTCAGCGGGCCATGTTTGATGCTGCTGCTGGCGGCCCCCATGCCACGGCGCACCAGGGCGCGCACACGGGCTTCGAGCTCTTGCAGGCTAAAGGGTTTGGCCATGTAGTCGTCGGCGCCGTAGTCCAGGCCCTTGACGCGCTCTTCCACGCTGTCGGCAGCGGTGAGTATCAGCACCGGCAGCGAGGAGCCGCGGGCGCGGAGTTTTTTTAGCACCTCCAGACCATGCATCCGGGGCAGGCCCAGGTCCAGGATCAGCAAATCGAATTCGGTGTTGGTCATGAGTGCGGCGTCGGCCTCCGAGCCGCTCGCCACATGGTCTACCGCCGCCCCCGCACTGCGCAGGGCGCGCAACAAACCGTCCGCCAGTACCTGGTCGTCTTCTGCAATCAAAATCCGCATGGAGTCCCCTTTTTTGTTGTGACATTCTAGGCTTGCACTGGGGGCAAAATTTTGCCCCCAGCTCCCCCGCTGCGCGTGGGTCGAGGCCTACTAAGGGCCAGTCCGGCTTGGGGCGGCCCGGCGCCGGGCTAAGCGCCGCTATAGGCTTCCAGGCCCAGAGCGACCACGGTTGCCACCTCATTGCCCACGGCGGCGCGCAGTTCGGCCTCGGCTTGCGACACCGCTTTTTGGTAGGCCGCAAGCCAGGCCAAGCCCGCCTCGGTAAACACCACCCGCCTGGCGCGGGCATCGGTGGCATCGCCGTCACGGAGCACCATGCCCCAGGCTTCGCACTGGTTCACTAGCGTGCCCATGGCCTGCTTGCTCATACCGGCCGCTTGGGCCAGCTCGGTCAGGCGGGCGCCCGCCACCGGCAGATGGCGCGTGATGTGGATGTGTGCCGCACTGATCTGGCCGCGCGCTGCCAGGTTGGACAGGCCCAGTGGCACGCCCGGGTGCTGCGCCATGCACTCCATCACCCGCGCATCAAAGCGCGCCAGGGCGAGGCGCAGCCAGTGGCCCAGGTGGGCGCTGCGCCAGGATTCGTCTGCGCTGAGCGGGGAATAGGCCATCGTTAAATGGTAATGCAAACTGACTAAAAAAAGGGTTTACCAATTTCAACCATCCCCGGTAAACTACTGTTCAAGCATCCAGCCTGTGATTAATGGCAGGTGCCAACAGAATCCAAACCCGTTGATCTTTAAGGAGATATTTCATGGAAGCACCGGTTAAAGGCATGGCCCCCAACAGTGAAAAAGCCAAGGCATTGGCAGTGGCATTGGCCCAGATCGAAAAGCAGTTCGGCAAGGGCACCATCATGCGTCTGGGCGAGGGCGAGGTGATTGAAGACATCCAGGTGGTCTCTACTGGCTCCCTGGGTCTGGACGTGGCGCTGGGCGTGGGCGGTCTGCCGCGCGGGCGTGTGGTCGAAATTTACGGTCCGGAGTCTTCCGGCAAGACTACGCTGACCCTGCAGGTGATTGCCGAGATGCAAAAAATTGGCGGTCAGTGCGCCTTTGTCGATGCCGAGCATGCGCTGGACATCCAGTACGCGCAAAAGCTGGGCGTCAATCTGCAAGACCTCTTGATCAGCCAGCCCGACACCGGCGAGCAGGCGCTCGAAATTGTGGACAGCCTGGTGCGCTCCGGCGCGGTGGACCTGATCGTGGTGGACTCGGTGGCGGCTTTGACGCCCAAGGCCGAGCTGGAGGGCGAAATGGGCGACAGCCTGCCGGGCTTGCAAGCGCGCTTGATGAGCCAGGCCCTGCGCAAGCTCACCGCCCACATCAAGAAGACCAATTGCATGGTCATCTTTATCAACCAGATTCGCATGAAGATCGGCGTGATGTTCGGCAGCCCCGAGACCACTACCGGCGGCAATGCGCTGAAGTTCTACGCCTCGGTGCGCCTGGACATTCGCCGCACCGGCACCATCAAAAAGGGTGACGAGGCCATTGGCAACGAGACCAAGGTGAAGGTCGTCAAGAACAAGGTGGCATCACCCTTCAAGACAGCCGAGTTCGACATTTTGTTTGGCGAGGGCATCAGCCGCCATGGCGAAATTATCGACATGGGTGTCAACGCGCACATCATCGAAAAGTCTGGCGCCTGGTATGCCTACCTGGGCGAAAAAATCGGCCAAGGCCGCGACAACGCACGCGAATTTCTGCGCGAAAACCCCGAGCTCTCGGTCGAGATCGAGAACAAGGTGCGCGAGTCCCTGGGCATCCCGCTGATCCCGGTGGCCGAGGTGGAGAAGGCCAAGCCCAAGAAGGCCGACAAGGCAGAGAAAGCGGAGAAGCCCGAGAAGGCCGAGAAGCCTGAAAAGGCAGAGAAGATCGACAAGATCGACAAGATCGACAAGATCGACAAGATCGAATAGGTTGCACGGGCCGGGGCGCTCGCTAGTCTGTGGCGCTCACGGTCCTTGCAAGCCGCATAGTTCTTCAGGCGTCTATCTGAATCATGGCAGCTACTCCACTTTCTCTCACCGGGCGTGCCCTGCGCCTGCTCTGCGGGCGCGAACATTCGCGCGCCGAGTTGGAGCACAAGCTGGCCCGCTTCGAGGAAGAGCCGGGACAGTTGGCGCGTGTGCTGGACAGTCTGCAGGCCAAGGACTTTATCAACGAGGGCCGTGTCATCGAGTCGGTGCTGTACCGCCGCTCCGCCAAGCTGGGCACGCAGCGCATCAAGCAGGAGTTGCAAGCCAAGGGCCTGGAGCCCGAGGCCGTGGCCGATGCGGTGAATCGTCTGCGATCTACCGAACTGGAGCGGGCGCGGGAAGTCTGGCGCAAGAAATTCGGCACCCAGCCAGTGGATGCGGCCGAGCGCGGCAAGCAGATGCGCTTTCTAGCGGGCCGGGGCTTTGGTGGCGACACGATTCACCGGGTGGTGTCGGGTGGGGATGAGGAATGACTGTCACGGACAAAGGCCACCCCAGATCATGAAATGTGGACGTCATCCCCGCGTCCTGCCCCGTCATTCCCGCCTCCCATCCCGTCATTCCCGCCTGCGCGGGCATGAGTGCGCCTGCGTGCGAGTGAAGCAACCGCGACTTCAATAGTCACCAGAGCGCAAGGACCGCTTAAATCCCCAGCATCAACTGCAGGTTCTGCACCGCCGCACCACTGGCACCCTTGCCCAGATTGTCGAGACGCGCCACCAGCACCGCATGGGCAAATCCATCGGCGGCCGCGTCGTTGCCAAACACACGCAGCTCCATCTTGTTGGTATTGGCCAACGCCACCGCATCGAGTTTCAAATCGGCCGTTGCCGGCTCCACCGTCACCCAATGGCTGCCCGCATAGTGGTTGGCCAAGGCTTCGTGCAAATCAACCGCTGTGGGCTTGCCCGGCAGCGTGTCCAAATGCAGCGGTAACTGCACCAACATGCCCTGCACAAAATTGCCCACCGAGGGCACAAACAAAGGGCGGCGTGTGAGGCCGGTGTAGCACATGATTTCGGGAACATGCTTGTGCTTCAGGCCCAACGCGTAGAGCTCCATGGGCGGCGCCTTGCCGGCTTCATAGTCTTCCATCATGCTGCGTCCGCCACCCGAATAGCCGCTGATAGATGGCAGGCAAACCGGAAAGTCAGCAGGCAACAAACCGGCATCAACCAAGGGGCGAATCAGCGCAATCGCGCCGGTGGCGTAGCAGCCGGGATTGGCCACGCGATGCGCGCCCATCACTGCTTCACGCTGACCCGCGGCCAGCTCGGGAAAGCCATAAACCCAACCCGCTGCGGTGCGGTGGGCGGTAGAGGCGTCGATGATTTTGGGGCCTGGTTTGCCGGTCTCTGCGGCGATGGAATCGATCATCGCCACGGACTCCACAGCGGCATCGTCATGCAGGCACAGCACCACCAAATCGGCCTGCGTCATCAGGGCGCGCTTGGCCAGTGGGTCTTTGCGCAAAGCCGGATCAATGCTGAGCAGCTCGACGCTGGACATGGATTGCAGGCGTTCGCGGATCTGCAGGCCAGTGGTGCCGGCCTCGCCGTCGATAAATATTTTTTTCATGTAACTCTGGTGTTTAAGAGAACTGATTTCCCCCTCTGTAACCCCTATGTAACCAAGGGCTTTTCAGAGGCGGTCTGTAAGACTGCTACAAGTTTTGCGCGCTGCACCATGATACAGTCCCGCCCTGATGTGCCCAGTGCCATGTGTGTGAGTTCCCTCTTGTACATCGTGGTGAACATTGTCCAGCCTCTAGAGAGATGTTATGAAGATTCATGAGTATCAAGGCAAGGAAATCTTGCGCCAATTCGGTGTGCCGGTGCCCCGCGGCATCCCCGCCTTTACCGTGCAGGAAGCTGTAGAAGCCGCACAAAAACTCGGCGGCCCTGTTTGGGTTGTCAAGGCCCAGATCCACGCAGGTGGTCGGGGCAAGGGCGGCGGCGTCAAGGTTGCCAAAACCATTGAAGACGTCAAGCGCATTGCTGGCGAAATCTTGGGCATGCAGCTCAAGACCCACCAGACCGGCCCCGAAGGCCAGAAGGTGCGTCGCCTCTACATTGAAGATGGCGCCGACATCCAGAAGGAATACTACGTTTCCGTGGTGACCGACCGTGCTACGCAAAACGTGGCATTCATTGCCTCCAGCGAAGGCGGAATGGACATCGAGGAAGTGGCCCACTCCACCCCCGAAAAAATCATCACCGAGTTCATCGACCCACTGACCGGTCTGGGCGATGAGCAAGCCAAGAGGATTGCAGATGCCATCGGCATGCCTGCTGGTTCCACCGCACAAGCCGTGGACATCTTCCAAAAGCTCTACAAGTGCTACATGGACACCGACGCGTCCTTGGTCGAAATCAACCCGCTGAACCGCGACGGCAAGGGCAATGTGACTGCTCTGGACGCCAAGTTCAACTTTGACGCCAACGCCCTGTACCGCCACCCCGAAATCGTGGCCTACCGCGATCTGGACGAGGAAGATCCTGCCGAAGTCGAAGCCTCCAAATTCGACCTGGCCTACATCAGCCTGGACGGCAACATCGGCTGCCTGGTCAACGGCGCTGGTTTGGCCATGGCCACCATGGACACCATCAAGTTGTATGGCGCAGAGCCCGCCAATTTCCTGGACGTGGGCGGCGGTGCCACCCCCGAGAAGGTGACCGAAGCCTTCAAGATCATGCTGAAGAACCCCAAGGTCAAGGCCATCATGGTCAACATCTTTGGCGGCATCATGAAGTGCGACACCATCGCCACTGGCGTGATCACAGCCTGCAAGGCCGTGAACCTGTCCGTGCCTCTGGTGGTGCGCATGAAGGGCACCAACGAAGACCTCGGCAAGAAGATGCTGGCCGAGTCCGGCCTGCCCATCATCAGCGCCGACACCATGGCCGAAGCGGCCCAAAAAATTGTGGCAGCGGTCCAGTAAGGAATAGACATGTCGATCTTCATCAATAAAGACACCAAGGTCATCACCCAAGGCATTACCGGCAAGACCGGTCAATTCCATACGGAAAAATGCCAGGAATACGCGAACGGCAAGAACTGCTTCGTCGCGGGCGTGAACCCCAAGAAGGCTGGCGAGTCCATCTTCAACATCCCGATCTACGCCTCCGTCAAGGAAGCAGCAAGCGAAACCGGTGCTACCGTTTCCGTGATCTATGTGCCACCAGCCGGCGCGGCTGCTGCCATTTGGGAAGCCGTAGAAGCCGACCTGGACCTGGCCATCTGCATCACCGAAGGCATCCCGGTCAAGGACATGCTGATTCTGCGCAACCGCATGAAGGCAAAAGTTGCTGCCGGCGGCAAGGAAACTTTGCTGCTCGGACCTAATTGCCCCGGCCTGATCACCCCCGATGAAATCAAGATCGGCATCATGCCCGGTCACATTCACCGCAAGGGCCGTATCGGCGTGGTTTCGCGCTCCGGTACCCTGACGTACGAAGCCGTGGCGCAACTGACCGAAATCGGTCTGGGCCAGTCGTCTGCTGTTGGCATTGGTGGCGACCCCATCAATGGCCTCAAGCACATCGATGTGATGCGCGCCTTCAACGACGATCCTGATACCGACGCGGTCATCATGATTGGCGAAATCGGCGGACCCGACGAAGCCGAAGCCGCACGCTGGTGCAAGCTCAACATGAAGAAGCCCATCGTTGGTTTCATCGCTGGCGTGACGGCACCTGCGGGCAAGCGCATGGGTCACGCTGGTGCGTTGATCTCTGGCGGTGCCGACACGGCCGATGCCAAGCTGGCAGTGATGGAAGAGTGTGGCTTCACCATCACACGCAATCCGTCCGAGATGGCCAAGCTGCTCAAGGCCCTGCTTAAGTAAGCAGATTGCCCAAGCCAGGCTGAGCGGGGCACCCGCCCCTTCAGCCGCGCCAATGCCCAAGCCCTGCCGCTTGGGCATTTTTTTTTGGTGCTTCGCCTTGGCACATGTGCGACACCGCCCGGCCGTTGGTCTCGAAACGCCCCGCAATCAATTGTTGTCGCTAGCGGTGGGCTCTGCTAACGTGGTGCGCATTGCCTGCAACGCAAATGGGCAGCCGTAGGGGCCAGGGCGGTCAATCACAGGGTTCGGGAGTGCATGTGACAAAGTCTACAAAAACGGGGAGCAGAGCTATATGGCGCACCGATTGGGTCGCCGGTGTGGCCATTGTGGCCGCGACCGTGGTGCACACCGCCCTGTTTTTTGAACCCGAGGTGGACCCGGGCCTGCTGTATATCCACAAGATCCGGGACACCCTGGCCACCGGGGCCGGTGCCCCCAACGAACAGATTGCCGCCTTGATTGCGCAGCCTCAAACTGCGCTCGATACCGACAGCGTGTTGGCCGCTAGCATGCAGCGCGCCGGCAATGTGCTGCGCGCTCAGCAGCCGATTGCTTTGCTGGGCAATGCCGCAGCCGGTGTGGGGCACCTGAACGAGCTCTCCGATGTGGACGGCGTCGTGCGCGCCGAGCCCCTACTGGTGAACTACTACGGCAAGGTGGTGCCCTCCATGGCGCTGCTTGCGGCCGCGCACAGCCTGAACCTCAACGCCCGCGACATGAAGCTGCACCCGGGCGAGTCGGTGCAAATCGGCGGGCTGCGCATACGCACCGATGCTGCGGCCCTGATGTTGGCGCAGTTTTACCCCGGCCAAGATGGCCACCCGACCTTTGCGGTGGACTCGTTTGATGACGTGCTGACGGGCAAAGTTGCAGCCGCCAAATATGCCGACATGATCGTCATCATTGGCGCCACGGCAGCGGGTGTGGGCGCGCCGGTGCCGGGTTACGCGGGGCTGTCGTACGCAGAAACCATGGCGCACATCACCTCCAGTATTCTCAGTGGGCATTTTCTGGTGCAGCCGGCATGGGGTGTTTGGGCCTCGCTGGGCGCCTTTCTCTTGGTCGCTGCCTATGTGATTGGGGTTTTGCCGCGGCAACCGGCCGGCCAGGCCGCAGCCATCACCCTGCTCCTGTTCGTGGCCCTGCTGGGGCTGGAGTTCGGTCTGTTGTCGCTTGCTGCCACTTGGATCAAGTTGGTGTTTGCGGCCACGGCCCTTGTGCTGGGCCATCTGGCGCTGACCACCAAGCGCTTCCTCCTGACCGAGGCCGGCAAGGTGAAGGCCGACGAAGAATCGGCCGAAACCAACCGCATGACGTGCCTGGCGCTACAGGGTCAGGGCCAGTTGGACATGGCCTTTGACCGCTTCTGTCGCGTGCCTGCGGGCGAGGCGCTGATGGGCAATCTCTATAGCCTGGTCATGGACTTCGAGCGCAAGCGCCAGTTCAACAAGGCCGAGGCGGTGTACGCGCACATGGCCGCCTTCGATGCCGGCTATAAGGACTTGCAGGCCAAGCGCAACCGGGCCAAGAACCTGTCCGAAACCGGGATGTTGGAGGGACGCTGTGCCCATCCCGGGGGCACCTTGCTGCGCGATGGCGGCGGCATTGAGCAGCCCATGCTGAGGCGCTACCAAGTGGAAAAGGAACTGGGCAAGGGTGCCATGGGTGTGGTCTACCAAAGGCGTGACCCGAAGATAGGGCGCGTGGTGGCCATCAAGACCCTGGCGCTGAGCCAAGAGTTTGCCGGCGATGAACTGAGCGATGCGCGCGAGCGCTTCTTTCGCGAGGCGCAGACGGCGGGGCGTCTGCAGCGCCAGAACACCGTGACGATTTTCGATGCCGGTGAGGAGCACGACCTGGCCTATATCGCCATTGCCCGAGCAACTGGCGGGCAAAAAAGTGGATGGCCGCTCGGACCTGTACTCGCTGGGCGTTATGCTGTACCAGTTGCTGACCGTTGTGTTGCCGTTTCGCGGCGAGTCGATGTCTGAATTGATGTTCAAGATTGCCAACCAAGAGGCCGCCGATATCCGTGTCCTGCGACCTGACATTGTGCAAGCCCTGGCCGATGTGGTGGTGCGCGCCTTGAGCAAGCGCCCAGAGACGCGTTACCAGAGCGGGGCGCAGTTTGCGGCTGATCTGCGGGAGGTGGCGGTGCAATGGTCGCTGGGTGGTGACGGGAGGCAGGCCGAGTCCCCTATGGGGGCGCAAAAAACGGTGGCTTTTGCTGCCGCCGTACCGCTCCAGGCGTCTGGGCGCAGCGCGGGTACCTCGGATATTGAAATACAAAGCTACGAATGATCTACACCTATTGCGCCAAAACGGATACCGGTCGTGCCCGTGACAACAACGAAGATTCGGTTGCCATCGACGAGGAGACGCGCGTGGTGGTGCTGGCAGATGGCATGGGCGGCTACAACGCCGGTGAGGTGGCCAGCGGCATGGCCACGACCTACATCAAGTTCGAACTCAGCCGCTGGCTGACCGAAGTGGGCGCGGTGGCACGTTCCAGGGAAGTGCGCCGGGCCCTGGAAATTTGTGTGGACAGCGCCAACCTAGCGATCTTTAACGCCGCCAACAGCAACGCCCAGTACGCAGGCATGGGTACCACCCTGGTGGTGGCGGTGTTCCGCGACGATGCGCTGGTGCTGGGACATATCGGCGATTCGCGTTGCTACCGGCTGCGCGCCGGCATGCTGGAGCAGATTACGCGCGACCATTCCCTGCTGCAGGAGCAGCTCGATGCCGGGCTGATTACGCCCGAGCAGGCCGAACACTCGAACATCAAAAACCTGGTGACCCGGGCCCTGGGCGTGGAAGCCCTGGTGCTCACCGAAGTGAACGAACATGCGGTGGAGCCGGGCGATGTCTACTTGCTGTGTTCGGACGGACTTTCGGACATGGTGAGCGATGCCACGATTGCCAAAATCATGGCGACAGAGACCAGCCTAGAGCGCCAAGCGGCGGCGCTGGTGGATGCGGCCAATGACCATGGAGGACGGGATAATATTTCCGTTTTGATGGTAGAACTGAACAAAGGCAGCGAAAAGCGGGGTTTAATTGCGAGATTGCTAGGAAAATAGTGCGCGATTTGTTTGCCAATATTAATCTTCAGGAAAAGGAGCCGGTCATGCCGAAAATGATCGTGTCAATTGACGAGGTGGTTATCAAGGAAGTGCAGCTGACCAAGGACAGAACCACCTTGGGACGCAGGCCGTATAACGACATCGTGATAGACAACCTTGCTGTCAGTGGTGAGCATGCGGTGATTCACATGAGTGGTGCCGAGGTCGTGCTGGAAGATCTCAACAGCACCAACGGCACTTACGTCAACGGCAAGGCCATCAAAAAACAGGCTCTGCAAAACGGCGATGCCATCGAGGTTGGCAAATACAAGATCAAGTTTGTCGGCGACAACGCCGCCGACAATTTTGACAAGACCATGGTGCTTACTGCCCGTCCCGCAGCCGCCGCGCCTGCCGCGCCCTCCGCGGTGCTGGGCACACCGGATGCAGCCACCGGACCCAAGGCCGCCATCAAGGTATTGAGTGGAGCAGCCGCCGGGCGCGAAGTGCCGCTGACCAAGGTCGTGACCACCATTGGCAAGCCGGCCGTCGCCGTCGCCGCCATCACCAAACGCCACCACGGCTTTGTGGTGCACCATGTGGAAGGCGGCGGCAACCCCACACTTAATGGCACGCCCATTACCTCCGAACCGCTGCCCCTGAAGAATGGCGATGTGATTGAGCTGGCCGGCACCCAAATGCAGTTCGTGCAGTCCTGAGCCTGCTAGCTGGAACACCAGCAGGGCATAGAAGCAGCAAGGCGCGGTGACATGCAATCCGCAAACAAGCATTGGCAGCGCACGGTGGTCACCTTGCTGCAACTGGAGGTGCATCAGCGGACCGAACATTGCTCGCACCTCGAAGGCAAGGCGCATGCGGCCAATCACGTGCCTGTACCCGCTTTACGCCGAACGGGTATCCTCCATGCGGCTGTTGCCTTTCGATCCCGCGTGGGATGGGGCTACCAATTTTGAAACCAAATGAGACCAGCGCCTTGAAAGTACGTGTCCTCGGCTGCTCCGGCACCATCGCCCGTGACTGCAGAACCACCTCGTTTCTGATCGATGGTGATTTGCTGATCGACGCCGGTACCGGGGTGGGCGATTTGACGCTGGACGAAATGCGCCGGGTCGATCAGGTGCTGCTAACGCATTCGCACCTGGACCATGTGGCGGCCCTGCCCCTGATGGTGGACTCGGTGGCGTCGCAGCGCACACAGCCGCTCAACATCTTCGCGCTGGAGGGCACCATTGCGGCGCTCAAGGCCCACATCTTCAACGATGTGATCTGGCCCGACTTCAGCCGCATTCCGTCGGTCGCGGCGCCCTTTGTGCGTTTCCATACCATCGAGATCGGGCAAGTGCTGGCATTCGGCGATAAGTGGGTGGAGGTGCTGCCTGCTGTGCACACAGTGCCGGCCGCCGGGTACGCAGTCAGCGCCGGGCGGGGTGCCTGGGTCTTTAGTGGCGACACCGAACGCAACCCGGCTTTTTGGCAGCGCGTCAACCAGCTCGACGTGGCCATGCTGTTCATAGAGACCGCATTCAGCAACCGCGAAAAAGAGCTGGCGCGACGCAGTCTGCATCTGTCGCCGCTGTCGCTGGCGCAGGAACTCGATTGCATTGCAAAGGACAAGCGCTATCCCATCTACATCACACACACCAAGCCGGCTGAAACGGAAATGATCATGTCCGAAATACAGTGCTTTGATCAGACCCTGCCCTTTGGCCCCCACGTCACCCATGACATTCACTGGCTGCGGGCCGGTCAGGAGTTTGCGTTATGAGTGCTGTCCCTTCATCGTCCGGCACGGACAAGTCGCCTGAGCAGGCGTTCTTCGAGTCGCAAAAGCTACCCTCAAAAACCCGGGGTATGACCTTTGAGGCGCTGTTCTACCGCCAGCTGCACCAAGTCACAGCGCGCATACACGACACCGAGAACGTAGAGCAGATCATGCTGGAAACCAGCCAGGACATCTGCAAGCTGCTCAACGCCGACCGGCTCACGCTGTATGCGGTCACCGAAGACGGTACGGCGATTGTTTCCAAGATCAAGACCGGCCTGAGCAGCAGCCGCGACCTCAAGCTGCCGATCACGCCGCAAAGCATCGCTGGCTATGTGGCCTTTAGCAAGACGGCGCTGAACCTGCCCGATGTCTATGACGATGAAGCGCTCAAGCGCATCCACCCCGCGCTGACCTTTCTGAAGGAAGTGGACCGGCGCTCGGGCTACCGCACGCGCCAGATGCTGGTGGCCCCCATCCTGGAGGGCCAGCACCTACACGGTGTGCTGCAGGTCATCAACAACAAGAGCGATGAGCCCTTTGGCGCGCTCGAACTCGACGGTGTGGCTGAGGTCTGCAAGACCCTTGCCACCGCCATCCGCCAGCGCGCGCGCAAGGCCGAAGAGGGGCCGCGCCGCAAGGCCACCAAATACGACGGCCTGGTGGAGGACGGACTGCTCACCGACGAGGAACTGGGCCACTGCGTGCAGGACGCGCGCAACCAGGAAATGCCGGTGGAGGACATGCTGCTGGCCAACTTTAAGATCAAGCCGGCGCAAATTGGCTCCGCCCTGGCCAAGTTCTTTGGTGTGCCATACGAGCCGTTTAACCCGGGGCGCCTGCGCATCGAAGCATTGCATGGCGTGCTCAAGAGAGAGTTTGTGGAAGAGCAGGGCTGGATCCCGCTGGAAGAGTCGCCCGAGGGGCTGGTCATCATGTGCCGCGACCCCGAGGCGGTGCGCGGCGCGCGCGTGGTGCCCCAGGTGTTTCCGCGTATCGCCAAGTTTGTCTACCGTGTCACCACGCACCTGGATTTTGCCCAGACCCTGGCACAGCTTTTTGGCGTAGCGGCAGACACCACCACCATCGACGATTTGTTGGCCGGCATGGACGGTGGCCCCATCGACGATGGCAGCAACGAAGACTCGGCGCTGGAGTCGGCCGCAGCCGACAACGAGCTGGTCAAGTTCGTCAACAAGGTCATCATCGACGCCTACCACCAGAAGGCCTCCGACATCCACATCGAGCCCATGCCGGGCAAGTTCAAGACCGGCATTCGCTTTCGGGTGGACGGCAGCCTGGCGCCCTACGTGGAGGTGCCGGCGCATTTCCGCCAGGCCATGGTGACGCGCCTGAAGATCATGTGCGACCTCGACATCTCCGAGCGCCGCAAGCCCCAAGACGGCAAGATCAAGTTCAAGAAGTACGGCCCGCTGGACATCGAACTGCGCGTTGCCACCATCCCCACCGCCGGTGGTGTGGAGGACGTGGTGATGCGGATTCTGGCCGCCGGCGAGCCGATTCCCCTGGAGAAGCTGGGCCTCACCCCCCACAACAAGGCGCGGCTGGAAGCCACGGTGAGCAAGCCCTACGGACTGTTCTACGTCTGCGGCCCCACTGGCTCGGGCAAGACCACCACCTTGCACAGCATCCTGAAGTTTTTGAACAAGCCCGACACCAAGATCTGGACCGCCGAAGACCCGGTGGAAATCACCCAAAAGGGACTGCGCCAGGTGCAGATCAACAAAAAAGCCGGCATCGACTTTGCCCTGGTCATGCGCGCCTTTTTGCGCGCCGACCCGGACATCATCATGGTCGGCGAGTCGCGCGACAAGGAGACGGTGTCCATGGGTGTGGAAGCGTCGCTGACCGGTCACCTGGTGTTCTCCACCCTGCACACCAACTCGGCGCCCGAGTCCATCACCCGCCTGATGGACATGGGCATGGACCCTTTCAACTTTGCCGATGCGCTTTTGGGAATCCTGGCCCAGCGCCTGGCCAAGCGCCTGTGTGACTGCAAGGAAAGCTACGCGCCTGACGCCGAAGAGCTGCGCCTGTTTGCCGCCGAGTACGCCGAAGAGCTGCGCCATTCCAAGGCATGGGAGCAAGACTACGCCGGCGAGAGCCAGAAAATGGTGGCGCAGTGGATGCAGACCTATGGCGAGAACGGGCAGATCCGGCTCTACCGCGCCGTGGGCTGCGACAAGTGCAACAAGACCGGCTACAAGGGCCGCGTCGGCCTGCACGAGTTGCTGGTGGCCGATGACAGCGTCAAGAAACTCATACAAGAACGCGCCCGCGTCGCCGTGCTCTTCGCCGCCTCGGTGGAGGGCGGCATGCGCACCCTGAAGATGGACGGCATGGAGAAGATCATGATGGGCCTGACGGACTTGAAGATGGTGCGGCAGGTATGCATCAAGTAAGCGGGTGTAACCGACAAAATTGTCACAGATGACGAGCTTTGCAAGATATCATGCTCTGATTCTGACTTTTTTGGTCATAAATAACGGTTATTTGATAAATACAGGCGGTAAAAACAGGTGGCATGGAACCTGCTGTTAAGTAGTCTCCTGTCTTTCTTTAACAAGGAGTTAAATATGAAGCGTTCTATGCAAAAGGTCCAAAAGGGTTTTACCCTGATTGAATTGATGATTGTGGTAGCAATTATTGGTATTTTGGCTGCGGTTGCGCTGCCTGCTTACCAGGATTACACGGTAAAGGCAAAGGTTACGGAAGTGAATAGCGTTACGGCTCCTGCCACTACGGCCGCTGGCCTAGCTTGCAGCGAGCAGACGATCCCTTTAACCGCAACAGCCGATTTGAATGCTTCGCTTGGTTTGTCAGCGAAGGACAGCATCACAGGAAACTATGTGTCGGAAGTTTTGGTTTCCAATACAGGGACTGCTGGAGATACGATTGTCGTGACCGCAAAGATGAAGGCAATCGGAAGCTCTGTTCCGGTGGATTCAACAGTGATTTACACCGGGACCTGCACTGCTGGTTCCGGTCTGAAATGGGTAATTACAGGAACTGTTCCAACCAAGTATCTGCCTAAATCCTAATTATTAGGATAATAAGAAAATGGCACTTAGGTGCCATTTTTTTTGTCATGTAATCTGCAGAGATATCGTTGAACATATATTACTTGTCTTTTGATACTAAAGCGACCAGTGTCTAAATGATGACCTTCTAGAACTATGCGTTTGATGTCCCCATTTTGGTTGGTTATGTGGTCCAGTACCTTGTCCTTTGCATGGTTGCTACCAAATCACTACCGTCCGTGGTTGTCATTTCATGCCGATGTTTGGACCGCAGCTAATATTCTCTTGTGGGCACCATTCCTAATCATCTTCTCTCCGTGGGGGTTGCGATGGGATCGCGTCACCGTCTTGGTGGCGTCACTTGTATGTGTACCATTTCTGCAATTCAATTTCGGAATAATTACGCAAGTGGGTTTCGTTTGGACTATCAGTGCCTATTTGATTGGTTTATTGCTGGCAATTCACATTGGATCATTATGGGAAAATAGCAACCCGTACCAATTAGGTGATGGCCTGTTTTTGGCTGTCGGAATTGCTTCTATATTGTCTATAGGACTGCAGTTGCAGCAGTGGCTCGAATTGGACGGCCTATTTTTGTGGACGATGGGGGGTGATTCAATGCGCCCCTATGCTAATTTGGGGCAGCCCAACCAATTGGGCACGTTATTGCTGTGGGGAGTATTGGCGGTAGCTTGGGGGATGCATCGGAACTTTATTCGCTCGACAGTTGCATTGCTGACCTGCTTATTTTTGTTGTTCGGTGTAGCGTTGACTGGATCGCGTACGGCTTGGTTGAATGTCGTACTATTGATTGGAGCTGCCTGGTTTTGGAGAAAGCTATGGTCAAATTCAAAGCTGCCTTGGATGGCAATCGCTCTTGGATTGTATTTTTCCGTGTGCGTCATTCTGCAAGGTTGGTTGCGACAACTTTTGCCTGACAGTACGGATGCGTTTGCCTTGGACAGTATTATGCGTATGGGGGGGGAGTTACGCCCTTTGGCATGGGCAACATTTCTTGATGCTGCGTGGCAGCGTCCATTCTTGGGGTACGGATGGGGGCAAGTGGCTATGGCCCAAATGGCAGTTGCCGAAAGCCATCCCAATCTTCACACCGTCTTTTCCTATTCGCATAATTTGTTTTTGGACTTGATCTTGTGGTGCGGTATCCCCCTTGGGCTGTTTATAACCGTTGCAATACTCTATTGGTTCTGGAAACAACTTGTGGCGGTGAAAGCAGAGGGTGATGCACTACTTCTAATGCTTTTGTTAGTAGTGGGAATTCATGCAATGCTGGAGTTACCACTATATTTTGGATACTTTTTGTTCCCGGTGGGGTTGGTGATTGGTGCGATGAATACAAAGCTGGTTGAGTCTCCACTGTTTGAAACAGGACGATGGCCGATTGTAGTGTTGTGGCTAATTGCCACAACACTGCTTGTTGCAATTGTGCGAGATTACTCTAAAGTTGAGTCGAGTTACCGCACATTGCGAATGGAGTGGATGAACTTTAAAATCACAACGCCAGTAGGACCGCCGGAGGTATTCATTTTGACGCAGTGGGGAGCGTATATTAAATTAGCAAGATTGGAACCCGCTGGTGGAATGAGTTCTGATGACTTGAATGGTTTGCAGGATATGATTGTGCTGCATCCTAATCTTTTGATATTTCACAAAATTGCAACTAGCATGGCATTGAATAATAGGCCGCAAGAAGCAGTATTGTGGTTGCGCAGAATGTGCAAGGTGGCTTCCATGTCGGAATGTTTTGAATTTAAAAATATGTGGGAGAAGCAGGCTAAAGTACATCCCGCTATCGCAGCCATACCTTGGCCGATAAATTCAGATGAAGGAAACATGAGGAAATAATGCAGTATTTTTCTGACTTGTACGGGCTTTAGCTGCAGCAGGTTTGTATTACTACCGCTTCAATTTGCGCCCCTGTCTGTTTATAGGACCGCCCTGACTCAAACCAATAAACCATTGTTCAAGGCCCTCCGTTGCGCTGGACTGAAAAGATGACTCGCATTAGTAGTGCACTAAATACGGCTTAAAATTCCCTTCGTATATGTACTGAGGGGAATAATCCGTACGTCGGTGATGGCGCCACTCACTCAGGGTATCGCTGCAAAAGCGTTTATACGTAGGCTGTCACTTCAGGAAATTTGCCAAGCAGTTGGGCACATCACGACACCGCACTGCGGACCACTGCAGGCGGTCGGTTGGCAATTCCAGCTTTTCTTGGGTTGGAGCCTGGCGTACTAGCGTTCCAGTTGTCGGCAAGCCCAGCCACGAGCTGGTTACAGCAAGTGAAGTGAAGCGCAACTGCATGCAGACATTCTCCATGCCTAGCAACGCATGAACCCACAGGAACGAAGGCCCGAATCAGGGACGCTTTGTGCGCACGCAGTTTGCGCTCTGCCATCCGATATGTCTGCTTTGGTTAGCCTGTCATGGGTCAGGGCAAATCGTGATCTTTTGTTCCTGATTGCACGCCACTAAATTCCGAAAAAAATGTTGCTTCATTCCGAAATTAACGACATGATGGTGCAATGGATGATGACCGCTTTTACCCGCGTCTGATCGAGGCACGCATGGCGGAGGCCCTGCTGGATACGCCGGTCGTTTTGTTGGCAGGGCCGCGCCAGGTGGGCAAAACGACGCTGGTTCGTCAGATGGCAGAAAAGGGCTTTCGCTATCTCACCCTGGACGACGAACTGACCTTGCTGTCAGCCAGGCAAGACCCTGTCGGGATGATTCGGAGCCTCGATCGGGCGGTGATCGATGAAATTCAGCGCGCGCCCCAGCTCTTGTTGGCCATCAAAAAGAGTGTCGATGAAGACAGGCGTGCCGGGCGCTTCTTGCTCACGGGTTCGGCCAATATCTGGGCCCTGCCGAGCATCGCCGACTCGCTGGCCGGACGGATGGAAACGCTGACTTTGCTGCCGCTTTCACAGAGTGAGACCCACAGGCAGAGTGCCAACTGGATTGATGCCGCCTTCTCCGGGCAATTGCTCCGGTTGGCCGAGCCGCTGCTGGGCGGCGCTTTGGTTGATGTGGTGCTGGCGGGCGGCTACCCTGAAGCCATTGCCCGTCCACAGGCGAACCGGCGCACGGCATGGGCGCGTCAGTACGTCAATGCGATCATCCAGCGCGATGTAAAGGATGTGGCGGAGATCGAGAAGCTCGATCAACTTCCGCGTTTGCTGGGTGCGCTGGCACAGGTCTCAGGGCAGATGTGCAATTACAGCCTCCTGGGTAGCCAGTTGGGCATGGATGGCAAAACAGCCGCAAAGTATGTTGCAGTGTTTGAGCACATGTACCTGCTCAAGCGGGTTGAAGTCTGGGCTAAAAACCGGCTCAAACGTGCGGTCAAAACGCCCAAGCTGCAATTTCTGGACTCCGGCCTTCTGGCCATGCTGCTCAGCCTGGGCAAGGCTGAGGTAGAGAAGGACCGAAGCCGTTTTGGTCATGTACTGGAAACATTTGTCTATGCAGAGCTGCTCAAGCACAGCACTACGGCCGATGGCGACTACCAGTTGCTCTACTACCGGGACGCTGATCAATTGGAGGTCGATATCGTGCTGGAGAACGCCGCAGGGCAAATTGTCGGCATTGAAGTCAAAGCCTCTGCCACCGTGCAGATCAGCGATTTGCACGGGCTGAAAAAATTGGCCAGTCTGGCGGGTGAGCAATTCAAGCTGGGCGTGCTTCTGTACGACGGCGCCGACACGATGCCCCTAGGCGACAGGCTGTGGGCGCTGCCTTTGTCCAGCCTGTGGGGTGGACCCGCTCCGATTCCGGCGCCCCTATCTTGATGAGCAATAGCCCATCCACCAACCAACCATTGGGCGGCGCTGATGGCCTTTCCACCCTCCTGCTGGCCCTGCCTTGGCTCAATCCCCTGATCTATGGCCCTACCCACGCTGTGCCGCAATCGCTGGCAGTGTGCTTGGGAGCGGCGCTGTGCTGGCTGGTCTGGGAGCTCGCGCAAGTTCAACCAGGCGACAGAATTCGAACGGTGGCGGCGGCCTGGTTGCTGGCCGCCACAGCCAGTGCCGGTATGGGCCTGGTGCAGTACCTGGGCCATGCGGCGCCGTTTAGTCCCTGGATCAATTTTGTCGATGCCGGTCAGGCCTACGCCAATCTGCGCCAGCGCAACCAACAGGCCACCCTGCTGGCGATCGGTTTGGCTGCGCTGCTTTGGTGGCAGGCCCGGCTCCCAACCTTTGGCTGGGCCGCGCGAACCGGTTGGCTGGCGCACACCCTGCTCGCCATTGCTGCCATCCTGCTGGCCGGCGCCGATGCCGCCACCGGCTCGCGCACCGGCCTGTTTCAGTTGCTGCTGTTGCTGGCCCTGGCGCTGCTCTGGCGCAGGGGCCGCGTCAGCACGGCCTTGGCCTTTTTGGCCTATGGGCTTGCGGCCTACCTGCTGCCGCGTCTGGCCGGGCTGGACCCGCTTCAAAGCGGCATCCTGGGGCGCATCGGCGAGGCGCCTTCGCTTTGTGGCAGTCGCCTCACGCTCTGGTCCAACGTGCTGCACCTGATCGCCCAAAGGCCCTGGACCGGTTGGGGCTGGAACGAACTGGAATATGCCCACTTCATCACCCTGTACGAGGGGCCGCGCTTTTGCGAAATTCTGGGCAACGCCCACAACCTGCCGCTGCATCTGGCGGTGGAGCGGGGTGTTCCCTTCGCGCTGGCGGTCTGTGGCACCGGCCTTTGGCTGGCGTTGCGCGCAAAGCCCTGGCGCGAGCAAGACGCGACTCGACAAATGGCCTGGACGGTGCTGGCCGTGATCGGTTTGCACAGCCTGCTGGAGTATCCGCTGTGGTATGGCCCGTTCCAGTTGGCGGCGCTGTTGGCGCTGTGGATGCTGTGGCAAACCAGGTCAAGCTGGACTGTGACGCCGGCGCAGTGGTCCGTTGTGCACAGACTGGCGCTTGTGCTGCTGCTGGCCGGCACGTTGGCTTGCAGCTATGCGGCTTGGGACTACTGGCGCATCAGCCAGATTTACCTGCCAGTGGCGCAGCGCGACGCCGCCTACCGGGCGGACACGCTGGAAAAAATCCGCCCCTCTTGGCTTTTTGCCGATCAGGTGAAGTTTGCCGAACTCGGCGTGACGACTCTGGCCCCTGCCAATGCCGAACATACCCATGCGCTGGCCTTGCAGTTGCTGCACTTTTCGCCCGAACCCAGCGTGGTGATTCAGCTCATTGAGAGCGCCAAGCTGTTGGGGCGCAAGGACGAAGTGCGCTATTACAGTCTGCGTTTTCAGGCGGCCTATCCGCAGCCCTATGCCGACTGGTTGGCCGCCAAGGGTTCAGACCCCGACGACAAAGCTCCCTGATTTGCCGCCGTGCTTTTCCAACAGCTTCACGTCGGTGATGGTCATGCCGCGGTCCACTGCCTTGCACATGTCATAAATGGTGAGCAGGGCGACCTGCACGGCGGTCAGCGCCTCCATTTCCACGCCGGTGGGGCCGACGGTCTCCGCAGTGGCCAAGCAGCGCACCTGGGCGGCATGGGTGTCATTGGCGGGCAGTAGCTCAAATTCCATGGCCACGCGGGTCAGTGCGATGGGATGGCACAGAGGGATCAGCTCGCTGGTGCGTTTGGCGCCCTGTATGCCGGCAATGCGGGCAATGCCCATCACATCGCCTTTTTTGGCGTTGCCGCCGGCAATCAGCGCCAGCGTGGTGGGCAGCATCTCGATGCACCCCTGGGCAACAGCGATGCGGTGGGTGGACTGCTTGGCGGCCACGTCCACCATGTGGGCTTGTCCGTGGGTGTCGAAGTGGGTCAATGTGCTCATAATCCGCACTTTACCCGAGCTTGACAGCCAGTGCGCCCGCTTGATGGCATCCTGCAGCTTGGCTCACTTGCGTACACCGATGTCCCTCACCACGACCCCCCCGCGTTTTTGGATCACTCCCCTTGCCAAGGCGTCCCTGCTCACCCTGGCCGCGCTGCTGGCCAGTCCCGCGCTGCCCCAGTCTGAGGTACCGCAAAACGCCACCGCTGCCCTGCCCAATCTGGGCGATGGCAACGACCTGACGCCGGCGGCCGAGCGGCGCATCGGTGACCGCATTGCGCGCGAACTGTTCCGCGACCCGGACTATCTGGATGACCCGGTTATCACCGATTATGTGCAGGGCATCTGGCAGCCTCTGATTGCGGCGGCGCGCCAGCGCGGCGAGTTGCCGGTGCAACTCGATGAGGCCTTTGCCTGGCAAATCCTGATGGGGCGCGACCGCACGGTGAACGCCTTTGCCCTGCCCGGTGGCTACTTCGGTCTGCATCTGGGGCTGGTGGGTATCGTCACCAGCAGGGATGAGTTGGCCTCGGTGCTGGCCCACGAGCTCAGCCACGTCACGCAGCGCCACATCTCGCGCTCGATGTCGCGCCAGGCGGCCCAGGCACCTTGGCTGATGGGTGCCATGATTCTGGGCATTCTGGCGGCCAGCAAGGACCCCAGTGCCGCCCAGGCCACGATTGTGGGCGGCCAGGCTGCCGCCGTGCAAAGCCAGCTGAACTACTCGCGCGACATGGAGCGCGAGGCCGACCGTGTGGGCTTTGGCGTGCAGACCCAGGCCGGTTTTGCGCCGCAGGGCTTTGTCGGCATGTTCGAGAAGCTGCAGCAGTCCAGCCGGCTCAACGACCTGGGTGGCTTTCCCTATTTGCGCAGCCACCCGCTGACCACCGAGCGCATTGCCGACATGCAGTCGCGCGTGCAGCAATCCAGCAAGGGCGAGCAGCGCCCGGTCACCACACTGGAGCACGCCATGGTGGCGGCGCGCGCAAGGGTGCTTTCGAACGGGGCGGTGGACGACTTGCGCTTGTGGGAGCAACAGGCACAGCCGGTCAATCTGGCCAAACAGTCAACCGAGATGCAGGTCGGCACCCTGTATGGCGCCAGCTTTGCCGCCCTCAAGCTGCGCGACTTTGCGCTGGCCCAGGCGACGCTGGCCAGGCTGCAGCAGCGCAGCGCTCCCGATGCCGCTGCCAGCCATCTGACGCGCTTGCTGGCCATGGAGATGGCCTTGGCCCAGGGTCAGGTGGTGGCAGCGCAAAAACTGGGGCAGGGGCTCAGTGACGCCAGTGACGCCAGTCGCGCCACGCTGTTGATGCGCAGCCAGGTGGACACGCTGGCAGGCAAGGGGGAGGCGTCGGCGCAGACCCTTCAGACATGGCTTGCGGACCATCCGCAAGATGCCCAAGCCTGGCAGTTGCTGGCTGCGGCCAATGCCGCGATCGGTCGCCCGGTGGCGGCGGTGCGCGCCGAGGCCGAGGTCAATGTGGCGCAGTTGGATTACGCCACTGCTTTCACCCGTTTCAAGGCGGCGCAGGACATGGCGCGTAAGAGCAGATCACCGGCCGACCATATCGACGCATCCATCGTGGACACCCGGGCCAGGCAGATGGAATCAACGTTGCGTGAACAGGCTCTCGAGCGCTGAGTTGATCACCAACCCGAGCAGCGAATACAGCAGCGAGCCGATCAGCGCGGCGCCAAAGCCGCGCACCTGAAAGCCGTCCAGCAGCGCCGAGGCCCAGTAAAACATCAGGGCGTTGATGACGAACAGGAACAGACCCAGGGTGAGCACCGTCACCGGTAGCGTCAGCACCACCAGGACCGGGCGCACCAGCATGTTGAAGAAGCCAATCACCAGCGCCGCCACCAGCGCGGACGAAAAGCTCTGCACCACCACACCGTTGTAGAGATGCGCCACCGCCAGCAGGGCGACAGCGCTGAGAAGCCATTTTGCGAGGATTTTCATAGCGTTCAGCATAGCACCGGCATAGGCGCAAGAGGCAGAAGGGCCATCTACCCCTTTTTGCGCTGCTTCCACCAACCTGCGCCCAGCACGCCTGCTACCGCGATGGCATAGGCGGCCCAGCGCGCTGCGCTTTGCATCGGCTCCAACTCCAGATGGGCGTCGCCGAACAGGCCGACCAGCAGAGGCTCACTGACCACCATCTTGGCGGCAGTGAAGGCCAGCACGGCGGCACCGAGTTTGATGATCACCGGGAAGCGCTCCACCAGATGCAGCACCAAGGTGCTGCCATAGACCACGATGGGCACGCTCACCAGCAGGCCTATCACCACCAGGTCAAACGCGCCATGGGCGGCACCGGCTACCCCCAGCACATTGTCTACACCCATCAGGGCGTCGGCCACGATGATGGTCTTCATGGCACCCATGAACGTGGTGGCGCTGGGTCCATCGTGTTCACTGCTACCGCCATCGGCGAGCAATTGGTAGGCAATCCAGAGCAGGGCGAGGCCGCCCACGGCCATCAGTCCGGGAATTTGCAGCAGCCAGACTACGCACAGGGTCATCACCGAGCGCACCGCAATGGCACCTATCGTGCCCCACAGGATGGCCCGGGTCCTGAGCTGCGCCGGCAGGTTGCGCGCGGCCAGGGCGATGACGATGGCGTTGTCGCCAGCCAACACCAGATCAATCAGGACAATCGACAACAGGGTCGAGAACCAGGATGCAGAGAACATTTCCATAAATACCACCTTTTAGTGAGCGATCTTAGGCAGGCGCCGGAAGCCCCGCAAAATGTGGGGCCTGGCGCAGTGCCTGCACTGGCGCTGCGGGCTATGATGCCATTCATCTTCCCCAAGCGGCATTGCCAATCCGTGACCGGCATACACATCACCGATATCGAAGCCGCCATCAACTACTGGCGTGCAAGAACACCTGCGTCCGATGGGGGTGCACTGCCCGCGCCCACAAGCGCCTTGGCCGAGGTCTACGCCCAGTTGGTGTTTTTTCGTGAAAGCTATGCCGACGCGCCCAGCATGCCCAGCGCAGCGCTGGAGGCCTGGATGGAGTGGTACCACAGCACCCCCGACACGCCCTGCATTGCCATCTGTTCCACCAGCCAGGGCGACGCCGTTTGCAAGGGTTGCGGGCGCAGCTTTGAAGAGGTGCAGCGCTGGATCGAAATGGGTCCGGCAGAAAAGCGCGCCAGTTGGCGTCGCATTACGCTCGAGGGCACGGCCTGGCGTTTTAACAAATATGCCGAGCGCGCGGTCTAAAGAGTTTTGCGTGCCGAGCCCTCTGGCGGCTGAGGCCTGCTTCATCCGGTCGGATCCGTGCAGTGCTAGACAGGAACGGTTTCTGCAAAGCTGGCGCGCTGCATGAGCTTGTTGTGCAGCTTGACCAGGTTCGGGTATTCGGTGCGCCAGTCGAGTTCTGGGAAGCGGAAGTCCAGATAGCCCAGCGCACAACCGATCGCAACGTCGCCCAGGCTGAAATAGATGCCCGCGCAATGCGGCTTGTCTCCCAGTCCCCTGCTCATGGCTTTCAGCGCGTCGTTGCACTTACCCAACTGCCGATCTATCCAGGCCTGGCTGCGCTGCGCCTCGGAGCGGCCATGCCAGGTGGCTTCCAGTCGCGCCAGAATGGCGGCGTCCAGCACGCCATCTGCAAGCGCTTCCCAGGTTTTGATTTCGGCACGTTCACGGCCCACGCTCGGGATCAGCTTGCCCACCGGCGAGAGGGTGTCCAGGTACTCGACGATGACGCGTGAGTCAAACAGCGCATCGGCGCCTTCCATGATCAAGCAGGGCACCTTGCCCAGGGGATTGGAGTCGGTAATGGTGGTGCTCTGGGCCCAAACGTCCTCGGTGACAAAAGCGTATTCCAGCTTTTTTTCCGCCATCACTATCCGCACCTTGCGCACGTAGGGGCTGCTGGTGGATCCGATAAGTTTCATGGCTGGCCTGGAGTGGTGAGAGGCATTCATTCTATCCACAGGGTGCCTGCAAAAAAGCCCTGCGCTAACCGGGTTGGCGCACAACCTACAATTCGCGGATGACTTTCTCCGCCATCTCCGCACTCTCCCCACTGGACGGCCGCTACGCCGCCAAGCTTGCCACCCTGCGCCCCTTGACCAGCGAGCTGGGCTATATGCACCGCCGCGTGCAGGTCGAGGTGGTCTGGTTCATCGCACTGAGCGACGCCGGCTTTGCCGAATTCAAACCCCTGAGCCCCGGTGCCCGCACCTACCTGCTGGGCCTGGTGAAGAACTTTTCCGAGGCCGATGGCGAAGCCATCAAGGCCATAGAGAAGACCACCAACCACGATGTGAAGGCGGTGGAATACTGGATCAAGTCCAAGTTCGAGGCCAGGCCCGAGCTGGAAAAGGCCGGCGAGTTTGTGCACTTTGCTTGCACCAGCGAAGACATCAACAACACCAGCCACGGCCTGCAACTGCGCTCTGCGCGCGACGTCGTGGTGTTGCCCCTGCTGGACAAGCTGGTGCTCAAACTGCGCGACATGGCCCAAGCCCACGCCGAGGTGCCCATGCTCAGCCGCACCCATGGACAGACCGCCAGCCCCACCACCGTGGGCAAGGAACTGGCCAATGTGGTGGTGCGCCTGCAAACCGCCTGCGACCGCATCGCCTCAGTGAAAATTTTGGCCAAGATGAATGGCGCCGTTGGCAATTACAACGCCCATCTGTCGGCTTGGCCTGAGTTTGACTGGGAGGCCTTCAGCAAAAAAGTGGTGGAGACGTCCGAGCCGCTGGGCCTGGGCCTGGACTTTCAGCCCTTTAGCACCCAGATCGAGCCGCACGACTACATGGCGGAGTTGTTTGATGCGGTGGCCCGCACCAACACCATCCTGATTGACCTGTCGCGCGACATCTGGGGCTATGTGTCGCTGGGCTATTTCAAGCAAAAGCTGCGCGATGGCGAAGTGGGCTCTAGCACCATGCCGCACAAGGTCAATCCGATCGACTTTGAAAACGCCGAGGGCAATCTGGGCCTGGCCAATGCCGTGCTGCGCCACATGGCCGAGAAGCTGCCGGTATCGCGCTGGCAGCGTGACCTGACCGACTCCACCGTGCTGCGCAATATCGGCGTGGCCCTGGGCTATGCGGCACTGGCCTACCAGTCGCTGATGACCGGCCTCAACAAGCTCGAAATCAACAAGGCCGCGATTGCCGAAGACCTCAACGCCTCTTGGGAAGTGTTGGCCGAGCCGATACAGACCGTGATGCGCCGCTTTGGCCTGCCACAGCCCTATGAGCAGCTCAAGAAGTTCACCCGTGGCGAGGCCATGACGCAGGAACTGATGCGCGGCTTTATTGCCGGGCTGGAACTGCCGCAGGCCGAAAAAGACCGCTTGCTGGCCATGACGCCGGCCACCTATATCGGCATGGCCGCCGAGTTGGCCAAGCGCGTCTGATGGCCATTAAATCCACCATCTTCAAAGCCAGTCTGCAGATTGCCGACATCGACAACAGCTACTACGCCGACCACGCGCTGACGCTGGCACGCCACCCCAGCGAGACCGATGAACGCATGATGGTGCGCCTGGTGGCCCTGGCGCTACAGGCCTACAAGCTGCAAAGCGTGTGCGGTGGCGACGCCACCCTGTCCTTTGGCGCCGGTCTGTCCGACGTGAACGAACCCGACGCTTGGCTGCGCGACTTCACCGGCCTCACGCGCCTGTGGATCGAGGTCGGCCAGCCCGAGGACAAGCCCCTGCTCAAGGCCTGCGGCAAGGCCGACGAGGTGGTGCTGTATTGCTTTAACCATGCGGCAGAGGTCTGGTGGAAGGGCATGGAGAGCAAGCTCAGCCGACCCAAAAACTTGTCGGTGTTCCGCATTCCCACGCTGGCCAGCCAGGCCCTGATCCCACTGGCCCAGCGCAGTATGCAGTTGCAGGCCACGGTGCAGGAAGGTGTGCTCACACTGGGTGACAGCACCAACAGCGTGGACATTGAGCCTATCCGCTGGAAGTGACGTGGCTTCCTGGTCGTGCCGATGGCAGACGCGCTAGACGCTAGCTGTTTGCGCGGCGCTTGAGCCAGCGCATCAGGCTGCCCAGCACGGGCAGTTTTTCATACAGCTCCTCGGCCGCGTCCCAGTAGTCGCGGTGCAGCGTCACCAGTCCCTGCTCTGAAAACACCAGATGCGTGGCGCCCAAAATCACCTGCGGCCCGGCATTGGGCCGCCCCTTGAAGCCAAAGCGGAACTCCCAGCACATAAAGCATTGCGCGCCCTGCACCAGTTGCTCGGTCACGACAAAGTGTGGCTGGTCCAGCCGGTTGAACATATGGGCAAAAATATGCGCGATGGCGGGCACGCCGGTCACATCGTTGAACGGGTCTTTGAAGCGCGCATCTGCGGCATAAAAACACACCACATCGTTCACGCTCTCAGGGCTCAGGGTTTCGAAGAAGCGGGCCAGTTGGCTGGCCGCAGCAGTGCAGTGCGCCGGCGTTGGAAGGTTCTGGCTCATCGGGTGGCCCGTCCGACCAGCGCAAAGTAGGCACGGTAGGGCAGCAGGCGCAAAAATTTGAGCCCCAGTGTAAAACGCTTGGGAAAGTGGATTTCAAAGGCGCCGCTGGCCCAGCCCTTGAGGATGGCCTGCGCCGCCTGCTGGGGTGTCAACAGGGCCGGCATGGCAAAGTCGTTGCCGGCGGTGAGCGGCGTCTGCACAAAGCCGGGGTTGATGATGGACACGCCCATGCCCCTGTCGTGCAAATCCAGATACAAGGTCTCTGCCAGATGGATCAGTGCGGCCTTGCTTGGTCCGTAGGCCAGGCTGTTGGGCAGGCCGCGGTAGCCCGCCACACTGCCCACCAGGCTGATGTGCGCACCGCCCTGTTTCAGCAGGGGTTGCAACAAGGCGTCGAGCAGGTAGAGGGCGCCAAAGTAGTTCACCTGCATATGGCGTAGGCCCAGCTCCAGGTCCAGCGCAAAGCCGCGCATGGCCTGGTAGTAGCCGGCGCAATACAGCACGCAGTCCAACCGGCCCAGTGCCAGCACCTGCTGCGCCGCCGCCTGCACCGCCAGGCGGTCGGACGCATCCAGTACCAGCGCCTGGGCACCCGCATGTTGCGCGGCAAATTCCTGCAGCGCGTCTTGCTGGCGCGCCGACACAATCACCTGCGCACCCGCCGCATGCAGGGCGCTGGCCGTGGCCCGGCCAATGCCGCTGCTGGCGCCAATGATCCAGATGCGCTTGCCACGCCAGTCGGTTTGGCGCGGATTCAAAGAAGAGAGCCAGCCCATTAGCGCTTGTAAAAAGACAGCGTGACCTCGCCCAACTCGACGCCGAACTTGCGCATGCTGGCCTTGTTGAGCATCACCCGGTCGTTCATCAGGTACATCCAGTCGTCAAACTGCACCTCATAACTGGTGCCGTCCACCGGCAGGTTCAGGCTGTAGTTCCAGTGGAAGGCGTTGCCGCGGGTCTGGCCCAGGGCCGTTCCCAGCACGTCCCCGGCGCTGCCTGTATAGCGGCCGTCAGCCAGTTTCGTCAGGTGCCAGACGCGCTTTCCCTTGCTGCCATCGGAGTAGGTGAACGACTCGTCGAGCGTGCCCTCGTCGCCCCGCCACTGGCAGACCATGACGACGCTGAAGCGCTTGACCACCGCACCCGAGCGGTCGGTGAACACGCCATAGGCGTCTAGCGTTCCGTTGAAATACTGCTGCAAATCCAGTGTCGGCGTCTGGTGGGCGTAGTCCTCGATTTTCTGCGAGGCGCAGCCGCCCAGCAGGAAGGCAGAGGCGCAGGCGATGCTGGCAATCAGGTGGCGGACTTGCATGGGGTCTTTCGGAGGAGGAGGGTATGGAGCAGCGTTGCTGCCAGCAGCTTGAGGGCGCAGGGCAGCAGGCAGTAGGCGAAGGTGAGGGTTTGCAGCGCGTTGGCGTCCTGCGCGCCCGGTGCATAGCCCAGCCAGGCCAACGTGGGCAGTGCCAGGCCGGCGGCCAGCGCCAGGTTGAGCTTGGTGGCAAAGTTCCACCAGCCAAAGTAGGCGCCCTCGGCGTGTCCCCCATCGCCATTGGCGGCAATGCAACCGGCCAGCATTGCGGCGGGCAACGCCAGGTCGGTGCCCAGGGCCACGCCGGAGAGGGCGCAGACCAGCAAGAAGGCGCTGGCGTCACCGGCGCCCAACTGGGCGGCAAACACGAACACCGCCACGGCCAGCAACATGCCAAGGCCCCAGCTGCGTTCCAGTCCGATGCGCCGCACCAGGCGCAGCCACAGCGGTATCGACAACGCCGCGCTCAAAAAATAGGCGCCCAAAAATGCCGCCTGCATGGAGGCCGGTGCCTGCAGCCGGTCCTGCACAAAAAACAGAATCAAGGTGGCGGGCAGGGCGCTGGCAATGCCGTTGACCATGAACACCGCCAGCAGGGCGCGAAAGGCTGGCCGGGTAAACGGCAGCCAGATCGAGGCCGGGCGCTTGAAGTTATGAAGCTGCTGTGCGGTGGTGTCGCCCGGCGGGACAAAGGTGCACGCCGCTGGCTTGGGTGCCAGGCTTAAGGCCCACCAACCGGCCGCCAGCGCCAACACAAACAGCATTGCGGTGCCGGCCAGCCCCAGGGCATAGGGCGCCAGCGATGCCAGCACCACGCCCAACAGGCCCAGGCCTTCACGCCAGCCCACGATCCGGGCGCGCTGCAGGGCATCGCCGCCCAGGCGCGCACCCCAGCTCTGGTGCAGTATGGACAGCGCGCTAAACGACGCATAGGTCAGCAGCAGGCAGCCAGAGGCCCAGGCCAGCAGCCACGGCAGGGCGAGTGGTGGCGGGAAAAACAAGAGCGCGAATCCAAGCGCCAGCAGCAGGGCCGCCAATGCCGCCCAGCCCAGCAGTTGCTGCGGCGCCCGTGCAAATAGGTGGTCGCTCCAGCGCCCCAGCAAGGGGTCTACCAGCGCGTCCAGCAGGCGCGCACCCAGCAGCAGCGCACCCAGGCTGGCCAGCGGCACACCAAAGTGCAGGGCGTAGTAGTTGGGCAGCATCACATACAGGGGCAGCGCCACAAAGGCCAGGGGCAGCCCCATCAGGCCGTAGCGCCAGCCCTCGCTCCAACCAAAGGTGGCCATCAGGAGTCGCGTCCCAACAGGCTGGCACGCAGTTGCGGCTCGCTGCTGGCGTCTGAGAGCCAGATGCCGAAAAACAGACGGCTGCATTCGGCGTCGCGCAGACCCAGGCGCGCCTGCCCGTTGAGCCAGAAGCGCCCGCCCTGCGCCGGTGTGTACAGACCGGTGATGCGGTCGCCGCTCCGCACATCGGGGAAGGACAACAGCATGTCCGCCAGCCAGGAAGCCTCCTGCTGCGCATCCAGGTTGGCCTGGCGCCGCATCTCTTTGAGCGAGCGCTCGGCAATCAGCCGGCCGCTCAAGGTGCGTGCATAGGTCAGCTCCAGCGCAAAGGGTGATTGCGCCCAGACGCTGGCGTTAAAGCCGCTGCCCACCCACAGCCTGGCCTGGTAAATCTCCAGGCCCAAAAAGCGCATCTTGGCCGTGCCCAGCGCCTGTGCCATTGGCAGCGCTTCTTGCAGTTCGGCCGGTAGTGCTGTGGACCCCTGCACTGCCGCGCCATGGGCTGGCAGTGCCAAGGCCAGTCCGGCCAGCGCCCATCCTGCACCCCAATGCAGGGCTTGGCGGCGGGTGGAGCCCAGGCGTTCGGTGTGCGGGCTTTGTGGCATGGCGCTCAGAGCAAAGGCTTGCGCAGCGTGTACTGCACGACATCGGTATTGCCTTCGTCGAAGGCGGCTTCGCAATAGGCCAGGTAGAACTCCCAGATGCGCATAAAGCGTTCATCAAAACCGTTCGCCAGCACGGCATTGCGCTGGGCCAAAAAGCGGTCGCGCCAGCGGCGCAGGGTCTCGGCGTAATCGCCACCAAAGGCCAGGCTGTTCACCACCTCCAGACCTGCGGCCTTTGCTTGTTCACGGAACACACGCGGGCAGGGCAGGCAGCCACCGGGGAAGATGTACTGCTGGATAAAGTCGGTGGAGCCTATGTAGCGCTCGTAGAGCGCGTCGTCGATGACGATGCTTTGCACGCAGGCCCGTCCACCCGGCTTGAGCAGCTTGGCCACCGCTGCAAAGTAGGTCGGCCAGTATTCTCGGCCCACCGCCTCCACCATCTCAATCGAGCAGATGGCATCAAAGGGCGCATCACCAATGTCGCGGTAATCCTGCAGCCGCAACTCCGCCATGTGCGCCACGCCCAGGCGCTGCATGCGCGCTTGTGCATAGGCAAGTTGCTCGGTGGACAGCGTCACGCCGGTGATGCTGGCACCCATTTCCGTGGTGGCCATCTCGGCCAGTGCGCCCCAGCCGCAGCCGATTTCCAGCACCCGGTCGCCCGGCTTCACGGCCGCCTCAAGCAGGGCGCGGCGCACCTTGGCCTCCTGCGCTTGCGCCATGGGCTGTGCCTTGTCGCCGTTGAACAGGGCGCTGGAATAGTTCATGGTCTCGTCCAGCCACAGGCCATAAAAGCCATTGCCCAGGTCGTAATGGGCGTGGATGTTTTTCTGGCTGTTGGCGCGTGTGTTGCGGTGGAGCAAATGCTTGATGCGGTAGAACAGGCGCCCGGCCCAGCTGCCGTAAATCACCGCATCCACCTCGGCGCGGTTCTTCACCAACACGCGCAGCAGCTCGGTCAGGTTGGGCGTGCTCCAGTCGCCGGCGATGTAGCTTTCGGCAAAGCCGATGTCGCCCGACTTGAGCGCTGCGGCGCAGCCCTTCCAGTTGTGCAGCGCAAGCGTTGCGTGCGGCAATGCCTCACCGCCAAAGCGCTGCATGCTACCGTCTGGCAACTGGATCGTCAGGCTGCCATGGCGCAGGCGCTGCAGCAGTTTGAAGACGGTGCGCGCTGGCGCCGGTGTACCGCGCGGCAGGACAAAACCTGCGGTATTCGTGAGGGTGTTGGTGTTCATAGGGGCAATGCGTTAGCGGGTCACAAAAGAGGCGGGCAGCGCTGGCTTGCCGAAAAACGGCGCACGTTTGAAAAACAGCTTCAAGGCCTGCCAATGGATGCGCGCCAGCACGTTCCAGGTCATGGCTGGGTAATGCCAAAGGGCATGGCGGGTGCTGGCCTGGGTGAGCGGCTCCAGGCGGCCACTGACGCTGGTCTCCAAGAGCGGGCCTTGGGCGTCGTCGTAGTCGATGCGGGCCACGGTGCGGTCCTGCGCGGGTGTGAACATCAGGCGAAAGCGGTAGCTGCCCTCTACGGCACAAAACGGCGACACATGGAACACCTTGTCGGCGCGTAGCTCCTGGCCATAGGCGGGGCGGTCCAGCAGGTAGCAGTGGCGCTGACCAAAGGTGTTGTTGACCTCGGCCACCACAGCGCGCAGGCTGGCGTCGGCCGCATGGCAGTACCAAAAGCTGACCGGCTTGAAGCTGAAGCCCAGCACGCGCGGATAGGTATGCAGCCAGACCTCGCCAGTGGCGTCCAAAATGCCCTGCTCCTGCAGCAACTGGTCCAGCCAGGCCAGGGCGCCGCCCTGTTCCGGACCGCGACCGTCGCCATGGTCACTGTCATAAAAGCTCAGCATTGCGCGCCGGTTGCGCGCCAGGGCGCCGGGCCCGTTTTGTTGCAGGCTGCGCAGGGGCAGCATCAGGAAGTAAGTGCCGTAGGTAAAGCGGTTGCCCACCGGCTTGAGGCGGCGGTGGCGCACCTGGCCAAAGCCGATCAGGGCCACGGCTTGCGCTGCGCTCATGCGGCCAGCCGCTGCGCTTGGGACGCGTCATAGCGTATGCGCCTTGCCACCTCCAGCCCCGAGGCCAGGCCGTCCTCGTGAAAGCCAAAGCCGGTCCAGGCGCCACAGAAATAGGTGTAACGCTGGCCCTGCAGGGCAGGCACCTGCTTTTGCGCTGCAATAGCTGCCAGGTCAAACACCGGGTGCGCATAGTCATAGCTGCCCAGCACATGCTGGGGTGCAATCTCCTGCAGCGGGTTGAGTGACACCACCACGCTTTGCGTGAAGGGCAGGGGCTGCAGCAGGTTGAGCAGGTAGTGCAGGCAGACCCGCGACTGCTCTGCTTGCGGCGCGCGTTGGTAGTTCCAAGCGGCCCAGGCACGCCGGGCGCGCGGCAACACGCTGGTATCGGTGTGCAGCACGGCGCGGTTGGGTTGGTAGCGAATGGCGCCCAGCGTGGCCTGTTCGGCGGGGCTGGCGTCGGACAGCAGACGCAACGCCTGGTCCGAGTGGCAGGCCAGCACGACCTGGTCAAAGTGTTCCTGGCGCCCACCCGAGCCGACCCACACGCCATGGGCGTCGCGCCGGATGCTGGTCACCGGCGTGTTCAGGCGCTTGTCGGAAATGCCAGCCACGATTTTCTCTACGTAGTTGCGCGCACCACCGGCCACGGTCCACCACTGCGGGCGGTTGCTCACCTGGATCAGCCCGTGGTTGTGACAGAAGCGGATCATGGTGGCCACCGGGAACTGCAACATCTGGTCGGTTGGGCAACTCCAGATGCAACCCAGCATGGGCAAGAAGTACCAGTCGCGGAACACTTCGGAAAAGCCGTGCTGCGCCAGAAAGCCGCTGAGGGGCTGCAGCAGCTCGGTGTAGTCGCCACTTTCGGCCAGGCGGGTGGCCAGGGCATTGAAGCGCAGAACCTCGCGCAGCATGCCCAGAAAACGCGGGTTGAGCAGGTTGCTGCGCTGGGCAAACACGGTGTTGAGCGAAGAGCCGCTCCACTCCAGTGCCTGGCCACCGGCCTTTGGCACCTGTACCGAGAACGACATGTCGGACTTGGCTGTGGCAATGCCCAGCTCGGCAAACAGCGCAATCAGCTTGGGGTAGGTGCGTTCGTTGAAGACCAGAAAGCCAGTGTCCACGCCATGCGTGACCGGCCCCGTAGGGCCGGGCAGGGTCACTTCTACGGTATGGGTGTGACCGCCGAAGTAGCCACCGGCCTCAAACAGGGTCAAGTCGGCTTGCCCGCGCAGCTGGTGGGCCACTGCCAAGCCGGCGATACCGGAACCAATAATTGCAATTTTCATAGGATTTAAACGTTTAAGTTATTTTGTGACCGAACGGTATTTTTTCAAGTTGAGCGGTATAGAGACCCTGCAAAGCGCTGGGGATTAGGTGCCCGCCAGGCGTGCTGTCTCCCCTGCAGGAGCCTGGCGCCGGCATGCTTGGAACGAGACTGGGGTCGAGTGAGCGGCCGGACTGGGCGCCTACCAGCTGCGGTCGGCGGGCGTGGGCTGGGTCAGGGGTAGCAGGCGATCGAGTTGGATGTTTACCTTGACCTCGGCGTGCGGCACGCTGGCTACCACGCGGAAGTCCTTGTTGGCGGTGTCGCGCAGGGCATGCTCCATGGTCGGCATGCCGCTTCGGTTGAGCACCACCGCCACGCGTGGCGTACTGGTGTTGGCGCTGCGCCGCACCACCACGGCCACCTCGTCCGAGGCCAGTTTGACGTAGGAGCCGGGCTGGTAAATGCCCACTGCCTTGATCATGGCGGCGCCGGCCTCATCGACGTTTTTGTCTTCGTCAAAGTAGCAGGCCTGCATGGCCAACGCCGGCGAGACGGCCGGCCGTGTCAGGCGCGGCGACAGACGTGCAGCAAACATGTCGGCACGCTGGATCAGACGGGCCAGGCGCTGTGCCGGTTCCTTGCTGCGCAGCCGGCCGGGTTCGACGGCATGGTGCGCAGCCACCGCGTCCAGCCAGAGGGGGTCGTTCACTCCCACGGCCTGCAGCAGTTCGCTCGACAGGCGGGCATGTTCATCGATATGGGTCCTTTGCACAGGATCAGGCGGGCGCCTTTGCACGGCCAAGCGGTCCTGTAACTCGGCCATGGACAGATTCATGGTCAGCGCTGCCTTGCGCAGCAGCATTTCCACCGACTCCGGCCAGTCCAGCACCTCGCGCGCGGCCAGGCCGCACATCATGCTGACCAGCATGGCATGGGTTGCGCTGTACATCGCGGTCTCGGTGGCCGAAAGCTGGATCAATGCAAACAGCGCGCCATCGGGGTTGCGCTGCGATTCCTGCATCAGGCTTCGGTGAATGGCGTCCAGACGCTCCAGGAAGAACGCATGCTGCGGCTCACGCAGTGCATAGTGGGCCTGCTGTTGCATGTCGTGCCAGTTCACGCGCCCCGGCGCATCGACTCTGCGTTGGACGGTACGGTCCACCAGCAGCTTGGACTCTGCAATTTCACCGATGGACTTTTCTTTGCGCATCATGGTTTGCAACTGGTCTACGTAGGCCTTGCGCATGACCTCCGCGTCATGCCCATCCACAAACAGTCCGCCAGTGCGGTTGTAAAAGAGGATCAGGTCTTCTTTGGAACGGATGATCAGCGACTTTTTTGCCAGCAACACGCCATTGCCATCGACCAGGTCACAAGGCATGGGATATCCAATGCGTATGGAGTCGATTTCGATCGGTATGAGGTTCATAGGCAAAAATATTATGCCTCCAGGTGATGCGATCTCGGCTTGAAAAATGGAACGTAATGCCCGTTCAATTCGCCCTGCTAGCATCCAAGGCATGCAAGCCCAAGCCACCCCCCCCGTCTTTTTACAAAAAATCCTGCCACGCGAGCAGCTCACCGAGGCCCTGCGCGCGCTGCCCAAACCCTGGGTGTTTACCAACGGCGTGTTCGATGTGCTGCACCGCGGCCATGTGGTCTATCTGGCCCAGGCAAGAGCCCTGGGCGGCAGCCTGATCGTGGCGCTCAACACCGATGCCTCGGTCAAGCGCCTGGGCAAGGGCGATGACCGCCCCCTGAACAAGGACGCCGACCGCGCCATCGTCATGGCATCGCAGGAATCTGTCAGTCTGGTGACCTGGTTTGACGAGGACACGCCGCAAGCGCTGATTGCCCAGATCCGGCCCGACATCCTGGTCAAGGGTGGCGACTACGACATGTCCAAGCTGCCTGAGACCGCCCTGGTCGAAAGCTGGGGCGGCTATGCCCTGGCCCTGCCGTTTGTGGCGGGTTACTCGACCACGCAGTTAGTGAACCGGATCAGGGGCACCTGAGCATTTGTTTTTAGGGTAGCCGGATTTTCGGTAGATGGCACCTGCCCTTGCCTGCGGCAGTAATGCCAGCAAAGGGCTGTAACCGGCCATTCGTGTTTTTGGCAAAAATTCGAGAGAATTAGGTTTGGTCCCGAGAAAGCTGTCGTTCGCCAAAACGTGCCCTTTTCTCAGCAGCGGTCGTTAAGTTTGCCAATGTGAAGCTGACCACTCTGTGGCTCAAGGGCCGCTCCCGCTGCACCGCTGCCAGACAAGACTCAAGCCAGCACACTCAGACCGTGCTTCTGGATTACAGCCAGTAATTTGAGGGCCATGCCGCTCATTGTTGTCAATGGTTGCGTTCGATTGGCCTCACCCAAACACCGCCGCCCACAAAGCCAGCCCCGCAGCGCGCTCAAACTGCACCTGTTCCACATCCAACTGCGTCGGCTCCTCATTGAGTCGGGCGCGGTGCTGAATTTGGCGCAGCGTGCGATAAGCCAGGGCGGCGTTGTCACCGGTGTGACCCGGCAAAAGGCCGCACACCTGGGCGCGCTGCAGCAGGGCGATATTGCCCACATTGGCGCGCAACTCAGGGTGTTCCTGGCTTTTTGAGAGCACCAGAAACTGCACCGCAAACTCGATGTCCACCATGCCGCCGGGGCTGTGCTTCACATCGAAACGCTCGCCCTTGACGGGCCTGCCCTTGCTCAGCTTGGCGCGCATCTCCATGATCTCGGTGCGCAGGGCCGCGGTGTCGCGCGGGTTGGTGATGACGGCCTCGCGCACCGCCTCGAAGCGCTGCTGCAAGGACGCGTCGCCGAGCACACAGCGGGCGCGCGTCATGGCTTGGTGCTCCCAAGTCCAGGCGGCATTGCTGCCGCGCTGTTGCTGGTAGTTGGCATAAGCCGCAAAGCTGGTGATCAAAAGGCCGGAGTTGCCATTGGGGCGCAGGGCGGTGTCGATCTCGTAGATGTCGCCCTCGCCGGTCTTCACGGTGAGCCAGTTGATCAGCTTGCGGATCAGCGCGCCATAGACCTCGAAGGCGCTCTCGTCTTCGTCGTCAAAAACAAACACGATGTCCAGGTCGCTGCCGTAGCCCAGCTCCTTGCCGCCCAGTTTGCCGTAGGCAATGATGCCGAAGCGGTGGTCCGGGCGATGCCGGTTTTTGAGCCGCTCCCAGCACCAGCGGGTGGTGGTGCGCAGCATGCTTTCGGCCAGGGCGCTCAGGTCATCGGCCACCTGTTCCACCGTGATGCAACCTTCTACGTCACGTGCCAGGGTACGAAACACCTCGGCATGGTGGGCGCGGCGCAGCAGGTCGAGGAGCGCCTCGTCGTCGTCCTCGCCGCCAGCGGCCAGGGCAGCGCGGCGGTGCTCCATTTCGGCCTCGAATTCGGTGGCGTCAAAGCGCTCCTGCAGCATGGCGTTGCTGGCCAGTTCGTCAATCACGCCAGGGTGCAGCAGCAGGTAGCGGGCTGGCCATTTGGCCGCACCCAGCAGGCGCAGCAAGCGCTCATGCACATTGGGGCGCTCCAGCAGCAGGGCCAGGTAGCTTTCGCGGCGCAACAGCGGCTCTATCCAGTCGGACAGGCGCACGGCCGCGTCCTCTGTGACCCGGCCCTCGCTGACCCACTGGGCGGTGCGCAGGACCAGTTTGCCCAGACGCACGCGCGACTCCTCGCGCAGCGCCAGGATGCGCGGGTGGCTTTGCCAGATGGCCAATCGTTCTCGAAACTTGCCCTGGGTCTGGGCCAGCAGCACCTCAAAGTCGCTGGCGTCGGGCGCTGGTGCCTTGCCCTTGCAGCCCTTGCACTCGGGTTGGGCGCCGCCCAGCAGGGCGTCAAATTCCTGGGCCACGCCTTCGCGGTGGGTGTCGAGCTGGGCCAAAAAGCTGTGCGTGTTGGCAAAGCCCATGGCTTGCGCAATCCACAGCAGGTCGGCGTCCACCGTCGGCAGCACATGGGTTTGCTGGTCGTCTAGGTACTGGATGCGGTGCTCCACCTGGCGCAAAAAGCCGTAGGCCAGGGCCAGCTTTTGCGCAGCGTCCGGCGTCATCAGCCCGGCCTTGGTCACGCGCTGCAACGCGTTCAGCGTGGGGCGGGTGCGCAGCTCCGGAAACTGGCCACCGCGCACCACCTGCAGCAGCTGCACCGTGAATTCGATTTCGCGTATGCCCCCGCGCGAGAGCTTGACGTCGTTGCCGCGTTCGGGCCGGCCGGCACTGCGCTTGGCGGCATGCTCGCGGATCTGGCGGTGCAGGATGCGCAGGGCGTCGAACACGTTGTAGTCGAGGTAGCGCCTGAACACAAAGGGCAGCACCACGGCGCGCAGGCTCTGGGCGCAGCCGCTCTTGATGGCACTGCGCGGCGCAATCACCCGGCTTTTGAGCCAGGCAAAGCGTTCCCACTCGCGCCCCTGCACCTGAAAATACTCGTCCAGTGCGGCAAGCGATACGGCGGCCGGACCCGAGTTGCCATTGGGGCGCAGCGCCAGGTCCACGCGGAACACAAAGCCGTGCTCGGTGCTGTCGCCAATCAGCGCGTAGATGGCGCGCACCTGTTTGGCAAAAAATTCCTGGTTGGAAATTTTGCCCCTGCCTTCTGCGCTGCCGCTGGTTTCGCCGTCGAGGTCGTAGATGTAAATCAGGTCGATGTCGCTAGAGACATTGAGTTCGCGCGCACCGAGCTTGCCCATGCCGATGATGCACAGCTGGGCCTGCTCACCGCCCGGGCCCAGCGGCAGGCCATGGGTCTCCTGCAGCGCCTGCTGGCTGCTGGCATAGGCCAGCTCCAAGGCCCACTCGGCCAGCTCGGTCATGCTGGCCGTGACCCGCTCCAGGGCCAGCCCCTGGTCGCAGTCCAGCGCCAGCAGCCGCTCCAGCACCAACTGGCGGGTGGCGCGCAGCGCGCCGGGAAGATCCAGCCCGTCGCTGCGCAGGCCGTCGAACAGCGCCTGCATCGCGTCGCGCCCGGGAACGCCGGCTTGCAGCAGGTGCATTTGTACGGCATAACGGCGGCGTACGCGCTGAGCAAAGCGCGGGTAAGTGGACCCGTTGAAAGCGCTGAGTGCGTCTGGGATGCGGGTCATAATTCCTGACATGGTGAAGACTGATCAATGGCACCTATGAAGGCCATCCCCACGCTCCGGCTCAGGACCCTCGCGGCACTGGCCCGTTGGACCCTGTGGATACTTGCGACGGCCTGGGTCACCTTGTGCTTGGCCTGGGGCGGCTTGCATTTTGTGATTGTGCCGCGAATCGGCGAGTTCCGTCCGTGGCTAGAGCAAGAAGCCAGTCAGCGTATGGGCATTGCCGTGCGGGTGGGCGATATTCTGGCCACCTCCAACGGGCTGATTCCCTCGATTGAGTTGCGCGATGTGCGCTTGCTCGATGCCAATGGCCGAGAGGCCTTGCGCCTGCCCTCGGTGCTGGCCGCACTGTCGGTGCGCTCGGCCCTGGGTCTGGGCTTTGAGCAGCTCTACATTGCTGCGCCCGAGCTGGAGGTGCGTCGCAGCGCCGATGGCCGCGTCTGGGTGGCTGGTTTTTTGCTGCCCGAGGCCAGCAGCGACGGCGGTGGTGCGGCCGATTGGGTGTTTGCCCAGACCGAGCTGGTGGTGCGTAATGGCCGCGTGCGCTGGATCGACGAGCTGCGCGGCTTGGCACCTCTGGATCTGGCCGATGTGGATGTGCTGATTCGCAACCGGCACCGCCAGCACAGCCTGCGCCTGGACGCCGACCCGCCACCGGGCTGGGGCACGCGCCTGTCCTTGATGGGCCAATTGCAGCAGCCGCTTTTTTCCACCCGCGCGGGTGACTGGCGCAACTGGAGCGGCCAGTTATACGGCCAGGCGACCCAGATTGACCTGGCGCAGCTGCACAACTATGTCGGTCTGGGTTTTGACCTGCGCCAGGGCGCGGGCTCGCTGCGCGCCTGGGTCGATGTGGACCATGCCAAGGTGCAGGGTGCCACCGCCGATCTGGCGCTGCAGATGGTCACGGTGAGCCTCTCGCCCACGCTGGAGCCGCTGGATCTGGCGCGCGTTACCGGCCGCCTCGGGGTGCGCAGGCTCACTGGCGGCTATGAATATTCCAGCGCAGCCCTGAGCTTCGATACCCGTGACGGCCTGCACTGGCCAGGTGGCAATGTGCGCTTGAGCCTGATGGACGCGCAGCCTGGCAAGCCGTCCCGGGGCACGCTGGTGGCCGACCGGTTGGACCTTGCTGCCGTCAGTGAAATTGCCGAACGGCTGCCACTGGATGCGGCCGCGCACGGCGCGCTGCAGAAACTCGAAGCTCGGGGCATGGTCGAGAAACTGAACCTGAGTTGGCAGGGGGACGCAGCTTCTCCTATCGGCTTCGCCGCCCAGGGCCATGTGACGCAACTGGCGCTGGCCGCGCAGCCCCAGGGTCACTACGGCATTCCCGGCCTGCGGGGTGGAACGGTGGACTTTGACCTGAGCCAGGCCGGCGGACGCGCCACCCTGGCTCTGCAAAACGGCAGCGTCACCTTCCCCGGCGTATTTGCGCAACCCGAGGTGGCCTTTGACAGCCTGAGCGGCGATGTGCAGTGGAAGCTAGGCGGCGGCGGCGCCATCAGCGTGGAAACCGGGCGGCTGCGCTTTGCCAACACCGATGGTCAGGGTGAGGCGCAAATCAAATGGCAGACCGCTGCGGTGCCAAAGGGCGGCTCGTCCGAGTCGCGTTTTCCCGGCCTGCTGGACCTGAGCGGCAGCCTGAGCCGGGCCAATGTGGCGGCCGTACCGCGCTACCTGCCGCTGGTGATGGACAGCCAAGCGCGCGACTACCTGGGGCAGGCGCTGGTGGCCGGCGAGGGCCGCAAGGTGAGCTACAAGGTCAAGGGCGATCTGGAGCGCTTCCCCTTTGCCTCTGCCAAGCAGGGCGAGTTCCGCATTGCCGGTGAGGTCAGCAACGCCAGCTATGCCTATGCACCGTCCCTGGTCACACCCAAGGACAGCCTGCCCTGGCCGCTGCTCACGCAGGTGGCGGGCGAGCTGCTGATCGATCAGGACAACTTGCAGTTCAAGGCAGCCCGCGGTCTGGTGGCTAGCGGCAGCGCCCTGCAATTTAGCAACACCCAAGTGGCCATCAGCAAGCTGTATGACGCACCGCTGGTGGCAGTGACGGCAGAGACCCGTGGCCCGCTGGCCGAGGGACTGGCCTTTGTGAATGGCTCGCCGGTAGGTGGCTGGATCGGCAATGCGCTGGCGCACAGCACGGCCTCGGGCAATGCGGAGATCCGGCTCAAGCTGGCGATTCCGGTGGCCCATTTGGAAAAGACCACGGTGCTGGGCAGCATCGCCTTTGCCGGCAACGACTTTCAGTTTGCGCCGGCGGTGCCGCGACTGAGCCGCGCCAAGGGGGTGCTGACGTTTACCGAGAGTGGCTTCTCGCTCAACGGTGCCTCGGCCCGTGCCCTCGGTGGTGATGTGCGCATCGAGGGGGCCATGAACTTTGGCAACTCGGCACTGGCGCGCAGCACGCCCGGCGGCCTGCGCATGCAGGGCGTGGCCACCGCCGAGGGATTGCGCCAGGCCAGCGAATTGGGGCCGGTGGCGCGGCTGGGGCAATTCAGCAGCGGCAGTGCCGCCTACAGTGCCACGCTGGGGCTGCGTTCCGAGGTGGTGGAACTGCTGGTCAACAGCAGCCTGGCTGGGCTGGCACTGAACCTTCCTGCCCCCTTTGCCAAGACGGCCGATGCGGTGTTGCCGCTGCGCCTGGAGAGCAGCCTGGTGCGCGCCTCGCTGCAGCCGGGTGCGCGCCTGCAGGACCAGTTGCAGCTCGATCTGGGCAAGTTGGCCAGCGTGGTCTATGTGCGCGATATCTCCGGCACGGAGCCCCAGGTGCTGCGCGGCGCCATTGCCGTGGGCCTGGGCGCGGACGAGTCGGCGCCGCTGCCGGCAGAGGGCGTGGCCGCCAACATCCGGGTCGGTCCGCTCGATGGCGACGCCTGGCTGGATGTGGCCTCGCGCATGGGGCTGACGGCAAGCGGCAGCAACGGCAATGGCGGGGTTGGCAATGCGGCGGCCGGTGTCGCGGGCTATTTGCCCAGCCGCATCGCCCTGCGCGCCGACGAACTGCTGTTGCAGGGTCGCAAGTTCAACCACCTGCTGCTGGGCGGCGCACGCGAGGGCCTGGTGTGGCGCGGCAATGTCGATGCGAGCGAGCTCAATGGCTATGTGGAATACCGCCAGAGCAGCGAGGCCTTGCCCGGGCGCGTCTACGCCCGACTGGCCCATTTGGTGATCGGCCCGTCGGCTGCGGCAGATGTCGAAAACCTGCTGGAGCAGCAACCCGCCAGCATTCCGGCGCTGGATATTTTGGTGGGAGACATGGAGTTGCGCGGCAAAAAGTTGGGCCGGGTTGACATCCAGGCGGTGAACCTGGGATTGGGTGGGCGCGACGCGGTGCGCGAGTGGCGTTTGAACCGCTTCAACATCAGCACGCCCGAGGCCACGCTGACAGCCAGTGGCAACTGGGCGAACCTCAATGCCCAGGCCGCTTTGCCCATGACACCGCGCGAGCGTAGGCGCACGGCGCTGAACTTCAAGCTGGAGCTGGCCGACTCCGGCGACCTGCTCCAGCGCATGGGAATGCCCGGCGTGATTGCCAAGGGCAAGGGCAGGATCGAAGGCCAGGTGTCTTGGTTGGGTTCACCGTTTTCGCCCGACTACGCCAGCATGGGCGGGGGCTTCAATGTCAACATCGAGTCCGGCCAGTTCCTCAAGGCCGACCCCGGCATTGCCAAGCTGCTCGGGGTGCTGAGCCTGCAGTCGCTGCCCCGGCGCTTGGCACTGGATTTTCGCGATGTGTTCAGCGACGGTTTTGCCTTTGACTTTGTGCGCGGCGATGTGGCCATAGAGCAAGGCATGGCCCGCACCAACAACCTGCAGATGAAGGGCGTGAACGCCGCCGTGCTGATGGAGGGTCAGGCCGATATCGCCCGAGAAACCCAGTCGCTCAAGGTGGTGGTGATTCCCGAGATCAACGTGGCGAGCGCTTCCCTGATCTACTCGGCCATTAACCCGCTGGTGGGGCTGACCACTTTTTTGGCCAACGTGATTCTGCGCAAGCCCCTGATGGAGGCCAACACCCAGGAGTTCCTGGTGGACGGTACTTGGCTAGACCCGCGCGTTACCAAGGTCGAGCACCAGCCCAGCGCCAACCCAGCTACGAAGGAAAGCAAACCATGAAAGTCGCCGCCATTCAGATGGTCTCCACCGCGGTGCTGCAAGACAACTTGCAGCAGGCCCGCAGGCTATTGCAGCAGGCCGCAGACCAGGGTGCCGAACTGGCTGTGCTGCCGGAATACTTTTGCCTGATCGGCCAGCAAGACGCCGACAAGTTGGCGATTCAGGAGCCCTTTGGCAGTGGCCCCATCCAACAGTTTTTGGCCCAGACGGCGCAAGAGCTGGGCCTGTGGCTTGTGGGAGGTACGCTGCCTTTGAGCGGTGCTGGCGCGGGCCGGGTGTTCAACAGCTCGCTGGCCTTCGACCGCCAAGGCCAGTGCGTGGCACGCTACGACAAGATCCACCTGTTTCGCTTTGACAACGGACGCGAGGCCTATGACGAGTCGCGTGTGCTCGACCGTGGCCACACACCGACCCGCTTTACCCTGCCCTCCAAGGACGGCCACAGTTGGCAGATCGGCATGAGCATCTGCTACGACCTGCGCTTTGCCGAGCTCTACCGCAGCTATGCATCCCTTGGGGTGGACCTGCTGCTGGTGCCCGCGGCCTTTACCCACACCACGGGCAAGGCGCATTGGGAAATCTTGCTGCGGGCCCGTGCGATTGAGAACCTGGCCTATGTGGCCGCCGCCGCCCAGGGTGGCGTGCATGCAGGTGGTCGCCAGACCTGGGGCCAGTCCATGCTGATCAATCCCTGGGGCCAGGTGCTGGCCGAGCAGGCGCAGGAGCCTGGCGTGGTGATTGCCGACCTCGATGCGCTTGCCTTGCAGCGTTGGCGCAGCCAGTTGCCGGCCCTGCAGCACCGGGTCTTATGAGCGCTTGTCTTCTTTGTCCTGCGTTGCAGATGGCGGATCGCCATCCGGGCGTCCGCAAAACATGGTCCACCAAATGATTCCAATAAATAACAATCCGGCCCCTAGGGCCTCTAGCAACAGCAGTGTCATGGTGCAATCTTTGCGGTGGTGGTGTTTGGTCCTGATTGTAGGAATGCTGGCTGCCTGCGGCAGTGCACCGGTTCTTTATCCTTCAGTCCCGCCGGTGAGCGCTCCGGCCCGCCAGACGGGGGTCGCACCAACTTTTAGCAGCAGCCCTTCCAAGGGGCGCTGGACCACCGTGGCCTGGAGCGAGTTACCGGGTTTTGAGGAAGACAACCTGTTTGATGCCTGGAATGCCTGGACCAAAAGTTGCGAGCGCCCGGGCACGGTGTTTGCCAGCTACTGTGGCGATGTGCGGCGCCTGAGCATTGCCACCGGTGAGCAGCAGCGCGAGTGGATGCGCCTGCATTTTCAGCCGCAGCGCGTGGAAAGCCAGCAGGGCGATGCCAAGGGCATGTTGACGGGCTACTTCGAGCCGCAGTTGGATGCCAGTCGCCTGCCCACGGCGCAGTTCACGGTGCCTATTTACCAGCTGCCGCGCAACCTGGCACAGCGCAAGCCCTGGTTCAATCGGCGCGAAATGGAAACCCTGCCCGAGGCCCAGGCCGCTCTGCTGGGCCGCGCCATTGCCTATGTGGCCGACCCAGTGGATGCACTGGTGTTGCAAATCCAGGGCTCGGGGCGCCTGCGCCTGACCCAGGCCGATGGCACGTCGCAGTTGGTGCGCGTGGCCTTTGCGGGCACCAACGAGCAGCCTTACCGCAGCGTGGGCCGCTGGCTGCTGGACCAGGGGCTGGTCAAGGACGCCACCTGGCCCGGCATCAAGGCCTGGCTGGCGCAGAACCCGCAGCGCCAGCAGGAGCTGCTGTGGAGCAATCCGCGCGTGGTGTTCTTCAAGGAAGAGCCGCTGACCGATCTGGACGCCGCCTTTGGCCCCAAGGGTGCACAGGGAGTGGCCCTGACGCCTGGGCGCTCGATTGCGGTGGACCCCGGCAGCATTCCCTATGGCACGCCGGTCTGGCTGGCCTCCAGCGGAACACAGACCAAGCTGCAACGCTTGGTGCTGGCGCAGGACACTGGAAGCGCCATCACCGGAGCGGTGCGCGCGGACTATTTTGCCGGCTGGGGTTTCGATGCGCAGGAGCTGGCTGGCAGGCTGCGCCAGCCACTGCAGATGTGGGTGATCTGGCCAAAATAGCGGAGTTCACGGTACCATGACCCGTCGAAGGATTTGTCTGAAGATTTACGCGGTATGAACAGGAGCACCACCATGAACAGCAACTCGGCAATGCGCGAGATCGACGAGCGCACCAACCTGACCGGCAAGAGCATGTTTGAGCTGCTCCTGTTTCGCCTGGGTGAGGCCAACGGCACGACCAAGCGTGAACTCTTTGGCATCAATGTGTTCAAGGTGCGCGAGATCATGGTCATGCCCGAGATCACGGCCATGGTCAACGCGCCGCCCAGCGTGATGGGTGTGGCCAACATTCGCGGTCAGATGATTCCGGTCATCAACCTGCCCCTGATCACTGGTTGCAATCCCACCAAGGGTCTGGGCATATTGTTGGTCACCGAATTTGCCCGCACCACCCAGGCCTTTGCGGTGGAAGAGGTCAACGAGATCGTGCGCCTGGAGTGGAAGCAGGTGCTGTCTGCCGAGGGCACCGGTGGGGGCCTGGTCACCAGCATCGCCCGCCTAGACGGCAACGCCGAAAACACCCGCCTGGCCCAGGTGCTGGATGTGGAGCAAATCCTGCGCGATGTATTTCCCGATCAACACCAGAGCGTACCGGAGGGTGTGGTTCTGTCCGCCACTTCGATTCCGCCGGGTGCTGTGGTGCTGGCGGCGGATGACTCGGCCGTGGCCCGCCTGATGATTGAGCAGGGCCTCAAGGCCATGAGCATCCCTTTCATCATGACCAAGAGCGGCAAGGAGGCCTGGGAAAAACTGGACGCGCTGAGCGCCGAGGCCAAGCAGCAGGGCAAGAGCGTGAAGGACAAGGTGGCCCTGGTGTTGACCGACCTGGAAATGCCGGAGATGGACGGCTTTACGCTCACGCGCAACATCAAGCAAGATTCCCGCTTTAGCGGTATCCCGGTGATCATTCACTCCTCGCTCACCGGCATCACCAACGAGAGCCACGTCAGGAGCGTGGGTGCCGACGCCTATGTAGCCAAGTTCGTGGCCGAGGAACTCGGCGCCACCATTCGCCGGGTGCTGGAACGCTAAGCGATCGACGCTGCGCAGCACGGGCCTGCCGGAACCACTGCCGCATGGCCCCATGAATCCGGTTTTTAATTCCGCCTGCAAGAGCTTCCCTCTGTTTGCACCACCGCTGCTGGCGCAGGACGCAGCGGCGCGACAGTGGAGTCTGCTGGCCGACGATCTGGCCTATCCCTTGGCGGTGCTGAACCGCAGCGCACTGGCGCACAACCTGGCCTGGATGCAAGACTATGCCAACGCCAAGGGCGTGCTGTTGGCACCGCACGGCAAGACCACCATGTCGCCCGAGCTGTTTCACATGCAGCTGCAGGTTGGCGCCTGGGGCCTGAGTTTTGCTACGATTTTTCAGCTGGGCATAGGCGTGGCCGCCGGGGTGCGCCGCGCCATCATTGCCAACCAAGTGCTCAGCCCGGTCGATCTGGCGGGGCTGCGTTATTTGCTGCAAACTTACCCTGACTTGCAGGTCTGGTTCCTGGTCGATTCGCTGGCGCAACTGCATCTGATCGAGCAATGGTCCACCACCCAGGCGCCTTTTCCACCGTTTGATGTGCTGTTGGAGATCGGCGTGGCGGGCAAGCGCACCGGTTGCCGCACGCAGGAAGAAGCAATGGCGCTGGCCCAGGCCATCGCTGTCTCACCGGTCCTGCGCCTGTGCGGTGTGGAGTGCTACGAAGGCAATGCCGCCCAGTGTGACAACGCCCCCGATGTGGCAGCCGTCACGGACCTGGTGCGCCGGGTGCTGGCGGTGGTTCGCCAATGCGACACGCGCGGCCTGTTTGCCGCCGACTCGATTTTGCTCACAGCCGGCGGCTCGGCGGTGTTCGATCTGGTGCTGCCCCTGCTGCGCACCGGAGGCCTGTCCAAGCCGGTGGAAGGCGTGTTGCGCTCGGGCTGCTACATCACGCACGACCATGGCCATTACCGGCGCTACCTCAAGTTGTTGGAGCAGCGCGAAGGCCTGCAAAGTTCTTTGCTGCCGGCGCTGGAGGTCTGGACCCTGGTGCAGTCGGTGCCCGAGCCCGGCCTGGCCTTCCTCAGCTGCGGCAGGCGCGACATCTCTTACGACATCGAGCTGCCGATGCCGCAGCGTCTGGCCCGCGCCGGTGTGCGCCGCATGGAAGATGTTGTCGCCACGCCGCCGGACTGGCGCATCACAGCGCTCAACGACCAGCACGCCTATCTACAGTTTGACCCTGCCGGTCTGGTGCCCTGCGTAGGAGACCGCGTGGTGCTGGGCCTCTCCCATCCCTGCACCACCTTTGACAAGTGGCGCTGGATGGTGATTGCGCAGGATGACGGTTTGGTCACCGGGGCGATTCACACCTGCTTTTAACTGTGCTTTCGCCTGCCGGTCTGGTGCAGAGTCGGCGGGTATCGGGGCCGCCTCCTACTGCGGGTACGCACAAGTCGTCGGCCCCGACACCCACCACCTCTGTGTCCTGCGGGCTGGGTCGGCCAAGGGAACAACCACAACACCCGTTGGCAGAGACAGGGCTCTTGGTATCGGTATTCCTGCAGACTAGCAACCGCGCCACTATGCGACGTGAGCGGGTGTGCCCGGGGCCGATTTGGCTGCGCCGAAACTTCGTTTTGTGCGTACCCGCAGTATGAGGCCACGGGCATACCCGCTCGCGGCGCGACATGCACAGGCACGCACAAGGTGTGTAGAGGTCAGCCGATGCCACCCGCTCTCCAAGGGTAAGACCCGTGCACACAGAAGCAATGTCTGCACTACACTGCCTCCACGCCGCACCCCGTCCTACCCGGACCGGGCCGCACCGAGAGTTGCCCACAAGGCGACGCACCACTACAGGAGACATCACCCATGAATGCCCCACTGGACCCGCGCCTACTGACCGAGCTGCCCGAGTACCTGCGCAAAGCCTTGGACCGCGTCACCCTCGACGACAAATACGCTCTGACCCAAGGCCCGGCCTTTATGAGCGGCGTGCAAGCGCTGGTGCGCCTGCCCATGCTGCAGCGTGTGCGCGATGCGCAACTGGGCAAGAACACGGCAGGCTTCATCAGCGGCTACCGTGGCTCACCGCTGGGTGGGTATGACCAGGCTCTGGTGAAGGCCGAGAAGCACCTCAAGGCCCAGCACATCGTCTTTCAGCCCGGTGTCAACGAAGAGCTGGCCGCCACCGCGCTGTGGGGCACACAGCAGCTTGGTTTCGCACCCCCCGGCACGAATAAATACGACGGTGTGTTCGGCATCTGGTACGGCAAGGGCCCGGGCGTGGACCGCTGCTCGGACGTGTTCAAGCACGCCAATATGGCCGGCACCACCCCCTGGGGTGGCGTGATCGCCGTGGCCGGCGATGACCACATCTCTAAGAGCAGCACCGCTGCCCACCAGAGCGACCACATCTTCAAGGCCTGCGGCTTTCCGGTGTTCTTCCCGTCCAATGTGCAGGAGATTCTGGACCTGGGGCTGCATGCCTTCGCCATGAGCCGCTTCTCCGGCGTCTGGGCGGGGATGAAGACGATTCAGGAAATTGTGGAGTCCAGCGCCACCGTGCTGGTGGACCCGAATCGCGTACAGATCCAGACGCCTACCGACTTCATCATCCCGAGCGGCGGCCTGCATATCCGCTGGCCGGACCATGCGCTGGAGCAGGAGGCGCGCCTGTTTGACTTTAAGTGGTACGCGGCCCTGGCCTATATCCGCGCCAACCGCCTCAACTACAACGTCATCGAAGGCCAGAACGACCGCTTTGGCATCATCGCCAGCGGCAAGGCTTTTAACGACACACGCCAGGCCCTGCTCGACCTGGGGCTGGACGATGCCACTTGCCAACGCATCGGCATTCGCCTGCACAAGGTCGGTGTGGTCTGGCCTTTGGAGGCCCAGTTGACGCGTGAATTTGCCACCGGCTTGCAGGAAATTTTGGTGGTGGAGGAGAAGCGCCAGGTCATCGAATACCAGCTCAAAGAAGAACTCTACAACTGGCGCGCCGATGTGCGACCCACGGTACTGGGCAAGTTTGACGCGGTGGACACCGAGGACCGCTATGGCGCCGGTGGCGAGTGGTCGGTGCCCAGCCCGAGCGAGCACACGCTGCTGCGCGCCAATGCGGATCTGAACCCGGCGCTGATTGCGCGCGCTATTTGCCGGCGCATCAAGAAGCTGGGGCTCGATGCGGACACCACGGCGCGCATCGATGCGCAGCTCGCCATCCTGCAGGCCAAGGAACAGGCCATGCATGCCATCGAACTCACCAGCGGCAAGGGCCCGGAGCGCCAGCCCTGGTTCTGCTCGGGCTGCCCGCACAACACCTCCACGAAAGTGCCCGAAGGCTCGCGCGCCATGGCCGGCATAGGCTGCCATTTCATGACCATCTGGATGGACCGCGACACCGTGGGCTTCACGCAAATGGGCGGCGAGGGCGTGCCCTGGGTCGGCCAGCAGCCCTTTAGCCATGACCAACACATGTTCGCCAATCTGGGCGACGGCACCTACTTTCACAGCGGTCTGTTGGCCGTGCGCCAGAGCATCGCTGCGGGCGTCAACATCACCTACAAAATTCTGTACAACGACGCTGTTGCCATGACCGGTGGCCAGCAGGTGGGCGAGCGGCCCGAGGGCCACAGCGTGGTGCAGATCGCGCAAAGCATGCGTGCCGAGGGCGCGCAAAAAATCACCATCGTCACCGACGAGCCGGAAAAATACGAGCAGGTAAAGGGCCTGCCCGAAGGCATCGCCATTCAGCACCGCGACACGCTCGACGCGGTGCAGCGCGAGTTCCGCGCCCTCTTGGGCACCACCGTCATCATTTACGACCAGACCTGTGCCACCGAGAAGCGCCGTCGGCGCAAGCGCGGCACACTGGTCGATCCGGCTCGGCGCGTCGTGATCAACGAGCTGGTCTGCGAGGGCTGTGGCGACTGTGGTGTGCAAAGCAACTGCATCAGCGTGGAGCCGCTGGAGACCGAGCTTGGGCGCAAACGCCAGATCAACCAGAGCAGCTGCAACAAGGACCTGTCTTGCCTGAAGGGCTTTTGCCCCAGCTTTGTGACGGTGGAGGGCGGCAAGCTCAAAAAGCCCAAGGGCACTGCCGCACCGGGGCAGTCTGCGCCAATGCCTGCCATGCCAGCGATTCCCGATCTGGCCAATACGCCAGGCGGCGTCTGGGGCATGGTGGTGGCCGGCGTGGGTGGTACCGGCGTTATCACCATAGGCCAGTTGCTGGGCATGGCCGCGCATCTGGAAGGCCTGGGCATCGTCACGCAGGACGCCGGTGGCCTGGCACAAAAGGGCGGTGCCACTTGGAGCCATGTGCTCATAGGCGCCACGCAGGACAGCATTCGCACCACGCGTGTGGGCATGGCCAGCGCCGACCTCATCATCGGCTGCGACCCCATCGTGGTGGCGGGCAAGGAAACCCTGGTGCGCATGCGCAGTGGACGCACCCATGTGGCACTCAATTCGAACAGCACACCGACCGCCGCCTTTGTGCGCAATGCCGACTGGGCCAATCCAGGCGAGCAGTGCCTGAGCGACATTGCCAACCTGGTTGGCGCCGATCGGCTCGGAACCTTTGATGCCGACGCCCTGGCAGTCCACGTGCTGGGAGACGCCATCTATACCAACCCGATGATGCTGGGCTATGCCTGGCAAAAGGGCTGGATTCCGTTGCAGCGCGCCTCATTGATGCGCGCCATCGAGCTCAATGCGGTGGCGGTGGACAACAACAAGACCGCCTTTGACTGGGGTTGCCGCGCCGCCGTCGATCCGGCTGCTGTGCAGCGCCTGTTGAAGCCGTCCCAGGTGATTGCCTTCACGCCGCGCCCCAAGACGGGCAAGGCCGCGCTCGATGCGCTGGTGCAGCACCGCGTGGGTTTTTTGACGGACTACCAGAACGCAGCCTATGCCGACCAGTACCGGGGTTTTGTTGAAAAGGTGCGCAGCGCGGAAGCTGCATTGGGCACTGGCGAGGCCCTGCCGCTGAGCGAGGCGGTGGCCCGTTACCTGTTCAAGCTGATGGCCTACAAGGACGAATACGAGGTGGCCCGTCTGCACAGTGACACCGACTTTGCGGCCAGGTTGCAGGACAAGTTCGAGGGCGGCTACCAACTCAATTACCACCTGGCGCCGCCGCTGTTTGCCAAGCGCAATGACAGGGGTGAGTTGCAAAAGCAAAGATTTGGCGCCTGGATGGGCACCGCCCTGCGCTTGCTGGCCAGATGCAAATTCCTGCGCGGCAGCGCCTTCGATGTGTTTGGCCGCAGCGAAGAGCGTCGCAGCGAGCGTGCGTTGATAGTGGAGTACCGCGCAGCGATAGAGGCCATGCTGCCCACGCTCAAGCTCGCCAACCGCGATGCCGCTGCCGCCTTTGCCCGGGTCCCTGAGCAGATACGCGGCTTCGGCCACGTCAAGGCAAGGCATCTGGTGGCTGCGCGCCAGCAATGGACGGTGTTGCTGGACAAGTACCACCAAGCGCAGGTGCAGCGGGCCTGAGCAGCGGACTTCACCCAGTGGGGCGGCAGCCCTTGCGCCCGGCCGCAGCAAGCCCCTTGCTTGCTTGGGGTTCCCCTTCGCTCCATTGGGGCGATGTGCCACGCCGTCCCCTTACAATGCCGGGTTGATCAATACCCCCTGGTGCGGCCTGATTGGGCTGTGTGCAGGGCGGACCGAGTCCCCTTTCCCTTATTTGTGGAGTTTGCCTGTGTTCATTTCTTCTGCCTTTGCCCAAACCGCCCCTGCTGCTGCTGCTGGTAGCGACCTGCAATCCACCTTGATGAGCATGCTGCCGCTGGTGCTGATGTTTGTGGTCTTGTATTTCGTCATGATCCGCCCCCAGATGAAGAAGCAAAAAGAGGCCAAGGCCATGATCGACGCGATCGCCAAGGGCGACGAAGTGGTCACCGTGGGCGGCATGCTAGGCAAGGTCACCAAGATCAATGAGAACAGCCTGAGCGTGGAAGTAGCCAACGGCGTGGAAGTGCAAATCCAGCGCAACGCCGTGGTGCAAGTGCTGCCCAAGGGCTCTATCAAGTAATTCCGATCCACAAACTCTGGCGCGATCATGAACCGTTACCCGGTATGGAAGTACGCGATCCTCTTGATCGCGCTGTTGGTGGGCGGGCTTTATGCCCTGCCCAATGTGTTTGGTGAATCCCCGGCGGTTCAGATCTCGGTGGCCAAGGCCGGCATGCGGCTGGACAACGCCACCCTGGCAAGGGTGGAGGACGCGCTCAAGAGTGCAGGGCTGACGCCCGACGCGCTGGCGCTGGATGGCACCTCTATCAAGGCGCGCTTTTCCAATACCGATGTCCAGCTCAAGGCCAAGGACGCGATCCAGAAGGCGCTGAACCCAGACGCCAACGAGCAGACCTATGTGGTGGCGCTGAATTTACTGAGCCGCTCGCCGGCCTGGCTTTCTGCCCTGCATGCCTCGCCCATGTACCTGGGTCTGGACCTGCGCGGCGGTGTGCACTTCATGCTGCAGGTGGACATGCAGGCGGCTTTATCCAAGCGCGCCGAGTCGCTGGCCGGTGACATACGCACCACGCTGCGCGAAAAGAATGTGCGCCACAGCGGCATTACCCGCAATGGCCAAACGGTGGAGGTCCGCTTCAAGGAAAGCGCTGCCATGGAGGCGACCAAGGCCATCATCCAGGACCAGTTCCCCGAACTGCTCAGCACCGAATCCGCAGATGGCACCGAGTTCAAGCTGGTAGCCAGCATCAATCCGGTGGCCGGACGCAAGATCCAGGAGCAGGCGCTCAAGCAGAACATCACCACCCTGCACAACCGGATCAACGAACTCGGCGTGGCCGAGCCGGTGATTCAGCAGCAGGGTCTGGACCGCATCGTGGTGCAACTCCCCGGTGTGCAGGATACGGCCAAGGCCAAGGACATTTTGGGTCGTACCGCCACGCTGGAAATCCGCATGGTGGACGAGAGCGCCGAGGCCCGCGCGGCTGAGAGCGGCTCCGGCGCCGTGCCCTTTGGCGACGAGCGTTTCCTGGAGCGCAATGGCCAAGCGGTCATCGTGAAGAAGCAGGTCATTCTGACCGGCGACAACCTGACCGATGCCCAGCCCGGCTTTGACAGCCAGACCCAAGAGGCTGCCGTGCACCTGACGCTAGACGCCAAGGGCTCGCGCATATTCCGCGATGTCACGCGCGAGAGCATTGGCAAGCGCATGGCCATTTTGCTGTTTGAAAAAGGCAAGGGCGAGGTCGTGACCGCGCCGGTGATCCGCTCCGAAATCGGCGGCGGAAGGGTGCAAATTTCTGGCCGCATGACCACCACCGAAGCCGCCGACACGGCCCTGCTGTTGCGCGCCGGCTCACTCGCGGCACCGATGGAAATCATCGAAGAGCGCACCATTGGCCCATCCTTGGGTGCCGAAAACATTGCCAAGGGCTTTAACAGTGTGACCTGGGGTTTCCTGGCCGTTACCGCCTTCATGTGCATGTACTACATGCTGTTTGGTGTGATCTCCAGCGTGGCCCTGGCCTTCAATCTCTTGCTGCTGGTGGCGGTGCTGTCCATGTTGCAGGCCACGCTGACGCTGCCGGGCATGGCGGCCATGGCGCTGGTGCTGGGTATGGCGATTGACGCCAACGTGCTGATCAACGAGCGTGTGCGCGAAGAGCTGCGCAACGGCTCCTCGCCGCAGGCGGCCATCCATGCTGGTTATGACCGCGCCTGGGCCACCATCATCGACTCCAACGTCACCACGCTGATTGCCGGCCTGGCCCTGCTGGCCTTTGGCTCGGGGCCGGTGCGCGGTTTCGCCGTGGTGCACTGCCTGGGTATTTTGACCAGTATGTTCTCCGGCGTGTTCTTCTCGCGCGGCGTGGTAAATTTGTGGTACGGCCGCCAGAAGAAACTCAAAAGTGTTTCGATCGGAACCGTCTGGCGCCCAGCGTCGGAAGGCCAGATCACCACGGGCCAACAGGGAAAATAACAAATGGAATTTTTCAAAATCCGGCGCGACATTCCGTTCATGCGCAACGCCTTGCTGTTCAATGCAGTCTCAGGCCTGACCTTTCTGGCCGCCGTCTTCTTCCTGTTCTCGCGCGGACTGCACCTGTCGGTGGAGTTCACCGGCGGCACCCTGATGGAGGTGAGTTACTCCCAACCGGCCGACCTCAACGCCATACGCTCCGCCGTGGACGCCCTGGGCATCCGGGACGTGCAGGTGCAGAACTTCGGTACGGCACAGGATGTGCTGATCCGCATGCCGGTGCAAAAGGGCAATAGCTCGGCCCAGCAGAGTGAAAAAGTCTTGACCGCGTTGAAGGCCAGTGACCCCGCTGTCACGCTGCGGCGCACCGAATTCGTGGGTCCTCAGGTGGGCGACGAGCTGGCGGCCGATGGCCTCAAGGCCCTGGCCTGTGTGGTGGCCGGCATCATGCTGTACTTGGCCATCCGATTCGAGTGGAAGTTTGCCGTGGCGGCCATCATCGCCAATTTGCACGATGTCATCATCATCCTGGGCTTCTTCGCCTTCTTCCAGTGGGAGTTTTCGCTCCCCGTGCTGGCGGCGGTGTTGGCGGTGCTGGGTTATTCGGTGAACGAATCGGTGGTGATCTTTGACCGGATCCGCGAGAACTTCCGGCGTTACCGCAAGTTGAACACGCAGGAGATCATCGACAACGCCATCACCTCCACCATCAGCCGCACCATCATCACCCACGGCTGCACCCAGTTGATGGTGCTGTCCATGCTGCTGTTTGGCGGTGCCACGCTGCATTACTTTGCGTTGGCGCTGACGATTGGTATTTTGTTTGGTATTTATTCGTCGGTATTTGTGGCGGCGGCCATCGCCATGTGGCTGGGCATCCAGCGCGAAGACCTGATCAAGGGCGGCACCAAAAAAGAAGAAGACCCCAACGATCCGAATGCAGGTGCGGCCGTTTAACATGTAGTCATTCTTATGGTCACGACGTCCGTACACGCTCCCCGCATACAGCTTGGCACGGCGCTGCGTGAGCGCTATTTGACGGACGTCTGCGATGCCATGGCCGACATCAGTGAAGCGGTGCAGACGCGCCTGACCGAGTTGGTGATTGAGCCCACGGTGTCGCGCGAATCGCAACTGCGCCGCGATGCCTGGAACACCTACAAGACGGCACAACAACGCTGGGTTGATCTTTCGGTCAAGGCGTGGCGTGACTGCCTGGTGCCGCTGTCTACAATGCCGGTGGCGCCGGAGTCGGTGGGCTTGGAGCTGGTGGGTACCGAGGTGGCCGACAACAAAATTCTGGCGTCGCGCCTGGTGCTGGCGGTAAACGACAAGGTGATCACCGAACTCGATGACCTGCGCGTACGCATCAAACACCTCGAAAAGCTCGAAGACCTCGATGTGCGCGACCTGTTGCGTCCCGAGGTTCTGGTTGCGGTGCTGCTAGAGCAGTGGCCCAAGGCCGGCATGCCGCCGGAGTCCTGGAGCATGGTCAGTGCCGCCGTGCAGCGTGTTTTGGTACAGCGTCTGAACGAGGCCTATCACAAGGCCAACCAGACGCTGGTACAGGCGGGGGTGTTGCCGGTCATTGCCTTGACGGACCGGGTCAAGGCACCGCGCAGCATGGGTAGCATGTTTTCGCGCCCGTTCGCACGGCCTGACAGGCCCGACAGCATTCGACCCGACAGCGCCAATCCCGACATTCCCTTGTCCAGCAATGGAGATGCCCCGCACAGCGGTGGGCGCTCCGGTGGCGGTCTTGAGCGTGGCTATTCGGCCGCCGAAGAGACCCGCATGTTGACGGCAGCAACGCCTCTGGCGCGCGCCAGAAGCCGTGCGCAGGGCGTGTTGGGGCAGCTCAAACGCATCTTCAGCAGCAGTACCGACTTGGCCGGCACGCATTGCCAACCTTCGCCAGCCTTGGCGCATGCAATTTCGCCGCAGGTAGTTGCCGCGCGCTATGCGACCGGCGGCACCCTGTACGAGGACTTCAGCCCCGCTGGTCTGGCCCGCGTGGCGGGTGACTTGCGCGAGAAGACCGCCGAACTCAAACAAAAGGCCCAGACCAAGGGCGAGAAGGCGACGATCGAAATCGTGGCGCTGATGTTCCAGGCGATTTTGGCCGAGGAGCGTATTCCCACGGGTATCCGGGTCTGGTTTGCACGCTTGCAGATGCCGGTGCTGCGTGTGGCCCTGGAAGACGCCGATTTTTTTGGTTCGGCTGAGCACCCGGCGCGCCTGCTCATAGACCGCATGGGCTCCTGCGTCATGGGCTTTGATGGCACGGATGTGCAAAGTGGTGCCATGGAGACCGAGGTCAAGCGCATCGTTCAGGTCATCGAGCAGTACCCGGAAACCGGCAAGAAGGTGTACCAGATTGTGTACGACGAGTTCCAGAAGTTCCTCGCCAGATTCCTGACTGAAAAGGATGCCACGAAGAAGGTGGTCAGCGTGGCTCAGCAGGTGGAGCAAAAGGAAACCCTGGCCATCCAATACACGATAGAGATGCGCGACATGCTCAAAGACATGCCGGTGCGTGACGACATTCGCGACTTCCTGTTCAAGGTCTGGGCCGAAGTGCTGGCCGTGTCCGCCCTGCGCAAGGGCGCCCGCCACGCCGATACCCAGGCGCTCAAAAAATGCGCAACCGATTTGTTGTGGGCGGCCAGTGCCAAGCCCAACCGTGCCGACCGCGCCCGCGTGATCCAGGACCTGCCCAATCTGCTGGCAAGGCTACGCACCGGCATGACCTTGCTGGCCATGGCGCCCAGCGAGCAAGAGGGCCATGTCAAGACTATCAGCGACACATTGGCCGATGCCTTCTTCTCCAAGACCCAGGCCATCCCGCAGGCCAAGATTGATGCCATGGCGCAGCGCCTGAGCAACTTGGAAGACTTTGTCAGTGACGACCCCATGGGCGACCTGCCCTTGGATTCAGAGAGCCTGGAAATGATGCTGGGCATTGATGCCTCATCGATCGTGGTGGTGTCTGGTGGGGGCTCCAAGCCCACGCCCGCCATGCTGGCCTGGGCCGCCGAGTTGCAGTTGGGTTCGTGGTTCACGCTGGACCATAGCCGCCAAATTTCGCAGGTGCAGTTTGCCTGGCGCAGCGAGCGCAAGCATCTGAACCTGTTTGCTTCGAGCACGGGAACCAGTTATTTGATCCAGGGTGGACGACTGGCCGCCTATTTGCAGGCCGGTCTGCTGCTGCCGCAAGAAGAAGAAGCGCTCACCGTGCGCGCCACCCGCGACGCATTGGCCAAGATCGAGGCCAATCCCGAGCGCTTGCTGGCCTGACTTTGTGCCGAGACCCCCATGCAATGGGGCGCGCGTGGGGGCTATGTCTTTTAGTGCGCGACGCGTTCAGTGCTGTGGTCGCACAGTTCATCGAGCACCAGCGCATCGGGCTCTTGGCCAAAGCGCCAGTAAACCAACAGCACAATGATCTTCAGGTCTTCAAGCGACACAGGGCCACCGGGTGCGGCCATGGCGCGCTCTATCACCACTTCGCGCAGTTGCGCCGGCAGCTTGGCGGCAGTCTCCAGAAAGCTTAAAAAGCCCAGCGCTTGCGTGCCTAGGTGTTGTTGTTCGTGGCGCGGGTAAATGCGCATGCTGTCGGCTTGCGGCTGCACCAGCCATGGACTCAGGGGCGACGGATGGGCTGCGCCCTCCAATCCTTTGAGCCAGACCAGTGCCTCGTCAATTTCGTCGGATTCAAAACCTAAGGCGGTGAGTTTGCGCTCCAAGTGCGCAGGCTCTGGGCACGATTGGCCCGGGTCGTAGTTTTCGTATACAAAGGTAAGAACTTCAAACATGGGTTCACTATAGCGCTTAATATATCTCCCGCGCGCCCTGGTTGGACTTCCCCCCTATCTCTTGTCTTCAGAGTGCGCTATGCGCCCGTTTCAGGCCTTTGACTGGCGTTGAAACAGTCCGCCGGGAAGGCGTGCCACCAGGCCTTGCAATTCCAAGGTCATGAGTTGTGCCTGCAGCTCGGGTGTCGGCAGACCGGTGCGCGCCTGCAAGGCATCCAGACCAGCGGCATCAAAGCCCAGAGCCTGCAATAGTGCGGACTCTGCGGGCGTGTTGGTAGCGGGTGCGGATGCCGCTGCGGCCGGCTCTGGAAAGGGTGCCGCATCAACCGACCATTGCAGTTCCTCCAGCACGTCCTGCGCGCTCTCGACCAGTTTGGCACCCTGCTTGATCAGGGCGTGGCAACCGCGCGACTGGGTAGCGTGGATGGAGCCGGGAATGGCAAATACATCGCGTCCCTGTTCGCTGGCCAAGCGGGCGGTGATCAGCGAGCCTGATTGCAACGCCGCTTCCACCACCAGGGTGCCGCGCGACAGTCCCGAAATAATGCGATTGCGGCGTGGAAAATTGGCCGACAGGGGTGCGGTTCCGAGTGGAAGCTCGCTCAGCAGCAGGCCGCGCTGCGTAATCCGATGCGCCAGTTCCAGGTGCTGGCGGGGATAGGTCCGGTCCAAGCCGGTCCCCACGACGGCAATCGTGGCGAGCGCATCCGGGGCTGCGCCGTCGAGTGCGCCCTTGTGCGCTGCGCCGTCCACACCCAGGGCCATGCCCGATACGATGCACAGCCCACTCTGTGCCAGCGCCTGCGCAAATTGGCGCGCATTGGCCACCCCTTGTGGGCTAGGGTTGCGGCTGCCGACTATGGCCAGGCAGGTGCAGGCGTTGAGCAGGTTGTGGCTCCAGATCTCTGGCCGGCCCATGGCGTACAGCAGCAGCGGTGGATCTTCGGTGGCCAGCAGGCATTGCGGATACAGCGGGTCACCCAGCACCAGGATGCGCCGCGAGGCGGGCTCGGCCTGCAGCCAGTCCAGCGTGGTGTTCAGCTGCGCTTGCAGCTCAGTAGGCTCGCTGAGCAGGGCCTGGGCTTGTGGGGAGCTGACGACGGTGGCCAGCGTGGCTTCGGTTTGGGTGAATACATGGCCCGGTAGGCCAAAGCTTGCCAGCAACTTGCGGGCACTGTGGTTGCCCACTCCAGGGGTGAGCAGCAGTCGCAGCCAGGCGGCGAGTTCTTGGCAGTTCATGGCGCTGTGCTCCCCTTTGCACAAAATCAGCGTGGTGCGGTCAATCGATCACCTACCCTGACGCCGTCTGTGATGTCCAGAATCAGCGCGTAAGACAGTTTGTCAAAGGTGCGAAACACCATCAGCAGGCCGTTGCGTTCGTCCGGCAGTTTGATCAGTGGGCGCGTCTCGTCTTGCTTGTCGATCACGCGGGCACCGTTCTTTAGGATGGCCAGCACGGTGCCGGAATCGATACCGTCGAGCTTGCCCTTGTTGATGACCACCACTTGGTTTTGTGCGGCGTTTTCAACGGCGCTGCCATACACCGACACAATGCGTCCGTTCACCGGACCCGCTGGCGCGTGCGGCGTGTAGGTGCGCACCTCGCGCGGCGGCTCGGGCAACAGGCGGTCGCCGACGCGAATCTCTGCCTTGGCGCTAATGATGTCGATGCGGGCAGGAACAATGGCTGTGCTGAGCTTGCCTTGGGCGTCGGTTTCTTCCGAGCGGGTCTCGCCGCTGCGCAACAGTGCCTTGCCGGCATAGACCGCTTCATAGCCCAGGACCAGGCCGGTGTCAGGGTCCTTCAGAGGTGTGGCCGTCTGGAACACGCGAAACAGCCTTTCCTGCGCCCTGTCGTCTAGCAGCGGCTCACCGTTCTGGCCTCTTGCGTAGGCACGGTCACCGCGGGTGAGCAGCACCCGGCCTTCCTGGGCCGAAACGATGCGCGGTGCGGCGGCAAATTCGGCTGCGTCGATGATGATGGGTTCGGCCAGAAAGGGCTCGATCACACTGGGCTTGAGGGTGGGCAGTGCGTTGTCTGCCAGTGCCTCGATGCGGTTTCTGGGCGACAGGCGCACTGTGCTGGGCTCTTGGGCGGTGCCGTCGTCGATGCGCAGCGTGGCCATGCCGTTGCTGCGCTCTAGGCGCAAAACCTGTCCCGGGTAAATACGGTGCGGGTTCTTGATGTGCTCCAGGTTCATGCCCCAGAGTTCGGGCCAGCGCCAGGGACGCTTGAGGAACAGACCGGAGATGCCCCACAGCGTGTCGCCGCCTTTGACGGTGTAGCGGTCTGGGGCGTTGGCTGCGAGCTCGCTCAGGGGAACACCTTTGCGGGCGACTTCTTGTGCGGTGGTATGTTGGGCGCTGGTGATGGGCAGGCTTTGTGCCCAGAGCGGCGTGATCAGCGTTGCGCCGGCGATTGCCGCGAAGCAGGCCAGTGCCACTTTGGATTGCGCCATTATTTGTATCGTCATATCGTGCAGCCGTCCCGGGTTTGACTTGGAAGTTTGTGCAAGATTTTGCCCGCAAGCCCTTGAGTCGGCAACGTTTTTGGCGCAGCCCTTCCAGCCGGGCGAAGAAAAGTGGCGAAAATAGCGACATCTATCTGACAACACCATGGCCCTACTACCGATTCTTTATTACCCTGATCCCAAGCTGTACAAGGTCGCCAAGCCGGTGGCGGTGGTGGATGCGCGCATCCAGACACTGGTTGCCGACATGCTGTTCACCATGTACGAGGCCAAGGGCATAGGCCTGGCTGCCACCCAAGTGGATGTGCACGAGCGCCTCATCGTCATCGACACTTCGGAGGAGCGCGACCAGCCGCTGGTGCTGATCAATCCGGAGCTCACCTGGAAGAGCGAGGCCACCCACCTCAATGAGGAAGGCTGCCTGTCGGTGCCCGGCGTGTACGACGATGTGATGCGCCACGACGCCGTGCATGTGACGGCGCTCGACGAAACCGGTGTCAGCCGCACGATCAAGGCCGATGGCATTTTGGCTGTCTGCGTGCAGCATGAGATGGACCATTTGCTGGGCAAGGTGTTCGTCGAGTACCTGTCGCCGCTCAAGCGCAACCGCATCAAGACCAAGATGCAAAAGCTGCAGCGCGAGGAATTGCGTTGAGCCCCTCCCTCTTACGACCCCTCAAGGTCATCTTCGCCGGCACGCCGGAGTTTGCACGCGTCGCGCTGGAGCAGATCCATGCCAGCGGTGCAGAAATAGTGCTGGTGCTGAGCCAGCCGGACCGGCCGGCCGGGCGCGGCATGAAGCTGCAGGCCTCTAGCGTCAAGCAATATGCGCTGGCGCATGGCATGGCGGTGGCGCAACCGCAAGGGCTGCGGCTTGATGGCAAATACGCCTTGGATGCGGCGGGCGCACGCGAAGCCATTTTGGCGGCCGATGCCGATGTGATGGTGGTGGCCGCCTACGGACTGATCCTGCCGCAATGGCTGCTAGATGCGATGGCAGCGCCGCACACCGATGGCCGCCCCCGCCTGGGGTGTCTCAACATCCACGGCTCGCTGCTGCCGCGCTGGCGCGGTGCCGCACCGATTCACCGTGCCATCGAGGCCGGCGACACGCACACCGGTGTGACCATCATGCAAATGGATGTGGGCCTCGACACCGGCGACATGCTGCTGCAACAGGCCCTGCCGATTGCGCCCGAGGACAGCACCGCTAGCCTGCACGGCAAGGTGGCGCAGCTGGGTGCGCGCATGGTGGTGGAGGCCTTGGCTGCCGGCCAGAGCCTGCAAGCCGTCAAGCAGCCCTCTGAAGGTGTGAGCTACGCCCACAAGATCGAAAAGCAAGAGGCAGCCATCCACTGGAGCGCTGATGCAGCGTCCATCTGCCGTCGCGTGCGCGCCTTCAATCCCTTCCCCGGCGCCAGCGCCCTGCTCAACGGTGAAACCATCAAGGTCTGGCGCGCCACGCCTGCTCCATTGGCTGGCGCTGCGGCACCGGGAACGGTGCTGGCCGTGGACGCCTCTGGCATTGCTGTGGCGACAGGAGAGGGCAGCCTGCTGCTGCAAGAACTGCAACGCCCCGGCGGCAAGCGCCTGGCCGTGGCGGATTTTTTGCGTGGCTTTGCGGTGCAGGCAGGCATGCAGTTTGAGCTGTCGGCCAGCGGTGTCCCTTGATGGCCACCTTGCGCACGCTGATCCGACACCCCGAATTTCGCCTAGGCTTTTCTGAGATGGCCGCTGTGGCACCCGGCATTGCCGCCTGGGGTTTGATGACCGGCGTGGCCATGGTCAAGTCCGGCATGGGCACGGTGGAGGCTCTGTTCATGGCGGCCATCGTGTTTGCCGGCAGTGCCCAACTCGCGGCCATTCCGCTGCTGCTAGCCGGGGCACCGGTGTGGGTGATCTTGGCCACCGCGTTTTGCGTCAACCTGCGCTTTGTGGTGTTCAGCGCCCACATGCGCGCCTATGTCATGCACTTAGAGACGCGTCTGCGCCTGCTCACCGGTTACCTGACCGGGGACCTGACCTATGTGCTGTTTATCAAGCGCCACCCGCAACCCGCCACCGATGAGGCAGGGCGCTTTGGGCAAATCGCCTACCTGCTGGGCAATGGCAGCATCAACTGGTTCAGCTGGACGGCCAGCAGCCTGCTCGGTGTGGTGCTGGCCAACTTCATCCCCACCACCTGGGGCCTGGGCTTTGCCGGCATCCTGGCCTTGGTGGGCATGGGCTGTTCCCTGGCTTCGAGCCGCCTGCGCTGGGTGGCCGGTGGCGTGGCCGCCTGCGCCGGTGTGGCAGCCTTTGCCTTGCCCATGAAGCTCAATATTTTGGTGGCCATTGCGGCGGCGGTGGCCCTGTGCCTGCTGCTGGAAAAGACCGCCTGGGGCCAGACCCTGCGGCCCGAGGCAGAGGGCTGATGGCCGATATGTTCAGTGGCGAGGTCAACTGGCAGCATATGGCCACCATTGCGGCGCTGGCCTGCGTCTCGGTGCTGGCGCGCTGTTTTTTCTTTCTCTCCAGCCGCGAGTGGACCCTGCCCGACTGGGCCAGGCGCGGCCTGCAATACGCGCCCATGGCCGCCCTTTCGGCGGTGATTGCGCCTGAGGTGGTGATGAGCCAGGGCCATCTGATTGGCAGCCTGCAAGACGCGCGCCTCTATGGCGTGATGGCCGCGATGGCGTTTTTCTTTGCGCGCCGTGGAGTCGGCCAAGTGGTGCTGGGTGCCATCGTCTGCGGCATGGCCGTCTACCTGCCCCTGCACATAGGCCTGGGCTGGTAGCGCGCCTGCGCATGATCGCCATCAGTTGCCGGATTCACTTCGGCTTCTACAATCCGGCTCACTGTTTTTATCTCAACCGAAGGTGACCCCATGAACGTTATTCGCTTTTCTGATCTGTGCGCCCAAGGCAAAGTTGCTGGCAAACGCGTGTTCATCCGCGCCGACCTGAATGTGCCGCAAGACGACGCCGGCAACATCACCGAAGACACGCGTGTGCGTGCCAGCGTGCCCTGCATCGAGATGGCCCTCAAGGCCGGTGCCGCCGTCATGGTCACCTCGCACCTGGGCCGCCCCACGGAAGGCGCCTTCAAACCCGAAGATTCGCTCAGCCCGGTGGCGCGCCGCATGGGCGAGCTGATGGGTCGCGAAATCCCTGTGCTGGCCGACTGGGTCGATGGCGTGACCGTGGTCCCCGGCCAACTGGTGATGCTGGAAAACTGCCGCGTCAACAAGGGCGAGAAAAAGAACAACGAAGAGCTGGCCAAAAAAATGGCGGCCCTGTGCGACATCTTTGTGCACGATGCCTTTGGCACCGCCCACCGCGCCGAGGCCAGCACCTACGGCATCGCCGAGTTCGCGCCCATCGCCTGTGCCGGCCCTTTGCTGGCGGCCGAAATGGATGCCATCACCAAGGCCCTGCTGGCGCCTAAGCGCCCGCTGGTGGCGATTGTTGCGGGCTCCAAGGTGTCTACCAAGCTGACCATTTTGAAGGCTCTGGCCGCCAATGTGGACCAATTGATTGTGGGCGGCGGCATTGCCAACACCTTTTTGCTGGCCGCCGGCATGAAGATCGGCAAGAGCCTGGCCGAGCCCGACCTGCTGGCCGAGGCGACCGCCGTGATCGAGGCCATGCGCGCCCGCGGTGCGGCAGTGCCCATCCCCACCGATGTGGTCACCGCCAAGAGTTTTTCTGCCGATGCCGTCGCCACCACCAAGCTCGCCACCGAGGTGGAAGACGACGACCTGATTTTGGACATTGGACCGGTCACCGCCCAGCTTCTCGCAGACCAACTCAAATCGGCCGGCACCATCGTCTGGAACGGACCCGTAGGCGTGTTTGAGTTTGCTGCGTTCGAGAACGGCACCAAGACCATTGCGCATGCGATTGCCGAGTCCAGTGCCTTCTCGATTGCCGGCGGCGGTGACACGCTGGCGGCGATTGCAAAGTACGGTATCGAACACAAGATTGGCTACATCTCCACCGGTGGCGGCGCCTTCCTCGAAGTGCTCGAAGGCAAGACCCTGCCGGCCTTTGAAATCCTGAGCCGCCGCGCCGCGCAATAAGCGCTGCCTGGGGCGGTCGCGCGGTGGATTGCACAAATCCACCGCGCTTGTGTTTTGAGCCGCTGTTTTGGCGCTACCATGGCAAAAAACACTCCGCCCCACGGGATGCCCTCAATCAAAGACATAGACGCCAGCGCCTGCGCGGCACCCCCACTGGTCACGCTGTGCTCCGGGTTGGTTCCCGTCTGGGCGCGCCACCTGGCCACGTCGCGCAGCCAGTCCGAGCTTGCCGTCTCCGAGATGATGCAGGCCTTCGCCAGCATCGGTCCGCATGTGCAGTTGGCAGAGCAACAGTCCCTTCAACTTTCCGAAACCATAGGCCAGGTTGGCACCACCGGGTTGGCGCAAGCCTGTGAGCGCGCCATGGCACCGCTGCTGCAACATCCCCAGTTGCCGCTGGGCGGCGCACAGGCCATCGAGTCGGTGCTGTCCCTGGTGCGCAATGCGGTGGGCCGCTTGGAGCAGTTCAGCCAGCCCCTGTCACTGGAAACCCATGTGGTTGCCGAGCAGGTGGAGCGCATGTATATGGCGTTTCAATACCAGGACCGCATCAGCCAGATGATGGGCTTGCTCGAAGCCGATATGGAGCGGCTGCAGGCGCTGCTCGATGGCCGAAGCGCTGAATCCCCCGGTCTGCAGAGCTGGCTGAGCCGCCTGGAGACGCAGTACGCCATGGCCGATCAGCGTGCCAGCCACGCGGGAGTCGCTGGCGAGGCCTGCGGGCAGGATCAGGAAACAACATTTTTCTAAGAGGTTGCAATGGCAAAGACGATATTGGTGGTGGACGATTCTTCAAGTTTGCGTCAGGTGGTCAAGATGGCGCTGAGCGGCGCCGGCTACGACGTGCTGGAGGCGGGCGATGGTCAGGCCGCACTGAGCCTGCTCGATGGACGCCCGATCAACATGGTGGTGTGCGACGTCAACATGCCGGTCATGAATGGCATCGAGTTCGTCAAGGCCACCAAGACCTTGCCGGCCTACAAGTTTTTGCCCATCCTGATGCTCACCACCGAAAGCCAGGAAGAGAAGAAGGCGCAGGGCAAGGCGGCCGGCGCCAAGGCCTGGATGGTCAAGCCCTTTTCACCCACGCAACTGCTCAACGCAGTGGCCAAGCTTTGCATCTAAAGGGTCGGCCTCGGCCTTGAACAACCGGGTCGGCTGCGCCCGCAACGCAGTAAGGGAGAAACCATGGGTGAACGCTTTGAATTGCCGTCCGAGCTGAATATTTACAGCGCGATGGAAACCCGCGACGCGCTGCTGGCCTGGGTGCAGGGGGCCCAGGGAGGCGAGCATCTGGAAATCTCGGCGCGCGAAGTGGCCGAGGTGGATGGCTCGGGCCTGCAGTTGCTGGCCTCCCTGTCCCATGGCCAGACACCCTGGCGTTTGGTGGATGCCAGCGCAGCGTTCGTAGACGCTTGCCGCATCCTGGGCCTCACCCAGTGGTTGGCCCCGCGCTATTTGGAAGTCGGCGCCCCATGAGCCTGGATGCTGACCGGGAATTTATCGCGCAGGCCATGCCGGCCTTTGTCAGCGAAGCGGCCGAGCAGATCGAAGCCATTGAAATCCTGTTGCTCGAGCTCGAAGAGCAGCCCTGCAACCGCGAACTGCTGGACGCGCTGTTTCGCTGTGCCCATACCGTCAAGGGCTCGGCCGGCATCTTTGGTCTGAACCGGGTGGTGGACTTTACCCACCATGTGGAGACCCTGCTGGACAAGATGCGCGATGGCGTGGTGGCCTTCACGCCCGCCATCAGCACCCTGCTGCTGCAGTGCAACGACCAGATCAAGTTGCTGGTCGCCACGGCCGATGCCGATACCGCCGAGCAAAAAGACCAGCGTGCCGACCTGGTGATGCAGTTGCGCGGTCTGGCCGATGCCGGTGAGAGCAATGCCGCACCGGTCGCCGATGCACCCGCCACAGCGCCGGCCGATAGCGCCGGCCTCTGGAACATTTCCGCGCGCTTTGGTCCGGACACCTTTCGCAACGGCATGGACCCTTTGTCCGTCGCCCGCTACTTGGGCGGCATGGGGGAGGTGGTGTCGGTGCGTTGTGGCGTGGACGGCGTGCCGCCCTTGGTCAACCTCGATCCGGAAAGCTGCCACCTGGCCTTTTTCATGCAGCTCAAGACCCGGGCCAGCCGCGAGGACATCGAGGGCGCCTTCAGCTTTGTGATGGATGATTGCGAGCTCGATGTGGAGGCGTGCGAAACGCCGGACCAGCAACTGGCGCGCGCCATCATGCCGGACACGTCGCACCTGGGCGGCCTGCCGGTGGAGGTGTGCGCGGTGTCGCAGGACAAGCTCGCCCTGGCGCTTCCAACCCAGGAGAGCCGCGATGCGGATAGGCCCCAACTGGGCGGCTTGCTGGAGTCGCAGGCCGGGGTTGCGCCCGAGGCAGGTGCCCTGGGCAAGCCGCAAAAGCTGCGCGAGGCCGCGCCTTCCGAAGAGCGCTACATAAGGGTGCAGGCGGACCGGCTCGATGCCGTCATCAACCTGCTAGGCGAGTTGGTGATTGCCGGTGCTGGTGCCACCCTGCTGGCGCGCGAGACGCAGCAAGAGGCGCTGATCGAAGCCAATCTGCACATGAACGGTCTGATCGAGGAGATCCGCAATGGCACGCTGGGCCTGCGCATGGTGCCGGTGGGCGAAACCTTTAGCCGCTTTCGCCGCGTGGTGCGCGATACGGCGGCCAGCCTGGGCAAGGAAGTGAATTTTGAAATCGTCGGGGGTGAGTCCGAGCTCGACAAGTCGATGGTCGAGAAGATTGCCGACCCGCTGATGCACCTGGTGCGCAATGCGCTGGACCACGGTCTGGAGACGCCGCAAGAGCGCCTTGCGGTCGGCAAGCCAGCGGCCGGGCGGCTGACCCTGAGCGCACGCCATGAGACCGGTGCCATCCTGATTCGCATCGAAGACGATGGGCGCGGCATCCACCGTGAGCGCGTGTTGCAACGGGCCTGGAACCGCGGTCTGTTGGAGGCCGGCGTGGTCCCCTGCGATGACGACATCCACATGCTGATCTTCGAGCCCGGCTTCTCGACCGCCGAGCAGGTCACCAACCTGTCGGGCCGCGGTGTCGGCATGGACGTGGTACGCAGCAACATCGAGGCGCTGCGCGGCAGCATCCACCTCAATAGCGTGTCGGGCCAGGGTCTGCAGGTCGATATCCGCCTGCCCCTGACGCTGGCCATCATCGACGGCTTCATGGTCGGCGTGGGCAAGTCTAAATTTGTGCTGCCGCTGGAGTCGGTGGTGGAGGTGATAGAGGCCGGCGGCGAGCATGTGCGGGTGGATGCACGTGGGCGCCACTGCCTGGAGCTGCGCGGTGCGGTGTTGCCGGTGGTGCGCCTGCGCACCCTGTATGCGCTGGAGTCGGAGCTGCCGGCGCGCGTCAGCGTGGTGGTGGTCCACTCTGCGCGCGGCCCATACGGCATTGAGGTGGAGGTGCTGCTGGGTCAGAACCAGACCGTGATCAAACCGCTGGGGCGGCTGTTTCGCACTCTGCGTGGCATCTCTGGCTCCAGCATTTTGGGCAACGGCGAGGTCGCTCTGATCTTGGACGTGGTTTCTTTGGGTGAACTGATCACCGGCGTGGTCCATCAGGCGGCAGTTGCCTGATTCAATTTTTTGGCAGTGCTTGGAAAAATAAAGGAAGTTGGAATCATGCAAAAAAATCAATCGTCTTTTTGGGGACTTCTGTTTCGTGGCCGTGCCATGGAGCGGCGCATCGCCGAACTCGAAACCGAGCTCAAGGTGCGCACCGACATCATGAACCTCACCAGCATCGTCTCCGAGGCGGACAAAAAGGGCGACATCCTTAACGTGAACGACAAGTTTCTTGCGGTGTCCAAGTACCCCAAAAATGAACTGATTGGCTTCGGTCACAACACCACGCGCCACCCCGACATGCCCAAGGCGGTGTTCAAGGAAATGTGGTCCACCATTGGTCGGGGTGACATCTTCCGGGGTGTGGTGAAGAACCGCGCCAAGGACGGAACGCCCTACTACGTGGACGCGGTGATTGCGCCCATCCTGGGCGAAAACGGCAAGCCCATGAAATACCTGGGCGTGCGCTACGACATCACCGAGGCCGAGATCGAGCGCCAAAATGCGCGCGGCATTCTCAAGGCCATCGATGCCTCTTACGCCTACGTCGAGTTTGATCTGGGCGGCCATGTGCTGCATGCCAACGCCCATTTTCTCCAGACCATGGGTTACCAGTTGGCCGACATCAAGGGCAAGCACCACCGCATGTTTTGTGCGCCCGAGACCGTCAATACAAGGTCCTATGCGCAGTTCTGGGCGGATCTGAACGCGGGCAAGGCGCAGAGCGAAGTTTTCAAACGCGTCGCCCAATCGGGCAAGGATGTTTTTCTGCAAGCCGTGTATGCCCCGGTGACGGATGAGATGGGACGCGTGGTCAAGATCGTCAAGATCGCCACCGACGTCAGTGCCGAAGTCAGCGCCGCCAATATGCTCAAGACCGCAGTGGAGCAGGCGCACCGCGTCACCTCGGCGGCGCAGGCCGGTGACCTGAGTCAGCGCATTGCACTGCAGGGCCTGAGTGGGCCCATCGAATCCCTGTGCGCCGGTGTGAACAGCCTGGTGGAGACCACCTCGGTGATTTTTTCCGATGTCGCACGCGTCATGGGAGGACTCTCGGACGGCGACCTCGGTCAGCGCATTACGCGCGACTATGTGGGCACCTTTGGCGAACTCAAGCGCGACGCCAATGCCACCAGTGAAAAGTTGGGAGCGATTGTGCAAGACATGGCCGCCATGTTCTCAGGCCTGGCCGAGGGCGCGCTCACCAAGCGCATCACGCGCGACATGCAGGGTGCCTTTAACCAGGTCAAGGAAGACGCCAATGCGAGTTTCCAGAAGCTGGCAGAAGTCATTGACGAGGTGCGAGGAGCTGCCGACGCGCTGACCGGTGCTGCCAACCAGGTGAGCGCCACCGCCCAGTCGCTGTCGCAGGCCGCCAGTGAGCAGGCCGCCAGCGTGGAGGAGACCACGGCATCGATTGATGTGATGTCGGCCTCGATTGCGCAAAACAGCGACAACGCCCGCGTCACCGACGGCATGGCCACCAAGACCAGCAAAGAGGCGGGCGACGGCGGCGGCGCGGTCAGCCAGACCGTCACCGCCATGAAGCAGATTGCCTCCAAGATCGGCATCGTGGACGACATTGCCTACCAGACCAATCTGCTGGCCTTGAATGCGGCCATTGAAGCGGCGCGTGCCGGCGAACATGGCAAAGGCTTTGCGGTGGTGGCGGCCGAAGTGCGCAAGCTAGCCGAGCGCAGCCAGCAAGCGGCCCGGGAAATTGGCGACCTGGCCGGCAACAGCGTGGCCACGGCAGAGCGTGCCGGTCGCTTGCTGGACGCCATCGTGCCCAGCATCCAGAAGACCTCCGAGTTGGTGCAAGAAATTGCGGCGGCCAGCGCCGAGCAGAGTGAATCGGTGGTGCAAATCGGTGGCGCCATGGGCCAGCTTTCCAAGGCCACGCAGCAAAATGCATCGGCCTCCGAAGAGCTGGCCGCCACCAGCGAAGAGTTGAGTGGCCAGGCCGAACAACTGCAACAGTCGGTGGCCTTCTTTGATACCGGCAGCGGATCCAGAGCCAGCGTGCCGAGTCGCCATGACGTGGTCCCCAAAGTGCGCAGCCGTATGGCGCCGCGTCTGGGTGCCCCACCGACCGCTGTGCGCGGTGGTGCGCATTCCAACTTCAGACCCTATTGAGACGCTCACGCCATGCAAGTCGAGAGCGCAATGACGCGTGCGATGGAGCCGGACGCTGCCTTGCAGTACCTGACGTTTTCCCTGGGCGACGAGGTCTTTGCGATGGACATCCGTTGCGTGCGCGAAATCATTCAGTATGGCCACATGACCATGGTGCCGCTGATGCCCGAGTTTGTGCGCGGTGTGATCAATCTGCGCGGCGCGGTGCTGCCCGTCATTGACCTGCAGTCGCGCTTTGGCAGGGCCCGCGCCCAGCTTGGCAAGAAGACCTGCATCATCATTTTTGACGCCACCTTGGCCGACGAAAAGGTGGAGCTCGGTCTGCTGGTGGACTCGGTCAGCGAGGTCGTCGATATCGCACATTCGGAGGTGGAGCCGCCGCCCCAGTTTGGCACCTCGATACGGCGCGATTTTGTGCAGGGTATCGCCAAGGTGGGCGCGGTCTTTATCGTGATACTGGCACCCGAGCGCGCCCTGGACATCAACGAAATGGCCATCCTGGCCGAGCAAGCCTGAGACCCATGAACCTCTCCATCCGATCGCGCATTTTGTTGGGCTTTGCACTGCCTCTGGTGTTTTTCATTGCCTTTACCTTCTGGCTCGGCGGCCAGCTCAGCGGCGTCAAGCAGGGCATGGTGCGCGTGTCGCAAGAGGGGATGAAGTACGCACTGCTGGCCACCAGCGTGGACAAGAACGTGGTGCAGATCCAGCAGTTTCTGTCCGATGTGTCGGCCACCCGCGGCAAGGACGGGCTGGACGACGGCTTCAAGAACGCGCAAGAAAATTTTGCTGCGCTGAACCTGTCACTGGGCCAGTTCGAGCAGCACTTTACGCAGAATGGTGAGATGTCTGCGGCGCAGCAGATACGGGCGATACAGGCCAGCGCCGGCGCTTACTTTGCCAGCGGGCAGACCATGGCACAGGCCTATGTAGCGGGCGGCCCGGAGGCCGGCAACAAGCTGATGGGCGGCTTTGACGCTTCCAGCGAATCCTTGCAAAAGCTGCTCGCGCCCTTTGTCCAATCCCAGCGCGAACAGATGCAGGCTGCGGTGGACCAATCGGTCAGCACGGCCGACCATATTTTGCAAACTGCCCTGTTGATCGTGGCGCTGGCGGTGCTGGCAGTGCTGCTGCTGGGTTGGTGGGTGACCTCTAGCATTACCCGGCCCCTGGCAAGGGCCTTGGGCGTGGCGCAGCAGGTGGCGTCTGGCCGCCTTGACAGGGTGATTGATGTGGACCGCAGCGAGGTGGGGCAGTTGCTGGCACCGCTGGCCAAGATGCAAGCCACCTTGCAGCAGTTTGAGCAGGAGCAGGCCGAAATGGCACGCCAGCACGGCCTGGGCATGCTGGACTACCGGATGCCGGTCAACGCTCTCGAAGGGGCCTACCGCAGCATGGGCGAGTCCATCAACACCCTGGTGCATTCCCATATCCACGACACCTTGCAGGTGGTGGCCACCGTCAGCGCCTATGCGCAAGGACGGCTCGATACCGTTCTGGCGCCCCTGCCGGGCGACAAGGCGCGCATCAACGAGGCCATCACGCTAGTGCAAAAATCCTTGCAAGACGCGGCGACCTCGGCCACCTTCAACCAGCGCATTCGCCTGTCACTCGACAGCCTGCCGGTCTGCGTAACGGTGTCCAACGCCGAGGCGCTACTGGTGCATGCAACGCCGCCGGCCAAGGAGCTGCTCAAGCTCTTGGGCGGTGCCAGTTTCGATGCCGATGCTTTTTACGGGCACAAGCTCAGCACCCTGTTTCAGCGCCCGCAGGATGCCGCCCGCTTTGACCAGGCGGTGCGCTCGGGCGAGACGGTGGACATGGAAATTCAGGGCCGCAAGCTGCGTCTGCTGGCGCGTCCGGTGCACAACGAGAGCGGTGTGGCGATGGGCCGCATCACCCACTGGATAGACCGCAGCGATGACATGGCTGCCGAGCAGGAGGTCTTCGCCCTTGTGGCCGCCGCCGTGCGTGGCGATCTGTCCGGGCGCGTCAGCCTGCAGGGCAAGAGTGGCTTCTTTGCCAGCCTGTCCACGGCCATGAACCAGTTGCTGGAAACCAGCGAAGGCGTGATGACCGATACCGCCCAGGCCCTGGCGGCACTGGCACAGGGTGACCTGACGCACCGCATCACGCGTGATTACGATGGTCTTTTCGGCGCGGTCAAGAACAGTGCCAACAGCACCGCCGACAACCTGACCCAGGTGATGGGCGAGGTGCGTGCGGCCTCCGATGCGCTTACCGGTGCGGCGGCCCAGGTCAGCGCCACGGCACAGGCCCTGTCGCAGTCCGCCAGCGAGCAGGCCTCCAGTGTGGAGCAGACCACCGCCTCGATTGCGCTCATGTCGGCCTCCATTGCGCACAACAGCGACAACGCCAGCGCCACCCGTGGCATGGCCACCAAGGCAAGCAAGGAGGCGCAGGAGGGCGGCAATGCCGTCAGCCAGACGGTGACGGCCATGAAGCAGATCGCCTCCAAGATCGGCATCGTCGATGACATCGCCTACCAGACCAACCTGCTGGCCTTGAATGCCGCCATTGAGGCGGCGCGCGCTGGCGAACATGGCAAGGGCTTTGCGGTGGTGGCGGCAGAGGTGCGCAAACTGGCCGAACGCAGCCAGTTGGCAGCCCGGGAAATTGGCGAGCTCGCGGGCAACAGCGTGGCTACGGCGGAGCGAGCCGGTCGGCTGCTGGAGGCCATCGTGCCCAGCATCCAGCAGACATCCGAGCTGGTGCAGGAAATTGCAGCGGCCAGCACCGAGCAGAGTGAGTCGGTCGTGCAGATCGGAGGCGCCATGGGCCAGCTTACCCAGGCCACGCAGCAAAACGCCTCGGCCTCCGAGGAGCTGGCGGCCACCAGCGAGGAGCTCTCCAGCCAGGCCGAGCAGCTGCAGCAGAGTATGGCTTTTTTTCAGACCGGTGCCGCACCGGGCGCGGTGCATGCCGGCGCTTTTCCGCAGCGCAGAGCGGCACCGCACCTGCGCTTGCCGGTCACGCCTGCGGCAATGCACAACAGCAACAACTTTCACCCTTACTAAAGGCATTGCTTGACCCATTTTGCCTTCAGCGACCAGGAATTTTTGCGCATCGCCGACCTGATGTACGAGGCCGCAGGCCTGTCATACAACGCGTCCAAGAAGTCGCTCATCCATTCGCGTCTGGCGCCACGCATCCAAAAAATGGGCTTTGGCAGCTTTGCCGATTACGTCGCGATGCTGGAAGACGAATCGCAGGCGGCAGAGTTCCAGATGGCGGTGGACCTGCTCACCACCAACGAGACCTATTTTTTCCGCGAACCCAAGCACTACGACTTGCTGGAGCAGGAGCTGCCCCACTTTGCCAATAAGTCGGCGCTCTCGGTCTGGAGCGCGGCCAGCTCCTTTGGCGACGAGGCCTACAGCACGGCCATGCTGCTGCTCGACTTGCAGGTGGCCGGGCGGATCGGTGGGGATTGGTCGATCCTGGCCACCGACATCAGCCACCGCGTGCTGCTCAGCGCCAAGGAGGCGGTGTTTGCGCAAGACCGTCTGCGCGCCGTGACAAGCGAGCGGCTCAAGCGCTACTGTCTGCGCGGTGAAGGGCCTTGCGATGGCCAGGTGCTGTTGCAGGACAAGGTCCGCCAGCGCGTGCAGTTTGGGCAACTCAACCTGTGCAAACCCTTTGACGGCCTGGGGCCCTTTGATGTGATTTTTTTGCGCAACGTACTGATCTACTTTGACCCGGCAACCAAGGTCGATGTGGCGGACCGGGTGTTGGAGTTGCTCAAGCCCGGTGGCCTGTTTTTCCTGGGCACCGCCGAGGGCCGCGTGCCTTGCAAGACCCCCTTGCAAACCGTGATCCCCGGCGCGTTTCGAAAGCTCTGAAATGGCAACTGTGATGAAGTCGCCCGCCAAGCCTGACAGCCCGGTCGAGCTGATGCCCGGTGATGTGAGCTTGGGGCTGGCCGGTGCGCAGTTCAAGACCCTGCTGGGTTCTTGCGTGGCCGTCATCCTGACCGATCCGCGGCGCACCGTGGCGAGCATGTGCCATATCGTGCATGTGGGCACGCCCCCTGCCGACAACCGCCACAACACGGCCTATGGCGTGGTGGCCATGCACGAGATGTTTACCCGGCTGCGGGCCTTGGGCATCAACCCGCGCATGTGCCAGGCCTATGTGTTTGGCGGCGGCAATATGTTTCCCCACCTGTTTCGGGAAAGGCATGTGGGCGCCAACAATGTGGACTGGGTGTTGCATTACCTGCAGGCCCATGGCGTGGTTATCGTGGACCAGTGTCTGGGCGGCAACGGTTACCGCAAGGTGAGCTGGACCGTGGGGCCCCAAGCGCCGGTGGTTGAAACCGTGCTGCCAGAGCCAGCCGGGAGCGCACAGGGTGGTTAAGGTATTTGTGGTCGATGACTCGGCCATCGTGCGCCAGGCGCTGGCCCATATGTTGGCCGGCAACGCCGATATCGAACTCGTGGGCAGCGCGCCCAACCCCCTGCTTGCGATGGAGGCGATCCGCAAAACCACGCCCGACGTGCTGCTGCTGGACATTGAAATGCCGGGCATGGACGGCTTGACCTTTTTGCGCCAGATCATGGCGACGCACCCGATTCCCACGGTGATCTGCTCCACCCTGTCCACCGAGGGCAGCCGGGTCGCGATCGAGGCGCTATCGGCCGGCGCCATCTCCGTCATGGCCAAGCCCAAGCTCGGGCTCAAGCAGTACCTGGACGATTCGCGGCGCGACATGATTCAGGCCCTCAAGACCGCAGCGCGCTCCCGGCCCCGGGCGCGCGTGGCCCTGCAGCAAGGGTTCGCCGCGAAGCTTGCGCCCGGCCGTGCAGAAGTGCATGCCTTTGCCATGAACAAGCCGGTGGTGATCGGCAGTTCCACCGGAGGCATCCAGGCCTTGGAGCTGGTGCTGACCCACCTGCCGGCCGATGCCCCGGGCATCGCCATCACCCAGCACATGCCGGAAAAATTTACCGCCATGGTTGCCCAGCGCCTGAACGCACTGTGCGCCATGCAAGTGCGCGAGGCCAAGGACGGCGACCGCCTTGAGCGCGGGTTGGCGCTGATTGCGCCCGGTGGGCTGCACATGCAGTTGCGCAAGGTGTCGGGCCAATACCATGTGCATGTGCTGGACGGCCCGCCCGTCAACCGCCACAAGCCTTCGGTGGATGTGCTGTTCAAGTCGGCCGCCGAGGTGGCGGGGCGCGATGCCTTGGCGATCCTCCTGACCGGCATGGGGGACGATGGCGCGCGCGGCATGAAGATCCTGCACGACGGCGGCGCCCGCACGATTGCGCAGAATGAGGCAAGCTGCGTGGTGTTTGGCATGCCCATGGAGGCCATCAAGCTGCAGGCGGTGGACGAGATACTGCCCCTGGAGCAGATCGCCCGGGCGATTTTGCAGTTCGATTCGCGCGCCTGATCAAATACGGGTCAGCACGGCGGCAAAACATGGCCCCCACGCTGCGCGTAGTGCGTGGCTGCGAAAGTTAGGCGACCTTGGCCAGTACCGCGCCGCAGACGCAGCCGCGTCCGTTGCGCTTGGCTTCGTACAACATGTTGTCGGCCAGGCCGATCAGGGCGTTTACGTCGGCCTCGCCATCGCCATCGGCCGACCGCGTGGCCAGGCCGATACTGATGGTGAGCACACCATCAACCGATGAAGTGGTGTGGGGCAATGCCAGTTCTCGCACCTTGCGCTCCAGTTCGTGGGCAATCAGCAAGGCATCCTCGTGCGAGGTCTCCGGCAAAATACAGGCGAACTCTTCACCACCGTAACGCGCCACCAGATCGGCCGGGCGGCGCAGGCAGGCCTTGATCGATTGCGCCACCATGCGCAGCGCGTCGTCGCCCGCCTGGTGGCCATAACGGTCGTTAAACAACTTGAAGAAATCCACGTCCAAAAGGATCAGCGCCAGCGGGGCATTGTTGCGCGAGGCTCGGCCCCACTCGGTGGTGATCTGTTGGTCAAAGTAACGGCGGTTGAAGACGCCGGTCAGGCCATCCAGAAAGACCAGCTTGCGCAACAGGTCCGACTGGAACTTCAGCGTTAAGTGGGTCTTGACGCGGGCCCGCACCACGTCCGGATTCACAGGCTTGGCGATGAAGTCCACCGCACCCAGGTTCAAACCATGGGTCTCCTGCGCCGGGTCGGTGTGGGCGGTGACAAAAATAACCGGTATGTGGCTGGTGCTTGCATCGGTCTTGAGACGCTTGCAGACCTCAAAACCATCCAGACCCGGCATCACCACATCCAGCAGTATCAGGTCTGGGGGATTGTTCTTGGCGATGGCGAGTGCCTGTTCGCCATTGGTGGCCATGAAAACCTGGTAGTCGCCGGCAAAACAGCGGTACATGACCTGGATGTTGATGGGCTGGTCGTCCACCACCAACAGTTTGGGTTTGCCATGCGTACTGTCCAGTAAATCGGTCACCGGCGTCACGATGTCCATCATCGCGTTGCCCCGCAACCCGACGAACGCGCAAGCAAACGCCGCAGCAAAGGATGGCCGCCTGAGAGTGACGTGGTTGCAAAAGGGGGCATCGGGTATGAGAGTGTTCTTTTATTGTCGCATGGTGTGCGCCATGTTGATGCAAGCTTGTAACCGCGCGCGCGCGCCTTCCGTGTGAGAATCACCACATTCATTGAAGGAGACCGTCACCATGACACGCCGCGCCACCAAAATTGTTGCCACCCTTGGGCCCGCTTCCAGCGACCCTGTCTTGCTGGAGCAGATGATTCGCGCCGGCGTCAATGTAGTGCGCCTGAACTTCAGTCACGGCAAGGCGCAGGACCATATCGACCGCGCCCGTCTGGTGCGCGAGGCTGCCAAGCGTGCGGGGCGCGAAGTGGCCATCATGGCCGACCTGCAGGGCCCCAAGATCCGCGTCGGCAAGTTCGCTGAGGGCAAGGTGTTTTTGGAGCCGGGGCAGAAGTTCATCCTGGATGCGCAGCGCGTGGAGCTGGGCGACATTGATGCCGTGGGTCTCGATTACAAGGAGCTGCCGCGCGAGGTGAAAGCCGGCGATGTGCTGCTGCTCAACGATGGCCTGATTGTGATCACGGTCGATGCGGTGCGTGGCGAGCAGGTGCACACCACCGTCAAGCTCGGCGGCGAGTTGTCCAACAACAAGGGCATCAACAAACAGGGCGGCGGTCTGACTGCACCGGCCCTGACCGCCAAGGACATGGACGACATCCGTACCGCCATGAGCTTTCAGGCCGACTATGTGGCAGTGAGCTTTCCCAAGAACGCCACCGACATGGAAATGGCGCGCCAACTCTGCAACGTGGCGGCCCATGAGTACGGCCACAAGCCCGGCCTGATTGCCAAGATCGAGCGCGCCGAAGCGATTCCCCGCCTGCTGGAAATCCTGCTTGCCAGTGACGGCATCATGGTTGCGCGCGGCGACCTGGCCGTCGAGGTGGGCAACGCCCTGGTGCCCGGTTTGCAAAAACGCATGATCAAGCTGGCCCGCGAACACGACCGTGTGGTGATTACCGCCACCCAGATGATGGAGTCCATGATCACCAACCCGGTGCCCACCCGTGCCGAGGTCAGCGATGTGGCCAATGCCGTGCTCGACGGCACCGACGCGGTGATGCTGTCGGCCGAAACCGCCGCCGGTAAGTACCCGCTGGAAACCATTATTGAGATGGCCAATATCTGCCACACCGCAGAGCGCGAAGAAAACTTTGAGCTCGAGGCCGACTTCAGCGGCAAGACCTTCGATCGCATTGACCAGACCATTGCCATGGGGGCACTGTTTACCGCCCACCACCTGGGTGCCAAGGCGATTGTGGCGATGACCGATAGCGGCTCCACCGCCCTGTGGATGAGCCGCCACCTGATTCGCGTGCCGATTTACGCGCTCACCTCCAAGGTGGCCTCGCAACGCAAGATGGCCCTGTACCGCAATGTGCTGCCCTTGTATATCGACACCAGTGCCGACCGCGACACCGCCTTGCAACAGGCCGAGGCCCACCTCAAGGAACGTGGCATTGTGCAAAGCGGCGATGTCTATGCCATCACCTGTGGCGAGCCCATGGGCGCACCGGGCGGCACCAATATGTTGAAGATTTGCCGCGTGCAGTGATTCGGCGAAGCGCTTTGTTGACCTAGTGCAGATGGCTGGAAAGCATCGCTGTGGCAAAAAGGAGTGCGGCGGTAGAATCCGCCCACGGTAAAAGTTACCGAGCGGTTACAAGAAGTGGCCGCGCTCAATTTTCAACTTTCAGGGGTTAACAATGGCACTCGTTTCCATGCGCGAACTGCTGGACCATGCAGCAGTCAACGGCTACGGCATACCAGCTTTCAACGTCAACAATCTGGAGCAGGTGCAGGCCGTAATGGCCGCGGCCGACGCGGTCGGTGCACCCGTTATTTTGCAGGCCAGCGCCGGCGCTCGCAAATACGCAGGTGAAGCCTTTATCAAGCACCTGATCCAGGCCGCTGTTGAAGCCTATCCCCACATCCCTTTGGTCATGCACCAGGACCATGGCCAAAGTCCCGAGATCTGCCAAGGCGCCATCAACCTGGGCTTTAGCTCGGTGATGATGGATGGAAGCCTGGAGGGCGACGGCAAGACGATTGCCAGCTTTGAATACAACGTTGCAGTCACCTCCAAGGTGGTCGCCATGGCGCACGCCACCGGCGTGACCGTCGAAGGCGAACTCGGTTGCCTGGGCAGCCTGGAGACCATGAAGGGCGACAAGGAAGACGGCCACGGCACCGACGCCACCATGACCCGCGAGCAAATGCTCACCAACCCCGAGCAGGCCGCCGAATTCGTGCAGCGCACCCAGCTCGATGCGCTGGCCATTGCCATCGGCACCAGTCACGGCGCCTACAAGTTCACGCGCAAGCCCACGGGCGACATCCTGGCGATTGACCGGGTGATGGAGATCCACAAGCGCCTGCCCAACACCCACTTGGTGATGCACGGCTCTTCCAGCGTGCCGCAAGACCTGCTGGCCATCATCAACCAGTACGGCGGCAAGATGAAAGAGACCTACGGCGTGCCGGTCGAAGAAATCCAGAAGGCTATTCAATTCGGCGTGCGCAAGATCAACATCGACACCGACATCCGCCTGGCCATGACCGCCGCCGTGCGCAAGTTCCTGTTCGAGAACCCCGAAAAGTTCGACGCCCGCGACTGGCTCAAGCCCGCCCGCGAAGCCGCCATGGGCATTTGCAAGCAGCGCTATGTCGAGTTCGGTTGCGAAGGCCAGGGCAGCAAGATCAAGGGCGACAGCCTGTCGGTGGTGGCTGCGCGCTACGCCAAGGGTGAACTCAAACAAGTGGTGCAGTAACTTAGGCTCCCACGCTTTGCGATAATCGCAGGCCTGCCACCCTGACGGGGCGGCGGGCCTTTTTACTTTCAGGATGCCATGACCGCTGTAGTACACACCTCTTCCCTTTCCCTGCCCCTGCTTGCCCGTGGCAAGGTGCGCGACAACTACGCGGTGGGCGACGACCGCATTCTGATGGTGGCGAGCGACCGCCTCTCGGCCTTCGACGTCATCATGGGCGAGCCCATTCCCGGCAAGGGTGTGTTGCTGACGCAAATGGCCCTGTTCTGGTTCGAGAAGCTCGGCCCCAACGGCGCCAACATTTGCCCCAACCACCTCACCGGTGACGCGCCCGAGAGCGTGGTGCTGCCGTCTGAGGTGGCGCAGGTCACAGGCCGCTCCATGCTGGTCAAGCGCCTCAAGCCCTTGCCGGTGGAGGCCGTGGTGCGCGGTTACCTGGCCGGTAGCGGTTGGAAGGAATACCAGGAGAACGGTGCGGTCTGCGGCGTGAAGCTCCCCGCCGGTTTGAAGAACGCCTCCAAGCTGCCCGAGCCGATCTACACGCCAGCGGCCAAGGCGGCTGTGGGCGACCATGACGAGAACATCACCTTCGAGCAAACCGTGGAGATGATAGGGCTGGAGTTGGCCACGCAAATTCGCGACCTCAGTATCCGCATCTACCAGACCGCTGCCGCGTTCGCGCTACAGAAGGGCATCATCATTGCCGACACCAAGTTTGAGTTCGGTCTGGACCAGGACGGCACGCTCACGCTGATGGACGAGGTGCTCACACCCGACTCCTCGCGCTTCTGGCCGCAAGAGAGTTACCAAGAGGGCACCAACCCGCCGAGCTACGACAAGCAGTTTGTGCGCGACTGGCTGGAGCAGGCCCAGGTGGACGGCAAGCCCTGGAGCAAGACCCCACCGGCCCCGCGTGTGCCCGATGCGGTGATCGCCAAGACCGCCGCCAAGTACCAAGAAGCCTTGCAGCGACTGACGGCCTGAGCGGTTTTTGTTCCCACGAAAAAGGGCCACTCGCGTGGCCCTTTTTTCTGTGGGGTCTGAGGGCTTAGAAACTGTAGCCCACAGCCAGTATGAACACGGAAGGGTTGAATTGGATGTCCGTCTTGCGCTCCACGCCATAGGTGTTGTTGGTCAGCGTGGATTTGACGTCGGCGCTAGACCAGGTACCCGACACCGACCATGGGCCATCGAGCTTGTAGACGGCACCCAACTGCGCGGCCAGGCCCCATGAGTCGCTCAGTTTGTTGTTCGTCGTACCACCGCTGAATTGGTTGAACAGCGCCGTGGAGTTGGCCTGGTCAAACGCCGTGTAGTTGATGCCTATGCCCACAAAGGGACGCAGCTTATCCGATGCCTCGCCAAACTTGTAGTTGGCAAACAGGGTGGGCGCAATCTGGCGCACGGTGCCAATCAGCTGCCCGTCCTTGGAGGCCGCGCTGGGTGGCAAGTTGCCCGGCATGAGGACCTTCAGGGTGACATCGTGGGTGGGCGGATAGCCCAGCGAGAGTTGCACATCCCAGTTGTCATTGATCTCACGCGCAAAGCTGAAGAAAAGTGTTTGTTGTGCCCGCATGTTCAGGCTGGTGGTGTTGGCCGGCAGAAAAGGTCCGCTGGTGGCGTTCGCACTCGCGCCCAGATCCACATTGGCAAAGCCCAGTTGCACCGTGTATTGGGCGCTGGCAGCCCCGGTGGCCAGCAGGGCACCCGTTGCGATGGTGGACAGAGAGAAGAAATTGTTTTTCATGTTGCTGACTCCGTCTGATTAGAAGTTGGCGAAGTAGCCGCTTGCCGCGGCGACGCAGAACGGGGGCGCTAGTTTGCCGTGATAGGCCACGACCACGGCCAGTGGGTCCGAAGGTGCGGCAGCCTGTGTCGCAGCCTTTGTCTGCTGGAAACCCGCTTGCAGCGCGGTGATGGCTGCACCTGTAGCCTTGGTGACGGTGGCCATGCCGCTGGTCAGGGGATAGCTGTTTTCCAGATCCAGAATGCTGACATAGGGATTGCCAGCCAAGGCAATGGCCGATGCTTCTGCATTCACCGAAAAGAAGACGGTCGGGTCTTGTGCTCCACCACAGAGCAACATGGGCTTGTCAACGCCAAGCGACAGCATGTCGTTGGCCTTGAGCGCGGCACGCAAGGGATGTGTTGGTGTGGCATTCGCTATGTCGGCCAGGTAGGCATTGCGTGCCGAGTCGGTAATCAGGTTGCCTGCACCCACGCCGCCTGCAAAGAGGGGCGCAAACGCCGCAGGGGTGGTCGCAGCACCACCCGAGAACAGCGCCGCTAACGGTACGGTATTGCTGGAGACCAGCGTATCGAAGGTGTAGGTGCCGGGAAAGGCGGCTTCGATGCCGGCTGAGTAAGTTGACGTGTAGTAATCGGCGGGAGTTCGGTACAGGGTGGCGTAGGTCTTTTGGTATCCATTGAGCAGCATGGGCAATAGCAAGGTGCTCGCTACGGGGACGTGACCCGACATGATGTAGTCGCCGTAGTTCAGTGCCGCGCTCACTGGCTCCAACGGGGCGGTCGCGGTCACTGTCATGTTGAGCGCGCGCATCGCCTTGAGCGTGGCCATGGCGACAAATCCACCCTCCGAAATGCCGGTGATAAACAGCTTGCCGTTGTCGGACACCGGCGCTATCAAAGTGGGAAGCGCCGCCCTGGCTGCGGTCAGTGCGTCTATCATGTCCTTGGACTGTTGATCGGCCACCAAGAAGGGGTGGTAGGGCAGGGGCGAACTGTCATAGCCCGCATAGTTGGGCGCCACCACGATGAAGCCCTTGGCCGCCAACTGCGAGGCGACAAGGGTTTGCTCACTGTGTGCCGGGTTGGTGGTGTCGGCAAAGTCCGCCATGTTGTAGCGCCGCTCCACGGCGGTGCCGTGCGCGTGCAGCACGATGGGCCTAGCGCCAGAGCAATTGGCGCCGGGGCCGGTAGGAACCATCAGTGCGGCAGAGGCCTGCGTGGCCTCACCCTTGCCGCCCACGGTTCCGTATTTGATGTGTTGCACATCGACTCCGCAAGGGAGCGTGCCGGTGGCAGAACCGGTTGCCAGTTGAAGCAGCAATTGCCCCGATGCGCCGGCCGCTTGCAACTGCCCCGAGAATTCAGCGGCACCTAGCGAGACCGTGCGTATGGGCGGGCTTTGCACCAGTTGTCCGCGCGCAGGATTGGCTGTTTCGGTGCCGGCATTGCCCCCACCCCCGCCGCCGCAGGCTGCCAGCAGCAGCGAGGCGCCAACGGCCGTCCAAGTTGATTTCACAAATTTCATTCGATGTCTCCCAATTGATTCTTAAAAAAGAACGAACGTGCTATTTGAATAGGTAAATGATGCGTGGAACAAAACAGTTAGGCGAGAGGGTTTACACCTGTTGAGCGAACTTTCTGTGGGGCACCATGGCGTGGCGTGCGTTACACAGTTGCGGTTCAAATGTCCAGTGGCTGTTGTTTTCGGTCGGAGGTACACGCAAATAATTTCGCCGTTCGGTGTTTACCCTCTCTTGGAAATTTGCGTAGCTAGGCATGATCCATGGGTGCAAATAGCACGGTCGTACTATTTGACCGAAAGACAAGCCATGAAGCGGACCCATTCCCTTAACAAGCAGGAGACACAATGATTCAACCAAAGTACACAAAACTGGTGGCGGCGCTTTCACTGGGCATGCTCTCCAGCTACGCCTGCGCAGCAGGCTTCCAGTTGCTGGAGCAAAACGTCAGCGGCCTGGGCAATGGCTATGCCGGCTCTGCCGCCGTGGCGGAAAACGCCAGCACCATCTTCTTCAATCCGGCCGGCATGACGCAGCTGAAGGAGCGCGAATTCTCAGCCGGTGTGGCGGCGATTGGCCCTAGCTTCAAATTCTCGGACAACGGGTCCAGCACAGGTGCATTTACGGGAGCCGGCAATGGGGGTGATGCAGGTAGTTGGGCCGCAGTGCCGAACGCCTACCTGTCCTGGGCGCTGAACAAGGACCTGTATGTGGGCGTGGGCCTGAGCGCCCCCTTTGGCCTGAAGACCGAATACAGCAGCCCCTGGATCGGCTCGGCCCAGTCCAACAGTTTCAGTGTGGAGACCCTCAACCTTAATCCGTCGATTGCCTACCGCGTCAACGATGCGGTGTCGATCGGTGGCGGTGTGAGCTACCAGCATATCGATGCGAAATACAAGCGGCTGGCTGCCACCGGGGCTGTTGGACCGTTCCCTGTCGGGGTTACATCCACTTCGACCGTGACGGCCAAATTGAGCGGTGATGCGTGGGGCTGGAATGTGGGCGCGTTATTTGCCCTTTCGCCCGCTACCAAGGTGGGCGTTTCTTACCGATCAACCGTGACACAGGACATGACGGGTGACATCGCGGTCACTGGCCCAAACGCGACATTTAACGGATCACAAAGCAGTGGTGCCAAAGCCAGCCTGAAGCTGCCAGATACCGCAATCCTGAGCGCGACGCATCAATTGGATAACAAATGGCAATTGCTGGGCGATATCTCCTGGACCGGTTGGAGCAGCATTCCCAAGCTCGATCTGGTCAGAAACTCTGGTGCCATCGCACAGACCCTGGATACGGATTTTCGCGACGTCTGGCGCGTGGCTGTGGGTGGCAACTACCAGTACCGTCCAGACATGAAGCTGAAGTTCGGTCTGGCCTTTGACCAGACTCCGGTCAAGGGGGCTGCGACCCGCATGGTGTCGCTGCCGGACAGTGATCGCACGCAGCTTTCCGCCGGTGCGCAATGGGCGCTTGCCGGTGGTTCGACACTGGATCTGGGTCTAGCCTATCTGATGTTTGCCGACGCCAGCATCCACAATGACCAGACGCTAAAAGCCCGCGGCCTTGTCAGTGGCAACTACACCGGCAACGCCGTGCTGCTCGGCGTGCAGTACTCCATGCCCTTTTAAGCGATATCGATAAGCCTGCTCGGCGCATCCCTCGGGTTGCGCCGCCCGCAGCGTTCAACGGGTGGCCTGCGGGTCGCCCGTTGAACGCTATTTTTTTGTAGTCAGTTCAGCGCCATGCTCAGCTTGCGCCGGTAGGTGGCCACCAACTGCGCCTGCGGGTCCTGCTCGGCCACCACCTTGCCCATGAGCTCGATGCCACCGGCGGTCTTGCCAGCAGCGGCCGGGTCCACCTTGACCTTCGGCGGAGTGAGCAGCTCCAGAATGGCGACAAAGGTCTTGCGCGGAACGGCGTTGTTCCAGGCCTTGTCGCGCATGACGATCTCCAGCAACTCGTCCATGGCGCCGGTCCAGTTGCCGCCCACCATCAGCACGCGGGCCTTGGCCAGGCGGGTATCAAAGTCGCGCTTGTTGGCGGCAAGCAGGGTATCGAATTGCTCCGGCGTCCAGGCGCCGCGCGCATCGCTTTCGACGAATTGGATAGCGTGCAGAAACTGCTCCAGCGCCTCAAAGCGGATCTGGCGCGGAATGGCTTTGAGCGCCGGCTCCAGCGCCTGCGCGGCATCTTCGATCAGGTTGTTTTCGATCAGCAGGCGCACATAGTCGTAGCGCGCGTCGTCGTTGCCCGGGTCCGCCGTCACGGCCGAGTGCAGCTTGTGCAGCGCAGCCTGCGGGTCGCCGGCCTCCAGCAGTGCCTGTGCCTCGTCCACTTCCTCCAGCGCTTCCAGTTCAGCGGCTGCGGGCAGGTGCTTGTCCAAAAAGGTCTTGAGCTGGCCCTCGGGCACGGCACCCATAAAGCCGTCCACCGGCTTGCCGTCGATCATCAACACGCAGGTCGGGATGCTGCGGATGCCAAAGGCCTGGCTGAGTTCTTGTTGCTGGTCGGAGTCGATCTTCACCAGCTTGAAGCGTCCGCCGTAGTCCTCCTCAACCTTTTCCAGCAGCGGGCCTATGACCTTGCAGGGGCCGCACCAGGGCGCCCAAAAGTCCAGCAGCACGGGGATTTGGTGCGAGGCGGCGACAACTTCCGTCTCGAAGTTTTCAATGGTGACGTTGATCATGGGTACGGGCTCTGGGTAAAACGTAAAATTCGGGGATGAAAACCATCCAAGTAGGCGTCGTCATGGGTTCCAGCTCCGACTGGGACACCATGCAACATGCAGTGCAGATTCTCCAACAGTTTGGCATCGGCTTCGAAGCGCGCGTGGTTTCGGCCCACCGCATGCCCGACGAAATGTTTGCCTATGCCGAGAAAGCCGCCGCGCGCGGCCTCAAGGCCATTATTGCCGGTGCCGGGGGCGCGGCCCATTTGCCTGGCATGCTGGCCGCCAAGACCACCGTTCCCGTGTTGGGCGTGCCGGTAGCCAGCAAGCATTTGCAGGGCGTCGATTCGCTGCACAGCATCGTGCAAATGCCCAAGGGCATCCCGGTGGCCACCTTCGCCATTGGCAACGCGGGTGCGGCCAATGCCGCCCTGTTTGCGATTGCGCTGCTGGCCAATTTTGACAGCGACCTGCGCCTGCAACTCGAAGCCTTTAGGCGCGACCAGACCCAGGTCGCCACCGACATGGTGCTGCCCATTACCGGAAACGTCGCGTGATGGCGGAGTTGAACGAACTGGGCGCTTCCAAGGAAGTCACACTGGGTGGATCCAAGGAAATCACACTGGGTGGATCCAAGGAAATCACACTGGGTGTGATGGGCGGTGGCCAGCTCGGGCGCATGTTCGCGCATGCCGCGCAGCGCATGGGCTTCTTTACCGCCGTGCTGGACCCGGACCCGCTGAGTCCGGCCGGGCGCGTCAGCCACCACCATATTCAGACCAGCTACACCGACCCGGCGGGACTGGAGCGTCTGGCCCTGGTGGCCCAGGCCATCACCACCGAGTTTGAGAACGTGCCGGCCCTCGCCCTGGCCGAGTTGGCCAAGACCCGCCCTGTGTTCCCTGCCGCCGCCTGCGTATCCATAGCCCAGGACCGCGCCGCCGAGAAGGCCCACTTCGTGCGCTGCGGCGTGCCCTGCGCGCCCTACGCCGTGATTGAGACGGCCGAGCAACTGGCGAGCGTGGGGGCCAGTCTATTGCCCGGCATTTTGAAGACCGCCCGCATGGGTTACGACGGCAAGGGCCAAGCCCGCGTGACGACCCGTGCCGAGCTGGCCCAGGCTTGGGGCGACATGCAGCAACTCCCCTGCGTGCTGGAAAAAATGTTGCCGCTGCAATTGGAATGCTCGGTGATCGTGGCGCGCGCTTCCAATGGTGACTGCGTCAACCTGCCGCTGCAGCGCAACCTGCACCGCGATGGCATTCTGGCCGTGACCGAGGTGTACGTGGGCAATGTGCCGGAAGAACTGGCCACGCGCGCCATTGCCGCTGCCAAGGCCATCGCCGCCGAGCTGAACTATGTCGGCGTGCTGTGCGTGGAGTTCTTTGTGCTCGATGAATCGCATCCGGCCGCGCAAGGTCTGGGTGGTCTGGTGGTCAATGAGATGGCACCGCGCCCGCACAACAGCGGCCACTACAGCATGGATGCTTGCGATGTCTCGCAGTTCGAGCTGCAGGTGCGCACGCTCGCCAACCTGCCGCTGGTGCAGCCGCGCCAGCACAGCCCGGCCATCATGCTCAACCTGCTGGGCGACCTCTGGCCAGAGGGTGGCGTGCCGCCCTGGGAAGCGGTGCTGGCCCTGCCGGGCACGCATCTGCATCTGTACGGCAAGCTGCGCGCTGCCAAGGGGCGCAAGATGGGCCACCTGAACATCACCGGCAGCACCATTGAGCAGGTGCGCAGCACCGCTTTGCAAGCAGCGCAGATTCTGGGCATTGAAGCCTTTTGACTTTTTTTGAAAGGGCCACACCATGATCGTGTCCGCCTATGTGTTCGCCGATGGTATGGAGTTCGCGCCCGAGGCGATAGCCGCGGCCGCTCAGGCCCTACGCGCTGGCCGCTTGGTCGGTCTGCCCACCGAGACTGTGTACGGCCTGGGTGCCGACGCCGACAACGCCAGCGCCGTGGCTGCTATTTTTGCAGCCAAGGGCAGGCCCGCCGACCATCCGCTGATCGTGCATGTGGCCGCCTTTGACGGCGGCATGTCGGGTGTGGCGCATTACGCCGGCCGTGTGCCATCCTTTGCCCAGCAGCTGATGTCGGCCTTCTGGCCGGGGCCGCTCACCTTGATCCTGCCGCGCCGCGAGGGCGTGGGCGCGGTGGCTGCCGGTGGTCAGAACACGATAGGTCTGCGTTGCCCGGCACACCCGGTGGCACAAGCGGTGCTGGCAGCGTTGCGCCAGCCCAAGGAGGGTGAGGCGGAGGTCTGGGGCGTGGCCGCGCCCAGTGCCAATCGCTTTGGCCGCATCAGCCCGACCACCGCCCAGCATGTGGCACAGGAGTTTGCCGACACACCCGATCTGCTGGTGCTGGATGGCGGCCCCTGCGAGGTGGGCATTGAGTCCACCATCATCGACTGCACCCGTGGCGCGCCGGTGCTGTTGCGCCCCGGAGCCATCAGCAGCGAACAGGTGGCCGCTGCCTGCGGTCGCGCGCTGATTTCGCCGCAAGAGCTGGTGGTTCAGGGTCAAGAGGCGCCGCGCGCCTCCGGTACGCTGGAGTCGCATTACGCGCCCAACGCCACGGTGCGCCTGATGGATGCCAAGGCGCTGCAACAGGCGCTGGATCTGTTGGGCACCGATGTGGATAAAAGCGCGGTGCCGGGCAAGACCCTTGCCATCTATTCGCGCGTGCCGCTCAAGACCGCTGCGCGCCAGATCGAGCTGCGCCGCATGCCTTCTGATGCGGCCGTGACGGCGCACGAGCTGTTCTCGGTGTTGCGCGAACTCGACGCCTTGCGCGTCCAACTGATCTGGGTAGAAACCCCGCCCGACGGCGTGGCCTGGGATGGTGTGCGCGACCGCCTGCAGCGCGCTGCCGCTTGAAGATAAGAGCCCCCACGCTTGGGGCTGGCCCAGCGGCTTGATCAGTTGTCCCGCACCGTCCAGTCCACCAGCGTCTCCATCACCGCGCGCCCGGCTTCGGTGTTGGCATTGGCGTGGTTGATCAGGGCGACAAGCACATAGCGCTTGCCGCTGGCGCCATCGACAAAACCGGCGCGGGCCAGCACATTGCTGAGCGAGCCGGTCTTCAAATGGGCGCTGCCCACCGATCCGGACTTGAAGCGCCTGAGTGTGCCGTCCACTCCGCTGATGGGCAGCGAGCTCATCAGCTCGGGCATGGAGGGGGAGCGCCAGGCCAGTTGCAGCAGGCGCGCCAGTCCCCTTGCGCTGATGCGTTCCTGGCGCGAAAGGCCGGAGCCGTTTTCCCACACCGGCATGTCTTCAGAGCCCAGACGCTCTTTCCACCAGCGTTGCATCACGCCGCGCGAGGCGCTAAAGCTGCCAGCGATCAGGCCCGCGTCAGTGGGCGGGGTTTCGCCGCTGCCAGTCGGAACAACCCGCCCCAGGGTGAGGAACAGCTGCTGCGCCATGACGTTGTTGCTGTACTTGTTGATGTCGCGGATGATTTCTGCCAGCGGTGCGGATGTCGCCTCCAGCGTCGGTTTGCCCGCCGCCAGCGCAGCCGGCACAGCGCCATAGCGCGCGCTGCCGCTGAGCTTGCCGCCCATGTCCAGCCACATGCCCTGCACCGCGCGGGTGGCGTAGCTGCGGGGGTCGGCATAGGCCACCGGCCAGACCTTCTCGCCGCAACTCGCCGCAAAGCTGCCACCAAAGTGGATGCGATTGGTGTCCGAAAAATCGGCCTTGAGCGCGCCGCGGTAGTCGCCACATTCGGCATTGCTCAAAGGCACGCTGGCCTGCATCTGCACACCGAAAAGCGGCGGATCGAACTGCACCTGCGCGGTGTTGGCGGCGCGGTCCGGCGTAAAGGTCATCACCACCGCCTTGTAGTTGACCAAGAGGGCGTCGGGTGCGGCGTTGTAGGGGCGCAGCGGCTCACCGTCAAAGCTGGCCGGGTCGGCATCGGGCACCTCAAAGGCGCTGCGGTCGAGCACGATGTCACCGGCAATGCTGCGTATGCCCAGGCCCTGCAGGCGGCGCAACAACAGCCACAGCCGCTCCAGCACCAGCTTGGGGTCGCCCTGGCCCTTGATGTAGACGTTGCCCTTGAGGGTGCCGCCCTGCACCGGGCCGTCCACATACACCGGTGTGGTCCAGACATAGGCCGGACCCAAGAGCTCCAGCGCGGCAAAGGTGGTGCTGAGCTTCATCACCGAGGCCGGGTTCATTGCCACCTGGGCCCGGTGCGACAGGCGCGCTGGCGCATTGTTGGACTCGGCCTCCAGCACCAGCAGGGCCAGCGCGTCGCGCGGAATTTTGGCGCGGGCCAGCGCCGCCTCCAGTTCCGGCGCAAGAGAGGAGGGCGTGGCGCCCAGGGCAGTGCCGCAGGCGGCAATCAATAGAGTGGTGCAGAGGAGGCGGTACAACATGGCGGGATTATCCAATGCCCGTCTCTGAGGGCTGACCTTGCGGGGCCTGCGCCTCCGGCATCTGCCCCGATAATCGCTGCATGTCCATGCACTCCACAGCTACCTTGCCCGGCGCCCTGCCGCGCCTTTCTCCCCGGCTTGTGGGGCTGCTGGCGGCGCTCGTCACGGTGCTGATCTGGACCGCCTTTATCGTGGTGGCACGCGCCTCGGCCGACCCGTCGCGCGCGCCCACCATGGCCCCGGTGGACATGGTGTTTGCCCGCCTGTTGGGTGCCGGTCTGGTGCTCCTGCCCCTGGGTTGGTGGCTGACCCAGACCCAGCGTGCGCGCCAGCGCGAGGCCGGACAACTGCCTACGGCCGGTTCGCTCTGGGGCCTGTCGCCGCTGCCCCTGCGCACGACGGTGGTGACCGGAATTTTTGGCGGCCTGGTCTACAGCCTGCTGGCCTATAGCGGTTTTGTGTTTGCGCCTGCTGCCCATGCCTCGGTGCTGATGCCCGGCAGCCTGCCCCTGTGGACGGCGCTGCTGGCGGTGCTGCTGCTGGGCGAGCACATAGGCGCCAGCCGCGCCATCGGCCTGCTGTGCATCGTTGCAGGCGACCTGCTGGTGGGCGGTGCCAGCCTCTTGCATGCGCTCGACGGCGGCGGTGTCTGGCGCGGTGATGTGCTGTTTATTCTGGCCGCTCTGACCTGGTCCTGCTACAGCGTGCTGGTGCGCAAGCATGCCTTGCAGGCGGTGCAGGCCACCACTGCCATTACCGTGTTTGCCTTTCTGGTTTATGTGCCCATCTATCTGGCCCTGGTCTGGGCGGGTGTGCTGCCCGGTCGGGTGTTCACGGCACCGCTGCACGATGTGCTGTGGCAAATGCTGATGCAGGGTCTGGGCTCGGTGGTGATCTCGGGCATCACCTTCAACATGATGATCCGCTATTACGGCCCGGTGCGCTCCACCATGCTGACCGCAGTGGTGCCGGGGCTGTCGGCCCTGTCGGCCGCGCTCTACCTGGATGAGCCGCTGCCTTGGAATGTGCTGTGCGGCCTGACCCTGGTGACCCTGGGCATTGTGTTTGGCGTGCGCCAAGCGGCGGGTAAAAAGCCATGAAGCTGTTGGCCTTTGACACCAGCACCGACGGGATGTCGATCGCGGTCTCGCGCGATGACGGTGCCGCAACCGGCCTGTGGCAGCAGCAGGGCGAGGGTGGGGCCAAGGCCTCTGCCGGCCTGATCGCCGGGGTGCTGGAGCTGATGCGCCAGTCCGGCATGGAACTGCGCGAACTCGATGCCATTTGCTTTGGCTGCGGCCCCGGCTCTTTTACGGGTTTGCGCACCGCCTGTGCCGTGGCCCAAGGCCTGGCCTTTGGCGCGGGCGTGGCGGTGCTGCCGGTGAACTCGCTGTTGGCGGTGGCCGAGGCAGCGCGCCACAGCGGGCTCGCAGCCTGCTCCAGCGCACAGGTCACGGCGCTGTTGGACGCGCGCATGGACGAAATCTATTGCGCCACCTTCCAATATGCGGATGCGCTCTGGACCGAGCTGCAGGGTGCCCACCTGCTGCGACCGGAGGCGCTCACGCTGCCAGCGAGCGCCTTGCCCCAGGTGGCGGCGGGCAATGTGTTTGCTATCTATGGCGCGCGCCTGACCGGCCTGCCTGCGCAAGCCTTGCGACTGGATGCATTGCCGCTGGCCACGGCCCTGCTGCGCCTGGCGCCGCAACTGCTGGCACAGGGCTTGGCGGTGTCGGCCGAGCAGGCACTGCCCACCTATATCCGCGACAAGGTGGCCCAGACCACGGCCGAGCGCGCAGCCATCAAGGCCGCAGCCGAGCGCGCCGCCATTGATGCGGCGCGGGCCGCAGCACCATGAGCGCCCAGTTGGACCCCCCTTGCGCGCGCCCCGAGGTGCGCTTCGAGCCGCTGCTGGCCGATCGCCTGGACGAGGTGCTGCGGGTGGAGCAGCGCGCCTATGACCATCCCTGGTCGCACACCCATTTTCTGGACGCGCTGCACAGCGGCTACCAGGCCCAGATGCTGGTGGCGCCCTGTGACGTTGCTGGCGGGGCACCCACGCTGCTGGGCTACTTTGTGGCCATGAAGGGGGTGGACGAGGTGCACCTGCTCAACATCACCGTGGCGCCCGAATTCCAGGGCCAGGGCTGGTCGCGCCTGCTGCTGGAGGCGATGACGATCTGGGCGCGCGGCGTTGGCGCACAGTGGCTGTGGCTGGAGGTGCGCGTGGGCAATGCCCGCGCCATCAAGGTTTACGAAGCCCAGGGCTACCGCCGCGTCGGCCTGCGCAAGGCCTATTACCCGGCAGGCAGCGGGCAGCGCGAGGACGCGATTGTCATGAGCCTGCGTCTGTGAACGAAAGTCCCCACCATGGCCCTTGAACTCGATAGACGCCAACGCGCCATGCTGCAGGAAATGGGCGTGTCGGTCTGGTTACCCGAAAGCGGCGTGGCTGTGCGGCAGCGCTCCGCTGCGCCGCAGAGTGCTGCTCCAACCCATGCCGCTTTGCCTTCGGCAAGGCCAGTGCCCAACGTCACCCCCTCGGCCATTGCGGCGCCCGCCAGTCGGCGCTCCACCTTCGTCGCTGCGGGACAGGCCGCCGCCGATGCATTGGCTGGGAAGGCCGCTAACCACCAAGCGCCACCCGCCGGGCGCGGCGAGCTTCCCACAGGCGCCGGCCCAGAAGCCGATGCCGGGTCTGCTGCGGCACTTGCCCCCGAGTCTTCTTCGGACTGGAGCGTGTTGGCCGACAGCGTGCGCAATTGCCAGGCCTGCGCCCTGTGCGGTGGGCGCAGCCACACGACGCTGTTGGTGCCACAGGAGGTGGGCCGCTGTGACTGGATGGTGGTGGGCGATCCGCCGGACGAGGAAGAGGACCGCACCGGCGTGCCGTTTTCAGGGCAGGCCGGTGTGCTGCTGCACAACATGCTGCGCGCCCTGGGTCTGCAGCGTGCCAACCCCGACCCGGCCCTGTTGGCACCTGTGTCTGGCAGCGCGACAAGGGCTGCTGCGCGCGCCTATGTCAGCAACGTGCTGAAGTGCCGCCCGGCCCAAGGTGCGGTGCCGCAGCCAGCCGAGCTGGCCCAATGCGCTAGCCATTTGCAGCGTGAAATCGCGCTGGTGCAGCCGCGCATGATTCTGTCCATGGGCCGCTTTGCCAACCAGGTACTGCTGGCGGCGAATCCCGAACTCGCCTCCCTGCCGCTGGGCAAACTGCGTGGCAGCGTGCACAGCTACCAAGGCACACCGGTGGTTGTTACTTATCCCCCCGCGCTCTTGATGCGCAACGGCGCCGACAAGGCCAAGGCCTGGGCCGACCTGTGCCTGGCCGCCACCACGATTGAAAAATGAACATGACCTTTATCGAACAATTGCGCCATGCCGAGCGCGCCAACGGCTCTCTTTTGTGTGTGGGCCTGGACCCGGAGCCGGGTAAATTTCCCGCTGCCATGAAGGGCGATGCCAGCAAGATTTATGACTTCTGCGCGGCCATTGTCGATGCCACGGCCGACCTGGTGATTGCCTTCAAGCCGCAAATTGCCTACTTCGCCGCCCATGGTGCGGAAGGCCAATTGGAGCGCCTGATGGAACACATGCGCCGCACCGCGCCTCTGGTGCCCATCATTCTGGATGCCAAGCGCGGCGACATCGGCAGCACCGCCGAGCAGTACGCACTGGAGGCCTTTGAGCGCTATGGCGCCGACTGCGTGACGCTCTCGCCCTTTATGGGTTTTGACTCGGTGCAGCCCTACCTGAAATACCACGGCAAGGGCGCCTTTCTGCTGTGCCGCACCTCCAACCCTGGCGGTGACGATTTGCAAAACCAGCGCCTGGCCGATCTGCCCGGACAGCCCACGCTGTTCGAGCACATTGCCAGCCTGGTGCAGGGTCCTTGGAACCTGAACGGACAGCTTGGGCTGGTGGTGGGCGCGACCCGTCCGGCCGAGATTGAGCGGGTGCGTGCCCTGGCCCCCACGGTGCCGCTGTTGATTCCCGGTGTGGGCGCGCAGGGCGGTGACGCGGTGGCCACCGTCAAGGCCGGCTACCGTGCAGCGAATGGCGAAACCATCGCACCCATTGTGGTCAACTCTTCGCGCGCCGTGCTCTACGCCTCCAGCGGTGCAGACTTCGCGCAGGCCGCACGCGCGGCAGCCCTTGCCACACGCGATCAGTTGCGCGCTGCGCAGGCAGCTTGAAGAAAACCGGACGAGACAAACCATGCAACTCCTGAGCGCCCACCGCGCCCCCAACCCGCGCCGCGTGCTGATGTTTATCGCGGAAAAAGCCATCACCGGCATCACGGTCAGCAATGTCGATCTGAATGCAGGTGCCCACCGCACGCCGGAGTTTCTGGCCAAGAGTCCACTGGCCAAGGTGCCGGCGCTCGAACTCGACGATGGCCGCGTGCTGACCGAAACCCGCGCCATCTGCACCTACCTCGAAGGCCTGTATCCAGAGCCTAACCTGATGGGCGTGGATGCCACCGAGCGCGCCTTTATCGAGATGGCCGACCGGCGCGTAGAGATGACGCTGCTGCTGCAGATTGCCAATGCGGTGCGCCACACCCATGCCGGACTGGCCGCTTTGGAGCAACCGCAGTTTGCCGACTTCGGCCAGTCCCAAGGCGAGAAAATGCGCGCCACGGCTGCGGTGTTTGACCAGTTGCTGCAGCAGCAGCAATGGATGGCGGGGGAGCGCTTCAGCATCGCCGACATCACCGCCTTTTGTGCCCTGGAGTTCGCACGCGGGCTGCTGAAATTTGTGCCTTCCGAGCAGGGACTGCTGGCCCTGCAGGCCTGGCGCGACCGGGTCAATGCAAGGCCCAGCGCAAAGGCCTTGTGATTTCGTAAGCAGTTGCAAAGGCGGGCCGACCGGTAAGACTTCTCACGTAAGCTGCACAATATTCGTCTCATAGAAGACGGTCCATTCAAGGGATATGCCGTGCAAGATGCAACGGGTGCTTTAGACACCCCCATCCACTGTGCGCCGCTTGGCGGCGAACGTTCCATCGCAGAAGGCGTGGGCGCAACCCTGCTGGCCTCTGTTTCCCTGGCCGCTTGCGGAGGCGGCGGTGGCGGATCTGCAGACCCGGCCCCGGCAGCGCTACCGGGTAGCGATGCCACGCTCAGCACCGGCGGCAATACCCAGTTGGCCGCATTGAGCGCCCCGCAGGTCAGCCGCTTTTTGTTGCAGGCACAGTTCTCAGTCTCGGACGCCGACATCGCTGCCGTGCAAGCCCAAGGCTACGCGCGCTGGCTGCAGACCCAGATGGCCACACCGATCAGCACTTTGGGTTGGGACTGGCTCAATGCCCAGGGTTATGGCGACGTCAACAACAGCGCCGAGTTTTACAACAACACCTACCCCGGCGACTACATGGTCTGGAGCCAGCTCATGGCCGCACCGGACGCGCCGCGCAAACGCATGGCGCTGGCCCTGTCCGAGATCTTCGTGGTCTCGCTCAGCGGGCTGGACTTTAGTTGGCGCAGCCACGCCATCGCCCACTACTGGGACACGCTCAATAGCTACGCCTTTGGCAATTACCGCGATCTGCTGGGTGCCATCACACGCAACGTGGCCATGGGCTACTACCTCAACACCAAGGGCAATAAGAAGGCCGATGGAAGGGGTAGCCAGCCCGACGAAAACTATGCGCGCGAGGTGATGCAGCTGTTCACCATAGGTCTGGTGGAGCTGAACCAGGACGGCACGCCCCGGCTTGCGGGCGGCAACAAGATCGACAGCTACGGCGCCAGCGATGTCAGCAACCTGGCACAGGTGTTCACCGGCTACGACCTGGACATGAGCCAGAACGTTTACACCAGCATTGCGCAAGCCGGTGGCGGCACCCGCAATGTGCCTAACACCGCCTTTACCCGCCTGCCCATGGTGCAGGTGGGCAGCAACCATTCCACCCTGGCAGCCACCTTTTTGGGCACCACCGTACCGGCCAACACGCCGGCCACCCAGGCCTTGAACATGGCGCTGGACCGCTTGTTCAACCACAGCAACACCGCGCCCAATGTCTGCAAGCAGCTCATTCAGCGCCTGGTCACCAGCAACCCCAGTGCGGCCTATGTGAAGCGCGTGGCTGGCGTGTTTGATGACAACGGCGCTGGCGTGCGCGGCAGCCTGGCCCATGTCTATGCGGCCATCCTGCTCGATGACGAAGCGCGCGCACCTGTCGGCCTGAGCGACCCCCAGTTCGGCAAGCTGCGCGAGCCCATGCTGCGCCTGGTGCAGTGGGGTCGCAGCTTTGGCCTCACATCGACGGCAGGCAGCTGGAAGATCGGTGACCTCAGCGATGCCGGAACCCGTTTGGGCCAAAGCCCGCTGCGCTCGCCCAGCGTGTTCAATTTCTTCAGGCCCGGCTATGTGCCACCGGCCACCGCCCTGAGTGCGGGCGCGGTGGCGCCGGAGTTTCAATTGGTCAATGAAAGCAGCGTGGGGGGCTATCTGAACTACCTGCAAAGCGTCATCCAGAACGGCATCAACACCGACATCAAGGCCACCTATCTGCCCGAACTGGCGCTGGCAGCCGATGCACCGGCCCTGCTGGCGCGACTCAATTTGCTGCTTTGCGCCGGTCAGCTTTCTGCGGCGAGTCAGGCGTTGATTCTGGCCGCCCTGAGCAGCATGGCCAGCAGCACCGACGCGCAAAAGCGCAACCGCGTCAATGCCGGGGTGCTGCTGACGATGGCCAGCGCCGACTACCTGGTGCAGAAATAAAGACCACCATGCATTTGCTTCAACCCGATCTGCATTCACGCCGCGCCTTTCTCAAGCGCGCCGGCCAACTCGCAATCAGCGGCACGGCCTTGCCCCTTGCGCTGAACCTGGCCGCCATGGGTGAGGCTGCGGCCTTCAACGCCCCGGCGGGCGATTACAAGGCATTGGTCTGCGTGTTCCTGTACGGCGGCAATGACTACGCCAACACCGTGGTGCCCTATGACAACGCCAGCTACGACCTCTACAGCAGCATCCGCAATGGCGCTGCTGGGCGCGGCGCCGGTGGCATCGCCCTGGGTCAGTCGGACATGGCTGCCACGCTGCTGCTGCCCACCGTGGCTCCTGCCGATGCAATGGGATTGGCCACGCGCCAATTCGCGCTCAATCCCGGCATGGCCGCCATGGCTGGGCTGTTCAATGCCGGGCACGCCGCAGTGCAGCTCAATGTGGGCCCGCTGGTCAAGCCGCTCACCAGAGCCCAGTACAACAGCAGCGACCATGTCGCCTACCCGCGCCCGCCGCAGCTGTTTTCGCACAACGACCAGCAGTCGATCTGGCAGTCCTCCTCGCCCGAAGGCTCCACTGTGGGCTGGGGCGGCAATATGGCCGACCTTGCGCTGAGCCTGAACCAGGCGGCCACCTTTAGCTGCATGGCGGTCACCGGCAATGCGGTGTTTTTGTCGGGCGATCAGGCGCTGCAATACCAGGTGAGCACGGGCGGTGCCATCAAGATCAATTCCGCAGTGGCGGGTGCCTCGGTCTATGGCTCCACGGCGGTGAGTGCCGCCATGAACAGCCTGCTCAAACAGCCGCGCAGCCACATTCTGGAGAGCGAATACAACAAGGTCAGCACGCGGGCACTGTCGGCCGAAGGATTGGTTAGCTCCGCCTTGGCTGCTACGCCGCCCACTACCGTCTTTGCTGCCGACAGCCTGGCAAAGCAGTTGGCGATGGTGGCGCGCCTGATCAAGGGCCGTAGCACCTTGGGCGCAAGGCGCCAGGTATTTTTGGTGTCGCAGGGCGGCTTTGATCTGCACGACAACCTGATCCGCGACCATGGCCCTTTGCTCTCCAAGGTCAGCGAGGCCATGGCCGCCTTCTACGCCGCTACCGCCGAGCTGGGCGTGGCGAACCAGGTGACGGCGTTTACCGCCTCTGACTTTGGCCGCACCCTGGCGTCCAACGGGGATGGCTCTGACCACGGCTGGGGCAGCCACCATTTTGTGGTGGGCGGCGCGGTGAATGGCCAAAAGTTTTATGGCACTGCGCCACCGGTGAGCGTGGCCGATGTCAAGGACAGCAGCGGCATTTACCTGCCGCAAAACCAGTGGCATGTGGGGCAGGGCCGCTTGCTGCCCAGCACCTCGGTAGACCAGTACGCAGCCACCCTGGCCCAATGGTTCGGCGTGAGCGCCTCCGAGATGGCCGGGGTACTGCCCAAGATAGGTAATTTTGGCGCAGCAGGCTATCCGGTGGACCTGGGGTTTATGGCTTAGTTCGCGATGACTCTTTCCGTAAAGCCCTGCAGGTAGTCGCTGAGCCGCTCGGCTCCGGCTACCGCCTGGGCCTCATCGCCAGAGGCAATGCCCTTGGCCAACTGCAGGTGCGCGGCTGCCCCTTCGGCAATGTCGCCGGCATGGCGATAGGCGTACCAGAAGCGCCGACACTGCACGATCAGCGGCACCACGGCCTTGACTGCGGAGTAGTTCTGGCTGGCGGCGTGGTTGACGCGGTCCAGCTCAATGTCCGCCTGCATATAGTCGTCGAGCCTGTCGGCCTTGGCGGCTTTCACCATGCGCTTGGCGCACAGCAAGATGTCCTTGCGCTGCTGTTCGCTGGCCCGGCGCGCCGAGCAGGCGGCAATCAGGCATTCCAGCACCCGGCGGGTTTGCACCACGTCCAGATGGTCGGCCAGATCGATGCCGGAAATCAACAGACCCCGGCGCGGCTGCTGCACGATCAGGCCGGTGGAGACCATGCGCAATAACGCCTCGCGCAGCGGTGTGCGGCCGAGTTGCGTGCGTTGCATCAGTTCTGCCTCTACTACCTGTGCGCCGGGCTGCAACTGCAGGGTGGAGATCAGGGTCTCCAACGTCTCGTAGGCCACATCGGCGGCGCGGCGTTTGGGCTGCAATGCAGCGCTTGGTTTTTTTGTCGTTGCCATGGCGAGATTTTTACATTTGAGCTAATATATTAGCAACATATTTAAACCGACACTGGATTTGCATGAAAAACACCCCCTGGCAAGGCATCTTCCCCGCCATCACCACCAAGATCAACGCGGACGAAAGCATCAACGCCGAGGGTACGGCGCGGCACATCGACTTCCAGATCCGCAACGGTGTTCATGGTCTGGTGACCTGCGGCTCGCTCGGCGAGGCCAGCACCCTGACGCTGGAAGAAAAGCTGCAGGTGGCCCAGATCGCGCTGGAGGCCGCCGACGGGCGCGTGCCGGTTCTGGCCAATGTGTCGGAGACCAGCACCCGCGAAGCTCTGCGCTATATCGACGGCGCTAACAAGCTCGGCGTGCAGGGCTTTATGGTCATGCCCTCCGTCATCTACGTGGCCGACGCGCGCGAAGCGATGCTCAACGTGCGCACCATGGCAGAAGCCGCGCAGCAGCCCATCATGGTCTACAACAACCCGGTGGCCTACCGCGTCGATCTGCGCCCCGAACACATGCAGGAGCTGGCCGATTGCCAGTGGATACACGCCATCAAGGAGAGCAGCGACAACATCCGCCGCATCACCGATTTGCGCAACGCCCTGGGCACGCGCTACCAGCTCTTTCTGGGTGTGGACGATCTGGCCTATGAAGGCCTGGCCCTGGGCTGCGACGGCCTGCTGGCGGGTGTGGGCTGCGCCTTCCCGCGCGAGACCGTGGCCCTGTATGACCTGATGAAGGCCGGCAACTTTGCCGAGGCCCTGCCCCTGTACCAATGGATGACGCCCATGCTGCACCTGGACGTGTCCACCAAGCTGGTGCAAAACCTGAAATTGATCGATGCACTGGTGGGTGTGGGCACCGAGCATGTGCGCCGTCCGCGCCTGCCGCTGATTGGCGCTGAGCGCGCCCATGTGGAGGCGGTTGTGGCCAAGGCCCTGGCTACACGCCCGACCAAATACCAATCGGTGATGTAAGGGCAGACCATGAAGCGCATCAGCGTGATTGACTCACACACCGGCGGTGAACCCACGCGTCTGGTGGTGGATGGGTTCCCGGACCTGGGCCGTGGCAGCATGGCCGAGCGCAAAGCGATTCTGGCGGCGCAGTTTGACGACTGGCGCGCCGCCACGGTGCTGGAGCCGCGCGGCAACGACGTGATTGTGGGTGCGCTGCTGTGCGAGCCGGTGTCAAAGGAGGCTGCGGCCGGTGTCATCTTCTTCAACAACGCCGGTTACCTCAATATGTGCGGCCACGGCACCATAGGCCTGGTGGTGACGCTGGCGCACATGGGCCGCATAGGCCCGGGCGTGCATGTCATAGAAACGCCGGTGGGTGATGTGATCGCCACCCTGCACGAGGACGGCACGGTCAGCGTGCGCAATGTCCCCGCCTACCGGCATCTGAAACAGGTGGCGCTGGACCTGCCGGGCTTTGGTGTGGTGCATGGCGATGTGGCCTGGGGCGGCAACTGGTTCTTCTTGGTCAGCGACCATGGCCAGCGCATCGCGCTGGACAACGCCACCGTGCTGACCGACTACACGGTGAAGATGCGCCAGGCGCTGGTGTCGAACGGCATCAGTGGTGCCGACGGTGCCGAGATCGACCACATCGAACTGTTCGCACCGGACCCACAGGGCGCCGACAGCCGCAACTTCGTGCTCTGCCCCGGCAATGCCTATGACCGCTCACCCTGCGGCACGGGCACCAGCGCCAAGCTGGCCTGTCTGGCAGCAGACGGCAAGCTGGCGCCCGGCGAGGTATGGACGCAGGCCAGCGTGATTGGCAGCCGCTTTCAGGCTTCGTATGAGCGCATGTCGGGCGAAGCGGACGAGGGCGCACGCATCATCCCCACGCTGCGCGGCAGCGCCTCTGTCTGCGCCGAGGCCACGCTCTTGATGGACGAGGCCGACCCGTTTGCCTGGGGCATTCGTGCGACGCAATGCGCCGCCTGAAGCCTTACAGCAACTTCGCCAGATAGCGCCCGGTAAAGCTGGCCGGATTCGCCGCAATGTCTTCCGGCGTGCCCACGCCCACCACGGTGCCGCCACCGGAGCCGCCCTCAGGCCCCATGTCGATCAGCCAGTCGGCCGTCTTGATGACGTCCAGGTTGTGCTCGATCACCACGATGGTGTTGCCGGCGTCGCGCAACTGGTGCAGCACTTTGAGCAGCAGCGCAATGTCGGCAAAGTGCAGGCCGGTGGTGGGTTCGTCCAGGATGTAGAGGGTGCGACCGGTGTCGCGTTTGGAGAGTTCGAGGGCCAGCTTGACGCGCTGCGCCTCACCCCCCGACAGGGTGGTGGCGGCTTGGCCGAGCTTGATGTAGGAGAGCCCCACATCGAGCAGGGTTTGCAGCTTGCGCGCGATGGTGGGCACGGCCTGGAAGAAATCAAAAGCCGCCTCGACCGTGAGCTCCAGAATCTGCGCGATGTTCTTGCCCTTGTAGAGCACTTCGAGCGTCTCGCGGTTGTAGCGCATGCCGGCGCAGACATCGCAGGGCACATAGACGTCGGGCAGAAAGTGCATCTCCACCTTCACCATACCGTCGCCCTGGCAGGCCTCGCAGCGGCCACCCGCCACATTGAAGCTGAAGCGCCCGCCGCTGTAACCGCGCTCGCGTGCCATGGGCACCTCGGCCAGCAGCTCGCGGATGGGGGTGAACAGGCCGGTGTAGGTGGCAGGGTTGCTGCGCGGCGTGCGGCCAATGGGCGACTGGTCCACATTGATGACCTTGTCGAAATGCTCAATGCCTTCGATGGCTTCATGCGGCGCGGGTTCGTCGTGCGCGCGGTAGAGTTGGCGCGCAACGGCCGTGTACAGCGTGTCATTGACCAGGGTGGATTTGCCGGAGCCCGAGACGCCGGTGACGCAGGTCAGCAGCCCGACCGGAAAATCGGCACTCACGTTTTTGAGGTTGTGGCCGCTTGCGCCGACGATGCGAATGGCCTGCAGGTCGCCCTGTGTGGCGAGATGCGCCGCGTTGCGCTCGGCCCAGGCCAGGGCCGCCTTGCTGGGTGCGCCCTTGGCGACCACTTTCTTCTCTGCGGCGGTGGGTTGCAGCGTCGGCAGCCATGGGGTGCGGCGCTTGGGCACTTCGATCTTCATGGTTCCCGCAAGGTACTGGCCGGTCAGCGATTCTGGGCAAGCCTTCACGTCGTCAAACGTGCCCTGCGCAATCACGCGCCCGCCGTGGATGCCCGCGCCCGGCCCCATGTCGATCACATGGTCGGCGGCGCGCATCATGTCCTCGTCGTGCTCCACCACCAGCACGCTGTTGCCGATGTCGCGCAGGTGCTTCAAGGTCTCTATCAGGCGGTCGTTGTCGCGCTGGTGCAGGCCGATGCTGGGCTCGTCCAGCACATACATCACGCCGGTCAGGCCCGAGCCGATTTGTGATGCCAGGCGTATGCGCTGCGATTCGCCGCCGCTCAGCGTCTCCGCGCTGCGGTCCAGACTGAGGTAGTTCAGGCCCACGTCGTTAAGGAACTTCAGGCGAAGGCCTACCTCGCGTATTACCTTGGAGGCAATCTCGCCGCGCGAGCCGTGCATGGTCAGGGTGTTGAAGTAGGCAAAGCTTTCGCGCAGCGTGGCGCGGCTGATCTCGAAAATGGCGCGGGCCTGATCGCCCTCGCCAATTTTGACGTTGCGCGCCTCGATGCGCAGACGGCTGCCGTCGCAGTCCGGGCAATGCTGGGTGCTGCGCAGACGCGCCAGGTCTTCTCGCACCAGGGCCGAATCGGTCTCGCGGTAGCGCCGCTGCATGTTGGGGATGATGCCCTCGAAGGGGTGCTTCTTGGCCAGCTTCTTGCCCTGAGACGCGCCGGAGTCCACCACGTAATGGAACTTGATTTCCTCCTCGCCAGAGCCTTGCAGGATCGCATGGCGCACGGCGTCTGGAAGGGTGTCAAAGCCCTGGTCGATATCAAACTTGTAGTGTTTGGCCAGGCTCTCTAGCATGGAGAAGTAATAGCCGTTGCGTCGGTCCCAGCCCTTTATGGCGCCGCTGGCCAGGCTCAACGTGGGGAAGGCCACCACGCGCTCCGGATCAAAAAATTCCTGCTGGCCTAGGCCATCGCAGCTCGGGCAGGCGCCTACCGGCGAGTTGAAGGAAAACAGCCGCGGCTCCAGCTCGCTGATGGAGTAGCTGCACACCGGGCAGGCGAACTTGGCGTTGAACAGATGCTCCACCTGCTTGCCGCTTTCGGCCGCCTTGGGCGAGTCCATTTCCAGCGCAATGGCACGGCCCTGGGCCAGTCGCAGTGCGGCCTCGAAGCTTTCTGCCAGGCGCTGGCGCAAGCCGGGGGCCGGGGCGCTGGCGGCGGGGCCGAGGGCGGCCGCTAGGGCGTCGATGGGCGCAACGGGCGTCTGTGCCGCAGCCGTCGCAGAAACGCGCGCCTCGGGCCGCACCTTCACGCGGTCTATCACCACGTCGATGTCGTGCTTCTCGGTCTTCTTCAACTTGGGCAGGTCATCGTATTCAAACACCACGCCGTTGACGCGAAAGCGCACATAGCCCTGGGCCTGCATGTCGGCAAACACGTCCAGAAACTCGCCCTTTTTTTCGCGGGCCACCGGGGCCAAAATCATCAGCCGCGTGTCGTCTGGCAGGGCCAGCACGGCGTCCACCATCTGGCTGACGGTCTGGCTTTGCAGCGGCAGCTGGTGCTCGGGGCAGTAGGGCGTGCCGGCGCGGGCAAACAGCAGGCGCAGGTAGTCGTGGATCTCGGTCACCGTGCCCACGGTGGAGCGCGGGTTGTGGCTGGTGGCCTTTTGCTCGATGGAGATGGCGGGCGAGAGGCCCTCGATCATGTCCACATCGGGCTTGTCCATCACCTGCAGGAACTGGCGCGCGTAGGTGGACAGGCTTTCCACATAGCGGCGCTGCCCTTCGGCGTACAGCGTGTCAAAGGCCAGGCTGGACTTGCCGGAGCCGGAGAGGCCCGTGATCACCACCAACTGGTTGCGCGGGATGTCCAGGTCTATGTTCTTCAGGTTGTGCGTGCGTGCCCCCCGGATGCTGATGCTTTGCTGCTGCAGGGCGCGGCCCAGGTATTGGCCCTGGTCTGTGGTGGCTAGGTGGGGAGCGTCGGTAGGAAAATTCAAAGCAGTGGCCGGGTGGAAAACAACCCTCCATGATAGACAGTAAGCGAAGCGCCCGTAGATTGACCCTCGCATCACCGTGAAGGGAGCTGTTTCGGGCGTTTGTTGCCTGTCCTGCCGGTTTGGCTTCAAAGTCTGGATAATCCCTCCCACATTCTGGAGAAAACCATGGCATCCGTTAACAAAGTCATTCTGGTCGGCAATTGCGGCCGCGACCCCGAAATCCGCTACCTACCCTCCGGCCAAGCCGTGGCCAACGTCAGCGTGGCCACCAGCAGTCGGCGCAAGGACAAGAACACCGGTGAAACTATTGAAGACACCCAGTGGCACCGTGTCACCTTCTACGACCGACTGGCCGAAATCGCTGGCGAGTACGTGCGCAAGGGCCGCCCCATCTATGTGGAAGGGCGTCTGAAATATGGCAAGTACATTGACCAGGCCGGCGTGGAAAAGAATACCGTGGACATCGTTGCCACAGAACTGCAGTTGCTTGGCGGCCGTGAGGGCATGGGCGGCCCCAGTGACGGCGGCGGCGAAGGTGGTGACGAGCGTTCCGCACCGGCACGCCGCCCGGCACCGCCTCCCCGCGCTGCAGCTCCGGTGGCAGCGCGCCAGGCGCCCGCCCCGCGCGCTGCCTTTGATGACATGGACGACGACATTCCCTTTTAATCAACCGGCGCCACAGCGCCTTTTTAAACGCAAATGAGCCCTGAAATTTCAGGGCTTTTTCATTGAGAGACTGCAGCTCGTACGGCGTTTTTTCTCTTGATTGCAGGGGTTTTCAGTCGCTGAATCTCCATGGCGTTGACAAAAAATTTGTTTGAATTGTGTCCACTTGTGCACAAAACGGAAGTGGTGAATCGACGTTTGGCGCGAAGCTTCACCGCAAGCTAGGTGGCACCCAACGCGCCTTGCGCTTCCTTGCGTATCTAGGAGAAGCCACATGATTCAGCCCAACATGCACTCACCCAAGACCTTGATCGAAGAGTCCGAGCAGGCCATCAGTTTTTTGACGAAACTAAGCAGTTTGTTGAAGCAGCAGCGCCGGTATTTTGATGATGCCGTGGCAACACATTGCATCCGGCTCATCAAAGATCATGTGGAGGGGGTAAGCCGCGAAAACCCGTCTGGCGGAGGGCCGGGAGTGGGAGGTAGCGAGCGAAGCTTCTAGCAGGTTAATGGAATGCCGAGCACCAAGGTCCCCCCATCGCTGCTCCGCACTTGTGGTGGAGCCATCCGCAAACGACGCAATGCCCAGTAAAACTGGAAGAGCGACGCGGGAAAAACTGGAGATCAGCCCCAAAAACGTCGGATCTCCCTGCAGTGCCAACGAATTCCACCTGCGCGGACAGCTAGAGCTGTTTTGTAGAACCATATTGCGGCAGCCTGTCAACGCATTGCGCTCATGCGGCGTCACCCTTCAATTCCTTTATCAACTCCTCAAAGGCTGGATTCAGGTCGTTAAATTTTCTTTCCCGCTGTTTGTTGGAGAAGCTGTGCCAGTTGGGGAGTCGCAAAATTTCCAGCTTTCCGTATGAGATCGCTAGCCAACCTTCGGCTGCCAGTTTTTGAACGTACTCGGAGAAGATGGTCCGCGAAACGCCGCACAAATCGGCCAGCACTTTTTGCTTGACGGGAATCTCAACTCCCTGCCCATAGCCAATGGTGGGTGGGCGGTCTGAATGGTAAAAAAGCGCCTCAGCGAATTGGGAGAGTCCCATCACGACCCGTAAGCATGGATTGCCAAACTTCATGAGCATTAGCATTTCCGATGTCTTTTGAACCCGCCATGCCATCAGGCGTGTTAGGTAGATAGCGAACGCCGGTTGTGTCTCCATGAGCTCAACAACGATTTCAGCTGAAATGCTCATAACGTCTGTTGCGGCAAGGCAAACAAAATCGGCATAACTCGTCTTGCGGTTGATGATGGACTGTTCTCCAAACCAAGAGCCCTCGCCATAAATGCTGATGGGCATGAGCAGGCCGCGCGGGGACTCGATGGATGCTGCAACTAGCCCTGTAATGATGAATCTCCATGCGTCTATCTTGGATCCTTTGGACCAGATGACCTGCCCTTCTTCAAAGGACGAAATTTTGATAAAGGCGGCCATCTGCAAGGCCTTCTCCTGGGAAATTCCAACGTTTCTCAATTGCTGGTATTTGAAATTCCCGTACATTTTTTCTGTGGCGTACATGAATGCTCCCTAGTTCCGAAATTTTTCTATTTTCGGTAGATCTGAAAAAGTTGCCGGACCTTCCATGTAACCACTTTCTAGTTGGTTGGTGGTCAATTTGTCTTGGCATGAACATCAACTATGAGCCGTTTTCTGAAAATGCGACAGCTTTTGTGTTTGCCAGTGTACATTTGGTGTCAATTTTCAGGCGTAGGGGGTCGGTTTCTGTCTGCAGAAACATGTCCTTGTGGGCTTGCGCTACGTGTCGATTTGTAACTTCTGGCGCGTGTTTTTCGTATGTTGGTTTTTTAGGTTGAGTCGAATTTCGATGTTTCTATACATCTCCTTCGTTGGCCGTCTAGTCGACATTCGATAGCCAATCCGTGAGTCTGCGACGACCGACTTGCCGGGGGTAAATCCTTCGGAAGTGGCGACTTAATCGGCCGGTGAAGTTGTGCGAAAAAAAGACGAAGCGTAACTTTAAATAGAAAAATCGATCGGATTGTTGGCACACGAACATTGCTTCAATCCACGATTCATTCGGAGCCTGATGATCCACCCATTAGCAATTTTTGTGTGGTATCTATGATCAATCTTTCGATTCAAAACCAGGAAGAATTCAGGCTCAGCCTTCTGTGGGGTCGGGCTACTTCCTCTGCGCAAGGCGGTTTTCTGTTGCGTAGTTTGGCCGTTGTGGTGTGTGCCTCAATTTTTGGGCTTTTTTCATTCAATGCAGCGGCGGCAGACGCGGGTGCTACGCTTTCTAAGAGCCTATCTCCGATAGCCGTGAGTCTGAAACAGTTCAAGGTGGTTAAGGACGGTCGGGATGATGTGAAGTTTGTAGATGCATCGGTTGTTGTTCCGGGTGACGTCATTGAGTACCGTGCCATCTATTCCAACACTGGGACTGGTGCCGTTCCGGTGGTGGCAACCCTCCCCATTCCATTGAGCTTGGAATACCTCAAGGACAGCGCCAGCGCGAAAAACATCGCACATACCGTTGCATTGAAGGACTCTCAATTCTCCAAAGAGCCGTTGTTGCAAAAAGTCGTTACCGCAAGCGGCGCAACCCTATCACAGCCCGTGCCGTATGCGTCCTATCGGTACGTACGCTGGGATCTTGGCAATTTGTCACCAGGCAAATCTGTCGAGGTGAGTGTCCGTGCGAAGGTCGCACAAAACCTGGAGGTTGTGGGAGGCGCTGAAGAAAAGTTATCCGATTTGGCGTCCGTCCTTTCGATCAAAAAGTAGTCTGCTGAAAAACATTATTGAAAGATCAAGTTTTTCAAATACACCAAGGAATTAGAAATGAAAGAAAAATGGAATGCGAACTGGGTAAGCCCGCTAAGGGTTGCCCTCGTTGGCGTAGGTTTTGGAGCACTGGCGATGCTGGCTCCTTTGGTAGTGTCTGCGGTTGCTCCGCCTGCCAACTCAAACATTGGTAACGTCGCAGGCGCCTCCTATGTGGATGCCTCTGGCAAGTCGCAGACTGTCTACTCCAACCCCGTGAGTACCACAGTGGCGCAGACAGGTGCTCTGGCGCTGTCGAACGACAACACGAAATTCACAGCGGTCGGAAACACGGTGTACATGCCGCACACACTGACCAATTTGGGTAACGGATCTGATACCTTCACGGTTACGGTGAAAGACAATGTGGCGCCCAATAGCTTTAGCAGCATTGCTATCTATCCGGATGCGAGTGGGACCGGTGTGCCCTCTAGTGCCACGCCCCTGTGCTCCAGCACAGGTGTCCCCGTTGCGTGTACTGCGGGCTTTGCGCAATTGCTCGCCGCTAACGGCAATTTCAGCTTTGTGGTGGCATATCAAGTGCCTGGTGGCGCGAGCGCGCCGGCCACGCCATTTGACACCGCCGAAGTCAAGGCTGCGCCTGTACTTCCGTCCACTATTCCGTATGCGACCCCCTCGGTTACTAGGACCGACACGGTTAACCTAACTACCGGCGCTGCCTTTTCGGCAACGAAGGCTCTTGCTGCGCCAGCAGTGTTGCCGCCGTCCGGATCGTGGCCCGCCATTGCAACAACCGGCAAGGCCAGTGCTGCATCCTGTCCAACTGTATGGCCTGTGTCGAGCACGACCAGCCCGCTGTGTACCTACTCTGTCTACACCATTAGCTACCAAAATAGTGGTGCTGCTGCAGGGGCGTTCACTATGAAGGACGTGATCCCCGTTGGTATGTCCTACGTGACGGGTTCAGCGGTTTGGAGTGGTAATGGTGGTGTGGCGATGAACGACAATAGCACCTTGACACAAACTGGATCGGGTTCAAATGTCGTTAAGTCGTCCTATGACTCGACCGGCAAGTTGTTCACAGCAGTTGTACCCAATGTGAATGCCAACGTATCTGGCACTATCAGCTTTGCGGTGTTGATCAACAGCAATGCTACCGTTGGTCAAGCAACTACTACCAACATTGCGGATTTCTTCACTACAAGTTGCGATTTGTCCCAGCCGGTTGGTGCGGCCAATTGCGGTGGTAGCAGCACGCCTCCGTCACATACCAATCCGAGCACATTCCCGATTACCCAGACTTACAGTGTGGTTGCGGCCAATGTGGCCAGCACGACGTCTGACGCAACTACTCCGCCAGCGCAAAGTGGAATTGACTTAATCGATCGACCTTCCGTTGCGCCTGGTGGTTCGGTTAGCTTCACCGAGATTGTGGTCAACACCGGCAACAGCTCCGATAGCTTCAATCTGACCGTTTCGACAACTGGCAATACATTCCCTGTGGGAACCACATTCCAATTCTTCAGGGCAGATGGCGTGACCCCATTGCTGGACTCTACAAGCGACAATATACCGGACACCGGTCCTGTTGCACCTGGCATTGGCAACGCGATTACCGTGGTGATGAAAGCCACGATTCCCGCGAATACCCCAAGCGGCTCGGGCCCCTTCTATGCACTGACGACAGCCACATCGGTTGGTAACGGTGCTGCAACCCCCTCCGTTCTGGACTCGGTATGGAATAAAGTCGATAGCGTCATTGCAGCAGTAGTCAAGATTGACGTGACCAATAGCGCTGATGGCAACAGAAGTATTGTCAATGGCGTGGTGGGTGGTGCTAATAGCTGTACTGCTGGTTTCAACTGTGACCTAGGCGCTGGCCCCAGCAGTGGTCCCACGGACACTGAGACCACAACCCCTGGTACTGGCGTAATTTTCCCAATTTTTGTGAAAAATAACGACACTAGCACAGGCTCCAGCAGCTACAACCTGACCGCGCCTTCGCTGCCGGTTGGTTGGACTGTGAAGTTTGTCGCTGCAGGTGGAACCTGTGCCAGTCCGGCAATTGCTCAGCCCTTGGTGGTGTCTTCAACTGCGCCCGCGCAATCTCAAGTGATGGCCTGCGTGACCCCACCTTCCGGAACACCGGTGGGAACGACTAACGTGAATATCAAAGTCACCTCTGCTGCTGATCCAGGCGTAACTGACACCATCACGGATGCCGTGGTTGTGACGGCGCCGATTATCAAATCGCTTTCGCTGACCCCAAGCACGGGCACCAATACCATTAACGGTGGCGGTACTGTGGTGCAACCGGCAACGCTGACAAATATCGGAAACCAGAGCTGCGGCGTTACCAATGGCTTCAATGTGACTGCAACCCTTGATGCTGTCTCCAGTGCTGCCGGATGGACTGCAGTTGTCTATTACGACAAGGCGCCAATTGCGACGATTGGTACCGAAGACATATCGCTACCTGCTGCCACTGCCACTGGTGCAGGTAATTTGTCTGCCACCATTGCCACAGGCTTCGTTCCCTTGCTGCCTGGTCAAAACATTCCCCTGTTGGTGAAAATGTTTGCCCCTGCCAATGCCGTAACCGGCGTAGTGGCAACTGCAACCCTGACCGTAGTTGACGCCAACGGTGTGGTGGCTGATCAGTGCCCCAGCCAAAGCAGTCGGTTCACGGCTACCGTTGCCAATGGACTGCTGCGGATTCAAAAGCTGCAAGCATTGGACGCTGCCTGCAGTGGTGGTACGAGCCTTGCAGACACGGCATTCACTGTGGCACAACTAAGCGTCAAGCCCGGTGAGTGCTTGGTTTATCGGGTTGTTGCTACCAACGAAGGTTCTGTTCCAGTGACCAGTGTTGCCATCAATGATGCTGCTCCTACCTTCACTGTCTACCAGTCGACGGCAGGCGCGAGCAAATGTGTGGTCAGTGGTGGTTCTGGAACCGCAGCGTTTACAGCGGCAGCGGCCGGACTGAGCTGCTCGGGCGGCGTTGCACCTGGTGTCACTTTGAACTCCCAGGGAACCATGACGATGCAGTTCCCCGTGATGGTGCAAAACTAGGCGAGATTGTTCATTGGAAAAAGTAGTTGCCAATGAACCAATTGACATACACGCAGTCCTATTTTTGGACCGTCGTGTGTGTCAATTCAATCGCTATGTCGAAAAATTGCTTTTGTTGTATAGAGTTGTAAATAATCACAAGAATGACTCCAATCAGTAGAACACTATTTTTGTATTTTTTAAAACAAACAGACTGTTCTGCTGTCGCTTCAATGGAGCACTGCCACTCCACATTGACACCACGTTCCCAAGGCAAGCATGATGGCATTTGAATCCTACCTACCGCAAACCGTTAAATCGCTACGCTGGCTACGCCTGTGGGCTCTTCAGATAGTCATGTTGGCATTTGGTTGCCTGATTGCGTCGTCGATTGCCATAGCTTCTCCTGCTCCAGGAACACGCATATCTGCTCAAGCCCAGGCGATTTATGTCGTGCCAGGTGAAACCGCAGTCAAGACAATTTATTCCAATACGGTTATTGCTGAAGTGCTGCCGGTTGTTTCGTTCAAGCTCGTTCAAGACAATAGCTTGCAACGCCCCGCAAGCACTGAAGTAACCTTCCCACACCTGTTGACGAACCTAGGGAACGTCACTTCTACCTACACATTTACCTACGACACGATCGGGTGCCCCACTCCCAATTTGGGTTTTCTCGTGGTACCGGGTCTCTATCTGGATATCAACGGCAACGGCGCAGTGGAGAATGGCGACCGGCAGCTGACCATGGGTTCTGTTGGTGCTGTGAAGCTGGAACCTGGTGAGTCCGCCAATCTTCTGGTACGTGGCGCGTTGCCAATGGCAGCGAACGGAACAGCCTCCTGTATTCGCTTAGTTGTAGCTGCAGACAACTCTAAGGAACAGCGCCAAAACATCGACAAGGTGGCGATCACCTCTAACGCAGCAGTGGTGCTGAACAAAGCTGTCAGTTACAGTGGCTTGGCTCAGCCTGGCATTACCGTGGTGAATTACACCATCAACGCCAACAATATTGGGAATTCCAGTGCTGTACCCGCAGCAAACGTTCCGGACGGCACGCCTATTCTTGTGGACGGGCAACCGCGCTCGTTGGTCCTTATTCGCGATGTCCTGCCTGCAGGAACGCAATATGTCATCGGGTCACTGCACACAGAGGTTGCGGGCGCATGGCGCTTGTTCCGGGTGGTGGGTGACGCTCCCTTTAGCTACCACAGCGAACCAGTTTCTGGTGTCGGTCGTGACGACGCAACGGCTCTTGAAATTGCCATTGGATTGCCAGCCAGCTTGCCGCCGAACACGGCAGTGAGTATGGACTTTAAGGCGCGTTTGATGGTTGGGGCGCCCGCCCTGGTGAACAACACCGCGTGGGCTGACTTCCATGATGGTGCTGTGCCGACCGAAACTGCGTCCAACATCGCAGTCGTCAAGACGACTGGCCAGACCTTGGGTCTTGCAAAAGCAGCAAATGTTCCAATGGCGAATGTCGATGCCAATGGTGCTTCAGACGGAACCGCCACCGTTCGCTTTCAGTTTTTGGCACATAACTACGGTTCGGTCCCCCTTTACGAAGTAGGCATCCGTGACCAGCTGGAAAACGTGGCCGCAGGATTGGGTCAATATACATCGGCAACTTTGCCTGCGGTCGGTCAGTATACGGTCGTCGCTAACTCGGTGAAGCTGGTCGCACAGGGCGGCGCAGGCGCGGTCGCATCCGTTGTGAGTGGCTTTACCGGACAGAAGTCCAACGCGGAGTTGCTTGCTAGTCACGTTACGCTGGTGCCGGGTGGAGAAATTGCCGTCCAGTTCGACGTGCGCTTCAATGTGACGGGACTTGCACCCACGCTGTATAACAGCGCGACCGGCCATGCAGCCACTATGTCCTCCGGGTCGGATACCGTGGCTGCTAACTCCGTCAATGGTGTTGATCCCGACGTCAATCAAGACGGAAATCCGAATGCCCATGCCTCGCCCACACCTTACTCTACGCAGCTACCGATTCTTAGTTTGCTGAAAACTGTATCCCCATCACGTCCGGTCGGTGGCGCAAAGGACACTTATGATTTGGATATCGTACTCAAGGTCAGCAATACCAGTGCGGTGACCGCAAGCAATGTGCGCTTGGTCGACAATCTTTTCTGCGCCTTTGAAATGGATCGTAAGGATGCGCAAGGCAACGAAATAGGAGCTGTCAAAAGTTGGGCAATTGTCGGCACTCCGCGCGCTTTGAACGGCTTGTTATCCCCTTCTGCATCCTATACGGGTGGTGCGTCCTGTGACCGGGCGTCGCAGAACAACCCAGATGCCTTTAGCAGCTTCCCATTCGATCCAAGTCTGTCACTGGTGGATGGCACGCGCTCATTGCGCAGCGGAGAGTCCGATACGGTGAGGTTTACTGTCCGTATCACGCTCAAACCTTCAGCGGCTGGAAAATTGACGGTGTTGACCAACAAGTCATGGGCCGGTATCTTTCAGCCTCCCCCGTCTAGCAGCAACAGCCCACAAATGCTGACCTGGGCGACCAGTTCAACTGCCGAGGCTATCATGTCCGACCCCTCTGGTGTGGTGTATAACTCGCTCACGCGCCAGCCCGTGGTTGGTGCGGTGGTTACGCTTACCCGCCAGTCCTGCTCCAGTACGAGCGTGAGCCCCATCACAGCGGCTCAACTGTTTGGTGACAGCAGTATTTACACCTTCAATGCAGACGGTAGCGTAGCCGTAAACACTGATGCGGCTGGTGGATATTCTTTCATCTTTAAGGTGCCGCCGGTCAATGACCTGTGCAACTACGCCATCAAAGTCACACCGACAAAAGGCTCTGGCCTGGTTTTTCCTTCCGCACAGATAGCGGCACACTCCGGAGAATTCGCTGGTTGCAGCAGCGTTACCACGGTAGCTGGTGCTCCGCAGTCGGGGCAGGATACTACCTATTACAGGAATGTATTGGCAGGCAAAGACACTGCGACGGGCAATCTATGTGAAGTCTTTAATAACAATATTCCATTGGACCCCCCAAACAGTGGTTCATTGATACTCAAGAAGACTGCCAGCACCGGAACCGCCGAAGTGGGCGACTTGCTGAGCTTCACACTTACCGCGACTAACGGAACCAGCGCTGCTCTGCCACAACTGTTGATCAAGGATCAGTTGCCGCGCGGTTTCCGCTATGTTCTTGGATCTGCCCGAATGGGTGGCTTGTCCTTGGTTGATCCACAAGGTGGAGTGGGTCCAGACCTGGTATTCAATTTGCCACTCTCTACAGCCGCACCGCTAGAAAAGGGCCAGACCGTAGCACTGACCTATCAGGTGCGAATCGGTATAGGTTCGCCCATTGACGTGGATGCCATCAACCGTGCCTGGGCACAGAGTGGTGTTGCACCAAGTCTTTTAAGCAGCAATGAGGCGGACGCAAAAGTTCGGGTGTTGGGTGGCGTATTTGCCAACGAAGCCTATGCCTTTGGTAAAGTGTTTATGGATTGCAACAAGAATGGCATCCAGGACGAAACCGAGCTTGGGATTCCCGGTGTGCGCCTTTTCATGGAGGATGGCACCGGTGTCGTGACCGATATAGAGGGCAAGTGGAGTCTTTACGGTTTGCGGCCTGTGACCCATGCACTGCGTCTAGATACAGCCACGCTGCCGGAGAATGCAGAGGTTGCACTTCTGGAGCCACGCCAGTCAGGTCAGTCGGATAGTCTGTTTCTCGATCTCAAGAACGGTGAATGGCACAAAGCCAACTTTGCGGTATTTGGATGCGATCGGCCCGAACTCATGAAGGCAGTGGAAGTACGCCGTGCTGCCATAACCACCCAACCCGGTTCTGACGGTGAGGCTGGACGAGTGAGCACGCGTCTTGCGCCAGATGGCCGGATGGCTGCACCAGCCGATGTACGTGGCCTGCCTTCCGCTGGCACCATTGATGCCAGTGGTGCGCTCAAAGCGGCTCCCGTCGTTGCCAGTCCATTGATTGGCCTGCCCGGTTTGATCGGTAGCTCGGAATTCGGCGCACCTTCAGCGGGAACCCAGTTCCTGCCGGCAGTTGCTCCTGTTCCTGCTGCCCCAGTTGTGCTTGCCCATCCGGTGAATGGATCGGCCATGCAAGGTGGAGACAGCCCTGCGATTAATAGTGTGGATGCGCTGGAAGCGGCTTTGCCTGGTCAGGACCGCAAGGTCGGCTTCATGGGACTTGTGGATAAGCAAGTGTTGCCCAGTGCCCTGTCAAATGTGCGCGTCAAGGGCGCTTCAGGTTCGCGTCTGCTCTTGTCCGTCAATGGTCAAGTGGTCGATGAAACGCGGGTGGGTAAGCGCGCCCGCATGGACAGTCAGCAACTTGAAGCATGGGAGTACATTGCGGTGCAATTCCAGCCAGGAATTAATACACTCAATGTGGAAGAGGTGGATGGGTTTGGCGTTAGCCGTGGTAGCGCAGAAATTCAGCTAACTGCCCCAGGGCCGTTGGCGAAGATTACCCTAGAAGCACCTGAGACGGCCAAGGCGGATGAGCGCACACCTGTACCGGTCAAGATTCGACTGTTCGATGCGTTGGGCGTTCCGGTGACCGAGCGTACGCCTCTGACTCTGGAGTCCATCGCTGCACGCTGGAATGCAACCGATTTGAATTCAATGGAACCTGGCGTACAGGTCATGGTGACTGGTGGAAGTGGTACGTTTGAACTGGTGCCACCTGCCAACCCCGGTGACGGAAAGATTCGTGTCAGTGTTGGCACGCTTCAAAGTGAAACCCGTGTCATTTTCCTGCCCGACCTGCGACCGTTGACGGGTATTGGTGTACTGGAAGGCGTTCTCAATATCCGAGACCACGGCAAAATGCCACTGGGAGCGCCCAGTGTATCGGACGCATTTGAGTCCGAGCTGCGTGGCTGGTCCGACAAGAACGGCGACACCCAAGGAACGGCACGCACCGCCTTCTACTTCAAGGGCGCGGTGAAGGGGGAGTACCTGCTGACCGCCGCCTACGACAGCGACAAGACCACCACAGCCACAATGTTTCGCGACATTCAGCCCGATCAGTTCTACCCGATTTACGGGGACAGTTCGGCCAAGAGTTTTGATGCGCAGTCCAGCCAGCGCCTGTATGTTCGGATCGACAAGAACCGTTCGTTCTTGCTGTATGGTGACTACAACGCAGCGTCCAGTCCGGAGGTGCGTAAGCTTAGCCAGGTCAGCCGCTCCGCCACGGGTCTGCAACATGTCTACAACAGCGAGGATGTTCGCGTCACGAGCCATTACAGCCGTGACTCACTCAAGCAGGTCATTGAGGAGTTTCCTGCGAATGGCACTTCCGGACCCTACACGCTCGCGCAGTCGAACGGAAGCGATTTGTTTGCCAATAGTGAAACGGTGCAAATCGTGGTTCGCGACCGCAATCAAGCCAATTCCATAATGCGTAGCACCACGCTCACGCGCTTTGTGGATTACAGCATTGCACCATTGGGTAAAACCATTCTGTTTTCCGGACCAGTGCCTTCGTTGGATGCTGACCTCAATCCCCAGTCCATTCGCGTCAACTATCTGGTCGATACAGGCGGTCCAGCCTTCGATGTGGCGGGTGTGGATGTGCAGTTGCGCATGTCCGACAACCTGCAGTTGGGTGCTGTAGTGGAGCATGACGGTGCGCCGGACAACGGTCGCCAGTTGGCAGCTGCGACAGCGTTGGCCAGATTGGATGCCAATACCGTGCTGAGTGGTGAACTGGTTGGTACGCGCAGTGATGTCAAGGGCGACGGTCAGGGCGTTGGTATCGAGCTACGCCATGATGACAGTCTGCTTAAATACAATCTGCATGTGCAAGTCAGCGATGCTGGCTTTGACAATCCTTCCGCTGCTATTGCATCCGGACATTCTGAAGTGCGTGGCCATTTGGATTACCAAGTGAGTAACGATACCCACGTCAAGGCAGAGTTGGTATTTACCCGGGACAATGGCGGCTCCGGTGTCTCTGGCAATTCCAATGCCGTGCAAACACAGGGTGTGGGTGTGAGCGTGCAGACCAAAGTCAGTCCGAATGTCACCACCGAGGTGGGTTTACGTGCAGGTCAGACCGATACGCGTGCCACTACCGGCTTTGATTATGGTGCTACCACCGGAGGTGTTTCAGTCCCTGTGACGACGACTGCCTCAGGCGCCACGCAGGACACACTGGCCTTGCGAGGTCGCGTTACCGTGAAGGTGCCAGATGTACCCAATGCGCAGGTCTATGCAGAAGCAGAGCAGGATATCAATGACGCCACTCGCCATATCGCGGCCATCGGTGGCAACTATGCAATCAATGACAAGGCAAGGGTCTACGGCCGCTATGAGTTGATTTCCAGTCTCGGGAGTCAATATGAGATCGCCGACGGCGTACAACGCAACGTCGGTCTGATAGGGGTGGAAAGCAACTATATGAAGGGTGGACGCATCTATGACGAATACCGCATCGCAGACACCATTGACGGCCGTGCCATGCAGTCCGCCATGGGTGTGCGCAACACCTTCGCGGTCAGTGACTCTCTGCGTCTGACTGGTGGTCTGGAGCAGGTCAGTTCCTTGCCCGGGGCCAATGGAACTTCTACAGGAGAATCGCGGGCTGTCACTGGCGGCTTCGACTGGTTGGGCATGGGCGAATACAAGAACCGCCTGCGTGGAAGTGGTTCGCTTGAACTGCGTGAAGCGACCGACACTACGTCCGCATTGCTGACGCTGGGCGTCGCCTACAAACTCGACGCAGACTGGAGCATGTTGACGCGTGCTACCGTCAACCGCGTAAGCAACATCAAGGATGGTTCGGAACATTGGTTGGAGCGTGAGCAGATTGGGTTTGCCTACCGACCGGTAGATCAGGATTCATGGAACACACTGTTGCGCTATGAACACAAGGCGGATACCCTGAGTGGCGTAGTCAGCGGCACTGAACCAATGATCAACACAGTCACCGATATCGTCAGTGCACACCTCAACTACCAGCCCTACAAGAGCGATATGGTAAGTGCCCGTTTTGCCGCCAAGCAAAGCGTGGGCAGCAGCTATGGATTCGCAAGCAGCTACGGTGCGCAGTTGCTCTATGGCCGATGGACGCACGACATCAGTCAGGACTGGGATTTCGGGCTGCAGGCTGGAAGACTGATATCTGATACAAATGCCCAGCAACACACTTTAGGTATTGAGTTGGGCTACCAGCTGAGCCAGGGGTTGTGGCTTTCTGCCGGTTACAACGTTATTGGTTTGCACGACCCGGACTTGACCGGAGCGGATTACACAGACGCTGGTGCTTACATTAGGTTGCGCTTCAAATTTGATGAGAGACTATTTTCTGGAAATTCTTCGAACGCCGCACAGCCCGGTTCACGGTGATTTTTTATGCACAACGTTATGAACGCAGGATTCAGTGTAATAAAACAGTTGTTGGGCAACCTGTGGATCGATTCCTGTCACTGGAAAATGTGTCCTAGGCGCTTGGTGAAGGCTTGAATAGAATGAAAAAGAAGTTTTTTAAAATAGCTCTATGGATTTGCGCCGTGTTGAGCTTTTGTGGCCCAGCGTTGGCTGCCAACCTGTTGCTCAATCCCGGGTTTGTGCCTGCTACCACTGGTAGTTACAAGGTATATGGACTAGTGGCGCCCCCACAGTGGTTGAACATAGGTTCCGCAAATGGGCCTCTGCCAAACGACATCTATACATCCGATGGAACTAATCCATTTCCCATGCCTGTCTATAAGGGAAATAATTACTTTTACGACTTGGGAGGCTTTGGCAATGGGGATCCGAATATCGGAGAAGGTGTGAGGCAGACCTTTGCCACCATTCCTGGGCACAGGTACAAACTGACCTTCGGACACAACTCAGAGGCCAATGGTTTGAGTAAGGAACTACAGGATTCGGGCCTTTTTGAATCTGGCGTCGACTCGCTTCGCGTTGATGTAGGTGATCAGAGTGTGGTTTTTAATTCACCTTACAACGCGAGTTCGCCGGGTTATGGAGTTGCCAATACGGGAACCAGTGGCGCCGGACTCATTGGTGCCTGGCAGATGCCCTGGGTTGAGCGTAGTCTAGTCTTCACCGCCAGCGCCACCACCACCACTGTAATGTTCAAAGTGAATGAGGTGTCTTTCAATAATTACCCAGATGCAGATCTGATAGTCCGCAATGGAGCCAATAGCCAGATTGTTGCGATGCCAATCATAGAGGAGGTTTCGCCCACTCTCGTTGTCCAAAAGGTTCTGGCCGGAACCGGACGTCTCAACAGTAGCGCGGACCAATTCACCGTGTCCATACAGATGGCGGGTGTAGTCCAGAATGATGTCGGCAAAAGTACCACACAGGGTAGCGGATCCGCTGTCACCGTAGGTAGTGGCACCACTGGCGTCTTTACGGCGGTCACAGGAACGGAATACACCATTGAAGAGGCCATGGCGCCTGGAAGTAGTTCCAGTCTCAACCAGTACAGCGCTACCGTAAGTTGTACGAATGCATTGGCGGGTGGCACTGTCGTCACCAGTATCAAAGCGTTGGGTGCGCGCATTACGCTCAAAGGAAGTGATGTGGTCACCTGCACGATTAGCAACGCGCCCGGTCCGGCACGCCTGACCATCAGCAAGATCAGCAATGGAGGCATTGGTAGTTTTTCTTTCAAGGGCACGGCCAACGCCAACGGCTTTAGTACCGATAACAGCTATATCGTCACCACCGCAACGCCCGGTGTGTCTGCAAGCGGAGCTTCCGTATTCCTCAAAGCTACCAATACTCTCACTGAGATACAGGAGACCCTGCCTGCTGGCTGGACCATCAACAGCGCGAGCTGTGTGGATTCCAATGCGGCAACCACAGGTAACCCTGCCGGTGCATTTGGGACGATTGGCGGAAATATCTTGCGGATACCTGCGGTCAACTTGCTCGCGGGGGCTGATTTGAGGTGCACGTTTGTCAATAGCTCCAACGGATTTACCTTGGGCGGAAAGGTCCTGTTAGACATAGGTAAGGGGGCAGGAACGCCGCATGATGCCATTCAAAACGGCACTGAACTCGGTCACAGCGGTGTGCCCTTGAGCCTGACCAACTGCGCGGGCACCGTTTACACCGCGACCACCAGTGCAGCAGATGGCAGTTTCAGCCTGAGTCTGAACGGCATCCCGCAAGGGCAGCCGGTCTGTCTGGTCGAGTCACTACCAACAGCCTTCAACGCGGTCAGTGTCAACGTCGGAACGACTGCGGGCGTCTATGTCGCAGGCACCACCACCCTGCGCTTCACGCTGCTTGCCAACACCCACTACACCGGCGTGGTGCTGGGCGATGCACCGCAGAGCACCTTCACCACGGACGGTGCGCAACAGACCACGGCGGGTCAATCGGTGGCTTATGCACATGTCTATGTTGCGGGCAGTGCAGGTAGCGTCACTTTCAGTACCACCGAGCTACCCAGTCCAGCCGGGCTGATCTGGAGCAGCGTGCTGTACTTGGATGCCAATTGCAATGGCACTCTGGAGTCGCCCGATAGTGTGATTGCCGGTCCCCTCAACGTAACGGCAGGTCAGCGGGTGTGCATACTGGACAAGGTCAATACACCAGCTGGTGCCAGCGAAGGTGCAAAGAACATCACCACGGTGACTGCCAGTGAAACTTGGACGGTTCCTACGCTCACGCCTGGCAGCCAGATCCATGTGTTGCGCAATACCGATACCACGACGGTTAGCGTAGCCGGCCTGACGCTGTTGAAAGAATTCCGCAAACTGTCGGCTTGTCCGGCCGATGCCGCAGGCTCGATTGCCAACACGACTCCCTATTCCTCTAGCGGAAGCGCCAAGCCGGGTGATTTTCTGGAGTACCGGCTACGCTATAGCAACAACACAGCTGAACCGCTAACCGGCATCAAGGTGTATGACGCCGTACCGGTCTATACGAAGTACCTGCGCGGGCAGTGCCTTACGCTACCCAACGCGGGCATCAGCGCTTGTGCTGTTACGCAGCAACCGGCAGCAGGGGCCGGTAATGGGTCCATTGTATGGACGCTGACGGACGCTAGCGGTGCGCCTGTTGGCCTGCAACCGCTGGATTCTGGAACTGTGAGTTTTTGTTTGCAGGTGCAGCAGTAATCAGCGCCAGTCCCTGATGCAATCGCGTCAGGGGCTTGCGATTACACCCCCGCCTAGACACACCTCGCCGTCATACAGCACGGCGGATTGGCCGGGTGTGACGGCCCATTGCGCTTGGCTAAAGTCGAGTGCGAATCCCTCCATCCCAAGGTCCTGAAACTGGCAAGCAGCGTCGTTTTGCCGGTAGCGCGTCTTTGCAGACAGTGCCGTCTTTAGCGGCGCCTGCCCCGCGCACCAACTGACATCTTGTGCTTTTAAGTGGCTGGACTGCAGCCAGGGGTGGTCGTGTCCCTGCACGACCCACAGCGTGTTGTGTTCCATGTCTTTGCGCGCCACAAACCATGGTTCATGGTCTCCACCGCCGCGCTGGGCTCCCTTGGCCTTGAGTCCGCCAATTCCCAAGCCCTGGCGTTGACCCAGCGTGTAGAAAGACAGACCCACATGTTCGCCAATGGTTTGGCCCTTGGGATTCTTGATGGGCCCTGGCTCCTTGGAGATATAACGGTTCAGGAAATCCCGGAACGGCCGCTCGCCAATAAAGCAGATGCCCGTGGAGTCCTTTTTCCTGGCATTGGGCAGATGCATCTCGGCAGCGATGCGTCGCACATCGGTTTTGAGCAATTCACCAACAGGGAACAGTGTTTTTGACAGTTGGGCCTGGTTCAGACGGTGCAAAAAATAGCTTTGGTCTTTGGTGGGGTCCAGGCCTTTTAGCAACTCATAGCGTACTTGGTCTGCATTGGGCGCCGCTCCATCTTGGCCCAGTGGCTCGCCCGTGTCTGCTGCCACGCAGCGGACGCGGGCGTAATGGCCGGTGGCAATCTTGTCTGCGCCCAGGCGCATGGCGTGATCCAGAAAGGCCTTGAACTTGATCTCGGCATTGCACAGGATGTCCGGATTGGGCGTGCGCCCGGCCTGGTACTCGCGCAGAAATTCGGCAAACACCCGGTCCTTGTAGTCGGCGGCGAAGTTGACATGCTCGATCTCAATGCCGATGACGTCTGCCACGGCGGCGGCGTCCACGAAGTCGATGTTCGACGAGCAGTATTCGCTGTCGTCATCGTCCTCCCAGTTCTTCATGAAGATGCCGATGACTTCATGCCCATGCTGCTTGAGAAGGTGAGCGGTCACTGCGGAGTCAACCCCCCCGCTTAATCCGACGACGATACGTTGTTTGGCCATGGTCCGATTTTAGGGTTGCGCTTGCAGTGACTGCACCGAGGGGTGGGTGTGTAGGAGCTCAAGGCCAAAACGCTGACCGGCCAGGTAGTCTTCCATGCATTGCAAGACCATGGGGCTGCGCAGGCGTGCTGCGCTAGAGCGGATTTCATCGGCACTGAGCCACAGGGTGCGAACGATACCGGTGTCCAAGGTCCGCTGTGCATCCCAGCTACCCAGGTCGCCACAGAAGGCAAAGCGCAGATAGCTAATGTCCTCTGGCCCTGCAGAGCCCGGTTGCGGGCGCTGAAAACGGGCCAGGTAGACGCCTACCAGTGCACGCGGGGTGAACTGGAAAGCGGTCTCCTCCAGCGTTTCGCGTGCGCAGGCCTGCTGCGGTGACTCACCGGGGTCTAGGTGCCCGGCTGGGTTGTTGAGTCGCAAGCCCTCGGGTGTGTGTTCTTCCACCAGCAAAAAGCGTCCCGATTGTTCGATCACGGCAGCCACCGTGACACTGGGTTTCCAGCGTGTATTCATGCTTGCATTGTGAGGGAGATCGGCAGTGCATTGAGGCTCGTCATTGTTATCTGAGTCGGGCGCCGCGGTTTTATCAGTTAAGCTCACCGGCGCAGTCGCTCAGGCTTTGCTGGCCGCAGGGGTGTTGCTGCACGGGCTGTTTCCATCATTCTTCGAGGAGTCGCTTCATGCAGACTGGCGTAGCCGCAACATTGGGTGATACCCTTGTCCCCACGAATCCGCAACGCATCGGCGTGCCGCGCGAAATTTTCCCGGGTGAAAAACGGGTGGCCACCGTGCCCGATGTGGTTGAGAAGCTCATCAAACTGGGTTTTTCTGTTGCCGTGGAGTCTGGTGCCGGCATTGCGGCCGATTTGAGCGACGACGCTTACCGCGCTGCAGGCGCGACGGTGGTCGAGAGCGCAGCGCAACTCTGGGCCACCTCCAACATGGTGTTCAAGGTGCGCCCACCCACCCCGGATGAAGTGGCGGCTATGCCCGAAGGGCAGACGCTGGTGAGCTTCATCTGGCCGGCACAAAACCCCGATTTGATGCAGCAGCTCACGGCCAAGAAGGCCACTGTGCTGGCCATTGACGCGCTGCCACGCACCCTGAGTCGCGCCCAGAAGATGGACGCATTGACCTCGCAGGCCGGCGTTGCCGGATACCGCGCCGTGATCGAAGCGGCCAACGCTTTCGGCCGCTTCTTCAACGGCCAGATCACGGCGGCGGGTAAGGTGCCACCGGCCAAGGTGTTCATCGCCGGTGCCGGTGTGGCCGGACTGGCCGCCATCGGAACCGCCGCCAGCCTGGGTGCCATCGTGCGCGCCAACGACACCCGCGCCGAAGTGGCCGATCAGGTCGTGTCGCTGGGCGGCGAATTCGTCAAGGTCGATTACGAGGAAGAAGGCTCTGGCGGTGGCGGCTATGCCAAGGTGATGAGCGCGGGCTTCCAGCAGGCCCAGCGCGCCATGTACGCCAAGCAGGCCAAGGAGGTGGACATCATCATCACCACCGCGCTGATCCCCGGAAAGCCAGCGCCCAAGCTCATCACCGCAGAAATGGTCATGAGCATGAAGCCCGGCAGCGTGATTATCGATATGGCCGCCGAGCAGGGGGGAAACTGCGAGCTGACCGAGCCGGGTCAGTCGGTGGTGAAACACGGTGTGACTATCGTCGGCTACACCGACCTGGTCTCGCGCCTGTCGCGCCAATCCTCTACGCTGTATTCCACCAATCTGTTTCGCCTCACGGAAGAGCTGTGCAAGACCAAGGACGGTGTCATCAACGTCAACATGGAAGATGACGCCATCCGCGGCCTGACCGTCACCAAGGACGGCTCCATCACTTGGCCCGCACCCGCTCCCAAGGTGGCTGCTGTCCCTGCTGCTGCGGCAAAGGTAGCGGCGGCGCCTGCTGCGAAAAAGGCCCATGGCCACGGCGCACCGAGCGAACCCATGGCGGCCAATAAACTGGCCATCATGTTTGGTGTGTCGGCGGCCCTGTTCTGGTTTGTCGGTGCGAATGCGCCCCAGGCCTTCCTGGCGCATTTCACGGTGTTTGTGCTGGCTTGTTTTGTGGGCTACATGGTGGTGTGGAACGTCAAGCCGGCGTTGCACACGCCGCTCATGAGCGTGACCAACGCCATCAGTAGCATCATCGCCATTGGCGCCCTGGTGCAGATTGCACCACCGCTGGTGGTGGGCGCTGCGGGCAGGCCCGACGACTGGATTCGCTGGTTGGCGGCGGCAGGCATTGTGCTCACCTCCATCAATATGTTCGGCGGCTTCGCCGTGACCCAGCGCATGCTGGCCATGTTCCGTAAATAAGGGAGACGACCGATGTCTGCTAGTTTGGCCACCGTCTCCTATATCGGAGCTACGATTCTCTTCATCCTCAGCCTGGGCGGCCTGTCCAATCAGGAGTCTTCGCGCCGCGGCAATCTGTTCGGCATGATCGGCATGACCATCGCGGTCATCGCGACCATTTTCGGCCCGCAAGTGGGCGCCGCAGGCATCCCCTGGATCATCGGTGCCATGGTGGTCGGCGGGGCCATCGGTCTGTATGCCGCGCGCACTGTGCAAATGACGCAGATGCCCGAGTTGGTCGCGCTCATGCACAGCATGGTCGGCCTGGCCGCGATGCTGGTGGGCTTTGCCACCTTCATAGACCCCGAAGCCGCGAAGGAATTTACTGGCGCTGCCAAGTCGATCCACGAGATGGAGATCTACATCGGCATCCTGATCGGTGCCATTACCTTCTCAGGTTCCATCATCGCTTTTGGCAAGCTCTCGGGCCGCATTGGTGGCAACCCGATGCTGCTGCCCGGACGGCATTGGATGAACCTCGCCGGCCTGCTGGTGGTGATTTATTTTGGCGGTGTATTCCTGCAGTCGCACAACATTGCCGAGGCCATGACACCGGTGATCGTGATGACCGCGATCGCACTGCTGTTTGGCATCCACATGGTGATGGCCATAGGCGGCGCCGACATGCCGGTGGTGGTGTCCATGCTCAACAGCTATTCCGGCTGGGCTGCTGCGGCGACCGGTTTCATGCTGAGCAACGACCTGCTGATCGTGATCGGTGCGCTGGTGGGTTCCAGCGGCGCCATCCTGTCGTACATCATGTGCAATGCCATGAACCGCAGCTTTATCAGCGTGATAGCCGGCGGTTTTGGCACCACCAGCGCTAGCCCGAAACCCGCGGGGGGCGCTGCCCAACCAGCAGGCGAAGTGGTGCCAGTGAACGCTTCTGAGGCAGCGGAACTGCTGCGCGATGCCAAGAGCGTGATCATCGTTCCGGGCTACGGCATGGCAGTGGCGCAGGCCCAGCACACGGTGTTCGAAATCACCAAGGTGCTGCGCGAAAAAGGTGTGAAGGTGCGCTTCGGCATTCACCCGGTCGCAGGCCGCATGCCGGGGCATATGAACGTGCTGCTGGCCGAAGCCAGGGTGCCCTACGACATCGTGTTTGAAATGGACGAGCTCAACGATGACTTTCCCACGACCGACGTGGCGATCGTGATTGGCGCTAACGACATCGTGAACCCTGCCGCACAGGACGACCCCACCAGTCCCATCGCCGGTATGCCGGTGCTTGAAGTCTGGAAAGCCAAGACCTCCATCGTGATGAAACGCAGCATGGCCTCGGGCTACGCCGGCGTGGACAACCCGCTGTTCTACAAAGAGAACAACCGCATGCTGTTTGGCGACGCCAAGAAGATGCTTGACGAAGTGCTGACCGTGCTCAAGGCCTGACCTTCTGTTCGTAGCCGATTAGGCATCGCTCGCAAGGGCCCCGTTGCAGCCAAGCAAGGGGCTTTTGTTCATGGCAGTTAGGGAAAACACAAGCCAGTGAAGCGGACATTTGGCGGAAAATTGTCTGCTTGCTCGGAGGCTGCACTTTGCGGCTCGGGTCCCCAGTGCGATACAAGCTTAGAGTCCTGATACAAGGATGGAGGAAAAATGACAGAACGCATCTGGCTCACAAGCTATCCCCCGGGCGTGCCAGCAGACATCGATACAGCCAGCTACGGCTCGCTGGTCGATTTGATGGAGGAAAGTTTCCGCCAACATGCCACTTCGGTTGCCTATAGCTTTATGGGCCAGGACATTAGCTACGCGCAAGCCGATGCGCACAGCCTGGCCTTTGCCGCCTATCTGCAAAGTCTGGGCTTGGCCCGGGGTGATCGCGTGGCCGTCATGATGCCCAATGTGCCGCAATATCCGGTCGCCGTGGCCGGCATTTTGCGCGCCGGCCTGGTGCTGGTGAACGTGAGCCCGCTCTACACCCCGCGCGAGTTGGAGCACCAGCTCAAGGACAGCGGTGCCAGGGCCATCGTCATCATCGAGAACTTTGCCAGCACCCTTGAGAAATGCCTTAGCGCTACACCGGTCAAGCATGTGGTGCTGTGTGCCATGGGCGATCAGTTGGGCACTATCAAGGGCGCATTGGTGAACTACTTGGTGCGCAATGTCAAAAAAATCGTACCGCCCTTCAACCTGCCGACAGCGGTGCGTTTCAACCAAGCGCTGGCGCGCGGCGCCAGACTGGCATTTGCCAAACCGGTGATTCGTGCAGACGATGTGGCGGTGCTGCAATACACAGGGGGCACCACAGGCATCTCCAAGGGGGCGGTGCTGCTGCATCGCAATGTGCTGGCCAATGTGTTGCAGTGCGAGGCCTGGTACGCCCCGGCCATGGCCAAGGTGCCAGCCGACCAGCAGCCGACCAGTGTCTGTGCTTTGCCGCTTTACCATATTTTTGCCTTCACCGTGGGCATGATGCTGACCATGCGCACTGGCGGTAAGCTGGTGCTGATCCCCAATCCGCGCGACATTGCGGCCGTGCTCAAAGAGCTGTCCAAGCACCGCATTCATGTCTTACCGGCGGTCAATACGCTTTTCAACGCACTCGCCCGCCACCCTGATTTCCACACGGTCAACTGGAGTCAGCTCAAGGTGGCTGTCGGTGGCGGCACCGCCGTACAGAGTGCGGTGGCCAAGCTATGGTTTGACGAGACCGGCTGCCCGATCTGCGAGGGCTATGGCCTGAGCGAGACCTCACCTTCGGCCACTTGCAACCCGGTGACAGCGACCGACTACACCGGCAGCATTGGCCTTCCCCTGCCCAGCACTTATTTGCGTCTGCTCGACGACGAGGGCAATCAGGCCGCGCCCGGAGAGCCCGGCGAGATTGCCATCAAGGGCCCCCAGGTAATGGCCGGTTACTGGCAGCGCCCGGATGAGACCGCCAAGTCCATGACGCCAGACGGCTATTTCAAGACCGGTGATATCGGCGTGGTGGACGCGCGTGGCTTCTTCAAAATTGTGGACCGCAAGAAAGACATGATTCTGGTCAGCGGCTTCAATGTGTTCCCCACCGAACTTGAAGATGTGGTCGGGCAGATGCCGGGCGTGCTGGAGTGCGCCTGCGTTGGCATGGCGGACGCCAAGTCGGGTGAGGCGGTCAAGCTGGTGCTTGTGCGCAAAGACCCTTTGCTCACCGAGTCCGATGTGCGCGCCTACTGCAAGGAAAACCTGACCGGCTACAAACAGCCCCGGGTGGTGGAGTTCCGAAGCGAGCTGCCCAAGACCCCGGTTGGCAAGGTGCTCCGGCGCGAACTGCGCGACAAATGATTCCATTGCCAAATCAACCGTGCACGGCCCGCCTTGCCGTGCGCCAGCACTGCCTGCGGCGTGCCTTCGCGTTCACACTTGATTGGACTATGGAATGAACCCGTTGCAGCGTCCCTTGGCGATTCTGAGCGCGCTGGCAGAGGAACAGGCCGGTCTGGTCGAGCAACTGCAGGACGCGCATTGCGTGACCCATGCAGGGCGTGACTTCTGGCAGGGCTATCTTGCTGGACTGCCTGTGGTGTTGGCGCTGTCGCGGATTGGCAAGGTCGCTGCCGCCACCACCAGCGTGGCCCTGATAGAACGCTTTGGCGCGGGGTCCATTGTCTTTGCCGGTGTGGCCGGGGGCGTAGGCTCCGGGGTACAGGTGGGCGATGTGGTGGTGGGCACCGCTTATGTGCAACACGACATGGACGCCTCCCCCCTGTTCCCCCGTTACCAGATTCCGCTGACCGGTCAGACTGCTTTTGCCGCCGATGCCGCCCTGGCCCGTGCCCTGGTGTTCGCTTGCGTGGTGGGCCTGCAGGGACTGCGCCACGACGGGCGCGCGCCCTTGGTGCACCAGGGTCTGGTTGCCAGTGGTGACCGCTTTGTCAGTGGCCAAGACGAGATGCGCAACCTTGTGGAGGCCCTGCGCAGCCATGGCCATGAGCCCCTGGCAGTCGAGATGGAAGGCGCCGCAGTGGCCCAGGTCTGTCATGACTACGGCCTGCCGTTTGCGGCGGTGCGCACCATCTCTGACCGGGCCGATGACACAGCGCATGTGGACTTCCCTGTTTTTGTACGGGATGTCGCCAGCGTATATGCCCGGCGCATCATCACCGAGTTGGTCCGCGCCCTGGCGGGCTGAGTGAGAAGCGTGGGGGCTCTAACTCAGCCAGCCGCGCTTATAGAAATACCACATGGGTACCACCGCACTGGCGATCATCAGGCTGACCGTATAGGGGTAGCTCCAGGTGCCCAGAAACTCCAACTCCGGGAACTTCAGGTTCATGCCGTAGACGCTGGCCACCAAGGTGGGCGGCAAAAGGGCCACGCTGGCCACCGAGAAGATCTTGATGATCTTGTTCTGGTTGATGTTGATAAAGCCAACCGTGGCATCCATCAAGAAGTTGATCTTGTCGAACAGGAAGGCGGTGTGGCTGTCGAGTGAGTCGATGTCGCGCAGAATCTGGCGCGCCTCGTCAAACTGCTCGGCATTGAGCATCTTGCTGCGCATCAGAAAGCTCAAGGCGCGCCTTGTGTCCATCACATTGCGGCGTATGCGCCCGCTCATGTCCTCGTGGCGCGCAATGGCGCCCAAGGCCTCGCCGGCAATGGCGTCGGTCACGCGGCCAGACAAGACTTTTTTACTGACCTTTTCCAGCTCGTCGTAAATGCCTTCCAGCGTGTCGGCGGAGTACTCCGCATCGGCGTCAAACAGCTTGAGCAGCACATCCTTGGCATCTTCGATCAGGCCGGGCGCGCGGCGCGCGCGCATGCGCAGCAGTCGGAACACCGGCACATCGTCTTCGTGGATGGAAAACAGGATGCCTTTGCTGCGCAGGTCGGGGTTGATCAGGTTCAGGATAAAGGCCGCACGCACCGCGCGTGGCTCGTCGTCATCGGCCACCAAAAAGTCGCTGCGGATATGGATTTCGCCGTTGTCCTCGGCGTAGAAGCGGGCCGATTCCTCAATGTCCTCGTCCATCGCATCTTCTGGAATGGACAGGCCGTAGTACTGTTTAACCCAGCGCTTTTCTTCGGGGGAGGGGGACTCAAGGTCGACCCAGATCGGCTGGAATTTGGAGAGCTCTTCAAGGGACTCGATCTCTTCTTGGAAGAGCCGTCCATTGGCAAGCGTAAAAATATTGAGCATGGCTCACTCCCGAGGATGTTGTATCGATGCAAGGCGGGGGTTAGGGCTTGCTTTCAACCCCGCTGCATGGATGGGAGTTGAAAGCTACCGACTGGGGTAGTTTTCCAAGAACTGCGCTCCAAGAGTTGATCGGCTTAAATTATCGCACCATTAAATCAGGCCCGAGTCCAGCAACTCGCGCTTGGCATAGGCGTAATAAAGGGGCGCTGCCACCAGTCCGGCTACGCCGAAAATAGCCTCGCCAATAAACATCACGGTCAGCAATTCCCAGGCCGCAGTGTTGGTGCGCTTGCCCACCACCTTGGCGTTGATGAAGTACTCGAACTTGTGAATCACCACCAAAAACAAAAGGCAGGCCAGACCCACCGTGGGCGAAACCGAGACGCCCGCAATCGTCAGCACACTGTTGCACAGCAGGTTACCCACAATCGGGATCAAGCCGGCCACAAAGGTCAGTCCGACCAGCGTGGCCGAGTAAGGAATGCTGACACCGGCCAGGGGCAGGGCCAGCCACAAAAAGGCAGCGGTGCAGCAGGCGTTGAAGGCGGCAATCCAGAACTGGGCGACCACGATTTGGCGGAACGCGGTCATGAAGTCTGTGCCGCGCTGGCGCAGTGCGCTGCGCAAGGGGCCATTGCTGGAAGGGGGTGCAGTGCCTGCGATCAGCGCACCCACCACCAGTCCCACATAGACCAGCAGACTGCCGCGCAGGCCGGCCGTTCCAAAGCCGGACAGGGCATGGGCTTGCGACTGCAAATACTCCACCAACCAGCTTTGAGCGCTCAGCAGTTCGTCGGGCAGATGGCTGGCCAGATCGGGCGGCAGCTTTTGCCTAATTTCCAGCACTGTTCCAGCCAGGTGGTGCAGCAGGGCCTGGTATTGCGCCACCGCGCCAAAGGCCACGCCCTTGGCATTGGCAAACAGTACGGTGAGCGCGACGATGGGCGTGGCGATCACCAGCCCTGCGGCCCAGGTTGGACCTAGATGCGGGCCGCGCTGCCTTTGCCGGCCCACCAGCGCCGAGGCAACCAGAAAGCCCAGACACACCGCCAGCAGGCCTGGCAGCATCCCGTAGATCAACACGGCGATGCACAGGGCTGCAGCGAGGATGTAGCTGGCAGTCGGTACACCGAGGCCACCGATAAGTGAGGGAGCGGAGCGTGCTTGCTTGTTGAAATGGACCATGAATGTAATTGTGGGTGTGTAAAAAGTATGGTTGAAAGTGCAGGCCAGCATGCCGCTGCGGTAAAGCCCTCACGATGTTGCGGCGCATCAGAAAATCTCGTTGCCAAGCCCGATTTTCGGGCGCATAGTGAATTCGTCACCGAGCCATGAATCGGAAATTTCCCCGGCGTTTCGCACCATGCGAACGTTTTTTTTAACCCCGAAAGCAACTGGAGGCTATCTATGAACCTGACGATCAGCGGTCATCACCTTGACGTGACACCGGCACTGCGCAGTTACGTGACGACCAAACTGGACCGCATCATGCGGCACTTTGACCAGGTCGTGGACGTAAAAGTGCTGCTCACGGTAGAAAAACAAAGGGAAAAGGAGCTGCGTCAGCGAGCTGAATGCAACATCCATGTCAAGGGCAGCGATATGTTTGCTGAAAGTTCGCACCAAGACCTGTATGCGGCGGTGGATGAGTTGGTCGATAAACTGAACCGCCAAGTGGGGCGCCACAAGGACCGACTGCAAGACCACCACCACGAGGCACCCAAGCGTCTGATGTAATCCAGACGCACTACACAAAAAAACCGCCCCGGACAGGGCGGTTTTTTTGTGTGCATAATCGCGGCAAACACCATGAACCAACTCTCCCGTATCCTGCCTCCCGCGCAAGTTTGCGCCAAAGTGGAAGTCACCAGCAAGAAGCGCGCTTTCGAGGAAGCAGGACTGCTGTTTGAGAACCAGCATGGTCTGAGCCGTGCCCTGGTCACCGACAGCCTGTTTTCCCGTGAGCGCTTAGGCTCCACCGGTTTGGGGCATGGCGTGGCCATTCCGCACGGCCGCATCAAGGGCCTCAAGGCACCGCTGGCGGCGGTGTTCCAACTGGCCCAGCCCATCGGTTTCGATGCGCCAGATGACCTAGCCGTCAAGCTTCTGATCTTCCTGCTGGTGCCCGAGGCAGCAACCCAGAAGCATCTGGAAATCCTCTCCGAAATTGCCGAACTGCTCAGCGATGCCGCTCTGCGCGACCAGATGGCCGACTGCAGCGACTCGCTCGACCTGCATGGCCTGATTGCCGGTTGGCACTCGGCGCGCAGTATCTGACGCCTTTTCAACCACAGGCCGCACTGTGAAACCCACCGTAGTCAGCGCCGACGTTCTGTTTGAAGAGTTCCGTGGCACCCTTCGCTGGGAATGGGTTGCAGGCCTGGGTGCTTCCGAGCGCCGCTTTGACGAGGTGGCAGTACGCGCTGCCCGTTCCGGTGCCGACCTGGTCGGTTACCTGAATTACATCCACCCCTACCGCGTCCAGATCCTGGGCGAGCGCGAGGTTGCCTACATCACGAACGCCGCGCCGGAAGACTGTGCGCGCCGGATTTCCCGCATCGTGACGCTGGAGCCACCGGTGCTGGTGCTGGCCGATGGACAGCAGGCGCCGCAGGCGCTGCTATCGATGTGTGAGCGGGCCCAGATTCCGATGTTCTCCACCCACGAGTCCTCGGCCTTTGTGATCGATGTGCTGCGCGCCTACCTGTCCAAGCACTTTGCCGACCGCAGTTCCATGCACGGTGTGTTCATCGACATTCTGGGTCTGGGCGTCATGATTACCGGCGAATCTGGCCTGGGCAAAAGCGAGCTTGGCCTAGAGCTGATTTCTCGCGGCAACGGTCTTGTGGCCGACGATGCGGTGGACCTGTACCGCATCAACCAGACCACCATCGAGGGCCGTTGTCCCGAGTTGCTGCAAAACCTGCTGGAAGTGCGCGGCATCGGTTTGTTGGACATACGCGCCATCTTTGGTGAGACCGCGGTGCGCCGCAAGATGCGCCTCAAACTGATCGTGCATCTGGTGCGCCGCGAGACCCTGGAGCGCGAATACGAGCGTATTCCCTACGAGCCGCTGACCCAGGATGTGCTGGGCGTGCCGGTGCGCAAGGTGGTGATTCAGGTGGTTGCTGGGCGCAATATCGCCGTGTTGGTGGAGGCGGCTGTGCGCAACACCATTTTGCAGTTGCGCGGCATTGACACCTACCAGGAATTTGTCGAGCGCCACCGCACGGCCATGGCGCAGGGGAACTAGTTTCGCCCGCTGGCTTAGCTTTCTTTGTGTGGGCACTTTTCTTTGTTGCAGGTGGCGTACAGGCTGAGCGCGTGGTCTGCAATCGTGAAACCTTTGGCCTTGGCCACCGCATGCTGGCGTTTCTCGATTTCGGGGTCGTAAAACTCTTCCACGCGGCCGCAGTCTAGGCACACCAGATGGTCATGGTGCTTGCCATCGTCGAGTTCGTAGACGGCCTTGCCGCTCTCGAAATGGCTGCGTATCAAAATGCCCGCCTGCTCAAACTGGGCCAGCACGCGGTACACCGTGGCCAGACCCACATCCGAATGCTCTTGTAGCAGGAGCCGGAATACATCTTCTGCCGTCATGTGGCGCTGTTTGCCGCGCTGAAACATTTCCAAGATTTTCAGGCGCGGGATGGTGGCCTTGAGTCCGGTGCTTTTGAGTTCGTCGATATTGGTCATGGTGTCTGCTACTGCCGGTAAAGCATGGGAGCCCCGCGAAGGCCCAGCCGCTACAATCGGCCGATCATATCGCCCATGACCCATACCCATGCTTGACTCTCTCCGTTTGCGTCTGTCCCTGTTGTTGCTGGCCCCGCTGTTGCTGGGGTTGACGGCCTGCACCAGCGCACCCAAGGCTGCCGCGTCCAAGTCTGCAAGCTGGCTGGACGTGGTTTCCCCGTACCGCTTTGACCGGGTGCAGGGCAACGTGATTACGCGCGAGCAATTTGCCGTGCTGAAGACCGGCATGCAGCGCAACCAGGTCAAAGACGTTCTGGGCACGCCCCTGCTGTCCAGCGTGTTCCATGCCGATCGCTGGGACTATGTCTTTACCTTCCGTCGCCAGGGCGCCGAGCCGCAGGCACGCCGTGTCACGATGTTCTTCAAGGGCGAAACCCTGGAGCGCTTTGAGTCGGACGAGTTGCCCACCGAGGCCGAGTTTGTTGCCACCCTCAAGTCCATGCCGACGCTGGGCAAGCTGCCGGCCATGGAAGCCTCTGCCGAAAGCCTGCAGAAGTTCCCGGTGGCCACACAGCCTGGCGCACCGGCAATGCCGGCCGTAAGGCCCGCTGCCGACTATCCACCGCTAGAGCCGACCAGCAAATAAGGGCTGGCGGCATGCTTTTGACAGGAACGGGACCATGATCCACCAAATCGCAGTGGCCGGCGCGTCCGGCCGCATGGGCCAGATGCTGATCGATGCCATACGCGCAGCCGATGATTGCCGCCTGACTGGCGCCCTGGACCTGGCTTCCAGTGCGGCCATGGGCTTGGACGCCGGCGCCGCCACTGGCCAGCCGACGGGCGTGTTGATCACCGCCGATCTGCGTGCCGGCCTGGCCCACAGCCAGGTGCTAATCGACTTCACCCGCCCGGAGGGCACGCTGGAGCACCTCAAGGTCTGCCGCGAACTCGGTGTGGCCATGGTCATAGGCACCACCGGATTTACCGAGGCGCAAAAGGCCGAGATCGACGCGGCCGCCAAGGACATTGCCATCATGATGGCGCCCAATATGAGCGTGGGCGTCAATGTCACCTTGAAGCTGCTGGAGATGGCGGCCAAGGCCCTGTCCACCGGCTACGACATTGAAATCATCGAGGCCCACCACCGCCACAAGGTCGATGCCCCTTCGGGCACTGCGCTGAAAATGGGCGAGGTGATTGCCGACGCTCTGGGCCGCGACCTCAAAGATTGCGCCGTCTATGCCCGCGAAGGCGTCACCGGTGAGCGCGACCCGTCCAGCATTGGCTTTGCCACCATACGCGGCGGCGACATTGTGGGTGATCACACGGTGCTGTTTGCCGGCACCGGCGAGCGCATCGAGATCAGCCACAAATCCTCCAGCCGCGCCACCTACGCCCAGGGCAGCCTGCGCGCGGTGCGCTTTTTGGCCGGTAAAAAGGCGGGCCTGTTCAATATGTTTGACGTGCTGGGGTTAAAGTGAATTTGCCGGCGTGGCTTGTGCACCGCGACGCCGTGGGCAACGCGGTGGCCATGCTGCTGTTGGCCATGTCGGTGGGCAGCTGGGTGGTGCTGCTGTGGAAGGCCTGGCTGTTGCAGCGCGCCATGCGCGATGTGGGTCGCAGCACACAAGCCTTTTGGCAGGCCGCTTCATTGGACGATGGTCTGACCGTGGTGCGCTCCATGGACCGTGAACAGTTGCTGCTGCCGCTGGTGCAGGCGTCCATGGCCAAGCCCACGGGCAACCTGGCGGCGTCCGGTGACCGTTCCCAACAACTCACCCGTGTGCTGCGCGACGCCTTGCATGGCGTGTTGCACAAGTTGCAAGCCGGTCAGGTCTTGCTTGCCACCGTTGGTGCCACAGCCCCCTTTGTCGGTCTGCTGGGCACGGTCTGGGGCATTTACCATGCACTCATGGGCATTGCCGGAGCCGGCCAGGTCAGCATCGACAAAATCTCTGGCCCGGTGGGTGAGTCGCTCATCATGACCGCCGCCGGTCTGGCCGTGGCCATCCCGGCCGTGCTGGGCTACAACATCCTGGGCCGCTTCATAGGCCGCATCGAAGCCGACCTGGAAGGCTTTGCCCGCGACCTGCGCGAACTGCTGCTGACGCAAAAGAACTGAATTACCAGCCATGAGCTTCGGACGCTTGGAAAGATCGCAGGGTGCCGCGCCCATGAGCGACATCAACATGACGCCGTTGATCGACGTGATGCTGGTGCTGCTGGTGATCTTCATGATCACCGCGCCCCTGCTGGTCAGCTCGGTGCAGGTGGACCTGCCCCGTGCGGCCAGCGCCGGCGCCTCCAACGCTCCCAAGTATGTAGAGCTGACCATTGACCGTGCGGGCGCAGTCTACGTGGACGATGCCCTGCAAAGCGCCGAAGGCCTGATCCTGTTGCTCGAAAAAACTGCCAAAACGCACGCCGACGCCGAGCTGCGCCTGCGCGCCGACACCACTGTGCCCTATGGCCGCGTGGTGGAGGTGATGGGGCTGGCGCAAAAGGCCGGTTTGAATCGCATCGGCTTTGTCTCCGACACGCCGCAAACCACCAAGCCTTAAACCCTCTCTGGGGTCAGAGAGCCACGCGAAGCGAATGAGCGTGGGAGCTGCATTCTGGCAGCGCCTAAAATCGCTGCAAGCTCCAATCTAACGGCCCAGCAGCCGCAGCACCCCTATGCAAGACAAATACCAGCACCTCGCCGTTGAAAAAGCGGCACAAGCCCATTGGGCACAGCCTTTGTGGAGCGGCCGCAATGCCTACCAGGTGGTTGAAAACGCGCTCGACGCCAATGGTCAGCCGCGCAAAAAGTTCTACGCCTGCTCCATGCTGCCCTACCCCAGCGGCAAGCTGCACATGGGACATGTGCGCAACTACACCATCAACGACATGCTGGCGCGTTACCTGCGCATGAATGGCCACAACGTTCTCATGCCCATGGGCTGGGACGCCTTTGGTCTGCCCGCCGAGAATGCCGCGCTCAAAAACAAGGTGCCGCCGGCGCAATGGACCTTTGAGAACATCGCCTACATGAAGAAGCAGATGCAGGCCATGGGCCTGGCGGTGGACTGGAGCCGCGAGGTGGCCACCTGCGAGCCCGAATATTACAAATGGAACCAGTGGCTGTTTTTGAAGATGCTGGACAAAGGCATTGCCTACCGCAAGACCCAGGTCGTCAATTGGGACCCGGTGGATATGACCGTGCTGGCCAACGAGCAGGTGATTGACGGCAAGGGTTGGCGCACCGGTGCCACGATCGAGAAGCGCGAGATCCCCGGCTACTACCTGAAGATCACCGACTACGCACAGGAGCTGCTGGACCATGTGCAAATGGGCAATGAGAAGGCCACGCTTAAGGGCTGGCCGGATCGCGTGCGCCTGATGCAGGAAAACTGGATCGGCAAGAGCGAGGGCGTGCGCTTTGCCTTCACCCACACCATTGTCGGCACCGACGGGCAGCCCATCGGCGATGGCCGCATGTATGTGTTCACCACCCGCGCCGACACCATCATGGGCGTGACCTTTTGCGCCGTGGCGCCCGAGCATCCGCTGGCCACCCATGCCGCGCTCACCAACCCCAAGCTCGCCGCGTTCATCGAGGAATGCAAGGCCGGTGGCACCACCGAGGCCGAGCTGGCCGTCAGGGAAAAGCTCGGCATGCCCACCGGTCTGCAGGTGCTGCATCCGCTATCGCATCGCATGGTCGATGTTTGGGTCGGCAACTATGTGCTCATGGGCTATGGCGACGGCGCCGTCATGGGTGTGCCCGCGCATGACGAGCGCGACTTTGCCTTTGCCAAAAAATACGCTATCCCCATCCACGATGTGGTGCACATCGACGGACTGACCTACGACCACGACCATTGGCAAGACTGGTACGGCGACAAGCAGCGCGGCGTGACCGTCAACTCCGACGTTTACAGCGGCCTGTCCTGCAAGGAAGCGGTCGATGCGGTGGCCCACGCCCTGCAGGCCCATGGTCTGGGCGAGAAGAAGACCACCTGGCGCCTGCGCGACTGGGGTGTGAGCCGCCAGCGCTATTGGGGTACGCCCATTCCCATCATCCATTGCGAAGAGCATGGCGCCGTACCGGTGCCGGAAAAAGACCTGCCGGTGGTGCTGCCCCAAGACTGCGTGCCCGATGGTTCGGGCAACCCGCTGCACAAGCATGTGGGCTTTCACGCCGGTGTGGTCTGCCCGGTTTGCGGCAAAGCGGCACGCCGCGAAACCGACACCATGGACACCTTTGTCGATAGCTCCTGGTACTACATGCGTTACTGCGATCCACGCAATAGCGAACAAATGGTGGGAGAGGGCACGGCCTATTGGATGCGTGACCAGACCAAGGCGCAAGGTGGCAGCGGCATGGACCAGTACATAGGCGGCATCGAGCACGCCATCCTGCACCTGCTGTATGCGCGCTTTTGGACCAAGGTCATGCGTGACATGGGCTTGGTCCAGATTGATGAGCCCTTTACCAAGCTGCTGACCCAAGGCATGGTGCTCAACCACATTTACTCCCGCAGGGGCGACAAGGGCGGCAAGGAATATTTTTGGCCGGCCGATGTGGAGCATGTCCAAGACGAGACCGGCAAGGTCACCGGTGCACGCCTTATCAAGGCGGTGGGCGACCTGCCGGTGGGCACCTTGATTGACTACGAGGGCGTGGGCACCATGTCCAAGTCCAAGAACAACGGTGTCGATCCGCAGGACCTGATCGAGCGCTATGGCGCCGACACCGCGCGCCTCTACACCATGTTCACCGCCCCGCCCGAGGCCACGCTGGAGTGGAACGACGCGGCAGTGGAGGGCAGCTACCGCTTCCTGCGCCGGGTCTGGAACTTCGGCTACAAGCTCTCCACCATGGACTTTGCTGTCGCCAATGCCGGCATCGTCAATGCCGACAGCCTGCAGGCGGTGGAGTTTGGCAAGGAGGCCAAGGCGCTGCGACTGGAAATGCACACCGTGCTCAAGCAGGTGGACTACGACTACCAGCGCATGCAGTACAACACCGTGGTGTCTGGCGCCATGAAGATGATCAACGCATTGGATGACTTCAAAACATTGGACTCGGCCGGTGCGCAAGTCGCGCTGATCGAAGGCTTTGGCATTTTGTTGCGCTGCCTCTATCCCGCCACCCCGCACCTGGCCCACACCCTGTGGTCCGAGCTGGGCTATGCGTCGCAATTGGGCGATCTGCTGGATGCGCCTTGGCCGCATGTGGATGCCAGCGCGCTGGTGCAGACCGAGATCGAACTGGTGCTGCAGATCAACGGCAAGTTGCGCGGCTCCATTGTCGTGGCGGCCGATGCCGACAGGAGCGCGATCGAGGCGGTGGCCTTGGCCAGCCCCATCTTCATCAGCCACGCCGCCGGTGCCAAGCCCAAAAAAGTGGTGGTGGTGCCCGGCCGTCTGGTTAACGTGGTGGTCTGAGCCATGCCGCTGCCGCGCCGCTCCCTGTTGGCCCTGCTGGGCGTCACTGGCCTGGGTGCTTGCGGCTTCAAGCTGCGCGCCAGCCAGACCTTTGCCTTTGAGACCATTGCCGTCACGCCCGAGAAGAGCGACGGTGTGCCCGGCGACATAGCGCGTTACTTGGGCGACAAGGTGCGCCCGGTGGCGCCGGGAACCGGTGGTGCGTCGCCGGATGTGATTTTGGACATCCTGGAAGACTTTCGCGAGAAGGTGGTGGTGGGCATGAACGCCTCCGGCCAGGTGCGCGAGTTCGAGCTGCGCATGCGTGTGCGTTTTCGCCTGCGCAGCCCCAAGGGGGAGGAGCTGATTCCCTCGTCCGTCATCGAGCAGCACCGCAGCATCAGCTTCAATGAGTCTGCCGTGCTGTCCAAGGAGACCGAAGAGGCGCTGCTCTACCGCGACATGCAGGCCGATGTGGTGCAGCAGTTGCTGCGCCGCCTGGCCTCGGTCAAGCCCGCGGCACGGGTCGAACCCGTCGCAGTGCCCGCCGTGGCACCCGAGTAATCCGGCCATGCAGATCTCTGCCGCCCAGCTGGGCAACCATTTGCAGCGCGGGCTCAAGAGCCTCTACACCTTGCATGGCGACGAGCCGCTGCTGCAGCAAGAAGCGCTAGACACCATTCGCGCCTGTGCGCGCAGCCAGGGCTTTGGCGAACGCAGCTCGCACACCGTGTCGGGCGCGCATTTTGACTGGAGTGCGGTGCTGGCGGCCGGCGGCTCCATGAGCCTGTTTGCCGACAAGCAGATCATCGAGATCCGCATCCCCAGCGGTAAGCCGGGCAAGGACGGCAGCCTGGCTCTGCAGCAGCTGGCACAAGCCGCGCAGGGCAATGACGAGGTGCTGACCATCGTGCTGCTGCCGCGTCTGGACAAGGCCACCAAGGCCGGCGCCTGGTTCGCCGCGCTGGAGAGCTTTGGCATCACGCTGGAGGTGCAGCCGGTGGAGCGCGCGGCGCTGCCGCAATGGATAGCCCAGCGTCTGGGGGCAGTGGGTCTGCGCGTGGAAGCGGGTGAAGCCGGACAGCGCAGCCTGCAGTTTTTTGCCGACCGGGTCGAGGGCAATTTGTTGGCCGCGCACCAGGAGATCCAGAAGCTGTCGCTGCTGTTTCCTGCAGAGGCCCATAGCGCCGGGCTGAGCTTCGCGCAGATCGAGGGCGCGGTGCTGAACGTGGCGCGCTACGACGTTTTCAAATTGTCCGAGGCTGTGCTGGCCGGGCAGCCCGAGCGGGTGCAGCGCATGCTCGATGGCCTGCAGGCCGAGGGCGAGGCCGAGGTGCTGGTGCACTACACCCTGGCCGAGGACATACGCGCCTTGAAGCGCGTGAAAGACGCCATAGCCCAGGGCCGCCCCCTGCCCATGGCGCTGCGCGAGAACCGCATCTGGTTCAACAAGGAGCGGCTGTTCGAGCGCGCGCTGCCGCGCCTCTCTAGCGCCGCCTTGGCCGAGTTGCTGCAGTCGGCCCACAAGGTGGACGGCATCGTCAAGGGCCTCAAGCAACCGGACTGGCCGGCCAGCGGTTGGCAGGCCCTGCACCGGCTGGCGCTGCAGCTGTGCAGTCTGTGCGCGGCACCGGCTGCCGGCCGCGCATCTGCCAAAATGCCCTGATGAACGCATTGAATATTTCCGAGACCACCCAGACCCTGGGTCGCCAGGCCAAGGCCGCCTCCAGCACCATGGCCGCTGCCTCCACGGCAATTAAAAACCAGGCCCTGCGCCGCCTTGCCGTGCTGCTGCGTGAAAACACCCAGGCCCTGCAACTGGACAACGCAAAAGACCTGGAGCGCGCCGTCGCAGCCGGTCTGGCCGAGCCTATGGTGGACCGGCTCAAGCTGACACCGAAGGTGCTGGAAACCTGCGCCCAGGGCTGCGAGCAGCTGGCCGCCATGGCCGATGTGATCGGCGAGATCATCGGCATGAAGCAGCAACCCAGCGGCATCCGCGTGGGCCAAATGCGCGTGCCCATAGGTGTGTTCGGCATGATTTTTGAGAGCCGCCCGAATGTGACGATTGAGGCGGCCTGCCTGTCCATCAAGAGCGGCAATGCCTGCATTTTGCGCGGCGGCTCGGAGGCGATTGAATCCAACAAGGCGCTGGCGCGTCTCGTGCAACAGGCGCTGGTGGAAAGCGGCCTGCCGGCCGATGCCGTACAACTGGTGCAGACCACCGACCGCGAGGTGGTGGGCCAGCTCATCACCATGCCGCAATATGTGGATGTGATCATCCCGCGCGGCGGCAAAGGGCTGATCGAGCGCATCAGCCGCGACGCCAAGGTGCCCGTCATCAAGCACCTGGACGGCAACTGCCATGTCTATGTGGACGACCCCTGCGACATAGCGATGGCGGTGAAGGTGGCCGACAACGCCAAGACAAACAAGTACAGCCCCTGCAATGCCACCGAGAGCCTGCTGGTGGCGCGCGCTGTGGCCGCCGAATTTTTGCCGCTGATCGGACGGGTCTATGCCGACAAGGGCGTGGAAATGCGTGTCTGCCCCGAGAGCCGCGCCCTGTTGCAGACCGTGCCGGGTGCACAGCTTGTGGAGGCCACTGAAGCAGATTGGTTTGAGGAATACCTGGCGCCCATCATCAGCGTGAAAGTGGTGGCCGGTCTGGATGAGGCGATTGCGCACATCAACCGCTACTCCAGCCACCACACCGATGCCATCCTGACGCGCGACCACCTGCATGCCCAGCGCTTTTTGCGCGAGGTGGACTCGGCCAGCGTGATGGTCAACACCAGCACCCGTTTTGCCGACGGGTTTGAGTATGGGCTGGGCGCCGAGATCGGCATCAGCACCGACAAGTTCCACGCAAGGGGGCCTGTGGGCATTGAGGGCCTGACCTCGCTGAAGTATGTGGTGCTGGGCCAGGGCGAACTGCGCCAATAGTTTTCGTACGAATCTGTGCGCGCTTGAATCCGGCGCAGATGGCTCCACCTAGGAGCGTTGTTCAATAATATTTTTGAAAGTCCCGCATGGTTCCGCACCTCGTTACCGCCCTGACCGGCCCCATCAACGAACTGGAACAGCGCGTGCTGGACTCCATGCCCGCCATCGAGCGCTGGTTCCGCCTGGAGTGGATGGAGCACACGCCGCCGTTCTATTGCTCGGTGGATGTGCGCAATGCCGGCTTCAAGCTCGCGCCGGTGGACACCGACCTGTTCCCCAGCGGCTGGAACAACCTCACGCCCTCCATGCTGCCGCTGGCGGTGCAGGCTGCCATGGCCGCCATCGAGAAGATCTGTCCTGAAGCGCGCAACCTGCTGATCATTCCGCAGAACGATTTGCGCAGCGCCTCCTATCTGACCAACCTGTCACAGATGTGCCGCATCTTCCATATGGCCGGCCTGCATGTGCGCCTGGGCTCCATCAACCCGGATGTGAAGAAGAGCACCCTGCTCAAGTTGCCCGACGGCGAGACCATGACACTGGAGCCGGTGATACGCACGCGTGGGCGCGTAGGCGTGAAGGACTTTGACCCCTGCACCATTTTGCTCAACAACGATTTGGTCGCAGGCGTGCCCGGCATTCTGGAAGATCTGAGCGAGCAGTACCTGCTGCCGCCCCTGCATGCCAGTTGGAGCACGCGCCGGCGCAGCACCCACTTCAAGACCTACGAAGAGGTGGCCAAGCGCTTTGGCAAGCTCATTGGCGTGGACGCCTGGCTGATCAATCCCATGTTCGACCGCTGTGGCGGCATCGACCTGGCGACCGCAGACGGCGTCGAGGCCCTGACCGCGCGGGTGGACACGCTGCTGGCCAAGGTCAAGAAAAAATACAAGGAATACGGCATCAAGGAGAAGCCCTTCGTGGTGGTCAAGGCCGATAACCTGGGCAGCAATGCGGGCCTGATGAGCGTGCGCGACTCCAAAGAGGTGGCCGCCCTTGCCCTGAAGGCCTGCGCTGTTGCTGGTCACCCCTTCCATGGCGTGCTAGAGCTGATTTTGCAAGAGGGCGTGTTGACGCTGGAGCGCATGAACGACGCTGTGGCCGAGCCGGTGGTCTACATGATGGACCGCTATGTGGTGGGCGGCTTCTACCGCATCCACGCCGAGCGTGGCATGGACGAAGACCTGAACGCGCCGGGCTCCAGCTATGTGTCGCTGGCCTTTGACCAGAGTACGCATCTGCCCCAGCTCGGTGTGCGTCCCGGTGCCAGTGCGCCCAACCGCTTTTATATGTACGGCGTGGTGGGCCGCCTGGCCATGCTGGCGGCCAGTTACGAACTCGAATCCACCGACCCGCATGCCGAAAGATATGACTGATGTGGGATAGGGGCGGCCCGGCGCAGGATTGACTAGCCTACACGCGTGTTTCTCTAACACTTCGCTGTGGCCTGCACAAGGACAGTTGCTGCATGGCAACATGGATTTTTAGACTGGGGTTTTTGAGCAAGGAAGTCTTGCGCTTGGCTTGACCGGGCGCAAAATGGCGCTCCCGAACAGAATGGACACCGGCCTATGGATGGGTCGGCATAACTCGTGTCAGCATCAAAATCGTCTCTAACGGCGCTCACCCTGGGCGCCATCGGCGTGGTTTACGGGGACATCGGCACTAGCGTGCTGTACGCCATGAAAGAGGTTTTCGGATCCGGCCATGTGCCGTTTACCGAAGCCAATGTCTACGGCGTCCTGTCCATCTTCTTTTGGACCCTCACCGTCATTGTTTCCATCAAGTACGTGGTGCTGGTGCTGCGCGCCGACAACCATGGCGAGGGCGGCCTGGTGGCCATGCTGGCGCTGGCCTCCCAATCGGTAAAAGACCGGCCGAAACTGCGCCGCGTGCTGCTGCTGTTGGGCGTGTTTGGCACCTGCCTGTTTTACGGCGACGGCGTGATCACCCCGGCCATTTCGGTGCTGTCGGCAGTCGAAGGCCTGGAGGTGATTTCCCCGGCCTTCAAGAAGTATGTGATCCCGCTCACCCTGGTGATCCTGTTTTTCCTGTTTGCGGTGCAAAAGCGCGGCACCGCCGGCATTGGCAAGTTCTTTGGCCCCATCACCGTGGTCTGGTTTCTCTGCATTGCCGTGCTGGGCGTCGTCCATATCATGGAAGATCCGGACATTTTGTGGGCCATCAGCCCGACCTATGCCCTGGGCTTCATCTGGAACCAGCCTGGAACCACCTTCATTATTCTGGGCGCTGTGGTGCTGTGCGTGACCGGCGGTGAGGCGCTGTATGCCGACATGGGCCACTTCGGCAAAAAGCCGATCCGCGTGGCCTGGTTTTCCGTCGTCATGCCCTGCCTCACGCTGAACTATTTTGGCCAGGGCGCCCTGTTGCTGACCCACCCCGAGGCGGTGAAGAACCCCTTCTTCAACATGGCGCCTGATTGGTTTTTGATTCCGCTGGTCGGTCTGGCCACCATGGCCACGGTGATTGCCTCGCAGGCCCTGATCTCGGGCGCCTTCTCGGTCACCAAACAAATCATCCAGCTCGGCTATTTGCCGCGTCTGCAGGTGCTGCACACCAGCGTCAAGGACACCGGCCAGATCTACCTGCCGTTTGTGAACTGGGGCCTGTTTGTCACCATCGTGCTGGCCGTGGTGATGTTCAAGTCGTCGAGCAACCTGGCCGCAGCCTACGGTATTGCGGTATGCACCGACATGCTGATCACCACCATACTGACCTTCTTTGTCCTGCGCTATGGCTGGAAATACTCGCTGTGGTTGTGCATCCCCGCCACCGGTTTCTTCTTCGTGGTGGACTTCGCCTTCTGGGCCTCCAACCTGCTCAAGCTGCTCGACGGTGGCTGGTTCCCCTTGCTGATTGGTGGCGCCGTCTTCACCCTGATGCTGACCTGGAAAGATGGCCGGCGCTTGATGAACAAAAAGCTCATGGCCGACGCCATCGACCTGCCGAGCTTTTTGGAGGCGGTGTTTGTCAGCCCGCCGGCGCGGGTGGACGGCACGGCCGTGTTCCTGACCGCAGAAATCGGCACCGTCCCTAATGCCTTGCTGCACAACCTCAAGCACAACAAGGTGCTGCACGCCAACAACCTATTTGTCACGGTGCGCAGCCACGAGACGCCCTGGATTGGTCTGGACAAGCGCATTGAAATCGACGCGCTGGGTCACGACTGCTGGCAGGTGGTGATCAACTACGGTTTCAAGAACGACCCCGATGTGCCCAAGGCGCTGCAGCAGATCAAGGCGCGCGGTTGCGATCTGAATGCTATGACCACCAGCTACTTCCTGTCGCGCGACACCGTGGTGCCCACCCTGGGTGAAGGCATGGCGCCCTGGCGCGAAAAGCTGTTTGCCCAGATGCACCGCAATGCCAGCGCCGCTGCCGACTTCCTGAACCTGCCCAACAACGCCGTCGTGGAGTTGGGCAGCAAGATCGAAATTTAAGCGGCCCATGCGGTTTTTCAGGGATTGGAGCCTCTCGGCTTTTAGCGCCGGTTTTGTCGCCGTGCTGGTGGGCTTTACCAGCTCGATTGCCATCGTCTTTCAGGCCGCGCAGGCATTTGGTGCCACACCGGCGGTGATGGCCTCCTGGATGTGGGCGATTGGTTTGGGCATGGGCCTGTGCACCCTGGTGCCCTCGATCTACTTGCGCAAGCCGGTGATGGTGGCCTGGAGCACGCCGGGTGCGGCCGTGCTGGCCAGCGCCGGTCTGGCCGGTGGCTTTAGCATGAACGATGCCGTGGGCGCCTTCATGATGTGCGCCGCGCTCATCGTGCTGGTGGGCGCCACTGGCTGGTTTGAGCGTCTGATGGACCGCATCCCGTCGGCCATTGCCTCGGCCCTGCTGGCCGGTGTGCTGGCGCGCTTTGGGCTGTCGGCCTTCACGGCCGCGCAGACCGCCCTGCCGCTGGTGCTGCTGATGCTCGTCAGTTACCTGTTGGGCAAGCGGTTTTTGCCACGTTATGCCGTGCCGCTCACGCTGCTGCTGGCCATCGTGTTTGTGGCGCTGAACCATGGCTTTGTGCCTACCGAGATCCAGTACGGATTGACTCTGCCGGTGTGGGTGAGTCCGGCGTTTTCGGCCTCCGCCTTTGTCAGCCTGGCCCTGCCCCTGTTTATCGTCACCATGGCCTCGCAAAACCTGCCCGGTGTGGCGGCCATCAAGGCGGCCGGTTACGGCGATGAGCGCGCCAATGGCGGCGACGCTGGCATTCCGATCTCGGCCACCATCACGCTCACGGGTTTGTGCACCTTGGCGCTTGCGCCCTTCGGCGCCTTCTCGCTGAATCTGAGCGCCATCACCGCCTCCATCTGCATGGGGCCCGAGGCCCATGTGGATCCGCAGCGCCGCTATACGGCCGCGGTTTCTTGCGGTGGTCTGTATATGCTGGTGGGCCTGTTTGGCGCCACCATCATTGGCGTGCTCACCGCCTTTCCCAAGGAGCTGGTGGCGGCGATTGCCGGACTGGCCCTCTTGGGCAGCATTGCCGGTGGCCTGCGCGTGGCGCTGGACCGCGACCAGGACCGCGAGGCCGCCATCATCACCTTTCTGGTCACGCTCAGCGGCGTCACCCTGGGCGGTGTAGGCTCGGCCTTTTGGGGCGTGGTGGCCGGCGCACTGGCGCTGGCCGTGCAGCATTGGCACAAACCCTCTGCCCCTGTTTAACAAGAGCTTTATGAACATTCTTTTCGTTGCCGATCCTCTGGAGTCCTTCAAGATTTACAAGGACACCACCTTTTCCATGATGCGCGAGCTGCAGCGCCGGGGCCACACGGTGGCGGCCTGCGAGCCGCAGCAATTGGTGTGGCAGCGCGGTGGCCTGGTGCGCGCGCTGGTGCAATGCATACGCCTGACCGGCCATGCAGAGCATTGGTTTGAGGTGACGGCCAGCATGACCCTGGCCCTGCACAGCTTTGACGCCATCATCATGCGCAAGGACCCGCCGTTTGATTCCGAGTTCTTTTACGCCACCCATTTGTTGGAGCAGGCCGAGCGCGAGGGAGCGCGTGTTTTCAACAGCCCGCGTGCCTTGCGCGACCATCCTGAAAAGCTGGCCATCATGGAGTTCCCGCAATACATCGGGCCCACCCTGGTCACGCGCGATGCCCATGCCGTGCGCGCCTTCCATGCTGAACACCGAGACATCATCCTGAAGCCACTCGACGGCATGGGTGGCACGGGCATCTTTCGCGTGAAAGAAGACGGCCTGAACCTGGGCGCCATCATCGAGACGCTCAATGCCAACGGCGCCACCAGCCTGATGGTGCAGAAGTTTCTGCCCGCCATCGAGTTCGGTGACAAGCGCGTGCTGGTGATAGGCGGCAAGCCGGTGCCCTTTTGCCTGGCGCGCATTCCCCAGGGCGGTGAGGTGCGCGGCAATTTGGCGGTCGGCGGCAAGGGCGTGGCCCAGCCCTTGACGGATACCGACCGCGCCATTGCCGAGGCATTGGGCCCGATTCTGGCGGCACGCGGACTGCTGCTGGTGGGCCTGGATGTGATTGGCGACAGCCTCACCGAAATCAATGTCACGAGCCCGACATGCTTCCAGGAAATTTTCGACCAGGCCGGTTTTGATGTCCCCGCCATGTTTGTCGATGCATTGGAGGCAGAGCTGCGAAAACCGCTTTGATGGTGCAAAATCCGGCCACGGCGCGCAACTGCCAACTTTAGTAACCTGCGCCGTGTGTTTGGAGAACGACTATGCGTTTTGTTTCCTGTGTCGCAGCGGCCGTTTTGGCCGCAGGCTTTTCCACGCTGGCCCATGCCCAGTTGATCGGCAGCGTGACGGTCAGTCCGCCCACCGTGCGGGCCGGTGAGCCGGTCACGGTCAGCGCCAACGTGGATGTCATGAGCGGCAACTACTGCGGCTTTGCGGTGTTCTATGGCGACGGTAAAACCGCCGACGGCTATAGCGATGTCAGCCATCCCACCCCCTTTGTCACCACCCATGTGTACGCCAAGCCCGGCACCTACACCATCAGCATGGGGGGGCGCAATGTGGAGTCCCACCCCAATTGCGGCGGACCCGACAAGTTCACCACCGTCACCGTGACCGAGGGTGCCAAGCCGGGCGCAGCAGCACCCGTACCCGCCACTGCACCCATACCCATGCTCACGGCGTCCACGGTGTGCAAGGCGCCTTGGAAACTGTCCGGTAAATTCAATGCCAAGAACGGCGCCTACACCTGCGCCGCCAAGGCCGGCAGCGCCCTGCCCGATCCCAAGCCAGCCTGCCTCGGTGATCTGACCTATTTCGAGAATGCCAAGAAGGGCCAGTTCGGCTGCCGCCCCTGAGGTTCTTGGGCGCTGGCAGTCAGGCGGCGAGGTACTGTGCTGAACTAGAATGGCGCCCTTGAGCTGGCCAGTCCCGCGCTGACCGCGCACCGTCTTCGTTAAAAGGCTGAGTGGCCAGGCGCCCAGGCTGCTCACTTTTGCCCCGACCTCACCGGAGACTCCATGCGCCTTGCTTCCCTCTCTCTTGCCCTGACCTTTGCCTTTGCCGCCCAAGCCGCCGACATCAAACTCGGCGTGGCCGAGGCCCTGTCCGGTGGTGCCGCCCAATATGGCTTGGCCATCCGCAACGGCTTCCAATTGGCCGCCGAGGAAATCAATGCCAAGGGTGGCGTCAATGGCGACAAGATCCAGTTGGTGATTGAAGACGAACAGGGCAAAAAAGAAGAAGCCATCAACGTTGTCAAAAAGCTGGTGTTCCAGGACAAGGTGCTGATGGTGTTTGGCCCCACGCTGTCGAACTCGATGTTTGCCGGCGGCCCGGTGGGCAATGCCGCCAAGACCGTGATGTTTGGCACCTCGGTCACCGCCAACGGCATCACCGACATAGGCCCCTATGTGTTTCGCAATTCGGTGATGGAGTCCGACGTGCTGCCCGTTACCGTGGCCACGGCGCAAAAGTTTTACAAGCTGAACAAAGTCGCGGTTATTTATGGCAACGACGACGCCTTCACCAAGAGCGGCTATGACGTCTTCAAGGCCGTGCTGGTCGAGCGCAAGCTGCCCGTCACCACGACAGAAACTTACGTCAAGGGCGATGTGGACTTCAAGGCCCAGCTCACCAAGATCAAGGCCTCCGAGCCCGATGCGGTGATCTGCTCCTGCCTGGCCGAAGAGGCCGCCAACATCATGATCCAGGCGCGCAGTCTGGGCATCAAGGTTCCGTTCATTGGCGGCAATGGTTTCAACTCGCCCAAGCTGTTTGAGATCTCCAAGCTCGCAGGCGAAGGCACCTTTGTCGGCAGCCCCTGGTCCAACACCAACCCGGCTCCGGTGAACAAGGCCTTTGTCGCCGCCTATGTCAAGAAGTACAACGCCGAGCCCAATCAGTTTGCAGCCCAGGCCTATGACGCCTTGGGCATCGTCGCCGCCACCCTGAAGGACATCAAGCTCTCGGGTGACCTGGCCGCAGACCGCGAAGCCCTGAAGAACGCCTTGCCCAAGACGGCCATCAGCGGCGCCACCGGAGCCTTCAAGTTCCGCCCCGCCAAGACCAAGGACGGCAAGGCCGGTGGTTGGGACGCCGACCAGAAGCCCTTTATCTACGTCGTGCGCGGTGGCAAGTTCACCCTGTTCGAAGGCAAATAAGTTCGCTTGCGACCTGCTGAGCAAGGGCCGGGCAACCGGCCTTTTTTAATGAGCCCTTCCCATGCTTGAACAACAACTTCTCAACGCGCTGACGCTGGGCAGCGTGTATGCGCTGTTTGCCCTGGGCTTCACCCTGGTGTTTGGCGTGCTGGCCGTCATCAACCTGTCGCATGGCGCGCTGTTCATGGTGGGCAGCTACGCCGCCCTGGCAATGGTCACCCGTTTGCACGCGCCGCTGTGGCTGGCCATGCTGGGCGCCATGCTGGTCAGCGGCACGCTGGGCCTGCTGATTGATGTGCTGATTCTGAAACCGCTGCGCCTGCGCAATGCGCCGCATTTGATTCCCATGATTGCCACCATTGGCGTGAGCATCATGCTGACCACCACGGCCCAGGGCCTGTTCGGTGCCGAGGCCATGCGCTTCCCCGAAGAGACGCTGCCGGCCGGTGAATACCTCATCGGCGACGTGCATGTGCGGGCGCTGGAAATTGCCATTGTGTTGATCTCCTTCATCCTGATGGCGGTGATGTTTACCATCCTCAAGCGCAGCCAACTCGGGCGCGCGCTGCGCGCCATTTCCGAGTCGCCCAAGGCGGCCTGGCTGCTGGGCATTCCGGTGGAGCGGCTGTTCCATGCCACCTCGTTTGTTGCAGCGTCCTTGGGCGGTATCGCTGGCGTGTTGATCGCGCTGGACTTCAACGCCATCACCCCTGGCATGGGCCAGCCCATGCTGCACAAGGGCATTGCCGTCATCATTTTGGGCGGCATGGGCGACATCCGTGGCGCGCTGATTGGCGGCCTGTTCCTGGGTTTTGCCGAAGTGATCAGCAAGGCCTATTTGTCCAGCCAAATGGGCGACGCCGTGGCCTTTGGCCTCTTGTTCCTGATCCTGCTGGTGCGCCCTGCAGGCTTGTTCGGGCGCCAGCTGGAAAGGAAGGCCTGAGCATGGCTTGGTTCAATGATTTTTGGTCCACCTACAGCACCCTGGTGTTCACGGTGGGCGTGCATGGCATGCTTGCGCTCTCGATCTGGCTGACCTTGTCTTGCGGCCTGCTGTCGCTGGCCAATGCGGCCTTTATGGGCATTGGCGCCTATGCGTCGGCCCTGCTGACCCTGCAGCTGGGCTGGCCCTTTCCCGCCGTGCTGCTGGCCGGTGGCGTGGCGCCTGCCTTGGTGGCGCTGGTGATCGGTGTGCCGGTGCTGCGCCTCTCGGGCGTCTACCTGGCCATGGCCACGCTGGCCTTTGGCGAGGTGGTGCGCATCACCGTGCTCAACATGGATATCACCGGCGGGCCCGAAGGCCTGAACGGCATCCCGCTGGCCACCGAGGGCTGGCACATCGTGCTGCTGCTGGGCCTGACCATTTACGTGCTGCACCGGTTGCGCCGCTCCAAAGTGGGCCGAGCCTTTGAGTCCATCAAGGAAGACGAAGTGGCGGCCCGCCTGATGGGCATCCACGTGGCGCGCTACAAGCTGCTGGCCTTTGTGTTGGGCAGCTTTATTGCCGGGGTGGCCGGGGCACTCAACGCCCACTTCACCTTCTTTATCAGCCCGCGCGAATACGGTTTTGAGAACGCGGTGGACATACTGACCATGGCGGTGCTGGGCGGTACCTCGGGCCTGGTGGGCCCCATCCTGGGCGGCACGATACTGACCCTGCTGCCCGAGCTGCTGCGCTTTTTACATGACTTCCGCTCGCTGGTGAATGGCGCCGTGCTGGTGCTGGTGGTGCTGTTTCTGCCCAAGGGCATCTGGGAGCCGCGCCGCGTGCGGGCCTGGTGGAACCGCAGGAGCCAAGCATGAGCAACACACTGCTTTCCATCCGCAATGTCAGCAAGCATTTCGGCGGCCTGCAGGTGCTGCAGGATGTGAACTTTGAGGTGCCCGCTGGCAGCATCTACGGCCTCATTGGCCCCAACGGTGCGGGCAAGACCACGGTGTTCAACCTGGTCACCGGCCTGCTGCAGCCCAATGGTGGCGCCATCGACTTTCAGGGCGAGAGTCTCTTGGGACTGCCGAGCCACCGCATCACGCACCGGGGCATTGCGCGCACCTTCCAGAACATCCGCATCTTCAAGGAAATGGACCTGCTGGAAAACGTAATGGTCGGCCTGCACGACCATCTGGAGTACGGCACCTTGGGTCTGTTGTTCAACACGCCGGGCTACCGCCGCGCCGAGAAAAAGGCCCGCGAGCGCGCCCTCGAACTCTTGACCTGGGTCGGTCTGGACCACAAGGCCGATCTGCTGGCCGACAGCCTGTCCTATGGCGATCAACGCAAGCTGGAGTTCGCCCGCGCCCTGGCCACCGAGCCCAAGTTGCTGCTGCTCGACGAGCCGGTGGCGGGCATGAACCCCTCCGAGAAAACCGTGCTGATGGAAGAGATACGCAACATCCGCGACCGGGGCTACGGCGTCTTCATGATCGAGCACGACATGCGCTTTGTCATGGGCCTGTGCGACCGCATCGCGGTGCTGAACTTCGGGCGCATCATTGCCGAGGGCGTGCCCGACGCCGTTCGCAACAACCCCGAGGTGATTGAAGCCTATCTGGGCAAAGAGGATGAGGAATGACTGTCTGCTTGCGCATCACCGACCTGGCCGTGGCCTATGGCCACATCGAAGCCGTCAAGGGCCTATCCATGGAGCTGCGCTCCGGTGAGATCACTGCCCTGGTCGGAGCCAATGGAGCGGGCAAGAGCACCACGCTGCTGGCCCTGTCCGGGCTGCTCAAACCCATACGCGGAAAAGTGGAGTTTGAGGGCGAAGACATCAGCCGCCTGGCACCGAATCAGATCGTGCAGCGCGGTGTGGTGCAGGTGCCAGAAGGGCGCGCCATTCTCACGACGCTCACCGTGCTGGAGAACCTGCAACTCGGTGCCTACACCCGCCGCGACAAGGCCGGAATCCAACAATCGCTCGACGAGATTTACCACCTGTTGCCACGCCTCAAAGACCGCGCCGCTCAGTTTGCCGGCAACCTCTCAGGCGGCGAGCAGCAGATGCTGGCGATTGGCCGCGCGCTGATGGCCAAGCCCAAGTTGCTCTTGTTGGACGAACCCTCCATGGGCTTGGCGCCGATTCTGGTGCAGGAGATTTTTCGCACCCTGGTGACCATCAACCAGGGTGGCCTTTCGGTGCTGCTGGTGGAGCAAAACGTGCGCCAGGCCCTGAAGATTGCGCGCCATGGTTTTGTCATCGAGACCGGCAAAATTGTGCTGGCCGATACCGGCGCAAAGCTGCTGGCCGACCCCCGCGTCGAAGCGGCTTACTTGGGCGGTTGAGGCGCTCGGTCGCTCATTGCGAAGTGGCTGGGACCGGGTGTATCGGTATCACTGCCGAGGCGGTGTAGCTGGGGCAGGCGTAGCGGTCTATGTCCCACTGGTTCAGGGGGAAGGAGCCGCAGTTGGAGAGCTTGCGAAACGGTGAGTGGTAGATGCCACATTGGTACTTGTCGTTGGCAATGGGCTCCAGAAAGACGCAGCGCCGGTCCATGCAGCAATTGCCACACTGCACGCATTCCCCGTGGATTTCCTGGGGTACTTCCGAGCCGCGTCCCATCACGTCATGGAAGTAATGTTGCGCCGGACCCTCCTTGAGGGCTGCGATGTGAATCCGCACCTTCCTGAGCGTGTCGCGGTACTCCCGCACGTACTTGCTGCGCATGAAGAGCAGGGAGGCCAGCAAGGGCATCAGGGGCAAAAAAAGATACAGACTGGCCAGATAGAGCTGGGCAACGGCGGGCGCGACGATTTTTCTCAAACGGGGTTCTCCGAAAGCTTTTCATGCAACCGTCGCAATGTAAGCAAGCGGCATGTAAAAGCTGTGACGCTTCGGAGTCAATCGCAATGCAGTTGCTCAGCAGGCGCTGCACTACACCAGCAAGACCCCGTCGCAAAACGCCCGCAGCTCGCCGCTTTGCATGGCCACCCAGTTCTCGTTGGTGGTGAGCGGCTCGGTGACCACGATGACCAAGCGGTCTTGCGGGCCGTTGAGGATGGACAGGTCCACGCTCACGTCCTCGTCCTTGAGCTGGACTTCGTGAAACGGGTATTCGCGCAGCACATAGTGCAGCTTGGTACTGGCATGGGCCCAGAGCGCCTGCCCGTTGCTGAGCAAAAAGTTGAAGGTGCCATGTTTGGCGATTTTGGGCGCCAGTTCGGCCAGGGTGCGCGTCAGCTCCTCCACCGAGGGCACGTTGGCGTGCGACTTGTTGAGCTCCTGCATCAGCCAGCAGAATGCCAGCTCGCTGTCGGTGTTGCCCACCGGTTTGAAGCTGCCGTGCAGCGGTGGGTTGAAATCCTTGAGGTCGCCGTTGTGGGCAAAGAACCAGTAGCGGCCCCACAGTTCGCGCACAAAGGGGTGGCAGTTTTCCAGCGCCACCGCGCCCACCGTGGCCTTGCGCACATGGGCCACCACGTTGTGGCTCTTGATCGGGTAGCTGCGCAGCATCTGCGCAATCGGTGAGGTGGCGGCACTTTCCTTGTCCACAAAGTGGCGTGCCGCGCGTCCGGGCGTCTGCCCATCGGCCTCGAAGAAGGCAATGCCCCAGCCATCCGAATGGTGGTCGGTGCAGCCCCCGCGTTGCGAAAAACCTGTAAAGCTCAAAGTCAGGCTGGCTGGCAGCCTGCTGTTCATACCTAGCAATTGACACATGGATTCAGTGTACTCCCGGCCTAGCTGCGCGGTTCGGTCCAGAGTTGACCGCCGGTCGCCCAGTTCTCGCGCTTCACATCGGTGATCAAAATATCCACCGAGTCGGGCGAGCCGCCCAGCACCTCGACCGTGACGCGGGTGATCTCTTGCACCAGTTTGCGCTTTTGCTCGATGGTGCGGCCTTCGAGCATTTCAATGTGGTAGGTGGGCATGCTTTTCTTTCGGGTAAGGGCGCCAGGCAACAAAGCCCGGGCGCGCGCGGTTTAGACTGCGGGCATTGTATGGATGGACGCCCTGTTGTGCCCCTGTTGAATTCAAATAAGCAAATGCGCTACGCGCTGCGCCTGCGCTGGCTGCTGGCCCTGGTGTTTGCATTGCACGCGCTGCTGGGCGCATTTTTGGGCCTGTCGGTGGACGAGGCCCATTACGCCCTCTATGCGGCCCACCCCGCGCTCAGTTACTTTGACCATCCGCCGCTGGTGGGTTGGGTTCAGTGGCCGTTGGTGACGCTGGGCGCAACTACGCTGGTGTTGCGCCTCTTGCCCGGACTGTTTTGGCTGGGCACTTTGCTGCTGGTGTACCGCGTGACGCTGCGCCTGGCGGTGGACGCTGGCGCGGCAGTCCCCAGCGCCACGCCCGAGCGCGCCGGTTTTTGGGCCGTGACCGCGCTGCTGCTGGCGCCCCTGCTGCACATTTTGGGCATAGGCCTGCTGCCCGATACCCTGCTGATGCTCTGGTCTGCGGCCCTCATGCTGCAAACCCTGCGCCTGATGCAGCCTGCCCATGCCGCACGCTTGGCGCAGTGGTTGCTGTTGGGCCTGCTACTGGGTCTGGCGGGCCTGAGCAAATACACCGCCATCTTCAGCGCTGCCGCTGTGGCCCTGTGCCTGCTGTGGGCCCATGGCCTGGCGCTGCTGCGCAAGCCCGGTCTGTGGTGGGCCACTTTCTTGGCGCTGGCGCTGGTCAGTCCGGTAGCGGTCTGGAATGCGCACAACCACTGGATCTCTTTTGTTTACCAAGCCAAGCATGGCGCGGGCAGCAGCTGGCAGTGGCTGCACCTGCTGCGTTTTATGCTGGTGCAGTTGCTGGCCTTTGGGCCCTTGCTGCTGTGGGGTGGGGCAGGGCTGCGCTTGGTGGGCGCACCGCAGCGCCCGCTGCTGGCCTTCTTTGCCATCCCCTTTGCCCTGCTGGCCTATTTGTCGGGCGGAGGCTCTGGCCTGCCGCATTGGACCGCCCCGGCCTGGGTCGCGCTGGCGCCCTTTGCAGGTATTGGCTTGGCGCGTGCATGGACTTGCGGCAAACGCCGCTTGGTGGCGGTTTTGGTGCTGCTGCAGGCCCTTGCCTGCGTCGCACTTCCCACACTCATGCTGAGCGCGGGCATGCCCCTTTTGCAAGGTCGTTCGGCCAGCGCCGAGCACAGCGACGCGCCCAACCCCTTTGCCGATCTGCATGGTTGGGACGCAGCCGGCGCGCGCGCCAAGGTACTGGCGCAGCAGAGCGGCTTGGATGCGGTGGCGGTGCAAAACTGGACCCTGGCCAGCCGCATTGCTTGGTATGCGCGTCCGCTCAAGGTGCATGTGCTCGAAGACCGCTTTGACCAGTTCGACCTGTGGGCCGGCAAGCTGCCTGTGGGCGCCAGTGCGCTGCTGCTGGACTGGTCGCAACTGCCCTATGTGACGCCGATAGGCGCGCATGGTTTTGCCCAATGCAGACTGCTCGATACGCAGGAGGTGCAGCGCTTCGGCTACGCGATTTCGCGCTTTGATTTTTACGCCTGCAGCGGCTGGGCGGGCGATCCGCAACCGCGGCTCAGGTCCGCCAAGCCCTGATGCGCAACTTTTCCTTCGGGCTTTTTTCCCTGCGCCTGTGGCTCTTGCCCCCGCTCGTGTTGCTGCTGTCCGCGCCGCTGTGGCTGCATTGGTGGGAGCCGGCCATGTTTGTCTGGCTCAACCAACTCTGTCTGCCGGTCGCAGCCCCTGTGTGGACCGGTTTGTCGCTGTTGGGCAATGGCTGGGGCATTCTGGCTGTGACCGCGCCGCTGTTGCTGCGCGCGCCGCGCTTGATGTGGGCCTGGTTGTGCGCCGCGCCCTTTGCCATCCTCTTTGCCCGACTGGGCAAGGGCCTGCTGGTCAGCCCGCGCCCGGCGGCCGAGATCGACAATGCCCAGATGCGCATCGTGGGCGAGGTGCTGCACAACGTCTCCATGCCCTCGGGCCACACCACCACCGCCTTTGCCGTGGCCAGCGCCATCTACTTTGCCCTGAGCCCGGCGCAGCGCCGGCGCCACTGGTGGCTGTTGCTGCTGGCTTTTGGCGCCGGTCTGTCGCGCATTGCCGTGGGCGCCCACTGGCCCGGCGATGTGGCCGTGGGCATGGGCCTGGGGATGCTCTCCGGACTGCTGGGCAATGTGCTGTTGGCCAAGCTGCCTGCGCGCTGTTTCTCGCCCACGCACTGGACCCTGCGCCTGCAGGCCCTGCTGGTGCTGGGCTCGGTGTATGTCCTGCTGACCGAGGAACTGGACTTTGCCGAGAACCGGCCGCTTCAGTGGCTGCTGGCTGCTGTGGCGCTGGCCTCGGTGCTGGCTTTTACCAGGCGCAGCGCAAGCCCGCTCAAGGCTTCATAGGCCGCACCGGCCTGCGGGTCCCATTGCGCCACGGCCTGCGCCTGCGCCGTAATGGCGGCCAGATCGCCGCGCGCCGCCGGGCCGGTCAGTGCGCCGGCCGGACCCAGCCGGGTGATGTTGGCCACCGCGTTGTTCAAGAGC
>CAISLN010000039.1 GCA_903886275.1 uncultured beta proteobacterium | reverse complement strand
GAAGCCGTAGCTGAACTGCGCGTAGCCGCCGATCATGTGTGTTGGTTTGGTCACGATGCGGGTCACCGAGTTGTGAATGCCGCCGCGTGTGCCGGTGATTTCTGCACCCGGGGTGTTGATAATTTTTTCCTGCGCGTGGTACATCAGCACCATGCCCGGATTCACCCGCTGGCTGACCACCGCACGGGCTGCGATCGCACCGTTGATGTTGAAGAGTTCGACCCAGTCGTTGTCCTCAATGCCGGCCACCTTCGCGTCGTCTTCACTCAGCCAGATCACCGGGCCACCGCGATTCAGCGTGAGCATCATCAGGTTGTCGGTGTAGGTGCTGTGAATGCCCCACTTCTGGTGCGGCGTGATGAAGTTCAAGGAAATTTCCTTGTTGCCATTGGGCTTCCTGTCCATGATGCCGGTCACGGCTTTCAGGTCCACCGGTGGGCGGTAACTGGTCAGGCCTTCACCAAAGGCAATCATCCAGGGGTGGTCCAGGTAGAAGTGCTGGCGACCGGTGAGGGTGCGCCATGGGATCATCTCGTGCACATTGGTGTAGCCGGCGTTGTAACTCACGGTCTCGGACTCGATGCCGCTCCAGGTGGGGCTGGAAATAATTTTGCGCGGTTGCGCCTGGATGTCACGGAAGCGAATCTTTTCGTCTTCGCGGTGGATCGCCAGGTGCGTATGGTCGCGCCCGGTGATCTTGCCTAAAGCTTCCCAGGCCTTGACGGCCACATGGCCGTTGGTCTCGGGGGCGAGCTGCAGCACCACTTCGCAGGCGTCGATATCGCTCTCGATTTTCGCCATGCCCTTGGTGACACCTTCGGCATGCACCCGGCCATTGAGTTCGGCGAGTTGCTGCACTTCCACCTTGGTGTCCCAGCCAATGCCCTTGCCGCCGTTGCCCACTTTTTCAAGCAGTGGCCCCAGAGCCGTGAAGCGCTTGAAGGTGTTGGGGTAGTCGCGCTCGATCACCGCAATGCTGGGCGCCGTCTTGCCGGGGATCAGATCGCACTCGCCGCGCTTCCAGTCGCTCACGCCAAAGGGCTGGGCCAGCTCGGCCGGGGTGTCGTGCATGAGCGGCGTCAGCACCACTTCTTTTTCCACACCCAAATGGCCCACACAGACCTTGCTAAAGGCTTCGGCAAAGCCCTTGTAAATGTCCCAATCGCTCTTGCTCTGCCAGGCCGGGTCTACCGCCGTGGAGAGCGGGTGGATGAAGGGATGCATGTCGCTGGTGTTCAGATCGTTCTTCTCGTACCAGGTAGCAGTGGGCAGCACGATGTCGGAATACAGGCAGGTGGTGCTCATGCGAAAGTCCAGCGTGACCAAGAGGTCGAGCTTGCCTTCGGGCGCATCCTTGTGCCATTGCACCTCGGCCGGCTTGGCATCATCAGCTCCCAAATCTTTGCCCTGCACGCCGTGGGTGGTGCCCAACAAATGCTTCATGAAATATTCATGGCCCTTGCCGGAAGATCCCAGTAGATTGGAGCGCCACACAAACATATTGCGCGGCCAGTTGGCGGGGTGGTCCGGGTCTTCGCAGCTCATCTTCAAAGAGCCGTCTTTGAGGGACTTCACCACATAGTCCTTGGTGTCCATGCCCGCGGCTGCGGCGTCTTTCACCACCTGGAAGGAGTTGGTCTGCAACTGCGGCGCGCTGGGCAACCAGCCCATGCGCTCGGCGCGCACGTTGTAGTCGATCAGGCTGCCACCGTACTTACTCTTGTCGGCCAGCGGCGAGAGGATTTCTTCCACGCCCAGCTTCTCATAGCGCCACTGGTCGGTGTGGGCGTAGAAGAAGCTGGTGCTATTCATCTGCCGGGGCGGGCGCACCCAGTCCAGGGCGAAGGCCAGCGCGGTCCAGCCGGTTTGCGGACGCAGCTTTTCTTGTCCCACATAGTGGGCCCAGCCGCCGCCGCTCTTGCCGATACAGCCGCACATCATCAGCATGTTGATGATGCCGCGGTAGTTCATGTCGCTGTGGTACCAGTGGTTCATGGCCGCACCGATGATGACCATGGACTTGCCTTTGGTCTTGTCGGCGTTGTCGGCAAACTGGCGTGCCACGGCAATGATCTGGTCGCGCTTGACGCCGGTGATCTTCTCCTGCCAGGCCGGGGTGTAGGGCACGTCGTCATCAAAACTGAGGGCGGTGCGGGCGACACCGCCGGGCCGCCCCAAGGTGTCGCCAGCCCCCTCGGGGGGCAGCGAGGACGCGCCAACGCCTTGCGTGGGGGCACCATCTTCGCCGGGGATGCCACGGGCCACGCCGTAGTTGGCCACCGTCAAATCGAACACGGTGGCGATTAGCGCATAGCGCTCCTCGCCTGCCTTGCCCAGCTTGATGCGGCGCACCGGCACCTTGCGCACCAGGATGTCGTCGATGGCGGCATCCTGCTTGTTGGCGCTGAAGTTGGGGGTGGCTATACCGCCGAAATAGGGGAAGCCGACTTCGCCGATTTCGTAGTTGGCGGCCACACCACCGGTGGACTCTTCCATCAAACTGAGTTTGAGTTTGACATCGGAATCGTGGCGCGCTTCCTTGTCTTCCAGGTTCCACTTGCCCACATCCTTGCGGTCTTCTGCGCCCCAACGGAAACCTATGCTTCCGTTGGGCACCACGATCTTGTCGCTCTCGTCAATCGCCAGCGTTTTCCACTCGGGGTTGTTGTCCTGACCGAGCTTGCCATTGAAGTCGCTGGCACGCAGATAGGCGCCGGGCACCAGCACCGTGCGGCCGTCGGGCAGCTTGCGCTCTTCGAGTTGCACCAGGTTGGGCATGTCGGTATAGCGGCGCACGTAGTCGTCAAAATACGCTGACCGTTTATCAAAGTAAAACTCTTTGAGAATCACATGGCCCATGGCCATGGCGACGGCCGCATCGGTGCCCTGCTTGGGGTGCATCCACAGATCGGCCAGCTTGCTGATCTCGGCATAGTCGGGCGTGATGGCCACGGTCTTGGCGCCCTTGTAGCGCACCTCGGTGAAGAAGTGGGCGTCGGGCGTGCGGGTCTGGGGCACATTCGAGCCCCAGGCGATGATGAAGGTGGAGTTGTACCAGTCGGCCGATTCGGGCACGTCGGTCTGCTCGCCCCACACTTGCGGAGAAGCCGGAGGCAGGTCGCAATACCAGTCGTAAAAGCTCATGCACACGCCGCCGATCAGGGACAGGTAGCGGCTGCCTGCGGCGTAACTCACCATCGACATGGCGGGAATCGGCGAGAAGCCGATCACGCGGTCCGGGCCCCATTTTTTGGCGGTGTAGACGTTGGCGGCGGCGATGAGCTGGTTCACCTCGTCCCAGCTACTGCGCACAAAGCCGCCCAGGCCACGCTGCTTGACCCATTGGCTGCGGGCCGTTTCGCTTTCCACAATCGCCGCCCAGGCATTTACCGGGTCCTTGGCAACCGCCAAAGCCGCACGCCACTGCGTGAGCAGGCGGGCGCGGATCATGGGGTATTTGACGCGGTTGGCGCTGTACAAATACCAGCTGTAAGAGGCGCCACGGGCGCAGCCACGGGGTTCGTGATTAGGCAGGTCCGCGCGGGTACGGGGGTAGTCGGTTTGCTGGGTTTCCCAGGTGACGATGCCGCCCTTGACGTAAATTTTCCACGAGCAGGAGCCCGTGCAATTCACGCCGTGGGTGCTGCGCACGATCTTGTCGTGGGCCCAGCGGTCGCGGTAGGCGTCTTCCCAGGTCCGGTCTTCACCCGTGGTGAGGCCGTGGCCGTCGGAAAAGCTTTCCTTGGGTGCTGAGAAGTGGCTCAGGCGGTCCAGAAAATGGCTCATGGAGTTCTCCGTTTATAAATAGTTGTGCGGACAGACTGATGCGTGATCAGGGGTTCTTGAATTCGGATGTGGGGCGCAGATAAAACCACCAGTTCAGCACCAGACACAGGGCGTAAAAACAAGCGAATCCGTACATCGCAATCTGGGGTGTTCCGGCCTTGATCTGCGAGCCAATCACCACCGGGGCAATGAAGGCACCGTAGGCAGCGATGGCAGAGGTCCAACCCAGAACCGGGCCGGCCTGCGTGCGGTCAAAAATGACACCGATGGTGCGGAAGGTGGAACCGTTGCCGATACCGCTGGCCGTGAACAACACAATGAACAGCGCCATAAAGGGCATGAAGTACTGCTCGGGCGTGGCCGAGCCATAGGCCAGCAACATCACATAACCCACAGCCACCGAGGCCAACACCATCACCGCAGAAATAGCCTGCGTGACGATGGAGCCGCCGATCTTGTCGGACACCCAGCCACCAATGGGGCGCACCAGCGCGCCCACAAAGGGGCCGATCCAGGCATAGGTCAGGGCCGAGGGGGCATGCGGATTTTTCAGCGTGTGCTGCATGATGCCATTCACATCGGGCACATGGCTGATGCCGAAGATCACCGTGATGGACAGGGGCAACGCCATCGAAAAACCGATGAAGGAGCCGAAGGTCACGATGTACAGAAGCGTGAGCGACCAGGTGTGCTTGTTGCCAAAAATGGCAAACTGCTTGGCGATGTTTTCCTTCATGGGGCCGAAGGCGGCCAGCTTCATCACCATCAGCGTACTGAACACAATCAGCGGCATGGCGATCCACATGTTCAGAATGCCCAGACCCGTGGGTGCGGGCAGGTACAGGTACAGGCCCAGGCCCGCGGGCACAAAGGACAGGGTGTAGAGCCAGATGATTTTGATGAAGGCCGCAATCGTTCCGCCGCTGTCCGGTGTCACCGTATTCAGGTTGTTCATGCCAAGGTAAGCCAGCACCGACAAGGGAATGAGTGAGAGCAACCAGGCAAAGCCGGCGTTCTGAATCCAGGTGGGCGTGCCCGCCACAATCTTGCCCAGAATCCAGCCGCTGTCCTTGACCAGCACCATGGAGTCACCACCCATGCCGCCGAACAGACTCAGGGTCATCACCAGCGGAATCACGATCTGCATGGTGGTCACGCCAAAGTTGCCAAGGCCCGCATTCAGGCCCAGCGCCGTGCCTTGCAACCTCTTGGGAAAGAAGGTGCTGATGTTGGACATGGAGGACGCGAAGTTGCCGCCGCCCACGCCCGACCACAGCGCCATCAGCTGAAAGGTCCAGAGCGGCCATTCCTTGTGCTGCAGCACGATGCCGGTGCCCAGTGCGGGGGCCAGCAACATGGCGGTGGTCAGGAAGATGGTGTTGCGCCCACCGGCCACGCGAATCAAGAAGGACGCCGGGATGCGCATGGTGGCACCGGCCAGTCCGGCGATGGCTGTCAGCGAGAACAACTCGGCCTGGCTAAACGGAAAACCCAGGTTGAGCATCTGCACGGTGATGATGCCCCACATGCCCCAGATGGCGAAGCCGCACAGGAGCGCCGGCACCGAAATCCAGAGGTTGCGGTAGGCGATTTTTTTGCCCCTGCTTTCCCAGAACTTTTCGTCTTCCGGGCGCCAGTCGGCAATGTCAGCGCCGCTTTGTGTTTTGCTATTCATTTGCTTGCTTTCGGTGGAAAAGAGATTCAGGCTTGTGGCTGCAATGCGCTGCGGCCCAGAACCTGGCGGCTGCGCACCTCGGTCCAGTACATCCAGATGAGGGACACCCAGACCACGCCATACATCAGCATGAAGGCGCTGGAGCGGATGCCGGTCAGGTCCATCAGCGCGCCAAACAGAATGGGCAGGATGAAGCCGCCCAGGCCACCGGCCAGGCCGACGATGCCGCTGATGGTGCCGATGTTGTGGGTGTAGTCGTCGCTGATGTACTTGAAGACGCTGGCCTTGCCAAAGGCAAAGGCAATGCCCAGGATAAACATCAGGCCGGTGAACAGGTAGACGTTGAGGCCGATGTGGAAGGTGCTCGGTCCCGTCACCGTCATCACCGTGAAATCGGTTTGCGGATAGGACAGCAGGAACAGGCAAATCCAGCTCACCCACAGCACCCACCAGGTCACAGAGTGCGCGCCGTATTTGTCCGACAGAATGCCGCCAAAGGCACGCAGCACGCCGCCTGGCAGCGAGAAGCAGGCAGCCAGCAGGGCCGCCACGCGAATGTCCAGACCGAACTCGCCCACGTAGTACTGCACCATCCACAGCGACATGGCCACATAGCCGCCAAACACGATGCTGTAGTACTGGCAGTACTTGATGACCTTGGGGTCTTTGAGGGCCTTGAGCTGGTCCATGAACTTCACGTTGCTCGCCACATGGTGCGTGGGGTCGCTGTGGCTGAACATCCAGAACAGCACCAGCGTGCCCAGCATGATGGCCGCATAGACCTGCGGCACCATGGCCCAGCCAAAGCCCACCAGCAGCACCGGTGCCAGAAACTTGTTGACCGCAGCGCCCGAGTTGCCGGCGCCATAAACACCCATGGCCATGCCCTGGCGGCTCTTGGGGAACCAGCGCGCCACATAGGGCGTGCCCACCGAGAACGAGCCACCGGCCAGGCCGACAAACAGACCGATGGTGAGAAAGTGCCAGTACTCGGTGGCGTAACCCATCATCCAGATCGCAGGCACGGTAAGGGCCATCAGACAGGCCATGACGATGCGTCCACCGTAACGGTCGGTCCAGATGCCCAGCGGCACGCGGATCAGTGAGCCGGTCAGCACCGGCATGGCGGTCAACAGGCCGAACTGGGTGGAGTTGAGGTTGAGCATCTTCTTGATCGGGATACCGATCACGCCAAACATCATCCAGACCATGAAACAGACCGTAAAGGCGAGCGTGCTGACAATCAGCACCGACCAGGCTCTTTTTGAATCCTTGATTTCCGTAGACATGCGCACTCCTATTGGGGTAGGCATGACTGTCACGCTTTAGGGGCTTTTTGAATATCCTCCCAAGTGACGCTCGGGTATTGCGAAAAGAACTAGGGCAGGCGCAGGCGCCCTCGTTCTGAAGTAGTAGGGCCCAGGGAGATAGCCCAAAGGCTGATCTGCCTCAACCCCAACCGCGCGCTGCAGCGTAGACCGCCACCTGTACGCGCGAGCTCAGCTTGAGCTTGCGAAAGATGTGCTGCACATGCACCTTGACCGTGGTCTCGGCAATATCGAGTTCGCGCGCAATCAGCTTGTTGCTGTCGCCGCGCGCGATCAGCGCCAGGATTTCGCGCTCGCGCCCCGACAGCGATTCGAACGCCGCATCTTGCAGGGCCGGGGCCACCACTTCGGCTACGCTTTCTGCACCGGGCTTCTTGGCCCTAAAGGCGGTGACAAACTTGGTCATCATGTCCGGGCTGATCACGCATTCGCCGCCCAGCACTTTTTCGATGGAGTCGCAGAGCTGCTCGGTCTCCACGGTCTTGAGCAAATAGCCATCGGCCCCGGCCAGCATGGCTGCGGCCAGGTCCTCCTCGTTCTCGCTCACCGTCAGCATCAGGATGCGTGCGCCCGGGTAAGCGTCCTTCAAGGCGGGAATGCCGTCCACCCCACGCACGCCCGGCAGGTGGTTGTCCAGCAGGATCACCTCTGGTTGCGCGCCACAGCGCAGCGCCTCACCCATGTCACCGGCCTGACCGGCAATGGCAAAACGCCCGTCCTGCGAGAGCAGCGCAATCAGGCCGCGGCGAAACAGGGTGTGGTCGTCTACGACCAGCAGTTGGATGGGGTGCATGCGCCTATTGTCCGGTGTTTTGAAACCTGGCCAGCTCCATCCACAGCGTCACCTACAGCGCCCAAGGGACGCGGTGGCGCGACGTACACTTTGGCCGCACTCCCTGCGTTTCACCCTGGCCACCCATGCAAGCAGAACCCAGCCCCGCGCCAGCCCACAGCCACTCCCTTCCCATGCAGGCCATGCAGTTGCCGGTCGTGCAGGCCCTGCCCGCCTTGATGGCGATGACGCCCCCGCAACTGCAGGACCTGCTTGCCATGCTGCACCAGGGCAGCGATGTGGCGCGCATCCACATGCAAATGTTCTATGTCTTTTTGCTGCTCAACCAGCATGAGGCAGCGCTGGACATGCAAACCCGCGCCCTGCGGCTGCAGCGCGCCTTCCACATCGCTGGCAGCGCTGCGCCGCTGTTGCGCCTGCTGGTGGTGATGGGGCCTGGTGCCATGCAGGACAACACGCCGATTGAGTTCGTGCTGCAGGGCAGCGCCGTGCAAACCCAGATCCTGTATCTATTGCCCGGCGAAGAATTGCCCGTCCTGCCCCAGCACGACATCAGCTTTATCGCCATCGGCGAGTCCGATAAGAACGCCTCCCTGCTGGCACAGTTGGACGCGGCCATGGCCCGCTGGCCCACGCCGGTCATCAATGCACCAAGAGGCATTGCCCACTGCGCCCGGGAGCGCTGCTACGCCTTGCTCAAGGACATTGACGGCCTGCGCATGGCGCAAACCCTGCGCGTGAAAGCGGGCGCGGCCATCGCCTTGGACTTCCCCTTCACGCTGCGCCCGGTGGACACGCAGGGCGGTGAGGGACTGCAACGCATCGATGACGCAGCTGCGCTGGAGGTCTATTACGCAGACCATCCGGCCCCAAGCTATTACGCGGCCCAGTACCTGGACTACCAAGCTGCCGATGGGCTCTATCGCAAACTGCGCATCGTGCTGATCGCAGGAGTTCCCTACATCTGCCACATGGCGATCTCCGACCACTGGATGGTGCACTACCTGTCTGCCGGTATGGCACAGAGTGCCGACAAGCGCCTGCAAGAGCAGCGCGTGATGGAAGGCTTTGACCAGGACTTTGCCGCTCGCCACCAGGCGGCGCTGCGTGCCATTGCGCACGCGCTGCAACTCGACTATGTGACGATCGATTGCGCGCAAGGCGCGGACGGGAGGCTATTGGTGTTTGAGGCCGACAGCCGTGGCCTGATCCACGCTGGCGACCCGGTGGAGCTGTACCCCTACAAGCCGGCCGTCATGCAAAAGGCCTTTGATGCGTTTGAGGCCCTGCTGCTGCAACGCGTGGGCGCCGCAGCACAGGCCGACAGCGCTTAAACGAACTCCACCAGCACATCGCCGGTCTGCACGCGGGCGCCCTGCGCCACCTTGATGGAGGCGATGACGCCGGACTGCGGCGCGGTGATATTGGTTTCCATCTTCATGGCCTCCAACACCAGGAGGGAGTCGCCGGCCTTGATGGCATCTCCCGCAGCGGCAATCACCTTGACCACCACGCCAGAGACCGGGCTGCGGCAGGCCTTGCTTTCATCGGCCACCGTGGCCTTGGGTCCGGACTGAGCGGATGGCGCAGAGGGTGAGGCGGCACTGCCAGACAGGCGCGCCGTGCCCACCGGATAAGAGGGGGGCAGACTGGCGTGGTCTTCGTGGGCCACCTCCACTTCTACTTCAAAGGTACGTTCGTCCAGGGTAATGCGGAGTTTCACGGTGCTTCCAATCAATGGGTGTGGTGCGATGCGTGCGTGCCCATGCGCCCGACCTGGGCCCATGCGCTCGACTGCACCAGGCGCACCTGGCGGATGCGCGCGCGCACGCCCAAAAAGGCGGCTACGGCGGCGGAGATGGCCAGCATGTCTTCTTCGCTGGGGGCGGCAGCGGCCTGGGCGGGCCGACCCTCCAGCACGCTCACGCGCAACTGCAGGGCCTTGATTTCCTCGCGCATCTGCGCGAGCAATGCCAGGGTATCGGTGTTGGACTCTTGCATGGCTTGCGTCCTATAGCGGCATCAGGCCGTGCTTTTTGTGCGGCCTTGGCACCCGCTTGATGCGCAGGTATTCCAGCGCCTGGGCGATATGGCGGCGCGTGTCCTTGGGCTCGATCACCGAATCCACCAGGCGCAGCTCGGCGGCCACATAGGGGTTGGAGAAGGTGTCGCGGTATTCCTTGATCAGCTCGGCGCGGCGTTGGGCCGGGTCGCTGGCCTCGGCAATTTCCTTGCGAAAAACAATCTCGGCGGCACCCTCGGCACCCATCACGGCAATCTCGGCGGTGGGCCAGGCAAACACGCGGTCGGCATCGAGGTCCTTGCCGCACATGGCCAGGTAGGCACCGCCATAGCTCTTGCGCAGGATCACCGTGATCTTGGGTACGGTGGCGGCCGAATAGGCAAACAGCAGCTTGGCACCGTGGCGGATGATGCCGCCGTACTCCTGCTCCACGCCGGGCATAAATCCGGGCACATCGACAAAGGTGAGCAGCGGGATGTTGAAGGCGTTGCAAAAGCGGATAAAGCGCGCCGCCTTGTTGGAGGCATTGATGTCGAGCGCCCCGGCCATCACCGAGGGCTGGTTGGCAATGACGCCCACCGAGTTGCCGCAGATGCGGGCAAAGCCCACCACGATGTTCATGGCGTAGCCCGACTGCACTTCCAAAAAGTCGGCGCCGTCCACCACCTGGGCAATCACATCGCGCACGTCATAGCCCTGCTTGCTCTCTTCGGGCAATATCGCTTCGAGCGCCGGGTTCGGCTCCACCGACGCATCACCCTCTGTCTGCGGCGGGTCTTCCAGATTATTGGAAGGCAAAAAGCCCAAGAGCTTGTGGCAGAGCTGAATGGCGTGGTGGTCGTCCTCGGCAATGAAGTGGATCACACCAGAATGCGCCATATGCGCCTCGGCGCCACCGAGCTCTTCGGCGCTCACATCTTCACCGGTGACCTGCTTGATGACCTGCGGGCCGGTGATGAACATCTGGGCCTGGCGCGTCTGGATAATGAAGTCGGTCAGCGCCGGGCTGTAGGCCGCACCGCCTGCGCAGGGGCCGCAGATCAGCGAGATTTGTGGCACCGCGCCCGACAGCAGCACATTGGCATGGAACACCTTGCCGTAACCCGACAGCGAGCCAATGCCTTCTTGCACGCGGGCGCCGCCCGAGTCGTTGATAAACACAAAGGGGGAGCCAGCGCGCAGCGAGGCCTTCATGATGTCGGCCACCTTGATGGAATGCACCTCGCCGGCCGAGCCGCCCGCCACCGTAAAGTCCTGGCTGGCCAGATGCACCAGGCGCCCAGCCACCGAGGCGGCACCGGTCACCACGCCGTCGGCCGCCAGCACATTGCCCTGCATGCCAAAGAGGGTGGAGTTGTGGGTGGCGAATTGGCCCACCTCGTCAAAGCTGCCCTCATCGACCAACTCGGCCACGCGCTCGCGCGCCGTCATGCGGCCCGCCTTGTGCTGTTTGGCCTGCTTGTCGGCACCGCCGCCGAGAACGTTGACGGCCTGGCGGCGACGCAGTTCTTCAATTTTGTCTTGCATGACTGTCATGGTGTGTCCTGCTTATTCGTTGACGGGAGTGACCGACACGCGGTGCGAGCGGCCGTTGAGCTTGACGTCGTAGGTCACCGGCGTCTGCAGGGCATTGCCTGCCGGGGCGGCACCGGCGGTGGGCGCAGCGGGTTTGGCGGAAGCCGGATCGCGCCCGAGGTTGAGCGGACCCTCATCGCGTTTGACAAAGAAGGCGGCAGCCACCTGCGGGAACATGGCATAGGTCAGCACGTCTTCTTCGCTGCCGTTAAAGCCGGGCAAGGCCGTGGCCGCAGCATGCAAGACATCCCACTCGGGCTTGAGCAGATCGGCCGGGCGCACCGTGATGGCGGGCTTTTTTGCCTGCGCCTCGGCCAAGGCCAGCACCTCGGGATCGCGCTCGCCCGGGGTCTTGCCGTAATAGCCCAGCATCAGGTCGGAGAACTCGCTGGACAGCACCTTGTAGCGGCCCATCAGCACATTGAACACGGCCTGGGTGCCCACGATCTGGCTGCTCGGTGTGACCAGGGGCGGGAAGCCCGCGTCCTCGCGCACGCGCGGCACTTCGATAAACACCTCTTCGAGGCGGTCACCGGCGCCCTGCTGCTTGAGCTGGCTTTCCATATTGGAGATCATGCCGCCCGGAATCTGGCTATCGAAAATGTCGGTCTCCACGCCAATGATGTTGGACATAAAGGCCTGGTAGCGCGGGCGCAGCGCGGCAAAGTGCTCCTTGGTGCGGTGCAGACAGGCCTTGTCCAGCTCGGCATGAAAGGGCGTGCCGTCGAGCATGGCCACCAGGCTTTCGGTCGGATTGTGGCCCGGGCCCAAGCTGAGCGAACTGATGGCCGTGTCCACGCAATCGGCGCCCGCCTCGATCGCCTTCATCAGCGACACCAGGGTGACGCCGGTGGTGGCATGGGTGTGCACATGGATGCGCACCTGCTCGCCGCAGCGCGTCTTGATGCCTTTGACAATGTCGTAAGCGGCCTGCGGTTTGAGCAGGGCCGCCATGTCTTTGAGACAAATGGAGTCACAACCCAGCTCCAGCAAGCGTTCGGCCATCTCGACAAAGGTCTCGGTGGTATGCAGCGGGCTCACCGTGTAGCAAATGGTGCCCTGTGCATGCTTGCCGTTGCGCCGCACCGCCGTGACCGACTGGCGGATATTGCGTATGTCGTTGAGGGCGTCAAAGATGCGAAACACATCCATGCCGTTCTCGGAGGCCTTGTCCACAAAGCGGTCCACCACACCGTCCTCGTAATGGCGGTAGCCCAAGAGGTTCTGGGCGCGCAACAGCATTTGCAGGCGCGAGTTGGGCAGCAGTTTACGAAAACTGCGCAACCGTTCCCAAGGGTCTTCGTTGAGGAAGCGGATGCAAGCGTCAAAGGTGGCGCCGCCCCAGCATTCCACCGACCAGTAGCCGGCACGGTCGATGTCGGCACAGGCCGGCACCATGTCCTCCATGGCCATGCGGGTGGCCAGCAGACTCTGGTGCGCATCGCGCAAACACAGCTCCGTAATATCAATTTTTTTGGTCATTGGAAACTCATTTCTGGTGCACGCTTGTAGCGTGGGTTGGCAGGTCCCATGCGCTCACTGTGGATGGCGCCCGAGGCGTTTGCCATCGCATCCTACGTCAGGCCCTTCAAGCCGCACGCAAAATCAGTTCCATTCTTGCGCTCGGTCAATTACCAAAGGGTTACATGGAATGCTAGCGCAGGGCCTCTGAACTGTCTGTTTTCAGAGCATCCAGCGCCTCGGCGTCCAGGTTCATGGTGCCCAAACTCGCGCCCGATACCGGATGCGCGGGCAGTGTCAGAACCACGCTGGTGCCCTGCCCTTGCTGCGAATGCACCCGCACCGTGGCGCCTATGCGCGCGGCGCGCTCCTGCATGATTTGCATCCCCACATGGGTACTCTGGCCCAGGGTCTTTTGCGGGTTAAAGCCGTGGCCGTCATCGCGCACCTCGAAGCGCCACTGCGCACCCTTGGTCACATTCAACTCCACCTGGCTGGCACGCGCATGTTTGCGTGCGTTGGACAGGGCCTCCTGCACCACATGCAAGACCTGCACCTGCACATCGGCCGGCAGCGGCAGGCCTTCGCCAGTGACATGGAAGTGGGCCGGCAGGCCGGTCTGGTGTTTGAACTTCTGCAAGGTCTCTTGCAGCGCCAACTCGATGTCTGCGGTGTTGGTGCGGGTGCGAAAGTGCAGCAGCAACTCGCGCACATCGTTGATGCTTTCGCGCAGTCCGGCGTCGAGTTCATCGAGCGCGGTCTGCACCTGGCCGGCCTGGGCCTTTTGCGAGGCATTGCGCAGCAGCTGCACCTGGATCTTGAGAAAGGCCAGCGACTGCGCAATCGAATCGTGCAGCTCGCGCGCCAACAGGGCACGCTCCTCACCGACCGCGGCCTCGCGCTCCAGGGCCGCGGCGCGCAGGCTCTCCAAGGCGCTGGCCAGGTGGCTGGCCAGAGCGTCCAACAACTCGCCCTCCTCGGGCGTCAGTTGCACCTGGCTGCGAAAGAACAGGTCGATCTCGCCGAGCAGGCGCTGCTGCAGCCGCACCGGCACGCTGACCACGCTCTCATAGCCGGCGCGGGCGCAGTGGCGCATGGGCTTGGACTCGTGGCTGATGATGGGAATGACACGGGTGCGCGCATCGGCCTTGAGGTTGCCACAGGCACAGGCGCCGGCCAGCAGGCTGCGCTCCTCCTCCAGCAGGTCCAGCGGCAGGCAATCCGAGGCCAGCATCAGGTAGCGCTGGTTGGCCTCGTCGGACCAGCGCACGGCCACGGCATCGGCATGCATCACGGTGCGCACGCGCTGGGCAAAGCCACGCGAGAGCTCCTCTATGCTGGCGGCCGCAGCGGAAAAGGCGCTGATCTCATAGAGCGTGGCGAGGCGTGCACGCTGCGCTTCGATGTGCTCTGTCTTGGCCAGCACCTGTGCCTCCAGCCCGTCATACAGGTTTTGCAGCTCGGCGGCCATGCCATTAAAGCCCTGCGCCACCTGGCCAAACTCGTCTTGGGTTTCCACCGCGATGCGGGTGGAGAAATCGCCCGCCTGCACGCGGAGTAACCCCATTTGCAGATGCTCCAGCGGGTTGATGACATAAAGGTAACCGGTGTAGAGCATGACGACCGCGCCGGCGATGGCCAGGGCCATCATGACAAACTGGAACAGGTTGAGGATGGCGGTCAGGCGCGAGAGTTGCTGCTCAATGGCCAGCACCAAACGATCGATCGCCTCCACCGTTTGCACCGTGGCCAACAGCGCAGTATCCACCTCGGGTGGGCTCTGGCCCAGCCACAGGGAGCGGTGGTCGGCCCAAAGCGACTGCACCTCGGCAAAGCCCTGGTTCACCTTGTCATCGAGCGGCATAAACAAGGGGCGACTGGCATCGCCGCTTTTGAGCAGCGCCAGGCTCTGGTCAAACTGGGCCACCAGTTCGGTCACCACGGGCGAACGACTGCTTTGCGCCATGCTGGCCAGGCGCCAGGTCTGCATGCGCAGGCGCCCGGCCTCGTTGACCGCCGCAGCCCCCCCTTCAAGCTGCCAGGTCACCCACAGCGTCAGCCCGATCGAGGTCAGGGCCACGATCAGCAGGGCCGCGCCTATGGCAACCAGCTTGGTAGAGAGGGAAACCTTTTTGGGCATAGTGGTGCTGCCGGTGCGAAACAGTTCGCTAGATTAACCGCCTTCTGAACCAGGGCAAGTTCAGGGTGCGCTGCAGTACGCATCGGTGGCCACCACGCGCACCGCCTTGACCCGGCTCCCCGGTGCCACCACAAATTCAGAAGCACCGTAATGGCTGGGCAGTGCAGCTGCGGCCCAGTCGTAGGTGTAACCCAGGCGGGTATAGGGATAGCCCGGTCCCTTGGGGTTGTCCATCACATAGGCCGCAGCCATTTGCTGACCGACAAAACTGCGCATCTCGGGCGAGGTGGCGGCTTGCAGGTCAATCGTGCACACCGGCTCGGAAGCGCCACGCTCAGTCACACCCAGGCAGGGGCGCTCCAAGCGCTCGCGGGGAATTTCCAACAACACAAATTGCGTCTTGCGGTACTGCACCGGCGAATGGTTGGGCAGACCGAGCAACTGCTCCAGCCGGCTGCGCAGCGCATCGCCCTGCAAGTGCCAGCTCTGGCACAGGGCCTGCACCTCGCCGCCCAGCGTCACCCACAGCCGGTCCGCGCCCACCTGCATGTCGCAGGGCAATGCCTCCTTGGCACAGGGCAGGCGCTGCTCGCTCACCCAGGACACCATGGTCGCGCTGTCGCCCATAGGCAATGGGCGCAGGGGCTGCACCTTTGCCGGACTGGCAACGGCCGCATCGGCCAACGCTGCCGCATAGGCCGCATGGCCGTCGGCTACTTGCGGCGGTGCGCTGGCACAAGCGGCTAGTAACAGGGGCAAGGCCAGCGAAAAACAGGCAGGCAGACGGTGTGAAAAAACCATGAAACAACTCCTTTAACCAGGGGCGGATAGAGCCGCCGCTCACGCATCCACGATGCATCCACGCTCATTGCGCCGCCTGCTGCGGCCTTGTGGACTAGCCCGGCACAAAGTCCAGCAGTTGCCAGCCGGTCTGTTTGACGAACTCGGTGTAGTCCACCGGTTCCTCTACCCTGGCCTCTGCGGTGTTGGCCAGGATGTAGGCCCAGGACCGTCCCGATGCTTCGTCGTACACCAGCTTGAACAGGTGGGAGGGGACCCACACCTGGGCTGGCCCAATCATGCGCAGCTCACCACGAAACAGCGGACCCGAAAAGACGAACACGTCGCCTTGCGCGCGCCTTGTGAACTTGCGCACATCGGACTCAATCTTGGCCCAGGTCTTTCGGTTGTTGAGCGGCTCTTGCGGAACCATATTGGACAAGGCAAAGGACTGAACCATCGACTCATGGTCTGGTTGGTCTGCGGCGTTGGCAAGGTGTCCACGGTCAAAGCCGCTCGATTGGTAGTCGGCCAACTCGGCCCTGGAGCCGCGCAGCAGGCGCGGGTCGGCATAAAAGGCATTGCTGCGTTTTTCGCCCAAGGAGTCCGCCAGCATGGCCTGGTTGAGTCGCTCCACCACCACCAGCGGCGTGCGGCTCAGCGCCGAGTTAAGCACCGCAAAATGGTTCGAACACAGGCCGATGGCACGCCACTGCGGGTCCAGCGTGGACAGGTCTATGGGCCGGCTCTTGGGAAACAACTGCGGGCAGTTGGCAAAGCCCAGTTCAATCGACGGCGCCAGCGGCGCATCGCGCCCGGGAACCCGCAGCGGGCTGGTGGGCTCGGCCTGGCCCACGGCCACCCGCACGGCATGTATCCCTGCCCCCACAAAATGCCGCAAACGGTCCTGAAAACTCTCTTCTGCATAGCCCGCTACCGTGAGGCAGCAGGCCAGCAAGCCCACCATGATCTTGTTCAAAGTACAACCCTGTTGAATAGCGCCCTGATGGACGCCGGCTGCATCTTCGCACTGTCTTGGCCCCCTGCAGGCCAAGCCACCAACTAAAAGCGACTGGCCGCAAACGGCGTCAAGTCCATCACCGACTCCCGCCCCGCCACTTGGTCTGCCACCACCATGCCACTGAGGCCCCCCAGCGTCAGGCCAATGTGCTGGTGGCCAAAGGCATACAGCACGCGCGCGCTGGCAGTTGAGCGCCCCAGCACGGGCAGGCCGTCCGGCAAGGTAGGCCTAAAACCCAGCCAGGGGGCCGTGGGTTCACCCAGTTGCGGCAAGGCCTTTTGCGCAGAAAAATGCAGCAGGTCCAGCAGGCCCTGGTGCTTTGCCGAGCCCAGACCTGCCAACTCCACTGTGCCTGCCACGCGTAGGCCTTGGGCCATGGGCGTCATGTAAAAGCCGCGCTCGGCCCAGCCCACCGGACGCGAGATCAGCGCTGAGCTGCCCGGGTACATCAGGTGGTAACCACGCTCGGCCTCCAGCGGCACCCTATCGCCGCATTGCGCGGCCAGCGCGCCGGAATGGGCGCCAGCGCAGAGCGCCACAAAGTCGTGTTGCGCGCTCCCTTCGGGCGTAGTCAAGACGACCCCATGGACATGGGGCTTGAGGGTCAACACCGGTGTGGCTCGGATCTGCAGGCCCTGCCCAAACAGCCAACTTTGCAGCACCCGTAAAAAAGCGGATGGGTCCGACAGGTGCCAAGAGCCTTCAAACAGCGCGCCGCGTTCAAACAAGGCTTGCAGCGAGGGCTCCAGCGCGCAAATTTCGGCCTTGTCCAGGATGCGCGTCTGCACGCCCAGTTTGCGCCGTAGTTCCAGCGTGGGCAGGGATGCGTGAAAGGCCGACAGGCTGGAATACAGGTACAGGCATTCGCGCGGACGGATAAAGCCGCTCAAATCGGCCTGCGCGATCAGGTCGGTGTAGCCCTCCTGCGCCCGCCCCAGCAGCGTGGCCAGGGCCGTGGCCGACTGCGTGTAGCGCGCAGTGGTGGAGCTGCGCAAAAAGCCCAGCAACCAGGGGGCGAGCTGCGGCAAATAGCCCCAGCGCAGGCGCAAGGGGCTGCTGCCCGACAGCAGGTAATGCGGCAGGTCACGAAACACCGTGGGGTTGTTGACCGGAATGCAGGCGTAGTTGGCAAAGGTGCCGGCATTGCCAAACGAGGCACCACCGGCCGCACCCGCCGGGTCGTAGAGCGTGACCTGGTGGCCATCCCTTATCAGCCAATAGGCCGAGGACAGCCCGACAAAACCCGCTCCGATGATTGCGACATGGGCCATCTGTATTTTTTCCTGCTTGTTGGCGTACTGCAACCCAGTATGGGGCCTGGGCGCTGGCCCAACGACCCAGGCGAATGTGAAGCAGTGATGAATGCAGCTTGTTTTGTGGTGTAACTCCGACACTTTTTTGAAAAAAATTTCAAATACAAATGCATTTTAGAAATTTTTGTGTCTGCACTGTAAACCATCTGTATGGTTTTCCTATTCATACAAAGAACTGCAAGTCCACCACGGGTTACCCCTTGGTAACCCGCATCGGGGTAATCCCGAGCAGGTGGCGCAAGCCGCAGCCGGCTCTCGAAAATCAAACCGTTCCCCAAGGAACAAAGGCGGCGAATACAGATTGTTTTCGCCTCACTTACAAAATACATGAGAGACAAAATGACGCAAATTTCCAAACGCATCCTGCGGGCAACATCAGTGGCCGCATGCATCGCAATGGCACCTGCCGCCTTCGCTGCAGCCAATGTAGACGCCAACATCGAGCTCGACAGCACCTACAACAGCGGCAGCAAGCTCGGCTCTGCCGGCACCGGCATGGAACAGAGCGGCCGCCTGGAATTGAATATTTCCCAAAAGGCTGGCACCGACTACTTCGTCACCGGCCGTGCCACCTTGCTGGCCCAAAAGGGCGGCGGCGCTGGCACCGATGACCTGTGGGCCCAACTCGGCTCCAACAGCGCCAGCGTCAAGCTCGGCCGCTTTGAAGCTGCCGACCTGTTCCCCATCGCTCAAGACACCGTGGTCATCCACGCAGGCACTGTGTATGGCACCAACCTGTTGCGCGGCCGTTCCGAAAAATTCCATGCCGCTGGCATGTTCACTGTGAACAGCGCCTTGAATTTTGAACTGGGCCTGATCGATGCAACCGACACCGCCTTGGGTGCTACTGGCGTCAAGGGTACACGCCCTGTGCTGACTTTCTCCACTGGCGCCGTCACGGTGAAACTGGCTGCTGAAGTCGGCAAATACCTGTCCGGCCGCAATGTCGACGGCATGGGCTTTACCGCCGGTTACTCCGCCAACGGCATGGCTGTCAACCTGAACTTTGCCCAAGGCAAATCGGATGCAGCCACGGACAACAAGATGACTTCTTTGGCCGTTAACGGTCAGATCGGTGCCTTCGCCGCCGGTGTGGTTTCGGCCAAGAATGACCAAGTGGGTGGCGATCTACAGGTCCAGACCGTGCACGCTTCCTACAGCATTCCCCTGTTTGGCGTGGCGGGCGCTTCCATCACTCCGGCCATCTCCCACTCCACGCTGAAAGACAGCGTTCTGAACAAGAGCCAGGATGTGGATGCCTTCCGCGTGCGCGTGCACTACGATTTCTAATCGTGTGAGCTAGTTAGTCTTTTTCAATCCAAGGTAGAACTTTACGGGTGCTCGCAAGAGCACCCTTTTTTATGCCACAGAAAACCTGCTTGCTGATACTGCCTCTGCACGCTTGGCACAAAAAAAGCAGCGGCCATTACAGCTGCTGCCCCATTGACACACGCTTGACGCGTGAACGTTTTATTGCAAGGGCACGGGCACGCCGGCCTTGAAGCCGTAGACGGTGATGGGCGCCTTTTGCAGGTTGCCCTTGTCGTCATAGGCGTAGGTGGTGACTATGCCCTTGTAGCTGGCCTTGTGCAGTTCGGCACTGACCTTGGCCGAATCAATCGTGCCGAGCTTGGACATGGTGGTGGCCAAGAACAGGGTCTGGTCAAAGAAGGACGCAGCGTAGGCATCCGGGTCCTGGTTAAAGCGCTTCTTGTAGGCTGCCTTGAACGCCGGGCCTGCAGCCACCTTGTCCAGGATCGCGCCACCCATGGCGCAGTACACGGTGTCGTTGGCAGCGTCGCCCGCGAGCTTACCGGTCTCGGGCGAGCAAATGGCATCGCCGCCCAAAATCTTGGCCTTGATGCCCAGACCCTTTAACTGCCTGGCCATGGGGCCGGCCTGACCGGCATAGCCGCCGTAGAAAATCACATCCGGCGCCTTGGACTTCATGGTGGTCAGGATGGCATTGAAGTCGGTGGACTTGTCGGTGGTGTACTCCTGGCCGACGATGGTCAGGCCCAGGTTTTTGGCTTCCTTGATGAACTCTTCTGCCAGACCCTGGCCAAAGGCGGTGCGGTCGTCGATCACGCCGGCGGTCTTGGCCTTGAGGCCGTTGACCGCGTACTGGGCCATGGAGGTTCCAATCAGGTTGTCACCGGCAATGATGCGAAACACGCTCTTGTAGCCGCCCATGGTGACCTTGGGGTTGCTGCCCACGGTGGACAAAATGGTGCCGCCTTCGTCATACACCTTGGAAGAGGGAATGGCCACGCCGGAGCAATAGGGGCCCATCACAAACTTGATGCCAGCATCGGTCATCTTTTGCGCCACGGACACGCCGGACTTGGGGTCGCACTGGTCGTCTTCGGACACCAGCTCGAACTTCAGGGTCTTGCCTGCGACCATCATCTTCTTGGCGTTGACTTCATCCACGCCCATGCGCACGCCGTTTTCGTTGTCCTTGCCGGCAAAGGCGTTGGAGCCCGACAGCGGGCCGGTGTGGCCGATCTTGACGACCAGGTCTTCGGCTTGGGCCATTGCACCCATGGACAGGGCGATGGCGGCAATCGACAGAGGGAGCAGTTTGGATTTGAATGGCATGGTACTAACTTTCTTTTGGGGGAAGAGAAACGGATCGCAGCTTCAGTCGCACGCAAGATGCGGGCCTGAAAAAAAACACCAAGGCATGACGACCCTATCGGTCGGAAATCTCCATCACGGTGAAGTAAAAAACAGTGTCTGGAAAATAGCGCATTCACGGTGCACCGTCGCGCGTGTTTACCCTTAAGCCATGCATTTAGTTGGTGCAAGGAACACCCAGTCCCGCGTGCCCCGCATGCCCCGCGCAGGGGCGGGTTTGCCAATGACCTATGTCATTGCCTTTGCACCTTGCCATGGTAAAAACGCGCTGCCTGCCTCTGCTTGCAACGCCCACTGGATTGGACCCTTATGACCCACCACCATGCCTGGCTTGAAACGCTTTTGACGCGCCACCAACACGCACCCCACCAACTGGTGCAGGTGCTGCGCGAGGTGCAGGCCGAGCAGCATTGGATTTCGCGTGAGACGCTGGGCCAGATTGCCGATGCCCTGCATTTGCCGCTGGCCCAGGTGGAGGGCGTGGCGGGTTTTTACCGCTTCTTTCACACCCGTCCGGTCGGCCAGTACCGCGTGCTGCTGAGCGACAACATCACCGACCGCATGCTGGGCAGCGAGGCGCTGATGCAGGCCCTGTGCGATCGCCTCAAGGTGCAGCCCGGTGTGATGCGCCAGGACGGCCGGGTCAGCGTGGCCGCCACCTCTTGCACCGGCCTGTGCGACCAGGGGCCCGCAGCACTCATCAACCACCACCAGGTCGTCACGCGCCTGACGCCGGCGCGCATCGAGCATATGGCCGCACTGATAGAGACCCAGGTGCCGGTGGCGCAATGGCCCGCAGAGTGGTCGCGCGTGGACGACCAAATCCGCTTGGCCGATATCAAACTCGGCGCACAGCCCCCACTGGGTCAGGCCATTGCGGCGGCCATTGCGCGTGGCCCGCAGGGCATGCTCGATGACATCAAACGCTCCAAACTGCGCGGGCGCGGCGGGGCCGGCTTTGCCACCGGAACCAAGTGGCAACTGTGTCGCAACTTCAACGGCCAGACCCATTACGTGGTGTGCAATGCCGACGAGGGCGAGCCCGGCACCTTCAAGGACCGGGTGCTGCTCTCCAGCTTTGCCGACACGGTGTTTGAGGGCATGGCGATTGCCGCTTTGGTGGTGGGTGCGCGCCAGGGGCTGGTGTACCTGCGCGGCGAGTACCGCCACCTGCTGGAGCCTTTGGAAGGCGTGCTGCAGCGCCGGCGCGAACAGCAGCTGTTGGGCAAGGCGATACAGGGCCTGGGCGGCTTTGACTTTGACATCCGCATCCATGTGGGCGCGGGTGCCTATGTGTGCGGCGAAGAGTCGGCACTGATCGAGTCGCTCGAAGGCAAACGCGGTACGCCGCGCATACGCCCGCCCTTTCCGGTGGAGGCCGGTTATCTGGGCCAACCCACCACCGTCAACAACGTAGAAACCTTTGCCGCTGCCACCCATATTGCGGTGCATGGCGGCGACTGGTGGGCCAAGATTGGCACGCCGCAATCCACCGGCACCAAGATCCATTCGGTCTCTGGCGACTGCGAGCGCCCGGGCCTGTACGAGTACCCCTTTGGCACCCGCATAGGCCGCATCCTAGAAGACTGCGGCGCCACCAACACGCAGGCGGTGCAGGTGGGCGGACCCAGTGGCGTGTGTCTGTCGCCGCTGGAATTTGGCCGGCGCATAGGCTTTGAAGATGTGCCCACGGCCGGCGCCTTTATGGTGTTTGACCGCAGCCGCGACATGTTCGAGGTGGCGCGCAACTTTGCCCAATTTTTTGCCCATGAGAGCTGTGGCTTTTGCACGCCCTGTCGCGTCGGCACCGAACTGGTGGTGCGGCGCATGGACAAGTTGCGCAGGGGTTATGGCTCCTCCGAAGATGTGCAGGTCTTGTATGAGTTGGACAAGCTCATGCATGGCGCCACCCATTGCGGCCTGGGAGCCGCCGCCTGCAACCCGCTGCGCGACACCATCACCAAGTTTCGCCCGGCCTACGAAAAGCATTTGCAGTCGCTGCACTTTGCACCCGGCTTTGACATGGATGCCGAGCTGTCGCAGGCACGCCTGGCCACCGGGCGCGACGACAGCGGCGCCCACCTGGAGAACATGGCATGAACAACCCGCACCGCATAGACGCCCTCACGCCGGGCACCTTCTCGCTGGACGGCGAAGAGGTCGAGTTTGGCCATGGCGAATCCATCCTGCAGGCCGCCACCCGCGCCGGCCATTACATACCGCATCTGTGCTGGCACCCGGAGTTTGGCGCGGCCGGGTCTTGTCGCATCTGCACCGTCAAGGTCAATGGCCGCACCGGTGCGGCCTGCACCGTGCATGCGGCCTCGGGCCAGGAGGTGGAGAGCGACACGCCCGAGCTCAATGCGCAGCGCAAGACCATGCTGCAAATGCTGTTTGTCGAGGGCAACCACTTCTGCCCCTCCTGCGAGAAAAGCGGCAATTGCAGCCTGCAGGCCACGGCCTACGCCATGGGCATGGAAGGGCCCCACTTTGAAGAGTTCTACCCGGACCGACCGGTCGATGCCACGCACCCCGACATGATGCTGGATCTGAACCGTTGCATTCTGTGCGGCCTGTGCATGCGCGCCAGCCAACAGGCCGACCACAAGGATGTGTTTGCCATCGGTGGCCACGGCATCCATACGCACCTGCTGGTCAACAGCCCCAGCGGCCAACTCGGAGACAGCCATTTTTTGCCCACCGACCGCGCCGCCAACATCTGCCCCACTGGCGTGATTCTGCACAAGCGCCGTGGTTTTGTGATTCCCATAGGCCAGCGCACCTTCGATGCCAAGCCGATATCGCAACAGGTTGAAGGAGGTGGGCTATGAGTGCGATCTTGAACCAGGGCGCAGGCCTTGTGCAGACCCCCCTGCACGCACCGCGCAAACTCAAGCTCGCCACCGTGTCGCTGGCCGGCTGCTTTGGTTGCCACATGTCGCTGCTCGACATCGACGAGCGCATATTGCCGCTGCTGGAGCTGGTGGAGTTTGACCGCTCGCCGCTCACCGACATCAAAACCATAGGCCGCTGCGACATCGGCCTGATCGAGGGCGGTCTGTGCAATGCCGAAAACGTGCATGTGCTGCGCGAGTTTCGCGCCCACTGCAAGGTGCTGGTGGCCGTGGGCGCCTGCGCCATCAATGGCGGCCTGCCGGCGCAGCGCAACCAGCGCGATGTGGGCCAGATGCTGCGCGATGTGTACTGCCACCAGACCGGCAGCAGCCCTGGCGCACAGGTACCAGACGACCCCGAGTTGCCCCTGCCACTGAACCATGTGCACCCCATCCACGAGGTGGTGCATGTGGACTACTTTTTGCCCGGCTGCCCGCCCTCGGGCGACGCCATCTGGAGCTTTTTGAACGACCTGATTGCCGGGCGCACGCCGCAGTTGGGCCACGGGCTGATCCATTACGACTAGGAATCACCCATGACATTCGCATTGGAAACTGCCGCCCATCCCGAGGGCCTGCGCCGCGTCGCCATCGACCCGGTGTCGCGCGTGGAGGGCCATGGCAAGGTGACGCTGCTGCTCGACGAACACAACGTGGTGCAGCAAGCGCGCCTGCACATCGTCGAATTCCGTGGCTTTGAGAAGTTCATCGAGGGCCGTCCCTACTGGGAGGTGCCGGTGATGGTGCAGCGCCTGTGCGGCATCTGTCCGGTATCGCACCATCTGGCCGCAGCCAAGGCCTTTGACCGCATCGTCGGTGCCCTCCCCGTGCCCGCCAGCGCCGACCGCGTGCGCCGCATGATGCACTACGGCCAGATGCTGCAGTCGCACGCCCTGCACTTCTTTCACCTGTCCTCGCCCGACCTGCTGTTTGGCTTTGACTCGGCTGTCGCCCAGCGCAATATCGTTGGTGTGGCGCAGGCCCATCCCGAGGTCGCGAAAAAAGGCATTTTGCTGCGCAAGTTTGGCCAGGAGGTGATCCGCATCACCTCCGGCAAGCGCGTGCATGGCACCGGTGCCGTGCCCGGTGGCATCAACAAGCTCGTCACCGCCGAGGAGCGCGACCTGCTCAAGCGCCAGCTGCCACAGATGCTGGCCTGGGCGCAGGACGCGGTGGACATTGCCAAGCAGTTGCATGCGCAAAACCCGGCGCTCTACAACGGCTTTGGCAGCTTTCGCTCCAACATGCTGTCGCTGGTGCGGGCGGACGGCGCCATGGATTTGTACGACGGTGTGCTGCGCGTACGCGATGACCGGGGCCGCATCCTGTTTGATCAGGTGAGCGACCAAAATTACCTGGAGCTGATCGAAGAAGAGGTGCGCAGTTGGAGCTACATGAAGTTCCCGCACCTGAAGAGCCTGGGGCGCGAATTGGGCTGGTACCGCGTGGGCCCCTTGGCGCGCGTGCAGAACTGCGACTTCATCCCCAGCCCAAGGGCCGAAGCAGAGCGCAAGGCCTTTGTGGCCTGGGGCCAGGGCGACCTGGTCCATGCCTCGCTGGCCTACCACTGGGCCCGCATGATAGAGATGCTGCACGCAGTAGAAGTGATTGCCGAACTGCTCGACGACCCGGCCCTGCTCAGTGGCGATCTGGTCACGAGTGGCGTGCGCCAGCGCAGCGGCGTGGGCATGATAGAGGCGCCACGCGGCACCCTGATCCATGACTACGACGTGGGCGATGACGACCTGGTCACACGCTGCAACCTGATTGTCTCCACCACCCACAACAACCAGGCCATGAACGAGGCGGTGCGCTCGGTGGCACGCGATTATCTGAGCGGCCACGAACTCACCGAAGGCTTGCTCAACCACATCGAGGTGGCCATACGCGCCTACGACCCCTGCCTGTCCTGCGCCACCCACGCACTGGGCCAGATGCCGCTGGACGTGACCCTGGTGGACGCACAGGGCCAGGTACTGGACCGGGTGCAAAAAGCCTCCGACGGTGCGCTCAAGCGCCAGATCAGCAGCCCCATCGGACTGGAGCCATGAGCCGCAGCTCGGAGCGCCGGGCGCGCTGCCCGCTTGGTTTTTTGTGAGCCACAACGTGGCACCCCTATTGGTGCTGGGCTGGGGCAACCGCAGCCGCGGTGACGATGCCTTGGGGCCGCTGTGCGTGGAAGCCTTGCGCGACAGCCTGGCGGCGCCACTGCAAGACCAGGTGGAGTTTTTGGACGACTACCAACTGCAAATCGAATTCGCGCTGGACCTGGTGGGGCGCACGCGCATCCTCTTGGTGGACGCCAGCCTCGACTGCAGCGCAGCCTTTGAAGTGCGCAGCGTACAGCCCCGGCGCGACAGCAGCATCAGCAGCCACGCGCTGTCACCCGAGGCCTTGCTGCAGGTGTATGTGGACCTGCAGGGCAGCGCACCGCCCGCCACGACCCTGCTGGCGATACGCGGCGAGGCGTTTGCATTGGGCGAGCCGATGACGGATGCGGCACAAGCGCATCTGGCCGAGGCCGTAGCCTGGGCTGTGCAATGGATGGCCCAGACGCCCTGAGGCCTGAAGGCTGTAAACCAACCGTGAAGCTAAAACGGGTCCTGGCAAAACTGCACAGCAACCGTATCGATGCCGGCGCTGATGCCGCCATCCACAGCCAATGCCACACCGGTGACCATGCGGGCATCGGCTCCGGCCAAAAAGGCCACCGCGCCGGCCACGTCCTGCGGCTGGGAGACGCGCCGCAGCGGATAAATTGCGGCCGCGTTCGACAGCACATCCGGGTCCCTGGCGATCAGCGGATCCCAGGCCTTGGTCTGCACCGTTCCCGGCACCACCGCATTGACACGAATCCCACGCTTGCCCAGCTCTACCGCAGCAAAGCGGGTGAGTTGCAGCAGCCCGGCCTTGGCCACGCTATAGCCCGGAAAGCCATACACACCCAGGCCGTTGATGCTGGCGATGTTGATGATGGAGCCCCCGCCAGCAGCCTCAAGGTCGCCCTTGAAGGCCTGCATGCAGCACCAAGCTGCGGTCAGGTTCAAACCCAGGTCATGCTGAAGGTCAGCCTCGGAGGTGTTGCGCAGGCTGGTGCCGGCCGAGACACCGCCCGCATTGTTGACCAGCAGCGTGACCGGGTCGGCATCGGCGCGGCTTTGGCTGGCGGCCAGCGGGATCTGCGCGGTGTCCAGCAGGTCAATCCAAACCGGCAGATAGCGCTCCTGCTTCCAGCGCAGTGCCGTGGCTGCCAGGCCCTGCCGGTCATGGTCCCAGCCACAGACCCGGTAGCCGCCGTCCAGCAAGCGCTGCACGATGGCCAGACCGATATCGCCAGCCGCCCCCGTGACGATGGCGGTACCCAGCGTGCGTGACAGTGTTGGCATGGCCTGTTTCCTATGGTGAGGTGAAGCGTTGGATGGAGTGAAATGACCTGCGACCGGCGCCAGGTGGGGCTCAATGCGTCGGCTCAAGGGCCTGCTTCCGGTCCGAAAAATGCAGCTGCGCCAAAAGTTGCAGCGCATGGTCGAAATCGAATTCGGCCAGAGTGGTGCAGATGGCATCGGCCGCTGCGGCCTGTGGGTCTGCGTGCAGGGATGCGGCCAACTGGGCTGCCACGTCCTGTGCCTGCGCATCGTCATTGACCAGCAGGGCCTTTAACTGCGTGGCCAGCTGCTGCGACAGGCGCACATCCTGTGTGGCGATGGCCTCGTGCGTGGCGATGGCCGTGGCACCGGGCTGCAGTTGCAACAGGCTTTGACGAACCGGCTCCATGGCCTGCAACAAGTCCGACAGCAGAGCCTGCACCTGAGCTGGCGCCTGCCCCTGCGCGCAGGCTGACTCCAGGGCTGCGGCGGCCTGCTCCACCTGCAGCGCCCCCATATTGCCCGCCGTGCCCCTGAGGGTGTGGGCCGCACGGGTCGCAGCACCGGGGTCGGAGCTCGCCTGCGTAAATCCGGCACCAAACTGCTCTAGGCTGGCCGCAAAGCGCTGGAGCAGTCGGTGGTACAACGCCAAATCGCCGGCGCAGCGTGCCAGCCCGCGTTCGGTATCCACACCATCTAGGCTGGCCATGCGGGCATCACTGTCTTCGCCAGCAGGTTCCACCAGCGCTGCGGCGGCGCCTGGTCGGGAGGGAGTGACCCAGCGCGCAATGGTGGCAAACATGGCTTCCACGTTGAGCGGCTTGGCAATGTAGTCATTCATGCCCAGGGCCAGCACCTTCTCGCGTTCATCCACCATGGCGTTGGCAGTCATGGCAATGATGGGCAGGCCTGCCCAGGCCGGGTTGAGGCGGATCTGCTTTGCTGCGGTATAGCCGTCCATGACCGGCATTTGACAGTCCATTAGGACGCCGTCGAACGCGTCTTCACGCTGCAGGATGTCCAGCGCCTCTTGGCCATGGTTGGCGATCACCGCCTCGATGCCCGCGTTTTGCAGCAGTGCGACCGCCAGTTCTTGGTTCAATTCATTGTCTTCCACCAGCAGCAAACGGGCACCGCGCAGCCTTTCCTGGGTTTTGGCCGGGGCAGTTTGCCCATTCGCGGCCTGCGGGGCGCTGGGTTTCCACAGGCCCAGGGCCAGGCCCGCTGCCTCCTTGAGCCGGCTGTGGGTCACGGGCTTGTGCAGCACACCATGGAGCCTGTGCTGGTCGCTCTCGACCAGGTGGTAAAGCTCATCGTGACCATATGCCGAAACCAAAATCACGGGCGGAATGGCAGTCCCGTGCAGGCGCCGCAGTTCGCGCAAACACTCCAAGCCATCCATGCCCGGCATCTTCCAGTCCAGCAGCAGCAGGTCGAAGGGCGGACCCTGGGTGAAGCCCAGTGCCATCTGGCGCAGGGCCTCGGCCCCGCTCTTAGCGCAGGTACCCGCCATGCCCAAGTCGGACACCAGCTGCGCCAGAATCTCCCTTGCTGCCGCGCTGTCGTCCACCACCAGCACACGCAGGTCCCGCAGGGCGGCAAGCGGGTGGGCATCCACCTCGGGAGCCGCTTGCTGCTGCAAGCCAAGGCGCACATGGAAGTGGAAGGTCGAGCCGGCACCGGCCACGCTCTCGACCCAGATGCGCCCGCCCATCTGCTCCACCAGGCTCTTGGAAATGGCCAGGCCCAAGCCGGTGCCACCGTATTTGCGGGTGATGCTGTTGTCGGCCTGGCTGAAGGACTGAAACAGCTTCTCGCACTGCACGGTGCTCATGCCGATGCCCGTGTCCCGGATCCAAAAATGCAGCATCACCCCTTCGGTATCAGAAGCCGAGGGCACGACCTCCACCCCCAGCAGGACATGCCCCGCTTCAGTGAACTTGACCGCGTTGTTGCCCAGGTTGATCAGGATCTGGCCCAAGCGCAGGGGGTCGCCCACCAGTGCGGTGGGCAGGTCGGGTGGCAGGAAAAAGTGCAATTCCAGCCCGTTGTCAGCGGCCTTTTGCCCCACCAAATTGGCCAGGTTGTCCAACACATCCTTTAACCGAAAGTCCAAGGCTTCCATGGTCAGCTTGCCGGCTTCGATCTTGGAAAAATCCAGGATGTCGTTGATGATGCCCAACAGGTTCTCGGCGGCCCGGTTGACCTTGGTGACGTAGTTGCGGGCCTTGCCGTTGAGGTCCAGCTGCAGCGCCAAGTTGGACATGCCGATGATGGCGTTCATGGGGGTGCGGATTTCATGGCTCATGTTGGCAAGAAATTCGCTCTTGGCCTGGGACGCGGCCTCGGCCTGCAGCTTGGCCTGCGCCAGCTCCAAATTTTGCAAATGTTCCGTGGTGACGTCATTGATGAAAATTACCTGGGTGCCGTCGGCCAGGGTGTTGGCCCGGAACTGCAGCCACTTGTAGTTGCCATCCTTGCAGCGCGCACGGTAGATGCCCGGGCGGGTGACAAAGCCATCCCGCACATCGAGCTCCCAGCTTTCACGCAGCTTCAGGCGGTATGCCTCGTCAGGATAGAGCGTGGTGTTCCAGGTGGCGCCGTCTGGAATGTCCTGCACCGTGTAGCCCGTGATCTCGGTGGTGCGGCGGTTGAAAACGTAAAAGCGGTCGTAGTCCTCGTTGTCGCCCACGATCACTGCGTAGGGCGCGTGCTCGATCACGCCCTCCGAGAACTGCTTGCTGGCGGCCAGCTCCTCCTGCACCTTGAGCAGATCCGCCTCAGCGGCCCTGCGCTCCTGGATTTCCTGCTTGAGTTCGGCCGTGCGTTGCCGCACCCGCTCCTCCTGGCTGGCATTGAAATCGCGCTGCCTGCTGTCCATGCGCCATAGCATGGCGCACAGGGACAGGCCCAGCAGCAGCGCCATGGCTCTGCCGGTCTGCGCGTAGTCCCAAAAAAGAACGCCCAGCGCCACCATCAGCAGCAGCTTGAGGGCGGTTTCCGTGCACAGAATTTTTTTTCTATCCATCGAGGGAGACCCCGATCTGCAGTGCCAGGTTGCGCCCAGCTGCATCAAACCACACGGTGCGCGCGGTGTCGGGCACCAGGCCCAGACGCTGCCCGACACCGCTGGGCTGCTGGCCTGGCAGCCGCACGGTCAGTCGCTGACCGTCTGGCAGACTGCCATGCACGACGGTGTCGCTGCCCAGTTGCTCCGTCGCATCGATCAGCAGGTCCAGGCAGGCCTGGTCGGCGCTGCAGCGCAGGTCCTCCGGGCGGACACCGGCCTCCCAGGGCACAGCACCGGCGTGGCCCGCTCCAGTGTCCCAGATGTAGCTGCCCACCCTTTGCACAGCGCCGTCGCCCGGCGCAGCTGGGCCGGACTCCACGCGGATGAAGTTCATGGCCGGCTGTCCTAGGAAGCCGGCCACAAAGCGGGTGGCCGGCTGGTTGAACACCTCCAGCGGGGTGCCGACCTGCTCGATGCGGCCGGCCTGCATCACCACCATGCGGGTGGCCAGCGTCATGGCCTCCACCTGGTCGTGCGTCACATAGATCATGGTATTGCCCAGAGCATGGTGCAGCCTGGCCAGCTCGACGCGCATTTCGGCGCGCAGGCCTGCGTCCAGATTGGACAGGGGCTCGTCGAACAAGAAGATGCGGGGCTTGCGCGCCAGTGCGCGACCAATCGCCACCCGCTGGCGCTGACCGCCAGACAGGGCCTTGGGTTTGCTTTGGAGCAACCCGTCCAGGCGCAGCAGAGCCGCCACCTCCTGCACCCGGGCCGCCGTGCGGTCCTTGCTCTCGCCGGCAATCTTCAGACCAAAGCCGATGTTCTCGGCCACCGTCATGTGCGGATAAAGCGCATAGGACTGGAACACCATGGCGACGCCCCGTGCGACCGGGTCAGCCTGGGTCATGTCCTGCCCATCGATCAGCAGCCGGCCACCGCTCAGGGGCTCCAGGCCGGCGATGGCGCGCAGCAGGGTTGACTTGCCGCAGCCCGAGGGGCCGACCACGACCAGAAACTCGCCCTCCTGCACCCGCAGGTTGCAAGCCTTGACGACTTCGTGGCTGCCGTACGATTTGTGGACGCCCTGCAATTCAACGCTGGCCATGGAAGTGGGTGTTCCGATCGGGTGGGTTTATTTCATGCCGCCCATGGTGATGCCGCTGATCATGCGTTCGGACATCCCAATGAACAGAACCAGGGTGGGCAGCATGACCATGGTGACGCCCGCAAAGAGCCCGGGCCAGTCGCCACCCGAATACTGCATGGACGAAATCAGTGCGTAGATGCCCAGCGACAAGGTGCGGTTCTCGGGGCTGTTAAGCAGAAGCAACGACAGCTGGTATTCGTTCCACAGGCCGACAAAATTCAGTGCCGAAACCGTGGCAATGCCCGGCAGCGCGAGGGGCACCGAGACATACCGAAAGGTCTGGAAGTCCGAGCAGCCATCCAGGCGCGCAGCCCATTCAAACTCGCTGGGCATGGAGCTGAAGAAGCCCACCAGCACATAGATGGTGAAAGGAATCGACAGCGCCACATACACCAGCGAGAGCCCGGACAGGCTGTCCCCCAAGCGCAGCATGCCCATGATCACCACCAGCGGCACAAACAGCAGCGGGATAGGAACGCCCAGGCCTAGGACAAAGAAATCGGTCAGGGCCTGGCGCCCGCGAAAGCGCGCGCGCGCCAGCACATAGGCTGCGGGCACACAGACCGCCACGAGCATCAGCACGGAAGCGCTGACGAGCAGCAGGCTGTTCACAAAATAGCCGCCAAAGTGGCTGTTGACCCAGGTCTTGGCATAGTTGGACCAGGTAGGGTGGGCTGGCAGGCCCCATGGGTCGCTGAACAATTCACGCGTCTTCTTGAGCGATGCCAACACAATCCAGGCTACAAAAAATACGCTGAACAAAGACCAGGCTCCCACCGCGGCGTAGCTCACAGCGCGGCCTGCCGACCAGCGGCTGCGCAGGGGCGCGGACAGCTGCATGCTCAATACTCCAAGGCTTCGCCGGGCAGACAGGCCCGAAGCCCCAGCACGGCGGCAACGGTCAGCACCAGCATGGTCACGCCCATGGCCGTGGCGTAGCCCATTGCATACACCGGGTCACGTTGGCCGAAGCCCATGATGTAGAGATAGATGGCGGGAGTGTAGAGATCCTGGGAGATGTTCGGCCCGCCGAACGCATAGGGAAACTCCATGATCTTGATGGCCATAATGCACCACAGCACCAGCGTGATAGTGACCACATCACGGATCAGGGGCAGCGTGACGAAGCGCAGAATTTGGAACGGACTGGCCCCCTCCAGTCGAGCGGCTTCAATCAGCTCCAGCGGCACCTTGTCGGCACCTGCCAGCACCAAAATGGTGAAGAAGCCGCTGGAGATCCACACCAAACCCACCAGCATGGACCAGAAGACATGCTCGGGTGCGGTCCAAGCGATGGTCGCCAGACCGTCCAGACCCCAGGCCTTGAGCAGCTGGGTGAGCAGGCCATAGCGCGGCATAAAGACAAAGGACCAAAAGGTGGTGATGGCGGTCACGGCAATCACATTGGGCATGAAGATGAGGGTGCGAAACAGTTTCTTGCCCCACAGACCGGAGCTCAGCACCATGGTGAACAAAAATGCCAGGCCGAACACACAAGCACCACCCACGATCAGGATGAGCAGCATGTTGCGCATGACCAGCCAGAAAACCGCATCGCCCCAAAGCGCGAAGTAGTTGGCCAGGCCCACCCACTGCATAGGGTCTGAAAAGCCAGAGGTCTTGAACAAGCTGATGTAGAAGGCCTGCCCCGCAGGAACAACCAGCAGGCCCGCGTACAGCATCAATGCAGGTGCTAGGAAGAGAAAAACCATGCGCCGACTGATCAAAAAATGCCCCCGTTGATTGTGAACAAGCCACGCAACTCCCACTGCCCCTTTACCCGCGCGGCTTTTTGCCCTTTGGCGCAATGGGTGCTGCCTTCTTTGCTACTTCTTTGCAGCCCAATACTCTTTGGTCTTGGCTGCCAGCGTGGCCACCAGTTGCTGCGGCGTGATGTCCCCCAGAAACATTTTGTTGAATTCTGGTGCCAGCGTGATGGCTGTGAACTCGGGCTGCGTCATCTTCAACCCGCCGCCGAAGTTGGACAGGGCCGTGGCTTCGCGCGCCGATTTCTCGGCTTCGGCCAATACTGCGGGCCAGGCCACCCCTTTGCGCGTGGCGCCAATCAGGCCCTCCTTCACCAGCAGGGTTTGGGCCGGCTCGCTCACCACAAACTTGATGAAGTCCACGGCCTCCTTCGGGTTGGGCGCAGTCTTGAGAACCATCATGGACAGGAGCGAGACCTGCAAATCAGTCTGCTTGCCCAAGCCGTTTTTGAGGGCCGGAAAGTTGAATGCACCCCAGGGAAAGTCATCGCCGGCGCTTTGGCTCAACTCGGTGGGCAGCCAAGAGCCCACCAGTTCACCCATGCTGTCACCCAGGGCGATGGTCTGCTGGCCCGCCGGGAACTGGAAGCCACGCGCGTCCTTTGAAATACAACCCTTGTCCCACAGCGTGCGGCTCATCTGGGCGGCCTGCAGCACTCCGGGCTGGGTCCAGCCGTTGCCGCTCCTGTCGGCAAACAACTGTGCCATGCTGCCCGAACCATAAGTGCGCTCCAGCAGATGCGAAAAGTACAGCATGTTGTAGTCCGACACATTGCCTTCAATCACCAGAGCGCTTTTGCCCAACTTATGCAGCGCTGCGCACAGGCCGAGCAGTTCCTCCCAGGTCTTGGGCGGCGTGGCACCGGCCTTTTTCATCAGCTCGCGGTTGTACCAAAAGTTGACCGTGTTGTAGACATAGGGAATGGAGTAGATCTTGCCCTGGTCGGCGTACAGATTGAGAGTACCGGGCAGCAGGCTGTCTTTAAATGCCTGGTTCAATTCCTTGCTGATTTCCAGCCCTGCGCCCGCCGACTGCAAGCCGCCATACAGCGCGTCGCCGTCCTGGTCCATGAAATCCACTTTGGTGCCCGCCTGCAGGGCGGCGCGCAGCTTGGTCTGGTTCTGGCGGCCGTTCCACACCAACTTGAACGTCACATCGGGATGGGCCTTAGTGTAGGCCGCCATGACGGAGCGCAGGGCTTTGGCTTGGGGCTCCGGCTCATTCCACATGGACCAGAAGGTCAACTCCTTGGCGCAGGCGCCTAGGGCAACCACAAGCAAAAAGCCCGCTATCAGGACCGGCTTGACCATGCCCCTGACTGGTGATGGATTGGTACCCATACCGACCTCCGTGACCGCTGTTTATATGCACTTAAAAATACAGCATGCAAGAACAAATAGCAAAAAAGGAAAAATGGCGCACACACGCCGCACTGCCGGTTGCAGCGAAGCAGTCGCCACCTGCGGCCCGCTAGGCACGGTCTACCGTGGCGCCTCCCATGGGATTGGGCAGGTAGCCCAAAAAGCCGCAGATCCACCAGCGCCCCTGTTGCTGGCGGCAAAAATAAAGGGATTGCCAGTCCAGACGTTCCACGCCTCCATCGCTATAGGCAATGGCACCGTCAAACTTCTTGTGGGCAATGGCAAAGTCTCCATTGATCTCAATCTCGCGCAAGGAGGCAGCCGCAAAATGCGCAGCCATCAACTGCGCAGGCGGCAGGCGCCCGTGCGAGGCCGCAGCGTATTGGCTCCATGCTTGGGCATAGCTTTCAAGGCGGGTAAAGCTTGCGCGCCAGGCATCGGGGTTGGCCTTGTACTGGCTGTCTATGCCAAAAAAACCATCGCGCAAAAAGTCCTTGGCGTGGCTGGCCCAGTCATTGGCAGCCAGCGCCTCAATGTCACGGCGCACCAGCATTTCCCAAATGGCATGGCGCTCGGCGTCCTGCCCGGCATCAAACGGATTGCGATCTACGCCCATTGCTCATCCTCCTTATAGTCGCTGCGCTTCGCACCTGTGCAGGGGTGGAACACGCAGATCATTGGCCGGCAATACCTCGCTTCAGTCCAATGCGGCGAGCGCATCCGGCGACACACCCAGCTCCGCGCACAATTTTTGTACCACCTGGCGCAGCTGCACCAGTTCCTGCTCCAGCCGCTCCACGCGCTCGGCCAGGCCGCCCGGTGTGTGCAGGGCGCGCACCGACTCCAGCTCGTTGACATCCACGGGTCCACACAGCAAATGGGCCCAGCGCTGCTCGCGGGTGCCGCTTAAGCGCGGCAGCTTGACCACCAGCGGCCCACCCTTCTCTGGCGAGCGTTCTAGCAGTTCGTCCAAAAACCCTTCCACCGAGGAGATGTCGGCAAACCGGTACCAGCGCTCGGTGTTCAGACGCAGCTCGCCAGCGGTCTGGGGGCCGCGCAGCATCAGCATGCCCAGCAGCACCGCAGACTGCTCAAACACATTCATGCCGCGCTGGAAGTTATGGCTGAACTTGGTGGTGCGCCCACCGGTGGTCTCGTGCACCAGACCGAGCTCGCGCAAATTGGCGACGGCGGTGGCCACCTGGGCGTCTTCGAGCTCCATCAGCGGGTCGCGCGTGGTCTTCTGGTTGCAGCCCAACACCAGGGAGTTGAGCGACAGCGGGTAGCTATCGGGCACGGTGCGCGCCTTCTCCATCAGGGTGCCGAGCACGCGGGCCTCGATGGCGGTCAATACGGGATGGGTAGGGGGAGTAGGGGAAGTAGTCATTGCAAAGGTTTCGCCATTGTGTGCGCATGGTACGCCAGCCGCAACGGGCGGGTGCACCGGCCATGGCCCCATCCGCTTTGCGCCATTGGCCTGGCGTTTAGCACTCGCACCCCAAGAGTGCTAATATTTGTCCCTTGAACATAAGGAGTCCCGCAATGACAGCTGCCCTGACCGCTCCACGCAACGCCCTGAGCCTGGCCAATCCCTGGTCTCTGGTGCCGCCGCTGGGCAATCTGGACGCTTATATTTCAGCGGCCAACCGCCTGCCCATGCTCACCCTGGAAGAAGAGCAGGCGTTTTCGCGCAAGTTCAAAAGCGACAACGACCTGGAGGCCGCTGGCAAGCTGGTGCTCTCGCACCTGCGCCTGGTGGTGTCGGTGGCGCGCCAGTACCTGGGCTATGGCCTGCCCCATGGCGACCTGATACAGGAGGGCAATGTGGGCCTGATGAAGGCCGTCAAACGCTTCGATCCAGACCAGGGTGTGCGCTTGGTGAGCTATGCCATGCACTGGATCAAGGCCGAGATCCACGAATACATTCTGAAGAACTGGCGCATGGTCAAGGTGGCCACCACCAAGGCCCAGCGCAAGCTGTTTTTCAACCTGCGCTCCATGAAGCAGCGCTTCAAGAGCGATGACGCTGCGGCCAACCTGGGCACACACCGCGACACCTTGAACGCCGAGCAGATCCAGACTATGGCGCGCGAGCTCAAGGTCAAGCCCGAAGAAGTGATCGAGATGGAGACCCGGCTTTCGGGCGGCGATGTGCTGCTGGACCCCAGCCCCTCGGACGACGGTGAAGACGCCTTTGGCCCGATTGCCTACCTAACCGACAGCAACCACGAGCCCCTTGCCATGATTGAGGCGCGCCAGCGCGATGTGCTCGCCACCGACGGCATTGCCACGGCACTGGACAGCCTGGATGCCCGCAGCCGGCGCATCGTCGAAGAACGCTGGCTCAAGGTCAACGATGACAATTCCGGTGGCATGACGCTGCACGACCTAGCCGCCGAATATGGCGTGAGCGCCGAGCGCATCCGCCAAATCGAGGTGGCGGCCATGAAGAAAATGAAGACGACTCTGGCGGCTTACGCCTGAGCAGCCTCCATCAAAAAAACCCCTGCGGCGCAAGCCGGCAGGGGTTTTTTTATGGGCAACCGTCGCCAGGGCTCAGGCGCCCTTGAGCAAAATTTGGATATCCTTGGTCAGCGCCTCCTTGGGGCTGCCGTAGCGGGCAAACAGGCGCAACTGGCCCTTGGGGTCATAGAGGTAGCTGCCGGCCGAATGGTCCATGCTGTAGCTGGTGGGCGTGCTGCCCTCGACCTTTTTGTAATAGATTTTGTAGTCCTTGGTCAGCGCGACCAGTTGCTCTGGCGTCGCTCGCAAGGCCAAAAAGCTGGGGTCGAAATTCTCCATATAGGCCTTGAGCAGTTTGGGCGTGTCGCGCTCGGGGTCCACCGTGACAAACAGCGCCTGCAGGCGCTCGCCGTCCGCACCCAGGGACTTTTTGATCTCCAGCATCTCGGTCATGGTGGTGGGGCAAACGTCGGGACACTGCGTGTAGCCAAAGAACATCAGCACCACTTTGCCTTGGAAGTCGGTGAGGTGGCGGAGCTTGCCGTTGTGGTCGGTCAGCTCAAAGCCCTTGGCGTAATCGGCACCGGTGATGTCGATAGAGGCAAAGCTGGGCTTGGATTCGGAGCAGGCGCCCAGCAGGGTGGTGGCCAGCAGCAGCGCGCAGGCGCGCTGCAGGATTTGGCGTTTATTCATCGCAGTAGTACTCCAAGCAGGGTTACAGCAAGTAATGGTCCAATAGCAGCGCCGCAAACAGCGCGCTCAAATGGATCAGCGAAAAGCGGAAGGTCTTGCGCGCCAACTCATCGGAGTAATTGCGCAGCAGCCTCCAACCATACCAGCTGAAACCCACACTCAAAACAATGGCCACCGCTAGGTAGAGCCAGCTGCTCATGCCGTAGACAAAGGGCAGCAGGCAGGCGGCAAACAGCACAAAGGTGTAGAGCAGGATGTGCAGGCGGGTGAACTCGCTGCCATGGGTGACCGGCAGCATGGGCAGGCCGGACTTGCGGTAGTCCTCCACCCGGTACAGGGCCAGGGCCCAGAAGTGCGGCGGCGTCCACAAAAAGATGATCAAAAACAGGATGATGGCCTCGGGGCCCACATCGCCGGTCATGGCGGCCCAACCCAGCAGGGGTGGCATGGCGCCCGAGGCCCCACCGATCACGATGTTCTGCGGCGTGAGCGGTTTGAGGATCACGGTGTAGACCACTGCATAGCCGACAAAGGTGGCAAAGGTCAGCCACATGGTCAGCGGATTGACCCAAAAATACAACAGGGCAGAGCCGCTCACGCACAGCAGCGCCGAGAAGACCAGGGTCTGGCGGTCGCTCAACTGGCCGCTGGCCGTGGGCCGCCAGGAGGTGCGCTTCATCTTGGCATCAATGCCTTTTTCCACCAGGCAGTTAAAGGCCGCCGCCGCACCGGCCACCAGGTAAATGCCCAGGCAGGCGATCAGGGCCAAGCGCAACTCGGCCATGCTGGGCAGGCCAGGCACGGCCAGCACCATGCCGATCAGGGCACAGAACACGATGAGCTGGATCACGCGGGGTTTGGTCAGCGCGTAGAACTGGCGCAGCACCGTCATTGAAAACATGGGCAAGGTCTCGGTCATGGGGTTAGCCCGGCATAGGCTCTGGAATTTTCGAAACAGTGGCGGCGGGCCTGGTGTGAACAGCCAGCGTCCAGACCAGCACCGCCACCATTGCTGCCGCGCCACCGGTGTGCGCAATGGCTGCGGCCATGGGCCAGCCCAGCACCACATTGCTCAGACCCGTGGCCAGTTGCAACAGCACCAGGGCGCCCAGCCAGCGGGCCTGGGTCAATAGCGCAGCGACTTGGCGTAAACGCCAGGCCAGCAGCGCCAGCAGGGTCAGCGTCAGCATGGCCAGCAAGCGGTGCGCCACATGGATGGCGGTGATGGCGGGAAAGCTCAGCAGGGTTCCGTCGGCGCTCTCGCCCAAGGGACGCCAGAGCTCAAAGCCGCGGGCAAAGTCCATCGCAGGCCACCACTGGCCCTGGCACAGGGGGAACTCACTGCAGGCCAGCACGGCGTAGTTGGTGCTGACCCAGGCGCCGCTTGCTGCCTGCAACACCAACAGGGCCAGAGCAGCGGCCATCCAGAAAGTGGAAACCTGCGGATGGGGCATCCGCAGGGGTCTGACCTTGGGCGGTAGTGCGGCCGGCAGTACTGCGCTGGCAGGCAGCGTCGCACCGCGCACCGCCTGCAAGGTCAGCAGGGCCAGCAACAGGTAAGCGCCCAGCAGGTGCAGGCTGACGATGGCGGGAAACAGTTTCATGGTCACGGTCAGCGCGCCAAAGGCGCCCTGCACGCAGACCCACACAAAGGTCAGGGCGGGCAACCAGTCCCACACCGTCAGCCTGGCAGCCGCGCGCGCACGGCGTCCCAACCAGGAGGCCAACATCAGCAGGGTGATCAGCGCGCCCACGGTGGTGGCCAGGTAGCGGTGCACCATCTCGACCCAGGCCTTGGAAACCGTCACCGGTCCGCTGGGCATCAGCGCTTGTGCGGCACTGATGGGAGCGTGGGCAGCAAGCGGACTGGCCTCGCCATAACAGCCGGGCCAGTCCGGGCAACCCAGGCCGCTGTCAGACAGGCGGGTAAAGGCGCCAAACAGCACCAGGTCCATGGTCAGAAACAGGGTCAGCAGCGTCAGTGCCTGCAGGCGCGCGCCGGGCACGCTGCCACGTTGGCGCTTGAGCACCCAGAGCACGGGCGCAATCGCCAGCAGCAGCCCCAGGGCCATGATGGTCAGCAGGGGCGAGAGGTTGTACAGCGGAACCGTCATGCTTCAGGGCCGACCGGCCTGGTCCCAGCCTTCGGAGCCGCGCATCAAATGCTCCAGGTCCTTCTTGATCTTGGGCGCCGTGGCCAGATCGACGCCAGGGGCAAAGCGCATCATCCAATTGCCCATGGGGTCCACCACATACAGATGGCTCTCAAGGGATTGACCGGCCTGGGGCTGGAGCCACTGCGCCAAGGCCTCGCGGGGCACGCGGATCACCGTGGCATCACGCAGGGCGGGCAGCAGGGCCTCGGGCAAGGGTGCGGCATCATCGACCAGCCAGACCCGCTCCAAGCGGTCCTTGTTCTTGCCCAGGCCTTCGCGAAACTGGCGCTGAAAGTACAGGTGGTTGGCGCAAGCGGCGTCGCAGGCACCACCCGCCACATTGATCAACAGCCACTGGTCCTTGAGCGTGCGCAAATTGACGCTGCGGCCGTCGAGCGTGCTGCCCACCAGATCCGGCAGGGGACGCTGCGGGTCGATCAGCGCACCATAGTTGCGCCGGCCTTCGGGACGCAGCACGTAATAGGAGAAGTACGAGGCCACCACGGGTGACGCACAGATGAGCAACACCAGCACCATCTTCCAGCGGCCCACTCGGGTGCGGGTCTGCGGGTCCACCGCAAGTTGGTCGGGCGTGGGCAGGGAGTGCACGGTCAGGCCCAGGGGCTGGTCGTCTTGCGGGCGGTCGCTATGCATGGGGCTTGGAATCCTTAGGGCGGCGGAAGCGGGGTTGAATGATTTGGTACCAGAGGTAAAGCAGGGCCATCAGGGCGCTCATGCCAAACCACTGCAGGGCATAGCCATAGTTCTTTTCGACACCGTTGTTGACCGCCGGCCAATCGCGCAGCAGGCCTTCGCTGGCGGGTCCGGTCTGCCTCAGGATGACGGGCAACAGGGGCTCTCCGATGTGCAACTGCAGCTGCTGCAAGTCGAGATTTTGCCGTATCGCCGTGACCGAGGGCTGGCCCAGCTCGAAGAGCTTGCCCGCAGGCGGGGCAATGCGCCCTTCAATGGCCACCAGGCCGCTTGGTGTCGCGATGGCCGGCACCTTGTCGCGCTCCACAAAATTGCGCGCCACCCAGCCGCGCTGCACCAGGATCACCCGGTCGCTGCCCTCCAGGCGCAGCGGTGTGACCGCAAAAAAACCCACCTTGGCCTGCATCTGGCGGTTGTCCAGATAAACCGTCTGGTCGGCCAACCACTTGCCGCGCAGCAGCGCAGGCTGGTGCACCAGGGCCAAGGGGTCGGGGGCCGCCAACAGCGCAAAGGCATCCACCAGATGCTTGCTGCCCTGTGCCTCCATGCTGGCCTGCAGCGACTCCTTCTGGGCGGCGCGGTTGAGCTGCCAGCGCCCCAGGGAGCCGGTGATGGCCATGCCCAGCAGCGTGAGCAAAGTCATCCAAACCAAACGGGATCGGGCATTCACGGGATAATCCCGCCCATGTCATACCTTGTCTCACTTGCATTCCTGGCCATCATCGCCAGCCTGGCCACCGCCCTGTTCTTCATGCTGCGTGGCGGCAGCGACGCGCCGGACAAGTCGCAGCGCATGGCGCGCGCACTGGCCCTGCGGGTGGGGTTTTCGGTGCTGCTTTTTCTGTGCATTTTGTTGTCCTGGTCCATGGGCTGGATCCATCCTACCGGTATTGCCCCAGGCCAATAGGCCGGCGCAAAATTGACCCGGTCTCCAGCAAAAAAGGCACCGCTTGCGGTGCCTTTTCTTTTGGGCGGATGAAAGGCTACGCCATGGCGTTAGAGCCAGTACACCAGCACGTAGAGGCCCAGCCACACCACATCCACAAAGTGCCAGTACCAGGCTGCACCTTCGAAGCCGAAATGGTTGTCGGCGCTGAAGTGGCCCTTTTGCAGGCGCAGGGTGATGAACAGCAGCATCAGCATGCCCACCAACACGTGGAAGCCGTGAAAGCCAGTCAGCATAAAGAAGGTGGAGCCGTACACGCCGGAGCTGAGCTTGAGATTGAACTCGGTATAGGCCTCGTGGTACTCAAGGCCCTGCACGCCAAGGAAGGTCGCGCCCAGCAGCACCGTGACCCACATGAAGGCAATGGTGCGGCTGCGGTTGTTCACCAGCAGGGCGTGGTGGGCAATCGTCAGCGTCACGCCAGAGGTCAGCAGCAGCGCCGTGTTGATGGTGGGCAGCGGCCAGGGGCCCATGGTGCGGAAGGGCTCAACGATGCCGGCGGGCGATGCGGTGGCACCGGCCACCAGGCTGGGCCAGGCGGCCTTGAAGCCCGGCCACAGCAGGGAATTATCCAAACTGCCAAGCGCTGGCACCGAGTGGGCGCGTGCCCACCACAGGGCGGTGAAAAAGGCGCCGAAGAACATCACCTCGGAGAAAATAAACCAGCTCATGCTCCAGCGAAACGAGATGTCGATGCGCCGGCTGTATTGGCCGCTGACGCTCTCGGAAATGGCATCACCAAACCACTGGTAGAGCACGACCAGCCACCAGACCATGCCAAACATCAGCGAATACTTGCCCCATTCGGCGCCATTGACCCATTGCCCCGCGCCCAGAATGACGAAGAACAGACCCAGTGCGGCCATGGCCGGATGGCGCGAGGGCCCGGGTACAAAGTAGTACGGTGTGCTAGTGCTTGAACTCATTTCTGCTCCATTCCTTCAAATTCTTCTGACAATTTTTTCCTGGGGCGCGACCTATTTGGCCACGACCCAATTGACCAACCCGATCAGCGACACCACCAAGAGCAGCACCGCGACAAAGCCCACCAGCAGCACATGCAAGGGATTGACCTTTTCCAGGTCGTCCTGGTAGCCCTTGCGGCTGCGAATGCCCAGCATCGACCAGGCCACCAGCTTCACGCTGTGCAAGAGCGACGCCTTCTGCGTTGGCTCGGCTTGGGGGGCCATCAGCTGCCCTGCCCCAGCAGCGTCGCAGCCTTTACCGCAGCCACCGGTGCCGGTGGTATGCCACTGCCGACCTCAAAAAATGTATAGGACAGGGTGATCGTGTTCACGTCTTTCGACAACTTGGGATCGATCACAAAGGCCACCGGCCAGACTTTTTTCTCGCCCGGCTCCAGCGTGTATTGGTTAAAGCAAAAGCATTCCACCTTGTTGAAGTGGGCCTGGGCCTGCTGGGGTGCGTAGCTGGGAATGGCCTGCGCTGCCATGCGGCGGTTCTGCGTGTTCTGGAACTCGTACATCACGGTGGTCAGCTCACCCGGATGCACCTGCACCGAACGCTGGGCCGGCTTGAAGTGCCAGACGCCGCGCGAGTTGGCATCGAACTCCACCGTGATGGTGCGGCTCATATCCACCTGGCTATTGGACGGCACCTTGGCCTTGACGCCGGGGACCGCCTGCTCGCCCAGCGCCAGCACGTTGATGCCGGTCAGCTCGCAAATCGACTTGTAAAGGGGCACCAGTCCGTAGCCGAAGGCGAACATGGCCAGCGTCACCACGGCGAGCTTGCCCAGCATCTGGCGGTTCAGGCGCTGCAGGTTCATGGCTTAGAGGCCCAGGATGATCATCTTGGCCATGAAGCCAATGAAGAACACCGCGGCCACCGACGCCAGGATCAGGCCCAGGCGCCGGTTGGATTTCTTTTGCTCAGGGGTCAGTGCCATGGTCTTAGCCGATCACGCGGGTTGCTGTGGCGTCGAGCTTGGGCGGTGTCTCAAAGGTATGGAAAGGGGCAGGAGAGGGAACTTCCCACTCCAGGCCTTCGGAACCTTCCCAGGGTTTCTGGGGCGCTTTGATACCCTTGCCGCGCATAGCAGGGATGACGATGAAGAAGATGAAAAACACCTGTGCAAAACCGAAGGCAAAGGCACCCACCGAGGCCAGCGCATTGAAGTCGGCAAACTGCATGGGGTAGTCGGCGTAGCGACGCGGCATGCCCGCCAGACCCAGGAAGTGCATGGGGAAGAAGGTGACGTTAAAGGCAATCAACGACCACCAGAAGTGGACCCTGCCGCGGGTTTCGCTGTACATCACGCCGGTCCACTTGGGGCACCAGTAGTAGAAGCCGGCAAACATGGCAAACAGCGAACCGGCCACCAGCACATAGTGGAAGTGGGCCACCACGTAGTAGGTGTCTTGCAACTGGATGTCGATGGGCGCCATGGCCAAAATCAGGCCGGTAAAGCCGCCCATGGTGAACACAAAGATAAAGCCCACGGCAAACAGCATGGGGGTCTCAAAGGTCATGGAGCCGCGCCACATGGTGGCAATCCAGTTGAAAATCTTCACGGCCGTGGGCACGGCGATCAGCATGGTGGCGTACATGAAGAACAGCTGTCCGGTCACCGGCATGCCGGTGGTGAACATGTGGTGGGCCCAGACGATGAACGACAAAATCGCAATCGAAGAGGTGGCGTACACCATGGACGCGTAGCCAAACAGGCGCTTGCGGGCAAAGGCCGGAACGATCTGGCTGATGATGCCGAAGGCCGGCAAGATCATGATGTAGACCTCGGGGTGGCCGAAGAACCAGAAGATGTGCTGGTACATCACCGGGTCGCCACCACCGGCGGGGTTGAAGAAGCTGGTGCCAAAGTGGCGGTCGGTCAGCGTCATGGTGATGGCACCTGCCAACACCGGCATCACGGCGATCAGCAAGTAGGCGGTGATCAACCAGGTCCAAGCGAACATGGGCATCTTCATCAGCGTCATGCCGGGAGCGCGCATATTGAGGATGGTGACGATGATGTTGATCGAACCCATGATGGAAGAAGCACCCAAAATGTGCATGGCAAAAATGCCGGCATCCATGGAGGGGCCCATCTGCAGGGTCAGCGGTGCGTACAGGGTCCAGCCGGCAGCGGGTGCGCCACCGGGCATGAAGAAGGAACCTGCCAGCATCGCACCCGCAGGAATCATCAGCCAAAAACTGAAGTTATTCATACGGGCAAAGGCCATGTCGGCGGCGCCAATCTGCAGCGGAATCATCCAGTTCGCAAAGCCCACAAAGCCCGGCATGATAGCGCCGAACACCATGATCAGGCCGTGCATGGTGGTGAGCGAATTGAACAGCTCGGGGTTGACGAACTGCAGACCGGGCTGGAACAGCTCGGTGCGAATCAGCAGGGCCAGCACGCCACCAATCATCAGCATGGTCAGGCTGAACATCATGTACAGCGTGCCGATGTCCTTGTGGTTGGTCGCAAACACCCAACGGCGCCAGCCCGTGGGGGCGTGGTGGTCATCGTGGTGCTCATGGGCGTGCTCGGGGTGGCCTATCACTGCGCTCATTATTTCTTCCTTTTAGTTACGACTAAGCTGGGTACAACTTAGTCTGCACTGAAACTTCGTTTTCAATTCTTTGGGGGTCTTGCTTGTAATGCTGTGAAGCGATTACTTGCGCAAGGCCAGGACTTCGGCGGGCTGCACCAGCTGGCCGGTCTGGTTGGACCAATGGTTCTTGGTGTAGGTGATGACCGCCGCAATGTCGGTGTCACTCAGGGACTTCCAAGCGGGCATGATGCCGTTGTTCTGGCCGTTAAGCAGCACCAGGATCTGTTTGCTCTTGTCGCCATCGAGCACCACGGCAGCACCGTCCAATGGCTTGATGGGTCCGCCGCCCTTGCCGCTGGCCTGGTGGCAGGAAACGCAGGAACCGGGCGCGTTGTAGACCTTCTCACCGCGCGCCAGAATCTCATCCATTGCCCAGACCTTGGCAGGGTCATCGAGCTTGGCGGCCAATTTTTTGTTCTCTACCGCCACCCAGGCCGAGTAGTCCGACGCAGACAGCACCTTCACGTGGATGGGCATGTAGGCATGCTCCTTGCCGCACAACTCAGCGCACTGGCCGTAGAAGTCACCGGTCTTCTCGGCGCGGAACCAGGTGTCGCGCACAAAGCCAGGAATCGCATCTTGCTTGATACCGAAGGCCGGCACCATGAAGGCGTGGATCACGTCATTGGCGGTGGTGATGATGCGGATCTTCTTGTCCACCGGCACCACCAGCGGGTTGTCCACCTTGAGCAGGTAATCGTTCACGACCTCGCCCTTTTTCGGGCCGCCGTTGTTGGACATTTCGCGCTGCGCCAGGTCCAGCGTGGAGACAAAGCCAATGCCTTCGCCCTCGCCCTTGAGGTAGTCATAGCCCCACTTCCACTGCATGCCGGTGGCCTTGATGGTCAGGTCGGCATTGGTGGTGTCCTTCATGGCGACCACCGTCTTGGTGGCCATCAGGCCCATGACGACAACGATGATGAAAGGGGTCAGCGTCCAGGCGATTTCGACCGAAACGCTTTCGTGGAACAGCGCCGCCTTGTGGCCCTGCGACTTGCGGTGCTTCCAGATGGAATAGAACATCACCGCAAAAACGGCAATAAAGACGACCGTACAGACGATGAGCATGAACCAGTGCAGCCAGGCCTGATCGGCAGAAATGCGGGTCACGCCCTTGGTCAGGTTCAGCTGATTGACGCCCGGGCCGCCCGGTAAATCGGTGACAGCATGTGCCAGCGTCAACAAGGAGGAACCAGCCCAAACCGTGGCCGACAGCATCCAGCATGCCAACCAATTGAAAACGCTCTTCATCGTTCTTACCTCTATATTGCTACGGTATTTCGTCTCACTTGCTGGACCCTTCGGCGCAGGCCGAGGGCGATCACATTGCTGTGCCAGTCTCTTGTTTGAGCGCGATTGTAGCCCAGCGATCAGTCTTTAAGGTTGCCTTAAGGCTAGCGTGTCAAGCCCGTTGGTCAAAAGGTCAAGCTGTCAGGGTTTGATCTGTCGCAACGATCTGCGCATTTCATCCAGTGGAACCCTGGTTTCTGACAAAACCGTCAGCTTCGGACGGGGTTTAAAAGCGTGCCCATACACCACTTCAAAGGTCAGCTCCAAGCGGCCATCGGGCCGTCGCAGGGCAAGCTCAATTTCCCGACACAGTTTGCCGCGCCAAGCGCGCCCGCGCAATGCGGGAAAACGCTGGGGTTGCAAATTGCGCCCCAAGCCGCGCAGTTCGTGCAGCAGCTTGTCGGCGCTGGAGTAGCTCAGCGTGATGCGCTCCATGTCCATGATGGGCTCGGCAAAGCCGGCATGCACCAGCATGTCGCCCCAATCGTGCATATCGGTGAAGTCGTGGCTGGGTGCGGGCCAGCCCATTGCCGCATAGACTGGGCGCAGCTCGCGCAGGGTGTCCGGCCCCAGACAGGAAAACATCAGAAAGCCATCCACCGCCAGCGCGCCATGCCAGCGCTGGATCAGCGCCTGCGGGTCGGCATCCATATGCAGCGCCATATTGGCCCACAGCATTTGCACCGGCTGCACCGGCTGCGCAAATTGCGTGGCGGCGCCCAGCCAGCGCACTGGCTTCCACCAGTCCTGCTGCAACTGCTGACGCGCCAGTTGTTCCTGTGCCGCCGTGCTCTCCTGCACAAAGCAATGGGCCTTGGGGTAGCGCTGCACCAGCGCCTCATGCACCGCTCTGCCGCCCTGCAGCGGAGCCCAATGCAACCAGCTAGTCGGGCTGCGGGCAATCCACTGCAGCCGCTCCTGCATGCGGCTGGCCACCTCCTCGTGCAGCCAGGGCGATGCTTGCGCCAGTTGCGCCTGCCAGCGCTTGGCGGCCTGAACGTCGATGGTGGGGGGGCGTTGCGTGCTCATGGGTGTGCAAAAAAGGGCCTTCAATGGGGAGGGCCAGTATATTGGCGCCATGTTCCGCCAGTTGCTCTCAGGGCTAAGCGCGCAGCTGCCTGCGCAGTGCGCGGTCTGCCATGCCTGGCCCACGCGACCGGTGTGTGACGACTGCGTGCAACGCTTTGCCCAGCCAATGCCGCGTTGCCAGACCTGCGCCCTGCCCCTGCCCGCTGGCATGCGCCAGTGCGGCGCCTGCATCAGCCAGCCGCCACCCCTGGACCAGGCCCTGGCCGCCCTGCCCTATGCCTATCCCTGGTCGGGCCTGGTCACGCAATTCAAGTTCCAGGAACACACCGGCTGGGCCCACAGCATGGCCCTGCTGCTGCGCAGTGCGCCCTGGGTGGAGCCGGCACTCGACGCGGCCGATTGGCTGCTGCCCATGCCCCTGTCCCAGCAGCGCCTGCGCGAGCGCGGCTTCAACCAGACCCTGCTGTTGGCGCGCGCCTTGGAGCCAAGCAAGCTGCGCGCCCATGTGCTGCTGCGGGTGAAGGACACGCCGGCACAAAGCTCGCTGCCGCGCGCGCAGCGCCAGTTGGCGGTGCGTGGTGCCTATGCGGTAGAGCCCGCGCAGGTGGCTGAGGTAGAGGGCAAACGCATCGTGCTGCTCGACGATGTGATGACCACTGGCGCCTCGCTGCATGAGGCGGCGCGGGTGCTTCGCCGCCAGGGCGCCGCGCACATCACCGCCCTGGTGTTTGCGCGTACGGAATAATCGGCGCATGTTCCATATCGTTCTGGTCGAGCCCGAGATCCCCCCCAACACCGGCAATGTCATACGCCTGGCCGCCAACACCGGCTGCCATCTGCACCTGGTGGAGCCGCTGGGTTTTTCCATGGAGGACAAACAAATGCGCCGCGCCGGACTCGATTACCACGAGTACGCCACGCTCAAGCGCCATGCCGATTGGCAAGCCTTTTTGGCCTCTGAGAAGCCCGAGCCCGCTCGCATGTTTACGCTCACCACGCGCGGCACGCGCAGCCCCTACAGCGTGGCCTTCAAGCCCGGCGACTGGCTGGTGTTTGGCTCGGAGACCAAGGGCATCTCCGAGCAGGTGCGCGCCAGCTTTGGCCCCGAGCAGGGCCTGCGCCTGCCCATGCGCGAAGGTCAGCGCAGCCTGAACCTGTCGAACGCGGTGGCGGTAACGGTGTTTGAGGCCTGGCGCCAGAACGGATTTGTGTAGCCCCCACGTTCGCGCCCTCAGGCGGCCAAGTCGCTCAAGGCTGGTCCAGCCACTGCCCGATGGGCTGCCACAGCGCCAGGTCGCGCTCCACCTGGGTTGGCGCCACATCAAAGAGGGTCAGGCCCTGAGCGGCCAGGTGGATGTAGTTCTGCGTGTCGCGCACATAGCCCACCATGGGCAGCCCCATGGACTGGACAAAGGCATTGAGCTTGTCGGCGGCAATGGTGCGGGCGTCCACGCGCATGCCCACAATGCCGACCTGCGTCCGGGCCGCGTGCGCGTTTTGCGCCAGCTCGTCCAAAAATGCACGCGTGGCAAAGATGTCAAACAGGCTGGGCTGCAAGGGCACCAGCACCTTGTCGGCCCGTCTCATGATGTCCTTGAAGCGTCGCCCATGCAGACCAGCTGGGGTGTCGAGCACCACATGGGTGGTGCCCTTGGGTGGCCGGGCGATCTGCTCCTGATCGAGCAACCAGGCACCGATGGCGCGCGCCGCCTGTGGGCGCAGGCTCAGCCAGAGGCGACTGGACTGCTGGCGGTCAGCATCTCCCAACATCACCCTATGCCCGCGAGACGCAAAATAACCGGCCACCTGCGTAGACAGTGTGGACTTGCCCACCCCTCCCTTGGGATTGGCAATCACGACCACGGGCATGGCAATCTCCTTGAATGCTGGCTATACCCCTGATGAACGGGACGGCTAAAAGACCGGCTTGGCCTGCCATATCTGCTGGGCGTATTGCAGTATGGTGCGGTCGCTGGAAAATTTGCCCATGTTTGCCACATTCAAAATCGACCGGCGCAGCCACTGGTCCTGGTCGCGGTAAGCCGCCTCCACCGCCTGCTGGGCCTTGATGTAGGAGCCATAGTCAGCCAGCAGAAGATAGTGGTCGCCGTGCTGCAACAGGCTGTCCACCAGTGGCTTGAAGCGCGTGGGCTCGCCCGGCGAGAAGAAGCCACCGCCAATCATGTCGATCGCATGGGCCAGTTCGCTGTTGCCGTGGTAATAGTCGCTGGACTGGTAACCGCTGGCGCGCAGATTGCGCACCTCGTCGGTACTCAGGCCAAAGATAAAGATGTTGTCGGCTCCGACCTCGTCGCGGATCTCGATATTGGCGCCGTCCATTGTGCCTATGGTCAGGGCACCGTTGAGGGCCAGTTTCATATTGCCCGTGCCCGAGGCCTCGGTGCCTGCAGTGGAAATTTGCTCCGACAGGTCGGCCGCAGGGATCAGGACTTCGGCCACCGACACACTGTAATTGGGCACAAAAACCAGCTTGAGGCGGCCCTGTATGCGCGGGTCGTTGTTGACCACCCCCGCCACATCGTTGATCAGCTTGATCACCAGTTTAGCGGCGTAGTAGGCGGGCGCGGCCTTGCCGCTGATGATCACCGTGCGCGGCACCACCTCAAGGTGCGGTTTGTCGCAGATGCGCTTGTAGAGCGTGATGACATGCAGCACGTTGAGCAACTGGCGCTTGTACTCATGCAGGCGTTTGATGTGCACATCAAACAGCGAATCCACCAGCAGGTCCACGCCCAGGGTGCGCTGCAGCACCTCGGCAAATCGCTGCTTGTTGGCCCGCTTGACGGCGGCAAACTGGCTGCGAAATGCAGCATCATCGGCAAGCGGCACCAGGCGTTTGAGCTGCGAAAGGTCGCGTACCCAGCCCTTGCCAATGTGTTTGCTGATGAGATCCGACAACAGCGGATTGGCCTGGTTGAGCCAGCGCCGCGGCGTGATGCCATTGGTCATGTTGACAATTTTTCCGGGGTACATGCGATCGAAGTCCGCAAAAATGGTCTGCTTCATGAGCTGGGTATGGATCTCGGCCACGCCATTGACGGTGTGGCTACCGACCATGGCCAGATGCGCCATGCGCACCCGCTTACCGCCCTCCTCTGCGATGATGGACATGCGCCCGCGCAACTCGTTCTCGCCCGGAAAGCACTGCATCACCTGGGTCAAAAAACGTTCATTGATGTCATAAATAATTTGCAGGTGGCGCGGCAATATCTGCTCGAACATGGCCACCGGCCAGGTCTCCAGCGCCTCTGACATCAGCGTGTGGTTGGTGTAAGAGATGGTCCGCGTGGTGATGCTCCAGGCCTTCTCCCAGGGCAGGTGGTTGATGTCCACCAAAATGCGCATCAGCTCGACAATGGCAATCGAGGGATGGGTGTCGTTGAGCTGTATGGCTACCTTGTCGGGCAGGGCGTCAAAGCCCTCGTTGGACTTGCTAAAGCGGCTCAGGATGTCATGCAGGCTGGCGCTGACAAAAAAATACTGTTGCTTCAGACGCAGCTCTCGCCCCATGGCGGTGGAGTCGTCCGGATACAGCACCTTGGACAGGTTCTCCGAGCTGTTCTTGTCTTCCACCGCGCGAATGTAATTGCCCTCGTTAAAGTACTTCAGGTCGAAGTCGCGCGAGGCCTTGGCAGACCACAGGCGCATGTTGTTGACGGTGCTGGTATCAAAGCCCGGAATCGGTGAATCGTAGGCCATGGCCATCACGTCTTCGGTGTCCACCCAGTGGTGGCGCGCCAAGCCCTTCTCGTCGCGGTACTCCACCACGCGCCCGCCAAACTTCACGTGGTAGAGCACCTCGGGGCGCGGAAATTCCCAGGGGTTGCCATAGCGCAGCCAGTTATCGGGGTGCTCCACCTGCCAGCCGTTGTCGATAGCCTGCGAAAACATGCCGTACTCGTAGCGTATGCCGTAGCCGTAGCCCGGCAGGTTCAGCGTCGCCATGGAGTCCAAAAAGCAGGCCGCCAAGCGGCCCAGACCGCCGTTACCCAGGGCTGCATCTGACTCCATTTCGCGCACCTGGCTCAGGTCCACGCCATGCTGTTGCAGCGCCTCGCGGCAGGGCGACTCCAGCCCTAGGTTGAGCAGGCTGTTCATCAAGGTGCGCCCCATCAGGAACTCCATGGACAGGTAATACACCCGCTTGACGTCGGCAACGTAGTAGCTGCGCATGGTCTGAATCCAGCGCTCTACCAGGTGGTCGCGCGTCATGTAGGCCGCAGCATAAAACCAGTCACGTGGCGTGGCCATCGCATTGTCCTTGCCCACCGAATACACCAAGCGGTGGGTCAGCGACTCCACGACCGATGGAACATCTTTGCCTGGGGACGGCAGTGGGGGTTGTGCAATTGCCTTCTTCTGCATGGGGGCCTCCATGGGGTTGCGACTACGGCCCAGATTAACGCGATGCCCCGCGCATGGCAACTTGCGTGAGATCGGCCGCTCGTTGCTAGGCCACAAAGCCGTCCCAAACCAGCTTCAGACCGGTCAGCAACATGCCCAGGTAAAGGAAGCGGTAGAACAGTTGCTGGCTGATGCGCCGCGCCATGCGCACGCCGATCCAGACGCCAATGGGCGCAATCGGCAGCAGCACCAGCGAAGTCGCCATATTGCGCGTATCCAACAGGCCCAGCCAAGCGTAGGGAATCCACTTGCACAGATTCACCACAAAAAAGAAGAAGGCCATGGTGGCGGTGAACTTCACTGGCGACAGCTTCAACGGAATCACATAAGCATTGATGGGGGGGCCACCGGCGTGGGCCACAAAACTGGTGAAACCCGAGGTGCTTGCCAGCAGCGCGCCCAGCCACTTGGGCGGCAGCGGGCTGTTGGGCTTGGGCGCAAATAGCAGGCGCTGTGCCAGAAACAAGAGTGTAAACACGCCCACCATGGCGGCCACAGTGTGGGGGTCTAGCAGCTTAAATAGCAGCGCCCCGATCACAATGCCCAACACGCCAAAGGGCAAGAGAAATTTGAGCAGCGCCATGTCAAAGTCTTTTCGAAAGGCCGCCATGCCCAGCAGGTCCATCAGCAGCAGCACCGGCATCAGAATCGCCGCCGCCTGCGGCACCGTCACGGCCAGCGCCATCATGGGCACGGCCAGCGAGCCAAAACCAGCACCAAAGCCGCTCTTGCTGATGCCCAGCAGCAGCACCGCAGGAATCGTCACGGCATAAAAATAGGGCTCGGTGATCAGGGGAAAAGTCATGCGCCGAATGTAACAAGGCAGGCTGCAGCAACGCGGCCAAGGGGCATGGGATGTGCGGTATGCGGCGTGCTACGCTCGCGGCCATGTTCAGTCCCTCCCAAGAAGACGTGCGCCGCTTTTTTTGCGGTGCCTTTGCCAAGGCCCGCGATGGCCTGCCACTCGAAGCCATAGAGACCCTGGCCGCGCGCTGGATGGACGAGCACCCCGAGCACCACGCCGAGTTTGCCGATCTGGACGGCGCCCTGGCGGCCATGCAAAGCAGCGAGCCCGGCAAGAGCAATCCCTTTTTGCACCTCTCCATGCACCTGTCGATCAGCGAGCAGTGCAGCATCGACCAACCGCGCGGCATCCGCCAGTCGGTGGAGTTGCTGACGCACAAGCGCAATTCGCTGCACCAAGCGCACCACGAGGCCATGGAATGCCTGGGGACCATGCTGTGGGACAGCCAGCAGGCCGGCAAGCCGCCAGATGGCGATAGCTACATCGCCTGCATACAGCGCCACGCCACCAGGGACTGAGACCGCGCCGGGTCAGCTCACGCGCTTTGGCTGCAGCTGTCATCAAATGATGTTTATTTCGTCATCAAAATGGCGAATGGGTATTGAACAATCGCCACCAATATCCGTTGGAAGGCGATCCTGTGAACATCCGTAACCGCATCCTGTTGTTGGTGGCCCTTTCCTTTCTCGCCATCGCGGTGATCGGGAGTTTTGCGGTCTACCAAGGTCGGGGCAGCGCGAAAGAGGTCAGGACCGTCACCCAAGGCGTGGTGCCCAGTGCCCTGGCCTCGGCGGAGCTGGTAGGCCAACTCAAAGACGTTCAGCTGTCGATCATGACCATTGTGTCGGCGGCAGACCTGAAACTGGCTGCGCAGGCCGAAGAGCGGTTGCAGACTACCCAGGCACGTTTGCAAAGGGCCTTTGACGAGCAGATGCTGCAGGCCGACAGCGCAGCGCAGCGCGGTCTGGTGGAGCAGGCCAAGGAAAGCCTTGCTAATTATTTTTCCGCCATCAATGAAACCGTTCAATTCAAAATCAAAGGCAATAAGGATTTGGCCGATGCCAATCTGGCAGCCAATGTGGGCGGCTATCTGCAGGAAATGGAGTCGGTAATCGATACCCTGCAAATCGAGAAGCGCCGCAGCAAGGACGAGGCCATTGCCACCTTGAATGACAACCTGAGCGGTACCACCCGCACCATCGCCGTGGTTACTGTGATTGCCGTGCTGGTGCTGGGCGCAGTAGGCCTTTTGCTTTACCGCCAGGTCATTCTTCCCATCGCTGAAATGGAAAGCAAGATGACAGAGATTGCCACCAGCCAGGACTTCAGTCAGCGCCTGCCGGTGCAGCGCATGGATGAAGTCGGCCACTCCATCACCGCCTTCAATGCGATGGTCGAAAAAATCCAGCAGAGCACGGAACTGGTCAAGCAAAAAACAGCCGACATCCACGCCATGCTGCATGACATCCCGCAGGGCATTCTGACGCTCGAAGCCAACAATCGCATCCACCCCGAATATTCCGAATTTTTGGGCACTATTTTGGAGACCCAGGAAATTGCCGGGCGCTCACTGATGGATGTGCTGTTCAGCGGAACCGCTTGCAATGCCGATCAGTTGTCGCAGATCGAAACCGTCACCGGCGCCTGTATCGGCGAACATGAAATGAACTTCGGCTTCAATGCACACCTGCTGCCGACGGAAATCATCAAGACGATGGGCAACGGAACAAGCAAAACACTGGACCTGAACTGGTCGCCCATCAGTGATGAAGACGGCACCACGCTGCGTATTCTGCTGTGCGTGCGCGATGTCACCGAGATGCGCGCCCTCGCAGCCCAAGCCCAGGTGCAAAAGCGCGAACTCCACATCATTGGCGAGATACTCGCGGTCGATCAGGAAAAGTTTCATGCCTTTGTACAGGAGGCCAAGCACTTCATCGCCGAGAACCGCGAACTGATAGAGGGCACCGCACTGACCCAGCCGATGGCAGAGCGCCAATCAGTGATCACGCAGCTGTTCAGAAACATGCACACCCTCAAGGGCAATGCGCGCACCTATGGCCTGTTGCACCTGACGCATGTGGTGCACGAAGTCGAGCAGGCCTACGACAGCCTGCGCGCCAGCGAAGACGCGGTGTGGAACCGTGATGGTCTGCTGCTGCAACTCGATGCCACAGGCATAGCCCTGGAAGAATACACACACATCAATGAAGCCAAGCTCGGTCGCGCGGGCCGCAGTGGTGGTGCAGACAACTTTCTGATGGTCGATGAGCAGCACGTGGCCGACACGCTGGCACTGCTGGATCAAGCCGAAACCGCCAGCGGGGCGACGTTGCGCGATGCCCTTCGCCAGACCCGCCATAGTCTGGAATTGATGGGTACCCAAAGCATAGAAGACGCACTGGCCGGCGTACTGGAATCGCTACCGACGCTGGCCAAAGAGCTGGGCAAGGAAGCACCGGTGAGCACCATCACATCCAACGGCATTGTGCTGCGCGCCCAGGTCGGCGCAACGCTCAAGAATGTCTTCATGCACCTGTATCGCAATGCGATGGACCATGGTCTGGAAGGTGCAGCTGAACGCATAGCGCACGGCAAGAGCCCCGTCGGAAATGTGCATCTGAGCTTGAGCATGCAGGGCGAGCATCTGGCGATCCGCTTGCAAGACGATGGCCGGGGTCTGGCGGTCGGACAGATCCGACGCAAGGCGATGGAGCGCAAGCTCATTAGCGAAGATGCCCTGCTCAGCAACGCGCAGCTTGCGCAGTGGGTGCTGCTGCCCGGATTTTCTACCGCAGCGCATGTGACCGAGGTGTCCGGACGCGGTGTGGGCATGGATGCGGTGAAAGGCTTTGTCGAGGCCTTGGGTGGCTCGCTGCAGGTGCATATTTTGGATGCCAGTGCGGCCTTGGACTTCAGGCGCTTTGAAATGCTGATCCTGTTGCCGGGCAAGCTCGCCTTGGCGCCAACCCTGCGCCTCATACAGCACACCGCCTGAAGGCGGCCACGATGTTGGAACTATTGGGTTTTTTTGCGTTGGGCTTTGTCGCCGGTGGCGCCCTGCTGGGATGGTGGGGCCTGCGCCATGCGCGCGCCACCGTCTTGGCGCAACACATGCAGCGGGCGGCAGTCCAAACGCAGCACGCACAGGAGCAAGCACAGCAAGCGTTGCTGGCGGACCTGCATACCCTGGAACTGCGACTCGAAGAGAAGCAGCACAGCTTCGATCAGGAACTCGATGGTCTTGCGTCCGACCACCACGCCGCCCAGCAGCAGCTTCTCGCACAGGCCAAGGAGCTGCGCCTACTGGCCGCAGGTGGCTGCGCCACCCTGTCGGGCGAAGTCGCAACGCTGCTGGGCCTGGTCAAGACCTTCGAGCGCTGGCATGACGACATGTCCATACTGATTCGGCACAACCGTGAAATGCACGATATGAACGACGACTTTGCCACCATCGTCAGGCAGATGGTCATCGTGACCCTCAACGCGTCCATCGAAGCCGCGCGTGCCGGTGAGCAGGGCCGGGGTTTTGCCGTCGTGGCGAGTGAAATGCGCAATCTGGCCACAAGGGCAGAGAAGCTTTCCAATGATTACCGCGCCCGCCTGTACGAGAACGATCTGATCACCACCACGACCTTCCAGGGGCTTCAGGCAGGCGGGAAAATGATTATGGGAACCGTCATCGGTTTGGATCTGGTCAGCAAAAAGACCCATGCCATTTTGTTGGACTGATGGACCATGATCAGCCTGCCCGCGCAACACGCTTTGCAACAGATGGTTCACCGTGCCATACAGGCTAGCCCGCTTGTGCTGGAGGGCTTCATGGCAAATATCACCGATCTGCCCGACCTGTCACGCTTGGGCACGCAGCAGGTCGTTTTACTGACGGTCTCCTGCTACGAGTTCCGCCTGATCTTGCTGATTCATTTTTCGCCCGATGCCCAAACCTACGCCCACTTTGCGACGGTCAACAAACTCGCACCGGCCGAGATGGAAGAACAGAGTTTCATCGACGCCATCAGAGAATGCGCAAACAGGTGTTGCGGCAACCTGAACCGCGACCTGGCGCGCGTTTTCACGCATGTGGGCATGTCCACTCCCAACATCATCGACCGCCGCTGCGTGGACTATTTGCACAAACTGGGCGAGGGCTACCTGCAGCACTTCGCATTGCAACACCCGGGCGGCCCTGCCTTTGGCGTCAGTATTTGCGTCAATGCATTTACACCGCTGGATTTCGCATGTGAAGTCACAGCAGCACAAGAGACCGGTGCGTTGGAACTGTTTTAAAGGAAATCTATATGCGTGAAGATTTTGATCTGGTGAGCAAGGTACTGGTGCTGGAAAGCGATCCGGCCAGCCACGAAGCCATCAAGGCCTTTTGTGATGCCAACCACCTAGTGGGATTGAAGGTACAGCCCGACCATGTGATGGCGGTGCTGCGCTCCAATGTGGATCTGGGCGGCATCTTGCTTTCGGAAAACTTCGATGGCCGCGCCCAGGGCGGCATACAGTTGGCCAATCACATCCATGCGATACGGGCAGAGCTGCCGATCTTCCTACGCCGCGAGCAACTGAGCACGCTCGACGACATTGACGCCAGCCAACGAAAAGCCTTGAGTGCGGCCTATACCTTGAACGACATCGACAAGCTGCAAGCGGTGATTGGCGAATACATTTTTAGCCTGGACTACCCGAATGCGCTGGTACGTGGAATTGCAGAAATAACCCAGGCCGCGCTGGAGAGCCAGTTCAAGGGCATGGCGGTGGATGTGGCGGCGCCCTATATCGTGCGCGACCGCCTGATTTACGGCGAAATTTTCACCCTCATTCCGATTGAAAGCAGTTGGTGCCGCGGCTACATGATGTTGCAAACCGAAGAGCTGGCTTTGCTGGAACTGGTCAAAGCCCAGCGCACCCATATCAACACCGAAGATGGTTTGAATTTTCGCAACCTCAATGGCCTGCTCAGCGAGGTGACCAACCTGGTGTGGGGCGCTTTCAAGAATCGTTACCTGTCAGACCTCACCCTCAGCGCGCACCTGTCGCAGGTGCCCATCGTGATCAACCATCTGCACCGCTACATTTCTTTCGGCTCCGACAACCCGCAACTGTGTTTCAAGTACACCTTGTCTGAACCGGGCGAACAGGGTCGCAGGCTCGATCTGTACCAAAAATTTGTCTTCAACTTGAACTGGTCTCCCGAAGACTTCAGCGAGAACCCGAGGTCAGCGAAGGACCTGGTGGAGTCCGGCGAATTGGATTTGTTTTAATTTTTATAAAGGCTGCTATGGCACAAATTTTGGTGGTGGATGATTCAAGTACCGTACGCAACGAAGTGGGCGACTTTCTCAAGGCCAACGGCCTGGATGTGGCCTTTGCCGTAGACGGCCGTGAAGGCCTGAGCAAACTCAAGGCCGACCCCGGCATCAAGTTGGTCGTGTGCGATGTGAACATGCCCAATATGGATGGCCTGACCATGGCCGAAAAAGTGCGCGGCGAATTGTGCAACATGGCAGTGCACATCATCATGCTCACCACCGAAAACTCAGCCGCCATGAAAGAACGCGGCAAGGCCGCTGGCATCAAGGGCTGGATCGTCAAGCCCTTCAAGGGCGATGCCGTGATCACGACTTTCAAGAGTTTGGTAGCAGGCTAAATATGCAGGCAGGTGCGCAAAAATTTGCGCCCTGCTGCGCAGCCAAGCTGCGGCGCATGCAGGCACTGCAGCGCTGCATCCAGCGCCACGCCACAAGGGCCTGAGACCGCCAGCCCGGCCCTCCACCAAAGAAATGTGCATTCCAGTACCGGTATCTAGGTAGTCTCTCCTGGGTATTTAAGCGCACATACCTCCGTCAACTGCTACTATGACTTGTGTCGATTCCCAAAGCCGTTGACGGTGTTGCAGCCAAGGGCTTCGTCCACACAAACCACTTTCCTGGCCAAAGAAATTGGATCATCAACACGGGTGCCCAAGCACTCGAAAACCCATTTTCTGCTTGAATAGTTGAGCGTCCGAAAGCGCCTTGCATCGGCTTTTTTGAGCCGTGCAAGAGGCAGTCTGTCACTTTTTCGATGGTAATTTTTCCACCCATGCCCGCGTGCGGCAGGCTGCCGCATGCGTGGCAGTTGCCTATATAAATTCAGGGATACGGGAAGCAGACAAGCGGGGGAACGTGCATCTATGCATGTCACCTAGCGGCGCCAGAACCCCGTTCTGGACGCCGCATAACCTTGGCATCTACTGCACATCACAATACAAAAATGGAAAATGGAATCATGGATTACCTCAGAACAATACTTATATTTTCGCACCTGATGGTTTTTGCTTTTGCGATCACTTCCCTCTACAAAAGCGACTTCGAGCTGCTTTTTCAAAGACCCAGCAACGAGGACATAAAAAGCATGGGCGATCACATGCTCATCTACTTGGTCGTACTATGGACCACGGGCCTGGGACTGATCTACATCGACACAGGCTTTGACATGGACAAAATACGGTCCGCACAAAAGCTCATTACCAAGCTATCCAGCACCATCGTTTTGACGCTGAATGCCATTGTCATTCACTTCATCGCCTTCAAAAAATTGGAGAGGGATACATTGAGCGGGGCCGATATGCTGCTGATGGCAATAGCCGGCGCTATCAGCACCGCGTCATGGACCTTTGCCGCCTTTCTGGGCATTGCAAAGGCGCTGGTCAAGCACTTCAGCCTTGCCGACTTTCTGGGTCTGTATGGCTTGGTGGTCCTGGGCGCTGTAGCAACAACGATCGCCCTGACGCCCACCATTACCAACAATTGGAAAAGGCCGCGTAGAGAAATTCAGGCATAAAAAAACGCCACTAAAAGTGGCGTTTTTTTGGATGGTGCAAACCGCGCGCCGTGGTCTTGGCGGATTGCACCTCTTAGCGGAAGCGGCTTTCGGGCACGGTCTTCAGGTCGCTGGGCAGGCTGCCCACATAGGCCGCAATTTCCTTCAGCTCGGCGTTGGAGAACTGCTTGGCAATGCCACCCATGATGGCGTTGCTGCGTCCGACCTGGGCGCTGCTGTCGTTCTTGTAGGACTTGAGGGCCACCAACAGGTAGTCATCGTGCTGGCCGGCAATGCGCGGGTAGCTAGGGTCGATAGGGGCGCTGAAGCTGTTGCCGTGGCAGGAGATGCAGTTGCCCTTTTTCAACAGTTCAGCGGCATGTCCAGTGGCGGCCGGTGCCGCAGCCAGGGGAGCCTGGCCTTCGACCACACCGCTGGTGGCGTAAAAGGCCGACAGGTCGGCAATGTCTTGCTCACTCAGGGAAGCCGCCACGCCACGCATGGTGGGGTGTTTGCGCTCGCCCTTTTTGTAGGCATTGAGCGCGCTACTGATGTACTTGGCAGTCTGACCGGAGATCTTGGGCACCTTGTGCACCTCGGGGAAGCTGGCCTGGTAACCGATGATGCCGTGGCAACCGATGCAGGTGGCGTTCTTCTTGGCGCCCATCTTGGCGTCGCCCTGCACTTCCTGCGCATGCGCAGACACCAGGGTCACACACGCGACAAGCGCGGCAGCGAGGGACGAAAGCATTTTGTTCATTTTGCGCGGACAATCCAAGAGTGATTGGGTTACATTGACTCGCCGGATTATATCGACCCATGCCTGCCAATTGACCAGTCTTTGATCCTGATCAACCCTAAGTTTTCCCAAAATTGCCATGAAATTCACCGGTTCACAGAATTACGTCGCCACCCAGGACCTCAAGCTGTCCGTCAACGCCGCCATCACCCTGCAGCGCCCGCTGCTGGTCAAGGGCGAGCCCGGCACCGGCAAAACCATGTTGGCAGAGGAAGTGGCACAGGCGCTGGACATGCCGCTTTTGCAGTGGCACATCAAGTCCACCACCAAGGCGCAGCAGGGCCTGTACGAGTACGACGCGGTGAGCCGTCTGCGCGACTCGCAGCTCTCCGACATCGACGGTGGCGAGCGGGTCAAGAACATCCACAACTACATCGTCCGGGGCGTGCTGTGGCAGGCCTTTACCGCAGAAAAACAGGTGGCTCTCTTGATCGACGAGATCGACAAGGCCGACATCGAGTTCCCCAACGACTTGTTGCGCGAAATCGACCGCATGGAGTTTTACTGCTACGAAACCCGCGAGCTGATCCGGGCCAAGCACCGCCCGCTGGTGTTCATCACCTCCAACAACGAGAAGGAACTGCCGGACGCCTTTTTGCGCCGCTGCTTCTTCCACTACATCAAGTTCCCCGACGCCCTCACCATGCAGGCAATTGTGGACGTGCACTTCCCCGGCCTGAAAAAAGAGCTGGTCAGTGCGGCCATGAAGACCTTCTTTGAGATTCGCGGCCTGCCCGGTCTGAAGAAAAAGCCCTCCACCAGCGAACTGCTGGACTGGCTCAAACTGCTGCTGGCCGAGGACATCCCGCTAGAGGCACTGCATGCCAAAGACGACAAAACAGCCATGCCGCCGCTGGTGGGCGCGCTGCTCAAAAACGAGCAGGACGTCACGCTGTTCGAGAAGCTGATGTTCATGCAGCGCAACAACCGCTGAGCGGCCTCACATGAAAAACAGTCTCTTGCTCGAAGGCATCTCCGACGCCGTAGGCTTTGTTGCCGGCGCAATGCTCGGCTTCTGGCTGGGCCATTTGCTCGGACTGGACATTTTTACCCCCGGCTACGGCAAGGCCAGCATGGGCGGCATCGTACTGGTGGGCCTGGGAGGGGGCGCCGGACTCACTTTGGCAAGGCGCTGGCGCGCGCAATGGAACAAGGAATAGACATGGCTTTTGTAGAACCCCTCACCCTCACCTGCCGCGGCGTCGAACTGCGCCCCATGGCGCTGGAGCATGAGGCAGGCCTGCGCGCGGCCGCCGCCGACGGCGCACTCTGGAACATCCGTGTCACCTCGGTGCCCGAGCCCGAACAGACTCTTCAATACATCAAAGACGCGCTGGCCCAGCGCGAGGCTGGCAACCGCTTTCCCTTTGTCGCCGTGGAAGCCGCTACCGGCCGCGTGATCGGCAGCAGCAGCTACCACGACATCGTGCCGGCCTTGAAGCGCGTGGAAATCGGCTGGACCTGGTATGCAAGAAGCGTTCAGCGCAGCCATGTCAACAGCAGCTGCAAGCTGCTCTTGATGACGCATGCCTTTGAGACCTTGGGCTGCCATGTGGTGGGCTGGCGCACCGACAATTTCAACTTCGCGTCGCAGGCCGCCATCGAGCGCCTGGGTGCCAAAAAAGACGGCGTGCTGCGCGGCCACGCCCTGCGGCGCGACGGCACCATACGCGACACCGTGATGTACAGCCTGCGCAGCGGCGAGTGGCCCGAAGTCAAGGCGCAACTGCTGCATGCGCTCAACAAGCCGCGCTAGGAATCCTTTCAAATTGGATGTCATTTTGTCCCCTCCCGTCATGCCCGTACCCACCCGTCATGCCCGCGCAGGCGGGCATTCCCGCATCCGCGGGAATGACGGCGTGTTCTGGGTGGACGCCTGATGTTTGCCTGCCAAGCGCCCCAAGCAACCCCGCCACTGGAGCCCTGAATGCTGCTCGACTTTTTCTACACCTTGCGCGCGGCCAAGTTGCCGGTGTCGGTCAAGGAATACCTGATGCTGCTGGAGGCGCTGCAAAAAGGCGTGGTCGGCCCCAAGTCTGCGCCCGCTGGCAGCGACGAGGACGGCGTGGGTTACCAGGTGGATGACTTCTACTTTCTGAGCCGCACCACCCTGGTCAAGGACGAAAAGCATTACGACAAGTTCGACCGCGCCTTTGCCGCTTACTTCAAGGGGGTGGAGCTGGTCACCGACTTCACCCAAGAGCTGCCGCTGGAGTGGCTGCGCAAAAACCTGGAGCTCAACCTCAGCCCCGAGGAGCTGGCCAAGATCGAGAAAATGGGCTGGGACGCGTTGATGGAGACCTTAAAAAAACGCCTGGAAGAGCAGAAGGAGCGCCACGAGGGCGGAGCTAAATGGATAGGCACGGGCGGTACCTCGCCCTTTGGCGCCTATGGCCAAAACCCGCAGGGCATACGCATAGGCCAGGACAAAAACCGCAACAAGAGCGCGGTCAAGGTCTGGGACCAGCGCGCCTACAAGGACTACGACGACAGCCAGGAACTGGGCACGCGCAACATCAAGGTGGCGCTGCGCCGCCTGCGCAAGTTTGCCCGCGAGGGCCATGTCGAAGAGCTGGACCTGGACGCCACCATCAGCAAGACGGCCGAGAACGCCGGCTACCTGGACATCAAAATGCGCCCCGAGCGCCACAACAACGTCAAGGTGCTGCTGCTCATGGACGTGGGCGGCACCATGGACGAGCACATTGCCCGCGTGGAAGAGCTCTTTAGCGCCACCAAGACCGAGTTCAAGCACCTGGAGTTTTATTACTTCCACAACTGCCCCTATGACTTCATGTGGAAGAACAACCGGCGCCGCTTTGCCGAGAAGTTCGACACCTGGGACATCCTGCGCAAGTACAACAAGGACTACAAGCTGATCTTTGTGGGCGACGCCACCATGAGCCCCTACGAGATTTTGCAGCCCGGCGGCAGCGTGGAATACAACAACGCCGAGGCTGGTGCAGAGTGGCTGGGCCGCCTGACCAGCACCTTCCCAAAATTCGCCTGGATCAACCCCGAGCCCCAAGGCGTCTGGCAATACCGCCAAAGCATTGCGCTGGTGCAGCAGTTGGTGCAGCAGCACATGTTTCCGCTCACGCTCAAGGGCCTCGAAGAGGCCATGCGCCACCTCACGAAATAAGCGACCATGCTCTACCACACCACCCTGGGCGGCCAGGGTTTCCAATTCGCTGACCTGCGCCAGGTCATGGCCTGCGCCAGCCCGGAGCGTTCGGGCGACACTCTGGCTGGGCTGGGTGCGAGCAGCGCGCTGCAGCGCATGGCGGCCCGCTATGTGCTGGCCGATTTGCCGCTCAAGGTGTTTCTGAGCGAAGCCCTGATCCCCTATGAGAGCGACAACGTCACGCGCCTGATTCTGGACGGCCACAACGCAGCCGCCTTTGCCCCGGTGGCCCACCTGACGGTGGGCGACTTTCGCAACTGGCTGCTGGGCAAGTCGGCCACGCCCAGCGTGCTGGCCGCACTGGCACCGGGCCTGACACCCGAGATGGTGGCTGCGGTGAGCAAGCTCATGCGCAACCAGGACCTGGTTTTGGTGGCGCGCAAATGCAGCGTGGTCACGCGCTTTCGCAACACCCTGGGCCTGCCGGGGCGCATGGCCGTGCGATTGCAACCCAACCACCCCACCGACGACCTGCGCGGTGTGGCGGCCTCGGTGCTCGATGGGCTGATGATGGGTGCGGGCGACGCCGTCATTGGCATCAACCCGGCCTCTGACAGCCAGGCCACGCTGGAGCGCCTGTGCCGCATGTTTGACGAACTGATTGCGCGCTTTGCCATCCCCACCCAGGCCTGCGTGCTCACCCATGTCACCAACACCTTGAAGCTGATGGAAAACGGTGTGCCGGTGGACCTGGTGTTCCAGTCCATAGGCGGCACCGAGATCACCAACCTTGCCTTTGGTGTCACCCCCGAACTGCTGAGCGAGGCCATGGAGGGCGCGCGTGCGCAGCAGCGCGGCACGGTCGGCCAACAGGTGATGTACTTCGAGACCGGCCAGGGCAGCGCCCTCTCGGCCAATGGCCATGGCGGTGTGGACCAACAAACCTGTGAGGCCCGTGCCTACGGTCTGGCGCGCCGCTATGAGCCCCTGCTGGTCAACACGGTGGTCGGCTTTATAGGCCCGGAGTACCTGTATGACGGCAAGCAAATCATCCGCGCCGGCCTGGAAGACCATTTCTGCGGCAAGCTCTTGGGCCTGCCCATGGGCTGCGACATTTGCTACACCAACCATGCCGAGGCCGACCAGGACGATATGGACACTTTAAGCCTGCTGCTGGCCAACGCCGGGCTCAACTTTTTGATCGGCGTGCCCGGCGCCGATGACATCATGCTCAATTACCAGAGCACCTCATTTCACGACGCCTTGGTGTTGCGCGAGATCACCGGGCTCAGGCCCGCCCCCGAATTTGAAGCCTGGTTGCAGCAGCAAAAAATTACCGACCCGGCCGGGCATCTGCTTGACCAGGGTGCGGGCCAGCAGCTCATCAGCGGCCTGCAGGCCTTCACCGACGCCACGGCATGAAGCAAGCCAACACCGAAATGCCGTTGACGGACCCAGCGCACAGCACCCTGGTCACCGCCATGCCCTGGCAAGACTGGCGCAGCGCCACCAACGCGCGCATTGCGCTGGGCCGCGCCGGTGTGTCGATTCCCACCGATGAGGCGCTGCGCTTTGGCCTGGCCCACGCCATGGCGCGCGACGCCATCCACCAAGCGTTGGATGTGCAGGCACTGAAAGAGCAACTGGAGCAAGCGGGCCACCGCGTGGTGAGCGCCCGCAGTTGCGCGCCAGACCGCAGTACTTATCTGCGCCGCCCGGACCTGGGGCGCCAACTCGACCCTTCCGATCTGGAGGGTCTGCTCTGCCTGGCCCAGCGCTTTGAGCGCTCGCCCGACCTGGCCCTCGTGGTAGGCGACGGCCTGTCCTCACTGGCCGTGCAGCGCCATGCCCTGCCCCTGCTGCAGGCCCTGCTGCCAAGACTGGCGAGCGGCACGCAGCTGGCGCCCATCGTGGTGGTGCAGCAGGCCCGCGTGGCCGTGGCCGACGATGTGGGTGAGGCATTGAAGGCGCGCCTGTGCGTGATGCTGATCGGTGAACGTCCGGGCTTAAGCTCCCCAGACAGTCTGGGCATCTATATCACCCACGGCCCGCGCCGCGGGCGCCTGGATGCCCAGCGCAACTGCATCTCCAATGTGCGCCCCGAAGGCCTGTCCTACGCCGTCGCGGCCCACAAGCTGGCCTGGCTGATTGCGCAAGCGTTCGCTATCGGACAAAGCGGCATCGCCCTCAAAGACGAGAGCGAAGAACTGGACCTGCTGGCGCCATCCGCCCCAGACACACTGCAAGCGCCAAACAACCCGCGCTAGTACGGGCGGCTTGGCTGCGCGCAGCCGGAAATATTTATACCGGTGCAGACGCTGGCATGGGTGCACAAAAGCAGGTGAATACCTACAGATTTGTGCGAAACGGTAAACAATCCGGCTGCGCGACATTCCCCGGTGGCCGTCTGGCGGGCAAGGTAGGTCGCTCAAGCCCTGGCGCCAGCCGTAACGGCCAAGTTTGTCGCTTATGCTGCACGCTCCAACATACATGCAGATGGACCTCCTCTGCGCTCACCGCAGGAGTGTTCCATGTCCCAGCCCGCCCGCCCGCCACGCATTCTCGTGGTGGAGGATGAGCCCCTCTCGGCGCACCACATTGCACAGCAATTGCAGGAGTCGGGTTACCAGACGGCGGGCACAGCCAGCAGCGCCACGCAAGCGATTGCGCTGGCGGACGAATTAAAGCCTGACCTGGTACTGATGGATATCCAATTGGATGGACCCTCCGATGGCATCGTCGCGGCGCAAACCATACGCACGCTGTACGAACTGCCAGTGGTGTTTATGTCCGCCAACGCTGCCGATGAAGTGCTGGAACGCGCCAAGCTGACCGAACCCTTTGGCTACATCCTCAAGCCGTTTACTGGGCGCGAGCTGCACATCACCCTGGCCATGGCGCTGTACAAGCACCAGGCTGAGTCGCGCATACGCACCAGCGCGCGCCAACTCAAGGCCCTGTCACGGCATGTGCTGGAGGTGCAGGAACTGGAGCGACGGCGCGTGGCGATGGAGCTGCATGACGAACTGGGGCAGTCCCTCACCGCCATCAAAATCAACCTGCAACTCGGTGCGCGGCTCAAAGGCCAGGTGCTGGCCGACCTGAACCAAGAATGCATACACATCGTCGAAGACGCCCTGCTCCAGGTGCGCCGACTGGCCACCACCTTGCGGCCCTCCATGCTCGATGACCTGGGACTGGCCCCGGCCCTGAGCTGGATCGCCGAGCAGTGCGCCGCACGCGGCGGCTTTGCTGTCAACTTCCACCATATACGCGCCCAAGCGCGTCTGGCGCCCGACATTGAGACCGCCTGCTTTCGCATCGTCCAAGAGGCGCTGACCAACATCACCCGCTACGCCCAGGCCAGCCGGGTGGAGATCAGCCTGCGCCGCGAAGACGAAGCGGTGGTGCTGTCGGTGCAGGACGACGGCATAGGCTTCGACATTGAGACCATGCGCCAGCGCGCCATGCTCGGTGGCAGCCTGGGTGTGCTGGGCATGCAAGAGCGCGCCAGCCTGATAGGCGGGCAACTGACAATCCAGTCGGTTCCCGGCAAGGGCAGCACCGTGCAACTGAGCTGCCCCTGGCGCGCGCCCGCAGAGCTGCTTTGAACAAGGTACAAGTCTTGCTGGTCGATGACCATACGCTGGTGCGCGCCGGGCTGCGCAAGTTGCTGGAATCGATCCCCGACGTGGAAGTGGTGGGCGAATGCAGCGACGGCTTGGAGCTGCTGACCATGGCACAGACGCAGGCGCCGCAACTGGTGCTGATGGATATTGCCATGCCGGGCCTCAACGGCCTGGAGGCCACCGCCCGTTTGGCCAAACAGTGGCCCGCGATACGGGTACTGATCCTGTCCATGCACCAGAACGAAGAGTACGTGCGCCAGGCCTTGCGCCATGGCGCGGTGGCCTATTTGCTCAAGGACGCGGCACCCATGGAGCTGGAACTGGCACTGCGCACCGTGTTGGCGGGCGGCACCTACCTAAGTCCTGCCGTCTCCAAAGGAGTGCTCAATGACTACGTGCAGCGTCTGCGCAGCGAGGACTTGGATGCAGACGCGCTCACGCCGCGCCAGCGCGAGGTGCTGCAACTGATTGCCGAGGGCAGCAGCAGCAAGGAGATCGCGCGTCGGTTGGAGCTTTCGGTGAAGACGGTAGAGACGCACCGCAGCCAGCTCATGAAACAGCTAGGCATCCACGAGGTCACCGGCCTGGTGCGCTATGCCATGCGGGTGGGCTTGGTGCGCCTTTAGCAGGCCCTTCCCCAAGCACTCAGGTGTTTCCCCGGCTGGACTAGGGTGTTGGCCCGATTCCACGAAAGTGGACTGCGCCCTAAAGTTCCCTACATGGGAAACACCGAAAAAACGACACTGCTGCTGGTGGATGACAACCTCGTCTTCCTCAGCATTGCCTGTCAATTTCTGGCGCATTTGCCGGACTTTGAGATCGTTGGCCAGGCGCATGACGGACGCAGTGCCGTGACACTGGCCGCAACGCTCAAGCCTGACCTGGTGCTGATGGACATTTCCATGCCCCACATGAATGGCCTGGAAGCGGCCCGCCTGATGAACGACTTTGCGCAGCCGCCGCGCATCATTTTTATGTCCATGCACGACAGCCCCTATTACCAATCGGCAGCGCGCGACCTGGGCGCCAGGGGCTTTGTGGACAAGGGCAATCTGGTGGCCGAACTGGTACCGCTATTGGCCAGCCTGGCTGCAGACATGAACCTGCATAAATCTCCTGTGGTGCCCCATGCAAGCCACTGAACGGGCGCAATGGCTGTACAGCCTGGGACCGGCAGCAGCGGGTGCACTGGCCCTGCTGGCGCTTGCTGGCGACCAGCTCATGGCCTGGTGCCTGGCGCTCGGATTGCTGCTGCTGGGCCTGGCCGCAGGATGGCGACTGCAGGCCGCGCAGCGCGCCCAGCGCCAACTGCTGGACCTCCACATGGACAATTTGCAGCACTTCGGCAATACCGTGGCGCCGGTCTGGGGCCGCCACATCGAGTCCTCGCGCGAGCAGATGGACAGCGCCATTGCCGACCTGTCGGTGCGCTTTGCAGCCATCGTTGACACACTGGATGCCACCCTGAGCACCGCCCACCTGAACACCGGTGGGCTCGACGACAGCGACAGCGGCCTGATTGCGATCTTTCAACGCGCCGAGCGTGACCTCAGCGCCGTCATTGTGGCGCAGCGCTCGTCCATGTCGGGCATGCAGGCCATGCTCGAAAAAGTGCAGGGTCTGGACCACTTCACCGCCGAGCTGCAAGAGATGGCCATGGATGTGGCCAAGATCGCCCAGCAGTCCAACCTGCTCTCGCTCAATGCGGCAATAGAGGCCGCGCGCGCCGGTGAACTGGGCCGCGGCTTTGCCGTGGTGGCCAAGGAATTTCGCATGCTGTCGAACCTGTCGGCCAACACCGGGCGCAACATTGCAGCCAAGGTGGACGTCATCAGTTTGGCCATAGCCGATGCCTGCGTCCAGGTGCGCGAGTCGGTGGAGCAGCGCGACGGCAGGGTGCACACATCGGCCAACGCCATCAGCGCCGTGCTACAGGACTTTCGCAGCATCACCGAAAGCCTGCACCACTCCAGCGGCCTGCTGCGAAGCGAAAGTGCCACCATCCAGCAAGAAATCGGCCAAGCCCTGGTGCAGCTGCAGTTCCAGGACCGGGTCAGCCAGATCATGGGCCATGTGGAGAACAACATCGCGCAATGGCCGCTGGTTCTGCAACAGCAGCACCAGCAGTACCGGCAGACCGGCACAGCCCAGGCGCTAGACCCTGAGCTGCTGCTGGGCGCGCTGCGCCAGACCTATGTGATGGCCGACCAGCACGCCATACACGGCGGTGAGGCCGTGGTGCAAGCCGCCAACAACGACATTCAATTTTTTTAGGAAAAACCATGGCCAAGACCATCATGATTGTGGACGACTCTGCCTCTATGCGGCAGGTGATCGGGATTGTTCTACGCGGCGCCGGCTACGAGGTGCTGGAGGGGCGCGACGGCCAGGACGCCCTGTTCAAGCTCACCGGCCAGAAGGTGCACCTGATCATTTGCGACGTGAACATGCCGGTGATGGATGGCATCAGCTTTGTCAAGGCCGTCAAGCAGATACAGATCTACAAGTTCACCCCCATCATCATGCTCACCACCGAGTCCGAAGAGTCCAAAAAACTCGAAGGCCAGGCCGCCGGAGCCAGGGCCTGGGTGGTCAAGCCGTTTCAGCCGCCGCAATTGCTGGCCGCCGTGCAAAAACTGTGTCTGCCCTGAGGGCGCGCGCGATGGACATCGAACCAAACGCCGATGCGCTGGCGCTGTGCATAGTGGGCGAGCTCAGCATCGTGCGGGCCGCCGAGCTCCAGGCCCTGCTGCTGGCCGATCCGCCCCCGCACACGATTGACCTGTCGGGCGTGACCGAATGCGACAGCGCTGGCCTGCAGTTGCTGATGGCCGCCAAGCAAGCCGCCCTGAAGGAGGGGCGCCCCTTGCAGCTGCTGGCCCACAGTCCGGCCGTGCTGGAGGTCTTCGAGCTGCTCAACCTGGCTGCCACCTTCAACGACCCGCTGGTGATGGAGGCGCGCAAATGAACCTCGATGACGCACTCCAGACCTTTGTGCTGGAAAGCCGCGAGCTGCTGGTGGACATGGAGCACGCCCTGCTGTTCATAGAGCAGGCCCAGGACCGCAGCGAAATGGTCAATGCCATCTTTCGCGCCGCCCACACCATCAAGGGCTCCAGCGGACTGTTCGGGCTAGACCATGTGGTGGCCTTTACCCATGTGGTGGAAAACCTGCTGGACCAACTGCGCGCCGGCAAGCTGGAAATCGATGCGGCGCTGGTGTCGCTGCTGCTGTCTTGTTGCGACCATATCCAGGCCCTGGTGGAGCGCATTGCCGCCGGCCAGAAAGAGGCCGATGCCGAGCTGCAACAGCAGGGCCTGCCTCTGCTGGCGCAACTGCACCTGCTGCTGGGCACACAAGTGGCAGGAGCGGTGGTCGTCAAGGTGCAAGATGAAGCAGAACT
>CAISLN010000038.1 GCA_903886275.1 uncultured beta proteobacterium | reverse complement strand
GGATATGGTGATTGGCGCCTGTCAGAAATCGCGTGTGGCGTAATTAACTTAATATGCTTTCCCGTTGCATCAGGTAATCGTAGCCTCCAATGTCAGCAATCCGGCAGGCAGATCGGAAAACTCTATGACAGTTCCCAGCCCATCAGAGTCATCCCCGGCCAAAATCCCAATGGCTCCTGACGCTGCAGTCCTGCCGACCACCTCACCACCTCCTGCGACCGCAACGTGCTCATTGCGTGAACCGCCCACCCTCTCATACCCGCCCGCTCCTCGCGTTGAAAGCGCCACCTCTTCGCGCAAACCCCATCGTCCCTGCCCAAACCTCGCCCGCGCACACATCACGCCGCAGGCAGCGCTTCCACCGCCGCCAGCCCGTACACCTCTCGCGTGGTCGAGCGGATCGCCCGCAGCATCACCTCAGCTGCCGGGGACAGCAGGCGGTCGCGGTGGGCAGCCATGCCGTGTAGTTCTCCTGGGCCGTTGTCATGGCTCTGCTTCCCAAGGGTTGACAATTTTCAGCCCCGCAGCCTCGAACGGACGGATGTCGCGCGTCGCAACCATGAGGCCGCATGCAGCGGCCGTGGCGGCGATATAGCCGTCTGCCTTACCAATGGCCTTCCCCTGCGCCTGCGCCATCAAGTCGGCATAGGCTTGAGAGGCGTCCAAATCGAAGGGCAGCACGCGGCCTGCAAACGTCGGCAAAACCTCTTTTTCTAAGCGTTCTTGGTAGACCGTGCGGCGCTTGCCCTGCGGCATCGTTGCCAGTCCAAAACGCAGCTCTGCCACCGTGACGGCAGACAGATAGAGCGTCTCAACGGTCTGCGCGTCGATCCAAGCCAACACATCGGGATTCGGCTCGGCCCTCCACAACTCGGAAATTATGTTGGTGTCGACGAGGATCATTCAAACCTCATCGGCTCGGCCGGGGTCTTGTCGCGAAGCTGGTTGAAATGCTCTGCCTCGGCGTCGGTCAGCCCTCCTGCTTCGCGGGCGATGGATACAAGCAAGGAACCGAGCTTGACGCGCTCAGGCGGTCGAGCGGCCGTTTCCAGAATGTCACGGATTTCAGCCTCGGTGCTGCGGCCATGATGGGCCGCCCGCACGCGAAGTGCGCGATGCACCGCATCGGGCAAATTTCTAACGGTAATGACTGCCATGATTTCATTTCCTAAAATAGACGTCAATGACATCACTGTATACAAAGTAAAGTCATTGCACAAAGAGCTTCCATAAAACGAATGGTTGTGCGCTGAAACCGCACTTTTTGTGGTGGCTCGTGTGCATCAACGGGTTCACAAATCAATGTGATGTCAACGTCTGGCTAGATGGCAAGAGGAACGCTCGCTGAGCTGGACTTCCTGTGGCAGCAACATGCCAATGGTGTGAACCGCCCACCCTGACATAACCGCCCGCCTCTGCGCAAACATCACCCGACTGGCAGCACTTCCACCGGTGCCAGTCCATACACCTCTTGCGCCGTCTTGCGTATCGCCCGCAACATCACCTCTGCCGCCGGGGACAGCAGGCGGTCGCGGCGGGTGATGATGCCGAAGGCCTCCAGAACAGCAGGGCTCCGGTCTCTATCAGATTCACCGGCGCGGGCAGGCCGACTTCTTGAAACATCCGCTCAAAGCGATGCCGCAGCACGCTCCCCGCAGGCTGGATCCAGGCCCACATGCCCCATCCAGCCTTCCACAATGCGTGCGTGTTGCCGCCACAGTGCGCTTTTGGGCTATTTGTGTACACTACGATTCACAAATTAAGTCTGACTTCAAAGGAAAAAAATGGAAGTTACCAAAGTGGGCATTCGGGAATTTCGTGCCGGGATGGCCGAGTTCATTGCGTCAAGCACGCCGGTAGCGGTGACACGCCACGGTCAAACCATTGGTTACTTCATTCCGACCCATGGCCAGCTTGAGGCAGATGTTGCCTCGCTAAAGAAAGCGAGCGAGACCTTGGATCGCCTGCTGGTGGCCAAAAGCGTTGATGTGGACGCCGTAGTAGCTGATTTCAAAACAGCGCGTAAACGGGCGAACGCTCCCAAGAAGCCCACATCCTCGATGGCATGAGCAACAAAGCAATCGTTCTGGATGCCAACATCCTGATCCGGGCGGTGCTGGGCAAGCGGGTGAGAGAGCTTATTGTTGACAACGCAGACGTGGTGCAATTTTTCGCGCCAGATGTGGCCTACGCTGACGCCCGAAAGTACCTGCCCTCCCTATTGGAAAAAAGAGGCGTTGAAAGTGGACCCGCGATGGTGGTCTTAGACGCTCTGGAATCCATAGTCCGGCCGCTGGAACTTGGTGTCTATCAAGGTCTGCAAACCCAGGCACTCCAAAGGATTGCGATACGTGATGCCGATGATTGGCCCGTCCTGGCGTGTGCCATGACGCTCGCTTGCCCGGTGTGGACGGAGGATGCGGACTTCTTTGGCACCGGGGTTGCGACCTGGACCTCCGATCGCGTGGAACTGTATTTGGCGGGCTGATCTCCGTCAGGCGCCTCAGATGGCTCCTAGCGCGGCAGTCCTGGCGACCACCTCATCAAATCCCGTGACCGCAACGTGCCCATGGTGTGAATCGCCCACCCACTCATAACCGCCCTTCGCGCTGGAGAAACTGCAAGCGCCACCTCTTCGCCCAAATCCCATCGTCCCCGCCTTCCTGCCCGGCAGCAAACATCACCCGACTGGCAGCGCATCCACCGGCGCCAGCCCGTACACCTCTTGCGCCGTCTTGCGTATCGCCCGCAGCATCACCTCTGCCGCCGGGGACAGCAGGCGGTCGCGGCGGGTGATGATGCCGAAGGCCTCCATTTGGCAGGGCAGGACGATCGGCACTATGGCCATCAGGCCATGCGCTTCGTAGTAGCGCGCCACGTCGGTGGCGAGCACGCTGAGCATGTCGCTCTTTTGCAGCATCTTGGTGGTGAACAGCAGGGCGCCGGTCTCTATCAGGTTGACCGGCGCACGCAGGCCGACTTCTTGAAACATCAGCTCAAAGCGATGCCGCAGCACGCTGCCCGCAGGCGGCACGATCCAGCCCGCGTCCGCCATGTCGGCTAGCAGCAGCTTGGTAGCCATCAGCATGGGGTGCCCCGGGCGCGCCACCACGCTGATGGGCTCCTCGGTCAGCGGCTCGTAGAGCAAATCGCTTTTGTCGTGCTGGGCAAACAGGCGCGCCACCAGGATGTCCAGCTTGTTTTGGTTGAGCTTTTCGATCAGCACATCGCTGGTCTCTATTTGCAGCGAGACGCGTAAGTCCGGATGCTCGGCCTTGACCCTTTGCACCGCCTCGGGCAGCACCATCAGGGCCGGTGAGGTGATGGCGCCAATGCTCACCTGGCCGAATTGCCCGCTCTTGGCGGCCTGCAGTTCATCGTGCGCCTGGTTGAGGGAAGCCAGCGCGACGCGGGCGTGGCGAATCATGGTCTCGCCATACCAGGTGGGGCGCATGCCGCGAGGCAGGCGCTCGAACAGCGACACCTCCAGCACATCCTCCAGGTCCTTCAAGAGTTTGCTGGCCGCCGGTTGGCTCATGCTCAACACCTGAGCGGCGCGGTGGATATTGCCCTCCTCTGCCAGCGCCACCAGCAACAGCAATTGCCGGGTCTTGAGCCGGGCGCGGATAAACCAGTGGTTGTAATTCGTCATGGATGATGGGGGCGGGTCTGCCATACCTGTTTCGGTATGGCAGAAAGGAAATATGCGATTAGGGCATTATCAGTGTGCTTCGTATCATGGGCGCTTGCGGCCAGGCCCATGCGCCCGACCGCCCCTTGAAAGACGGACCTGCTCCCATGCCAATAGAAAATTTTTTGCCCACCGACCGCTATGCCGCAACCCTGGTCACCCGCATCTGGAACCCGCTGGGCATAGCCGGTCCTTCGGTGGCCGTGGTCCGTGCCGATGGCGTCTACGACCTGTCAAACCATGTGCTCACCATGAGCAGCCTGCTGGAGGCCGAGCAGCCCGCAGCGCTGGTTCAGAGTTACACCGGAACGCGCATCGGCACATTGGACGACCTGCTGGCCAACAGCGACGAGGCCACGCGCGATGTCAGCAAACCCTTCTTCCTCTCGCCCTGCGACCTGCAGGTGATCAAGGCCGCCGGTGTCACCTTTGCCGCCAGCATGGTTGAGCGCGTGATCGAGGAAAAAGCAGGGGGTGATGCCAGCCGCGCCCAGGCCCTACGCAGCCAGGTGCTGGGGCAAATCGGTGCCGATCTGTCCGCCATCAAACCCGGCTCGCCCCAGGCGATGCAACTGAAGGCCGCGCTGCAGGCCCAGGGTATTTGGTCGCAGTATCTGGAGGTGGGCATTGGGCCGGACGCCGAGGTGTTTACCAAGGCGCCGGTGCTGTCCTCGGTGGGCACCGGCAGCTTTGTGGGCATACGCAAGGATTCGCATTGGAACAACCCCGAGCCCGAGGTGGTGCTGGCGGTCAACAGCCGCGGCGTGATCCAGGGCGCGACCCTGGGCAATGACGTAAATTTGCGCGACATCGAGGGCCGCAGCGCCCTCTTGCTGGGCAAGGCCAAGGACAACAATGCCTCCTGCTCTATCGGCCCTTTCATCCGCCTGTTCGACGAGACCTTCACGCTGGACCATGTGCGGCGCGAGGTGCTGCAGTTGCGTGTGACGGGCGAAGACGGCTTTGTGATGGAGGGCGTGAACTCCATGGACCAGATCAGCCGCGACCCGCTGGAGCTGGTGGAGCAGGTGCTGGGCGCGCACCAGTACCCGGACGGCTTCATGCTGTTTCTGGGCACGCTGTTTGCGCCCACGCAAGACCGCGACCAGGAAGGCAGCGGTTTCACCCACCACATCGGCGACCGCGTCAGCATCCGCAGCGAGCATCTGGGTGTCTTGCATAACCGCGTGCGCTATTGCGAAGATGCTGCGCCCTGGCAGTTTGGCCTGCGCGCACTCGTCAACAACCTGGCGACACGCGGTCTGTTGGCGCACGCGCAGTTGTGAGGGCAGGCGCCCCAGGCCAACGGCTGGCGGGCATCGCGCTGGTGCTGTGCTCCGTCATCAGCTTTGTCGCACTCGACACCAGCACCAAGTGGGTGTCGGCCTCCATGCCGCTGTTGATGGCGCTGTTCCTGCGCTATCTGGTGCAGTCCCTGATTGCCACGGTCACCCTCTTGCCCCTGCGTGGGCGGACGATGCTGCGCACCAGCCACCCGCGCTTTCACCTGGTGCGCGGGCTGCTGTTGATCCTGAGTTCCTCGTTGGCCTTTGTGAGCCTGTCGCTGATGCCGGTGGGCGGCATGCTGTTGATTGCTGCCTCGGGTGTGGGGGCCGCCCTGCACGGAGCCCGTGCCAGCATGCTGGCCATGGAGGCTACCGAACACTAGCCCACCAAGGGTATCTACCAATCCACGTTTTGCTATCTAAATTGCCTTAATCTCGATTGGAAGATTATCAATGGCCTTCTTATGATCCACCATCTTTAGCCACTGTGCAAAGAGCAATGAAACACATACAGGAGACAACATTGAACGCTCGCAGATATACCCTCAAGGCTCTGGCCGCTGGTCTGGCACTTGGCTTTTCGCTCATCGCTCCGGTTGCACAGGCACAGGACAAGGGCACCGTGGGCGTGGCCATGCCCACCAAGACTTCTACCCGTTGGGTCAATGATGGCAACAGCATGGTTGCCGCGCTGGCCGCCAAGGGCTACAAGACCGATCTGCAATACGCCGACGACGACATCCCCAACCAGTTGGCCCAGATCGAGAACATGATCACCAAGGGCGTGAAGATGCTGGTGGTTGCCTCCATCGACGGCACCACGCTGTCCAACGCGCTGCAAAAAGCCGCCGACAAGGGCATCAAGGTTGTGGCCTATGACCGCCTGATCGTGGGCAGCAAGAACGTGGACTACTACACCACCTTCGACAACTTCCAGGTCGGCGTGCTGCAAGCCCAGTCGCTGGAAAAAGCACTCGGCCTGAAAGACGGCAAGGGCCCGTTCAATATCGAACTGTTCGGCGGTTCGGCCGATGACAACAACGCCTTCTTCTTTTACGACGGCGCCATGTCCGTGCTGCAACCCTACATCGACAAGGGCAAGCTGGTTGTTCAAAGCAAGCAAGTCGGCATGACCAAGGTCTCCACCCTGCGTTGGGATGGCGCTGTGGCCCAGGCCCGCATGGACAATTTGTTGAGCGCCTATTACGGCAAAAAGCGCGTGGACGCTGTGCTGTCCCCCTACGACGGCCTGAGCATCGGCATTCTGTCTTCGCTCAAGGGCGTGGGTTACGGCTCGGCTTCGCAGCCCTATCCTTTTGTGAGCGGACAGGATGCGGAAGTGCCCTCGGTGAAGTCCATCATCCGCAAGGAACAGTACTCCACCATCTTCAAGGACACACGTGAACTCGCCAAGGTGACCGCCAATTTGGTGGACGCGGTTTTGAGCGGCAAGACGCCCGAGATCAACGACACCAAGACCTATAACAACAAGGTCAAGGTCGTTCCCTCCTACCTGCTCAAACCCGTTCCAGTGGATCTTTCCAACTACAAGGCCGTTCTGGTTGGCAGTGGCTACATCAAGGAAGAGCAGCTGAAGTAATGGCGTATTTGGGCTAGAGCAAGAGGCCCTGTGCGCAGCTGCACAGGGCCTTTTTAATTTCAATTTGCAAAGACAGGCAAGGCCATGGCAGAACCCATTCTTGAAATGCGTGGAATCAAAAAGTCGTTCCACGGTGTACGCGCTTTAAGCGACGTCAACCTGAGCGTCAAGCCGGGCGAGATCCACGCCATCGTCGGCGAAAACGGCGCCGGCAAATCGACGCTGATGAAGGTGCTCTCCGGCGTCTACCCGGACGGCGACTTCGAAGGCCAGATCAAATTTTTGGGCCAGGACTGCCGCTTCAAAGGCATTGCCGACAGCGAGCACAGAGGCATCATCATCATTCACCAGGAGCTCGCACTCGTGCCCCTGCTGTCGATTGCCGAGAACATTTTTCTCGGCAATGAACAGGCCAGCGCAGGCATCATCAACTGGACCACTTCCTTTGTGAAGACCCAGTCCCTGCTGAAAAAAGTCGGCCTCAAAGAGTCCCCCAACGCGCTGATTACCAACCTCGGTGTGGGCAAGCAGCAGCTCATAGAAATTGCCAAGGCTCTGTCCAAGGAAGTCAAGCTCCTGATCCTGGACGAGCCCACCGCCAGCCTGAACGAGACCGATAGCGATGCCCTGTTGGAGCTGCTGCTGGAGCTCAAGCGCCAGGGCATTACCTGCATCCTGATCTCGCACAAGCTCAACGAAATTTCCAAGGTGGCCGACAGCATCACTGTGCTGCGCGATGGCGCCACTGTGGCCTCGCTCGACTGCCGGGAAACCAAGATCAGCGAAGACCAGGTGATACGCCACATGGTGGGCCGCGAGATGGCCGACCGTTACCCCAAGCGCACGCCCGACATTGGCGGCAAAGTGTTCGAGGTGAAAAACTGGAAGGTCCACCACGACGTGCACCCCGAGCGCGTGGTCATCAAGGGCGTGGACCTGCATGTGAACCGCGGCGAGATCGTCGGCATTGCCGGCCTGATGGGCGCGGGTCGCACCGAGCTGGCGATGAGCATCTTTGGCAAGACCTATGGCCGCGACATCAGCGGCGAAGTTTTTTTGCACGGCAAAAAGGTCGATACCAGTACGGTGCAAAAAGCCATCGACAACCGCATCGCCTATGTCACCGAAGACCGCAAGGGCTACGGCCTGGTGCTGGACGAAACCATTGCCTGGAACACCACGCTGGCGAACCTGAAAGCGGTGTCCACCAAGGCCGTGATCGACGAAGGCCGCGAGTTCAAGGTGGCCGAGGACTACCGGCGCAAGCTCAATATCCGCAGCCCCGATGTGTTTGCGCGCACCGTCAATTTGTCGGGCGGCAACCAGCAAAAAGTGGTGCTGGCCAAATGGCTTTTTTCCGACCCCGAGGTACTCATTTTGGATGAGCCGACGCGCGGCATCGACGTGGGCGCCAAGTACGAGATTTACACCATCATTGCGCAGCTCGCTGCCGAGGGTAAATGCGTGCTGATGATCTCCAGCGAAATGCCCGAACTGCTGGGCATGTGCGACCGCATTTGCGTTCTCAACGAAGGAAAATTTGTCGCCGAATTCACAGCCGCTGAGGCGACCCAGGAAAAAATTATGCGATCTATCGTGACATCAGGAGTGAACTAAAAATGGCAACCCAAACAATAACGCCCGAGCAAGCCACCGGTGGTCTGACTTTTCTGAAAAACAACCTGCGCGAATACGGTCTGCTGCTCTCCTTGGTGGTCATCATGGTCTTCTTCCAGATCCAGACCAATGGCACGCTGTTTCAGCCGCTCAACCTGACCAATTTGATTTTGCAAAACAGCTACATCATCGTCATGGCGCTGGGCATGCTGCTGGTGATTGTGGCGGGCCACATCGATTTGTCGGTGGGTTCGGTCAGCGGTTTTGTAGGCGCGGTGGCGGCGGTGTTGATGGTCAACCACGGCATGCACTTTGTGCCCGCCGCCATGATCTGTCTGGTGCTAGGCGGTGTGATTGGCGCAGCGCAGGGCTACTGGGTGGCCTTCTACAAGATACCTTCTTTCATCGTCACGCTGGCCGGCATGCTGGTGTTCAAGGGCCTGGCCCTGGCGGTGCTGGAGGGTTCGTCGGTCGGGCCCTTTCCGGACGACTTCCAGTTGCTCAGCACCGGCTTTATTCCGGACCCGTTTGCGGGCGAGACGATGCGCGTCACCTCGCTGATTGCGGGTATTTTGATGGCGTTGGTGCTGCTGGTGAGCAAGGTGCGCGGTCGCGCCGAACGCGTCAAACACGGCATGGAGAGTGAGCCCGCTGTTTTGTTCATGGCCAAGAACCTGGTGTTCGCCGGCATGATCGCAGGCTTTAGCTACATGCTGGCTTCCTACAAGGGCCTGCCCAATGTGCTGATCGTCATGCTGCTCTTGATGCTGGTGTACGACTTTGTCACCTCGCGCACTACCTTGGGCCGGCGCATCTACGCGCTGGGCGGCAACGAGAAGGCGGCGCGCCTCTCGGGCATCAAGACCGAACGCCTGACCTTCTACACCTTCATCAACATGGGCGTGCTCTCGGCCCTGGCCGGCCTCATCTTTGCCGCGCGCTTGAACACCGCCACCCCCAAGGCCGGCCTCGGCTTCGAGCTCGATGTGATTGCCGCCTGCTTTATCGGTGGAGCTTCCGCCTCGGGCGGTGTCGGCAAGGTGCTGGGCGCGGTGATAGGCGCCTTCATCATGGGCGTGATGAACAACGGCATGTCCATCATGGGCATAGGCATCGACTACCAGCAGGTGATCAAGGGCCTGGTGCTGCTGGCGGCTGTGTGCGTGGACGTGTACAACAAGAAGAAATAGGTTTCTTGGTTGTGGTGCGCCTGCAATCTCGGTTGGGCAGCGGGCCTTCAGTCAGCGCTGAATGGAACGCGCCCGGGGTGCAATATACAATCGCCATATACGTCCTCGCAAGGAGATAGGCATGTCCATCGGCACTGTTTTCGTCAACAACCGTACCCAGGCTGTGCGCCTACCGTTGGACGTGCGCCTGCCCGAGGGTGTGCACAAGGTAGAAATACGCGCCAGGGGCAACGAGCGCATCATCGCCCCCCTCGGCCAAACCTGGGACAGCTTCTTCCTGGGCGGTCCCGCTGTGAGCGACGACTTCCTGCCCGAGCGCGCCAATCAGCACCAACCGGAGCGAGAAGCGCTCTGATGCTGCGCTACCTGCTAGACACCAACATCGTCATCTACGTATTGAAGCGGCGTCCCGTCGAGGTGCTGTCTACCTTCAACGCCAACGCCAGCCGCATGGCAATTTCCTCCATCACCCTGGCCGAACTCTTGCACGGCGCGGAAAAAAGCAGCCGCGTGAGCGAGAACCTGTCCGCCATCGAGGACTTTTGCAGCCGCCTGCACGTTCTGCCCTATGGCGCCAAGGCCGCCCAGCACTACGGTGCCATCCGTGCCGCCTTGGAAAAAATCGGCCAACCCATAGGAGTGAATGACCTGCACATTGCAGGCCACGCACGCAGCGAGGGCTTGGTGCTGGTGACGAACAACATGTCGGAGTTTGTGCGCGTGCCTGCGCTCGAAGTGGAGAACTGGGTCCACCCCAGTCAGTAAGCCACGACGTGGCCCTTGCACCGCCGCCCGCCATCGTGAAGGTTCAAGCGGCCAAGTACGCGTTGCTCATCCCCGCCGTGCCCGCACCGCAGCCGCCAGCTCTTGCAGCACCGGCACGGTTTGCGCCATGCTGATGCAGGCGTCGGTCACCGACACGCCGTGCTTGAGCGGCACGCCGGGGACTATGTCCTGGCGGCCTTCTTCCAGATGGCTTTCGATCATGATGCCGGTGATGCGGCTGTCGCCCGCTGCGATCTGCGCTGCCACATCGGCCGCCACCACGATTTGGCGCTGGTGCTGCTTGCTGCTGTTGGCATGGCTGACATCGACCATTACTTGTTCGCGCAAGCCCGCGCCCTTGAGCAGGGTGCAGGCCGCATCCACATCGGCCTTTGCATAGTTGGTCTGCTTGCCGCCGCGCAGGATCACATGGCAGTCGTTGTTGCCACGCGTCTCAAAAATGGCCACCTGGCCCATCTTGGTCATGCCCATAAAAGCGTGCGAAGCCTGTGCCGCTTGGATCGCATCGCTGGCGACTTTCAGGCCGCCGTCGGTGCCGTTTTTGAAGCCCACCGGGCAGCTCAAACCACTGGCCAATTGGCGGTGGCTCTGGCTCTCGGTGGTGCGCGCGCCGATGGCGCCCCAGCTCACCAGTTCGCTGATGAATTGCGGGCTCAGCAGGTCCAGAAATTCGGTGGCCACTGGCAGGCCCCGCTCCAGTATTTCCAGCAACAGCTTGCGCGCCATCTCCAGGCCCTGGTTGATGGCAAAGCTGCCGTCCAGATGCGGGTCGTTGATGTAGCCCTTCCAGCCCACGGTGGTGCGCGGCTTCTCGAAGTACACGCGCATCACGATCAGCAAATCGTCCTTCAGCGCCTCGGCCTGCACTTTCAATTGCCGCGCATATTCCATGGCCTGGTCGTGGTCGTGGATGGAGCAGGGGCCCACCACCACGATCAGCCGGTCGTCCGTGCCATGCAGCACACGCGAGATGGCGGCGCGGCTGCTTTCCACCAAGGCTTGCGCGGCCTGCGGTACCGGCAGCTTTTCTTCCAGCAGGGCGGGAGTGATCAAGGGCCGCACCGCGCCTATGCGCGTGTCATCGATGCGGGTGGTGTCGTGGGTGGTGAGGGGGGCGGCAACAGTGGAGGTCATGGCGGATTTTAAGGTGCCAAGGGTATGGCCCCGAACAAACCCACAGGCCTGGGTCTTCAAACGCCCTCAGTATCCAGCCTTTTCGCAACCACGCAATGGAAAAGCAGCATGAACAAGAGCCGCCTCGAAGCCTTTAGCGATGGCGTGATCGCCATCATCATCACCATCATGGTGCTGGAGATCAAGGTGCCGCATGGCGAGCACCTCAGCGACCTGATACCGCTGTGGCCCATCTTTCTGAGCTATGTGCTGAGCTTTGCCAACGTCGGCATTTACTGGACCAACCACCACCATTTGCTGCACACCATCAAGCGTGTGAACGGCCCGATTCTGATGGCTAATTTGAATCTGCTGTTCTGGCTCTCGCTGATGCCTTTCACCGCTGCCTGGATGGGTGAAAACCACTTTGCCTCCACCCCCATGGCGCTGTATGCGCTGGATCTTTTGCTGTGTGGCTCCAGCTATTTCTTGCTGCAGTTGCAGATCATCAAAACGCACGGCAAAGACTCGGTCCTGTCGCAGGCGGTTGGCAAGGATTGGAAGGGCAAAATTTCTGTAGTGGGCTATGTGCTGGCTATTCCACTGGCACTTGTCGATCAAACCCTGGTTGCGGGTCTGATCATGCTGTCCGTGGCCGGTATGTGGTTGCTTCCCGACCGCCGCATTGAGCGCACGCTCAGCAGCGAATAGTTGGACCCAAAGGCCGCACCGGTTCACTGCCGCTGCGGCCTTTCCTTGCGGTCTTCACTGGGCGCCATCCCATGCTGGCGCCGGTAGCCACGCGAAAAGGCCGAGGCCGAAGCAAAGCCGCAGGCCAGCCCAATCTCGATGATGCCCATGCTGCTTTGGCGCAGCAAATGGCGGGCGCGCTCCAAGCGCAGGCACAAATAAAACTGCAGCGGACTCACGTTCAGATGGTCCTGAAAAAGGCGCTCCAACTGTCGCCTGGTCACGCCAATCGGGCCGGCCAATGCGTCGCAGGACAGGGGCGACTCGATATGCAGCTCCATGCGCTCAATCACCTGCACCACCTTGGCGTTGTGCACCTTGTAGCGCACCGAGATTTGCAGGCGCTGGTGGTCGGCGCGGTCGCGCACCCAGCCGCTCACCAGTTGCTCGGACACCCGCAGCGCCAGCGCATGGCCGTGGTCGCGGCTGATCACTTCGAGCATCAGGTCCACGCTGGCCATGGCGCCGGCCGAGGTCATGAGCGTGGGTGACAGCGTAAAGCGCGCCTCGCCTTGAACATGTACCAGCGGGTAGCGCTCCTGAAACGCGGGCACCGCCTCCCAGTGCAGCGTCACACTCTCGCGCTGGAGCAGCCCTGCCTCGGCCAGCACAAAGCAGCCGGTGTCTATGGCCCCCAGGCTTGCGCCCTGCTGCACCCGCTGTTGCAGCAAGCGCCCAAGGGCTTGTGTGTAGTGGGCCAAGGGGTTGAAGCTGGCGATGGCAAACACCACGTTCGCCTCGCTGGCGTCCGAGAGCCTTGCCTGCGGGTGCAGGTCAATGCCGTTGCTGGCCGTGACCGGTTGGCCATCGACGCCCACCATGCGCCAGCGGTAGGCGTCTGGCTGGAAGCGGTTGGCAATGCGCAGGGGTTCTACCAAGGCGGCAAAGCCTATGAAGGAAAACTCCGGCAACAGCAAAAAATCAAAAATGGGGCGCGTCATGGACCCCGAGTAGGCCACGAGCGCGGCTGTGTGGCGCCGTTGGTGCGGCCGTTCCCAGCACCGAGAACAGGTCCTTGGGATCGGCCAGTGCGGGGATCAGGGGCAGCGGCTCGCCAATGCCCAGCGCAATCGACTGCTCGCGCATGAAGCGCAGGGCCGAATAGTCCTCCAGCGCAAAGCCCACCGAATCAAACACCGTGACCTGTTCGGCATTGCTGCGACCCATGGCGCTGCCCTTGAGCACCTGCCAGAGTTCGGTGACGGGGAAGTCGGCGGGCATCTGTTGCACATCGCCCTCCACGCGCGACTGCGGCGCGTACTCCACAAACACCGGGCCCAGGCGCAGCACATCGGCATGCAGCTCGGTCTTGCCGGGGCAGTCGCCGCCCACGCCGTTGATGTGCATGCCGGGCGCCACCATATCGGGGGTGATGATGGTGGCCTTGGTCTTGTCGGCCGTGACGGTGGTGATGATGTCGGCACCAAGGGCGGCCTCAGAAGCGCTGCTGCACTTCACCAGGCGCAGCTTGGTGCTGCTGAGGTTGCGCATCAGCTTGGCGGTGGCCACCGGGTCGATGTCGTACAGGCGCAGCTCTTCAATGCCCATCAGGTGGTGAAAGGCCAGGGCCTGGAATTCGCTTTGTGCGCCGTTGCCGATCAGCGCCATGACCCGACTGTCCGGACGGGCCAGGGCCTGTGCCGCCATCACCGAGGTGGCGGCGGTACGCAGCGCCGTGGTCAGCGTCAGTTCGCTCACCAGCAGGGGGACACCGGTGTCCACATCGGCCAGCACGCCAAAGGCCATGACGGTGGACAGGCCGCGCTGGGTATTGCCGGGGTGGCCATTGACGTATTTGAAGCTGTAGGTTTTGGCATCGGCGATGGGCATCAGTTCGATCACGCCCTTGGCCGAGTGGTTGGCCACGCGGGCCGACTTGTCAAATTCTTCCCAGCGCAAAAAGTCGTAGCGTATGGCCTCTGCCATGCCGGCAAATACCGCAGCCAGGCCCCGCGTCTGCACAATTTCGGCCACATGCTGCGGGCTCAGAAAGGCGGTGGGAATATGGCTTGCTTGTTTGCTTAGGTAGTTCATGGTGTCGCTCCTCAATCGGTGATGACGCTAGTTTGCTGGCTAGCGGTGTGAATGGAAATCACCAATAACGTATACAAAACAGCATCTCCTTGCCAAAATGGCAGACATTACTGACGAAATGAACAAGGTGAACCGCCATGGATGAGACCGACAAGGAACTGATTGCCCTGCTGCGGCAAAACGCCCGCATGAACGTGGCCGACCTGGCGCACAAGCTCAAGGTCTCGCGCGGCACCGTCACCAACCACTTGCGCAAGTTGGAAGACAGCGGCGTCATCCACGGCTACACGGTGCGCCTGCGCCCGGATGTGGAGACCGAGCGCATACGCGCCTGGATGGGGGTGCTGGTAGAGGGCAACCAGACCCGACTGGTGATTAGCAGCCTGTTGGGCGAGCCGGGCGTGTCCGAACTGCATGACACCAATGGCCGCTGGGATCTGCTCGCGGCCATCGAGGCCCGCAGCATGACCGAGCTGTCCGAAATCCTGGAGCGCATCCGGCTGATCAGCGGTATTCGCAGCACCGAGACCAATATTCACTTGGCGACCTACCGCTGAGGCCAGACCCAGAGACCTAGAATGAACCTTCGAGGACGTTCTCGTGGACAACAACCAGGCTACCCAGCCCATAAATAAATGACGACTTTTGTCTGGACGGCGTTTTTTGCACTCGCCACGTTGCTGTCGCTGACCGCTCTGTTTTTCTTTGTGCTGACGCGCGGCGCGTTGCTGCTGCGCAGCCTGTCACCCACGCAGAGCGCCGCTTCGCATGTGTATCCCCTCTACTCGAACATGCGGCTGATCAAACTGGTGGACTACCAGCCGGTCATTTCCGCCATTCTTTTGTTTCAGTACCACCGCCTGGTCTCGCGCATGGTGAGCGATCTGCAGCGCCTGAACCTGACCGGCAAGAAGATGCTGATCACCTCTTGCGCCTTTGGCAATGTCATCCCCCGCGTGGTGGAGGCGGCCGTGCAGTCCGGCACCAGCGAGGTCCTGATCAGCGACATCGTGCACAACGAACTGCTCAATGCCCAGGGCAAGCTGCAGCCCTTCGAGGGCAAGATTCGCTATATCTCCGAAGACGCCACCGCCATGCAGCAGCCCGACGCCTCGGTGGATGTGAATGTGCTTTTTTTCCTGCTGCACGAGTTGCCCCACCCGCTCAAGGCCCGGGCTTTGAGCGAGGCCAGCCGCGTACTCAAACAGGGCGGCAAGCTCTACATCGGCGAGTTCCACCGCCCGCGCATCGCGGTGCTGCGCGCCTTTAGCTGGCTCTATTTCAAGGTGTTTGAGCCCTATGGCCTGGCCCTGTGGGACAAGGAAGATCCGGTCCATTACCTGCAGTCGATTGGCGAATGGACGGTGGTGCGCAACACCTACTTCTTCAGCAATTTCCAGATGATTACGGCGACCAAAAAGTAGCCGCCAGCGCAGCGCTCCCTGTGGCTGTCGGAGGCCATCCGGGCTGTGGCTTGCATTAGCACTGCTACTACAGGGCCAAAGCCGCGCGTCCCTGTTTGCAAGGGACAAGCCCGCAGGCACACTGCCCAGTTCCAACAAACAACCCAGGAGCACAGCATGCGCATCGGACTACCCAAGGAAATCAAGAACCACGAATACCGCGTCGGCCTGACCCCGGCCAGTGTGCGCGAGCTGACCTCCCAAGGCCATGCGGTGCTGGTGCAAACCGGCGCTGGAGCCGACATCGGCCTCTCCGATGAACACTACCTAGCCGCCGGTGCCACGCTGACCGCCACCGCTGCCGAAGTGTTCGCGGCGTCCGAGATGATCGTCAAGGTCAAGGAGCCCCAGCCGCAGGAATGCGCCATGCTGCGCCCCGGCCAGATTCTGTACACCTACTTGCACCTGGCTCCAGACCCTGAGCAGACCGAAGCGCTGATCCAATCCGGCGCCATCTGCATTGCGTATGAGACCATCACCGGCCCCGGCGGCGGTCTACCCCTCCTGGCTCCCATGAGCGAAGTGGCCGGTCGCATGGCCATACAGGCCGGTGCCGCACACCTTGAAAAATCCAAGGGCGGCATGGGCGTGTTGCTCGGCGGTGTGCCCGGCGTGCCAGCGGCGCATTGCGTGATCCTGGGTGCCGGTGTGGTCGGAACCCACGCCTTGCAAATGGCCGTGGGCATGGGCGCCCGCGTGACGGTGCTCGACAAGAACATCGACCGCCTGCGCCAGCTCGACCTGATCTTTGGCAACCGCATCCACACCGTGTATTCCAACGTACAAACCGTGGAAGAAGCCGTGCTCGACGCCGACTTGGTGATTGGTGGCGTGCTGATCCCCGGCGCCGCCGCACCCAAGCTGGTGACCCGCGCCATGGTCGGCAAGATGAAAAAGGGCGCGGTGCTGGTGGACGTGGCGATTGACCAGGGGGGCTGCTTTGAGACCTCGCATGCCACAACGCATGCCGACCCCACCTTTGTGGTGGATGGCGTGGTGCATTACTGCGTGGCCAATATGCCGGGCGCTGTGGCCCGCACCTCTACCTTTGCCCTGAACAACGCCACCATTGGCCACGCCGTCACGCTGGCCAACAAGGGTTGGAAGCAGGCGCTCAAGGACAATGTGCACCTGAAAAATGGCCTGAATGTGGCCGAAGGCCGGGTCACCTACGAAGCCGTTGCACTGGCCCTTGGCAAGACCTACGTGCCGGCTGACTCGCTGCTGTAAAACTTCCGCAGCCCGCTAGACAAAAGGCCTTCACCGCAGAAACCGGTGAAGGCCTTTTACATGGTGCAGCGCGCTAGTTATGGCTTTTGCAGTCGCTTCTGGGCCTGCTCAAGGCCGCCGTAGTTTTCGACATTGGAAAAGCCCAGGCCCTTGAGCGTGCCCATGGCTACACCGGAGCGGCGGCCCGACTGGCAGTACAGGATGACGTGGTCGTCCTTGTTGACCTTCGCCTTGGCAACCTCCTGGCCTATGCTGTCGTACGGCAGGTTGAGCGCGCCCTCCACATGGCCCGCTTGAAACTCTTGTGCGGTGCGCACGTCAATCACCACGTCGCGGGCGTTGGCCGCGCAGGCCAGCAGCAGGGCGAAGCAGCTTGCAATCAATTTGTTTTTGGAAATCATGGGGGTACTTTGATGGTTGAGTTAAACGTCATTCTTGCCGCTCTCCTGCTGGCGCAGCAGAAAGCGCTGGATCTTGCCGCTGGGGGTCTTGGGCAATTCGTAGACAAACTGCACTTCGCGCGGATAGGCATGTGCGGCCAACCGGTGCTTCACCAGTTGCTGCAACTCCTCGGCCAGGGCCGGGCTGGCAGTGTAGCCTTCCTTTAGCACCACAAAGGCCTTGACGATTTCGGTGCGCTCGGGGTCGGGTTTGCCGATGACGGCGGTCTCGGCCACAGCTGGGTGCTCGATCAGGCAGCTCTCCACATCGAACGGCCCGATCCGGTAACCGGCCGAGGTGATGATGTCGTCGCCGCGTCCGACAAAGGCGATGTTGCCACTGGCGTCCATCTCCACGGTGTCGCCGGTCAGGTAGTACTTGCCGACAAAGCCGGGGGTGTTCGCCTTCCAATAGCCAGCAAAGTAATACAGGCTGGAGGCTTCGCGGTCCACCGCCAGCGTGCCCTGCTGGCCGGGCGGCAACTCCACGCCCTCGTCATTGACCACCACCATGCGAAAGCCGGGAAGCGAATAGCCCGCAGAGCCGGGGCGCACGGTGTGGCGCAGGCCGTGGAAGTTGCACAGCACCATGCCCACTTCTGTCTGGCCGTAATGGTCGTTTACCGGGCAGCCCAGGTTCTCTTGGAACCAACGTATGACTTCCGGATTCAACGGCTCGCCGGCACTGCTGGCCACGCGCAACTGTCCCTTGACTGCGCTGGCCTTGTCGCCGCCAGCGGCAATCAGCAGCCGGTAGGCCGTGGGTGCGCCGGCCAGGTTGGTGACGCCGTATGTCCGGATCACGCGGTAGGTACTTTCCACCGTGAACGCTCCCTCGTAAAACAGCGTGGCGTGGCCCATCAGCAGCGGGCCGATCACCGCGTAATAGAGGCCATAGGCCCAGCCCGGGTCGGCAATATTCCAGTACGAATCTTCGACGCGTAAATCCACGGCGTAGCGCATGTACATGTAGAAGGCCTTGAGCGCCTTGTTGGGCACGGCCACACCCTTGGCGAGGCCCGTGGTGCCGGAGGTGAACAGCATCATGCAGGCGTCGTCGGCCGTTCGCATGACCGGCGTGAAGCTGGCGCTGTGGCGTGCCAGTTGGGAGTGGAAATCAAGGTCACCCGCGGCAAGTGGAGTGACCCCGGCAATGGTGACGATGGCCGGACAGTTGGGCACCTCATCGAGCTTGGGACGGTTGTTGCTGTCCGTGACGATCAGCTTGGCATCGCTGGCCGCGACGCGGTATTCAATCGCCTTGGGACCAAAGGCGGTGAACAGCGGTTGGTAGACGGCCCCTGCGCGCCAGGTGCCCAAAATCACCACCATCAGTTCCGGAATGCGGGGCAGCAGGCAGGCCACACGGTCACCCGGCTGCACGCCCTGGCCGACCAAAAAATTGGCAAAGCGCGAGGATGCCTCTTTCAGCTCTTCAAAGGTGTGGCTGCTCCTGCGCCCGTCCTGCCCCTCCCAGTACAGCGCCACGTGGCCCGACTGGGCGTGGCTGTCGCAGCATTCGATGGCCGCGTTCATGCCCTTTTCAAAGTCTCCAGCGAACTTGTTGTTCAGGCTGCCGGCTTGGAATGCCGCAAGGAAATCCTGGTAATCCGGAACAGAAGGGGCAGCTGCGGCTGACGGGTGGACCATAGGCATCTCCGGTGAGTGAAGGTCGATTATGGTCTGCGCCCAAAGTGCCCGGTTGTCGCAATTGCGCCCTGCTTGAAAAGGCGAAAAGCCCGGCACTGCAGCGCTGCAATGCCGGGCTTTCGCTTGCCACGTGGTGCGCTGCGGCGCAGGCCGCTTAGGCTGCCTGAACCACCTGGGCCGCATTGGCGGCGGTGACCGACTTGATGTCGGTGTCGGCCGAGGCCAGGGCCTGTGCCTTGCCGGCGTCACCCGTGGCCAGACCTTCGGCGCGCACGATGCGCACATCGGTCACACCAAAGAAGCCGAACACGGTTTGCAGATAGCTTTCCTGGTGTTCCATGGCGCGTCCACCTTCGCTTGTGGAATACATGCCGCCGCGGGTGGAGGCCACGATCACGGTCTTGCCACCGGCCAGACCCTGGGGGCCTGTGGCGGTGTATTGGAAGGTGCGGCCAACCTGTGCCACGCGGTCAATCCAGGCCTTGAGCTGGCTGGGGATAGAGAAGTTGTAGAGCGGCGCACCGACCACAATCACATCGGCGTCCAGAAACTGCTGCACCAGGGCTTCGGAGATGGCGTTCTCGGCCTTTTGCACCTCGCTCATGTCGGCGCCTGCGGGCAGACGAAAGCCCAGCGAGTCGGCCGACAGGTGGCTGGGGGCCTGGATGGCCAGGTCCAGGTAGGACACGCTGGTGCCTGCGTGGTTGGCGCTCCATTCGGCCACGATTTGGGCGGTCAGTTTGCGCGATACCGAGTTGTCGGCCAGAACGCTGGAGTCGATGTGCAAGAGTTTCATGGTTGTTATCCTTTTTTTGGGTGGTAGCAGGTGGGTCTGGTTGCCGCATCCAGAGGGAACGGCGCATCTGCCTGCAGATGCAGGACTGTAAGGTTATTGCCCGCCCTGAAAAACAGCACTGCCCACAGTGGTGCATTGCACAAGCAGCAATAATCCGGTTCTTGAAATCCCATAAAGCGAAGCCATGAGCAGTCAGCACACCTCCTCTCCCTCAGCCCAAGGAAGGGTCAATCTGGCCCTGCAGGGTGGCGGCTCGCACGGCGCCTTCACCTGGGGAGTGCTAGACACCCTGCTCGAAGATGGCCGCCTGGGCTTTGAGGGCATCAGCGGCACCAGCGCCGGTGCCATGAATGCGGTGGCCATGGCGCATGGCCTGGCACAGGCCCAGGGCAAGTCGCCAGCCGAGCAGCGCCAATCGGCCCGTGCGTCACTGGGCGCCTTCTGGGACGGCGTGGTGTCCATGGGCGCCTTGCAAAACAGCATCTCCAGCGCCCAGCGCGTGCCCTTTGACCTGCTGTTTGGTGGCCTGGCCGCCATGACCGGCCAGCAGTCGCCCGGCCAGATGGTGAGCGACGCCCTGACCGGTTTTTGGGGCAAGTCCTTTTCGCCCTACCAGACCAATCCGCTGGACATCAATCCGCTGCACGATTTTCTGGAACAACAAATCGACTTTGAGCGGCTGGCCGCCTTCAAGGGCGTCAAGGTGTTTGTGCTGGCCACCAAGGTCAGCACCGGCAAGGCCGAAATCTTCTCCGGCAAGCGCCTCACCGCCAAGGCCGTGATGGCCTCGGCCTGCCTGCCCACGGTGTTTCGCGCCGTCGAGATCGAGGGCGAGTCTTACTGGGACGGCGGCTTTTCCGGCAACCCGGCGATTCACCCCCTGGTCTATGACTGCCAAAGCCGCGATGTGTTGCTGGTGCAGATCAACCCGCTGCGCCGCAACAGCCTGCCGACCTCGGCGGCCGACATTCTGGACCGGCTCAACGAGATCACCTTCAACTCCGCCCTGATCGCGGAGATGCGCGCCATCGACTTTGTGAAGCGCCTGCTGGCCGAGGGCAAGCTGGACCCGGCGCGCTACAAGGATGTACTGATGCACCGCATCGATGGTGGCCTGGAGCTCGACAACTATCCTGCCTCCACCAAGGCGCAGACCGATGCCCCCTTGATCTACCAACTGCGCGACCTGGGCAAACGCTGCACCTCGCACTGGTTGGCGCACCAGTTGGCGCATGTGGGCGTGGCGTCCAGCATCAATATCGCGCACGACTACCTGGACGACATGCGCGTGCCGGTGCAGCAGGCTTAAGGCTTGGGGCCTTGTCACTCCAGCGCAGCAGCCACTGGCCATAGGTACTTATACAGATGCGCGGTCATCCGCCGCAGTGCAGAATAGGTTCATAAGTGTGTGCCTGTGCATGCCACTCAAATCAACGGAGACATACCATGTTCAAACCCCTTGCTGTGGGCCTGCTGGCCTGCGCCTCGCTTGCGAGCTTTTCTGCCCATGCCGCCGATGACGTGATCCGCCTGGGCAACCTCAAGCTGGCCCACTTTGCCGCCGTCTCCTACATCAAGGAAATCGCGCCCAAGTGCGGCATCCAGGTGCAGGAGAGCACCTTTGCCAAGGGTCTGGATGTGATGCAGGCCATCATTGCCGGTGAGCTCGACGTGGGTGCCACCGCGTCCGAGGCCGCCATCTCGGGCCGTGCCAAGGGCATTCCGATTTATATCGTGGCCGGTTTCGCCAAGGGCGGCGCGCGGCTGGTGGCGCGGCCGGACGCCGGCATCAAGACGGTGAAGGACCTCAAGGGCAAAAAAGTCGGTGTGACGCGCGGCAGCATCCAGGAGCTGCTGCTGGCCACCGAGCTGGGGCAAAACGGCCTCTCGTCTTCTGACGCGCCCGGCAAGGACGTGCAGCTGATTTATTTGGGCTACCCAGATCTGAATGCCGCCCTGATCGGCAAGAACCTGGACGCCATCATGCAGACCGAGCCCCAGGCCTCGCAGGCGCTGAACAAGAACTTTGGCGTGGAAATCCTCAAGCCCTACGACACGCCCATTGGCGAGCCGGTACGCACCCTGGTGATGACGGAAAAGTTTTACAAGGAGCGCCGCCCGCTGGCCGAAAAGTTCATGCGCTGCTTTGTTGAGGCGACAAAAACCTTTATCGACAACAAGGCCGTGGCCGAAAAGTTTGTCACGCAAACCCTGTTCAAGGGCCAGATTACCAAAGACGACTTTGACGACGCCATTGGCAACTCGCCCTACAGCTTTGACATCACGCCCGCGCACATCCAGGTCTCCACCGACCTGATGGTGAAGTACGGCATTGGCAAGATGGACAAGCCCCCGGTGGCGACCGACTGGGTCAAGACCGACCTATTGGATGCGGCCAAGAAGTCCCTCGGCGTGAAGTAAGCCGCCATGCGCAAACCCTTTCATTGGCGCGAGATGGGCGCCGGGTTCATTGTGCCCATAGCCCTGATCGCCATCTGGCACACCGTGTCCTCCCTGGGCTGGGTCAACGAGCATGTGCTGCCCTCGCCCTGGGCGGTGGTGACGCGCTGGGTCGCCTACCTGCTGCCACCCAAGTCGTTTGCGGAAACCGGCGGCAACTGGCTGGCCTGGGTCATCTCGGGCGAGCTGATTCTGGACGCCACTGGCAGCATGTTCCGGGTCGTGGTGGGTTTTGCGATTGGTGCCGGTCTGGCCCTGCCGCTGGGCCTGGCCATGGGTGCGAGCCCGCGCGTCTATGCCTGGCTCAATCCGCTGGCGCAGGTGCTGCGCCCCATCCCGCCGATTGCCTATATCCCGCTGGCGATTTTGTGGTTCGGGCTGGGCAATCCGCCGGCCATTTTTCTGATCAGCATAGGCGCCTTCTTTCCGGTGCTGATCAACACCATTGCCGGTGTGCGCCATGTGGACGGCATCTACCTGCGCGCCGCACGCAACCTGGGCGCCAACCAGCGCACGCTGTTTTTGCGCGTGATCCTGCCGGCCTCGGTGCCCTACATTTTGTCGGGCGTGCGCATTGGTATCGGCACCTCCTTCATCGTGGTGATCGTGTCCGAGATGATTGCGGTGAACAACGGCCTGGGCTTTCGCATTTTGGAGGCGCGTGAGTATTTCTGGTCCGACAAAATCATCGCCGGCATGATCAGCATCGGCATGCTGGGCCTGGCCATCGACATGGGCGTGAACAAGCTGAATAACTATTTGCTGCGCTGGCACCGTGGTCTGGAGCATTGACATGAGCGCATCGCATATAGCCGTGAAGGGCGTTAACAAAATATTTGCCAGCGCCGAGCGTGAGGTTGTCGCCTTGAAAGACATCGCGCTCGATATTCCCCAAGGCCAGTTCGTCTGCCTGCTCGGTCCCTCGGGCTGCGGCAAGTCCACGCTGCTCAATGCCATTGCCGGCTTCTCCCTGCCCACCAGCGGCAGCATCACCGCCGATGGAAAAGAGGTGACCGGCCCTGGCCCGGACCGCGGCATGGTGTTCCAGGAATACGCCCTCTTCCCCTGGATGACGGTGGAAAAAAACATCGCCTTCGGTCTGGAAATCAAGGGCGTGTCTGCAGCACAAATCAGCGACACCGTGGCCACGCTCTTAGCCAAGTTGGGCCTCACCGATTTTCGCAACCGCTATCCCAAAGACCTGTCGGGCGGCATGCGCCAGCGCGTGGCGATCGCCCGCATTCTGGCGCTGGACTCGCCCATTTTGCTGATGGATGAACCCTTTGGCGCGCTCGATGCGCTCACCCGGCGCAACCTGCAAGACGAGCTGTTGCGCATCTGGGCAGAGCTGGGCAAGACGGTGATCTTTGTGACCCACAGCATCGAAGAAGCGATTTATTTGGCCGACCGCATTGTGGTGATGACCTACCGCCCCGGCACCGTCAAACGCGATCTGCTGGTGGACTTGCCGCGCCTGCGCGATCCGTCTTCGCCCGCGTTCAACACCCTCAAGCGCGAGCTGGGCCAACTGGTGATGGAAGAGCAGCAGCGCCACCACGACGCCGAACTGGTCGCAGCGATCGACTGAGCATGAACGACGCCCCTTTGACTCTCCCGGAGCAGGCCGCGCAAGCGGCTGCCTCCTCGCCTTCGCGTATCCCCGTCGTGCCCGATGCCCAACTCGCCCCAATCGAAGTCGTGGAGGCCATCCGCAAAAGGCGTGGTGGCACTCTGCTCAACCTGGACCGCATGCTGCTCAACAGCCCGGCCTTTGCGGTGGGCTGGAACGGTTTTCTGGGCGCGGTGCGCAACGCCCTGTCGCTGGACGCCAGGCTCAGAGAGCTGGCGATTTGCGCTGTGGCGGTGCTCAACCGCGCCGACTACGAACTGCTGCAGCATGCGCCGGAATGGCTAGCAGCGGGCGGTATGCAGGCCCAGCTCGATGGGCTGGCCGACTACGGCGCCGCCATGCAGGACGCAACGCTATTCACCGAGGCCGAGCGCGCCGTGTTGCAACTTACCTTGGAGATGACGCGCCAGGTGCAGGTAAGCGATGCCTGCTTCTGGCGCGTGCAAAAGGCCCTGGGCTCGCCACAGGCACAGGTGGAACTTGTCGGCGTGATAGCCGCCTACAACATGGTGTCGCGTTTTCTGGAAGCCCTGCAGGTCAGGCCGGAATAGGGCGGGCGCCGCCGTTTAGAAGGTCTCCCATTCCCCATCAGCGGACTTGGTGGCTGGTGCTTTGGCTACAGGCGCAGATGTCGCCGCAGTGGCAGTCTTCGCAGCAGCAGGCCGCTTGGGCGCATTCACCCTTTTGTCCGTACCTTTGAAGGGCGGGGCAATGCCCTGTTTTCGCAAGGATGGAGGCGCCCCGTCGCTAACCCCGGCGGAGTCGGATACCCTGAACACATCGACCAGCTTGACCAAGTCGCCTGCCTGTCTGCGCAAGCCTGAGGCCGCAGCGGCTATTTGTTCTACCAGCGCGGAGTTCTGTTGGGTGACCCTGTCCATCTGCGTGACGGCCTCGCCCACCGCTGCAACGCCGGCAGCCTGCTCGTTGCTGGCCTTGCTGATTTCACCCACGATGTCGGTCACCCGCTTGATCGCGTTCACCACTTCTGTCATGGTGGTTCCGGCCTTATCGACCAGGCTGGTGCCCTGCTCCACACGCTCCACGCTGTCGCTGATGAGCGACTTGATCTCCTTGGCGGCATCCGCGCTGCGTCCGGCCAGCGCTCGCACCTCGGAGGCCACCACGGCAAAGCCACGCCCCTGCTCACCCGCCCTTGCAGCTTCCACCGCCGCGTTCAAGGCCAGGATATTGGTCTGGAAGGCAATGCCATCGATGACGCCAATGATGTCGGCAATCTTGCGCGAACTGTCGTTGATGCCCTTCATGGTCTCCACCACTTCGCTCACCACATTGCCGCCCTGTTGGGCCACGGTGGCCGCGTTCTGTGCCAATTGGTTGGCCAGGCTGGCACTCTGTGCGTTTTGTTGTACCTGTGAACCCAGTTGTTCCATGGAGGAGGCGGTTTGCTCCAACGAGCCCGCCTGTGCCTCGGTTCGGTCGGACAGGTCCTGATTGCCCTGTGCAATTTCGGCGGCCGCAAGCGACACGCCATTGGCGCCCGAGCGTACCTCGGTGACCAATTGCGCAAGCTGCTTGCGCATGTCGCGCAGGAAAGCAATGGCGACCAAACCCAGGAGCGCGATGGCCGCAAGCAGCAGGCCATACCAGCGGTTCTTCTGCGCCACGGCATCGTCCACCGACTGTTTGGTGCGTTGGTCCATCAGGCCCAAGAATTCATCCACCGGCTTCATGATCTTGGCCTTGAACAGGTGGTAGTTCTTGTCGTGCATCATGGCGCGTGCCTTGGGCAGATCGGGCTCCCCCTTCACGCTAAAGCCCCCCTTGCCGTCGGCCAACTGCCCCTTGACCAGGTTCATGGCAACGGTCTCGGTATTTACCAGGTCGTCCGAATTGGTCTGGGCTTCCTTGAGCTTGGCGAACTCGGCCTCGGTAAATCCCGCGCGCCGCATTAACTCCTGCAGCGCCACCGTTTCGCCCGTGCCGCGACCAGGGTCGGTGCCGGCAGCGCGGAAGTCCCAGTAAATTTTTTCGTAGCCGTTGGGGCGCGGCTTCTTGCCATTGCGGATGTCCAGAATCTCGAAGTACTGCTTTTCCCATTCCGGGTCGGTGCTGACCACATAGGTCCGGGCCAGTCGGGTCAGGTCGTCCGAGCTCTGGCGCAACTCGTCGGCCAGCAAATACGAGTTATAGCGGTTGACGTTGAGCTGCGCCACTTCGTTGTTGACGCTGCCCACCTTGTACAGGGCATAGCCCAAAAACAGCGCGGGCAATAACAGTGCCGCCAAGAGCAGCCGGAACATCTGGTTGATGGTGCGCATACAGTCTCCAGCGAAAAGGGTTGCTCGCGCAACGGGCCTATCCGTGTAATCGGCAGCCAACGGAACAGCATTGGAAACATTGAAACCGATGCCGGCCACCGTTGCAAATTACGAGAGATGGCGCTGGTTGGCGTGATTGCCGCCGGGTCAAAAATGGGTGCTGAGGCCCAGTTGGGAAAAGGCGGTGACCTCGGCGTCACCATGCTGCTGCACAAAGTCCAAAAATTGTGGGGCCGGCAGGGGCCGCGCAAACAAATAGCCCTGGCCCACATCGCAGCCCAGGGCGCGCAGCACGGCCAACTGTTCGGTGGACTCCACGCCCTCGGCAATCACCTTCAGGCCTAGCGCTCGGCCCATGGCAATCACGGCGGTACAGATGGCTAGGTCGTCGCTGTCATCGGGCAGGCCGCGCACAAAGGACTGGTCCAACTTCAGGTTGTCCAGCGGCAGACCCTTGAGCTGGCTCAGGCTGGAGTAGCCGGTGCCAAAGTCGTCCAGCGCCAGCATCACGCCCACGGCCTTGAGCCGGTTCATGGTGGCAATGGTGATGTGGGTGTCCTGCAGGATGGAGCTTTCGGTCAGCTCCAGTTCCAGGCAACGCGCCGGCAGGGCATGGTCGTACAGGGTTTGTTGCACGTCGCGCAGCAGCGTGCTCTGCTGGAAGTGCACGGCCGACAAATTGATAGCGATGGGCAGTGGCGCCATGCCGGCCTGTTGCCAGGCCTTGTTCTGGCGGCAGGCCTCGTGCATCACCCATTCGCCCAGGGCCACGATCAGGCCGCGCTCCTCGGCCACCAGAATGAATTCGCCGGGCCCCACCAGGCCGCGCGTGGGATGCTCCCAGCGCACCAGCGCCTCGGCACCGGTGATCTGGCCGGTCTCCAAATCAATCTTGGGCTGGTAGTGCAGCACAAACTGGTCCTCGTCCAGGGCGCGGCGCAGATCGCGCTCCACCCGCAGCATGGCCAGTGCGTGGTCGTTCATGCCCACGGTGTGGAACTGGTAGCCGTTGCGCCCTGCCTTCTTGGCGTGCGAGAGCGCCATGTCGGCGGCCTGCAGCAGCTCGGCCACGCTTTTGCCATCGTCCGGGTAGATCGCCACGCCCACGCTGGCGGTCAGCGAAAGGTCGTGGCCGCTGAACATGATGGGTTGGGCCGACACCGCCCGCTGGATTCGTTCCACCGCCAGCACAATGCGCTCCACAGCCACTGCTGCGTTGAAGGCGGCAATGGTCACCACAAACTCGTCGCCTCCCATGCGGGCCGTGATGTCGGAGCCGCCAAATGCGGTTTCTAGGCGCCGGCCAACTTCGAGCAGGGCCGCATCGCCGACCTGGTGGCCCACCGAGTCGTTGATCTCCTTGAAGCCGTCTAGGCCCAGGCAGAGCACCGCGCATTTTTGGTTGCTGGCTTGCATGGTGCGCAGCAGGGAATCCATTTGCCGGGCTAGGCTTTCTCGGTTGGGCAGGCCGGTCAGCGGATCGTGCAGCGCCTGGTGGTTGAGCAGGGCTTCAAGGGCTTGGCTCTCGCTCTGTGCCTGGCGGCGCAGGCCCCGGTCGGCGCGTCGCACTAGGAAATACAAAAAGAGGTAGAAGGCCGCCAGACCGCCACAGGCCACGGCACTGATTTGCTGCGTGCGGTGGCCGAGCTGTGCCATGTCTGCGGTCACATCCGAGCTGAGCTCCAGCACGCCCTGTGGCTGCTGGTCTGCGCTCCTGCGTATCGGTAGGTAGCTGGAGACCAGGCGGCGGGCGTCCTTGTCTGTGGAGTTGACCTGGTTGGCCAAGCGCACATGGCTCAGCACCTGGCCGGCGATGGCACCTTGCACGCCGGCCTCCCCGCTTCGGTCCTCGCCAATCTGGCGCGTATCGGTGGAAAAAACCGTCAGCCCGTGCAGGTCATACAGCCGCACCTCTACCAGCCCCTGCATCTGCTGCAGCACATCGCGGCGCAAGCGTGTGGCTTCCGGATTTTGCGTCAGTTGCGGCAGGTCCATGCGCGACGCGCCCTGCACATAGGCCGCATAGGAAGGCCACAGTTGGGTGGTGAAGGAGCGGGTGATGGCGACGTTGCGCAGGGTCTCGCGGTCCTGCAGCGCCTGGGTTTCAAAGTGCCAAAAAAAATAAAGCAGTGGCGCCAGCACCAGCAGCAGGCCGACCAAACAGGCCAGCGCAAAGTAGCCGGCCAAGCGGAATTTGCGTATAGGCGCAATGGCCGTCGGTGGGGTGCGGTGTGCGGCAAGGTTCTTCAAGGCGTCGTTCATGGAGCAATTTATTTTTCCCAGATTCTGCACCGGTATGGGCTAGATCGTTCAGGATTTTGGTCGCTTGGCCCTTTGCTTTATACCCCACGGGGTATAGAATCACGGCTTGTGACAGGATACTTTTAAATGGGGAAACCGCATGAGCACCTTTGACCACACCAGCCTGATTCAGAACATCAACGCCAACCTCGCGCCCCTGCGCAAGTCGCAGCCCGAGGCCATGCAGGGTTTCGGCCAACTCGCGCGTGCCTCCATGGCCGAGGGCGCTATCAGCGCCAAGCACAAGGAACTGATGGCCCTGGCCATCGGCATCACCCAGCATTGCTCGGGCTGCATTGGCTTTCACGTCAAGGCATTGATCAAGCTGGGCTGCACCCAGCAGGAACTCGAAGAGATGCTCACGGTCTGCGTCTACATGGGCGGCGGTCCGGCCCTGATGTACAGCGCCGAAGCGCGCGCCGCCTTCGAAGCCATGTCTGCACCGGCTTAAAAGGTTGGCCATGCAGATGTGGGACCAACGTTTTTCCGAGGCCGGTTTCAAATACGGCACAGAGCCCAATGCCTTTTTGCAGGAAGCAGCCCAGCGTCTGGCACCAGCCAGCGAGTTGCTGGTGCCCGGTGATGGCGAGGGCCGCAATGGCGTCTGGCTGGCCAGCCAGGGCCATGCGGTCACGTCGGTGGACAGCTCCCGCGTCGGCCTGCAAAAGGCGCAAGCCCTGGCCGCTGAAAAGGGCGTATCGCTGTGCACCGCCCTGGTCGATCTGGCAGATTGGTCGCCGCAACCTGCCAGCATGGATGGGGTGGTGCTGATCTATGTGCATCTGCCCAGCGCCATCCGTAGGCGGGCTCACCTTGCGTTGGCGCAAGGACTCAAGCCCGGCGGCTGGCTGATCCTGGAGGCCTTTCACCCGCTGCAGTTGCAGCACCACAGCGGTGGCCCCAAGGATGGGGACATGCTCTACACACCGGAGCAACTGAGCGCAGAATTTGAGGGCCTGCTGCAACCGGTGCTGGCCTGGCATGGCGAAACCGTATTGGCCGAGGGGCCTGGTCACCAGGGGCTGGCGCATGTCACGCGCTGGCTCGGTCAAAGCATTTGAAAAAGGAACCTATGAAAACCGCACACGATCTGGTTGCTGCCGCCAAGGCGCACGTGAATGAAGTAGCCCTTGCCGATGCCGAGCAGGCCCTGCGCGAAGCCGATGTACTGGTGGATGTGCGCGAGGCGGATGAATTCGCCGCCGGCCATATCCCCGGCGCCGTGCACATCTCGCGCGGCATGTTGGAGTTTCGCTTCAGTGCCATGCCGGCGCTGCAGTCGCGCGACATCCGGGTGGTGCTGTATTGCAAGACCAGCGGCCGCGCCGCATTGGCTGGTGTCGCCTTGCGGGAGATGGGCTATCTGAATGTGCTGAACATCGCCGGTGGCTTTGATGCCTGGGTCGCAGCAGGCAAGCCCGTGGCCAAGCCCGAGGTGCCCTCCTTCGATTAGTGCGCGTCGGCCTGTTTGGCCGCAGCAACTGCGTCCTCCGCACCGCCCTTGGCGCCATTGAAATACAGGTTGAGCAGCAGCGCGGCCACGGAGGTCAGCAAGATGCCAGACTCGATCAGCGGGTGCAGGCCGTGTGGCATCCACTGCTTGAAGTTGGGCGCCACCAACGGAACCATGCCCACCCCAATAGCCACCGCCACCACAAAGGCGTTGTTGCGGTTGGTCTTGAAATCCACTCCCGCCAGAATGCGGATGCCGGTGGCCGTGACCATGCCAAACATCACCAGCCCGGCGCCGCCCAGCACCACCGTGGGCAGCGACTCCACCAGCGCCGCCATCTTGGGCAATAGGCCCAGCACCACCAAGATGAGGCCGCCGGCCACGCAGACAAAGCGGCTCTTCACGCCCGTCACCGCCACCAGTCCCACGTTCTGCGAGAAGCTGGTGTAGGGGAAGGTATTGAAGATGCCGCCTATCAGCGTGCCCAGGCCGTCGGTGCGCAGGCCGCGCGTCAGGGCCGCTCGGTCGATCGTGCGGCCCGTCATTTCGCCCAGCGCCAAAAACATGCCGGTGGATTCGATCATCACCACAACCATCACCAGCGTCATGGTCACAATCAGCACCGGGTCGAACACTGGCGCGGCAATGCCAAAGGGCAGCACCACCTCAAACCAGGCCGCTTTGGCCACCTTGTCGAAGTTCATCAGCCCCACGGCCACGCTGACCGCGCCGCCCACCACAATGCCCAGCAGCACCGAAATATTGGAGACGAATCCCTTGCCATATTTGGCGATCAAGAGGATGGAGGCCAGCACCAGCGCCGCAATGCCCACGCCGCCCAGGTCGGCATATTTGGGGTTGGGCAGGCTCGGTGCCAGGGCCAGGCCCTTGGGGATGGCCGGCAAGGCGCTGCCCGCTGCAGAAGCTGCTGCCGCCATATCGGCCAGCCACTTGGCATGCTCCGGGTTCACCACGCTGGGCGCGGTGGGGCCAAAGGGGTTGCCAAAAATCCAGTTGATGCCCACGCGCATCAGGCTGATGCCAATCACCGTGATGATGCTGCCGGTGACCACCGGCGGAAAGAAGCGCAGCATGCGACTGACCAGCGGCGCCATCAAAATCGAGATGACTCCGGCGCCGATGATGGAACCAAAAATCAGCCCCGCACCCTCCACGCCCGGCGTGGCACCGGCCATCGCCACCATGGGTGCCACCGAGGCAAAAGTCACGCCCATCATGACGGGCAGCTTGATGCCAAACCATTGTGTGGCACCGAGTGACTGGATCAAGGTGACAAGCCCGCAGCAAAACAGGTCGGCCGAAATCAGCATGGCCACCTGCTCGGGGCTGAGCTTGAGCGCGCGCCCCACGATCAGCGGCACCGCCACCGCACCGGCATACATCACCAGCACATGTTGCAAACCGAGTACGGCCAACTTGCCGGTGGGAAGACGCTCATCGACGGGGTGAATCGCGTTGGTCATAGGAAGCCCTTTGCATCAAAAACTGTATACAAAAAGTGTATGCAGTTTCTGTGCCAAGCGGGCCGGTGCTAACCCTAGTGAATCCCGCGAAGCGGGGAGCTTGGAGGCTAGCTGGACTGTATGAACCCGGTCGCTGCCAGCATCCATAGCATGCCCTGCGACAGCATCAGCCCCATCAGCCGGTGGCGGACCAGTTTGTGCGTTCACTGCTCGCGCAGCGCGTGGTGCAGGGGAGTTGGTCAGAGGGGGTTGGGTACTCATGGCTTGCAAAAGGCCTGGGGCCTGTTTGGCAATGGGTTGATGGGCTGATGGACGAAATGAACAGGGAGTTGATGGCGTGCACCGCTACGCAGGTCACGGCCGATAATGACCGCCATACCCTGAGAAGAATTTGAGGTCACACCATGCACCTGACGAAACTGCACATAAAAAATTACCGCTGTCTCAGCGACCTCACCCTTGAACTCCACCCGGAAATCACGGTGTTGATCGCCCCCAACGGCGCCGGCAAAACCACAGTCCTAGATGCGGTACGTGTGGCACTCTGGCCCTTTGTGAAAGGCTTTGATTTGGGTAGCCAGAGCAAAAAGGCGGCCAGCATCCAACCCGCGGATGTGCGCCTAGACATGCACAGCGACGGCAACATGGAGCCTCAACTTCCAAGTCAAATAGCTGTCAAGGGCTGCTGGGCACCCGACATGGCTGGCGCTGCATGGACCCAGACCCGGGAAAGAATGAAAGCCAGTACCCCAACCCTTGGAGATACCGGCGCCAAGAAGCTCACCACCTATGCCGATCAACTGCAGCAACAGGTGCGGACTGGCCAGACACAGGTCACCCTGCCCTTGATTTCTTACCTTGGTACTTCTCGTCTGTGGTTTGAAGGGCGCTTCACGTCCCACGCAGAAGACACCGTGCTGGACAGAAATGAATACTCGCGAACCTCGGGCTATCTGAATTGCCTGTCTTACTCGTCTAGCTTTAAGGCCTTTACGACCTGGTATGGATGGGTGTACCGCGCCTACCTAGAGAGTCAAATTGATGCGCTTCAGCGCAACGCACCGCTAGACGAAACGGGCCAGCGTTTTGCACAAACTGTTGAAGTCATCAAAACGGCTGTGGACGCCTTAGTGAAAGACGCCACAGGTTGGCACAGCTTGGAGTACAGCCACCGACACAAGCAACAATTGGTCATGCACCATGCACAGCACGGCATCATGCCGGTGGACATGCTCAGCGACGGCCTGCGCAACACCATTGCCATGGTGGCTGACTTGGCGTTTCGCGCCAATAAGCTCAACCCCCATCTGGGCGTCAGGGCCGCATTGGATACGCACGGCGTGGTGCTGATTGATGAAGTGGACATGTTCCTGCACCCGTCATGGCAACAGACCATATTGAAGTCGCTGCGCACCGCCTTTCCAAAAGTGCAATTCATCGTCTCGACCCATAGCCCACAGGTGCTCACTGCGGTGGCCTCAGAGTCGGTGCGCATATTGCGCGATGGCAAAGTTTTTGCTGCTCCCGCCGGTACCGAGGGCGCGGAGCCGCATCGGATGCTCACCACGGCCCTTGGTCTTGCAAGCGTCCGCCCCCCTTTGAACGATGCAACCAAGGATCTGCTGGCCTATCTGGCCCTGGTAAACAAAGACCAGTGGAACGACCCCGAGGCTTTGGACCTGCGAAAAAAACTGGATGCGCGCTACCAAGGTAACGAACCCGCCCTGCTAGAAGCCGACTTGCTTATCGAAAACCGCAAATGGGAGTTGGGCGGATGAAGCGCGTCAACAAAAACACTGAGCCTCCATCCCTGCAAGCCTACAGGCAGGCGCAGCCCCAGGCCAGTTGGGACGAACTGCGAAACAACGCGCGGCAGGCCTATGACGATATCCGCAGCCATGCCTTTGAGGACCAGCGCGGGCTGTGCGCCTATTGCGAAATGGATATCCGCGATAACGACCCCCTCAAATCCCGTATTGAGCATTTCCATCCAAAGTCAGACCACAGCACGCCCATCAACTGGGCGCTTGCTTGGAACAACATGCTGGCAGTTTGCGCCGGTGGCTCCTATCGGCATGGCACAGCCCCCCACAGCATGGAGCCGTTGGATGAAAACCTGAGTTGTGACGCCCACAAAGACCGGCTGATTCAACAAGGGCGTTTGGCAGAAGCCTGTGAAGGTTGGGTACTCAATCCATTGTTGCTTCCCATCTGGCCCAGCCTTTTCGAAGTGGACAAGTTCAGCGGCAAGCTTTGCGCGAGCGATTGCGCCTGCACACAAGCGGCGCCCTGGCCCAACAACCAACACACCGATACAAACACCTTGGTCTTGCACACCATCGACGCGCTGAACTTGAACTGCCAGCGTCTGTGCACCGCCCGGCTGGCGGTGATACACGACATTGAGCGGAACAAGAAGAGGCAGCGCTTGGCAGGCCGCACGCCACAGCAAGGCATGGCAACGTTGGCGCAGCGCTACCTGGGCAAGCCCTGGCCTGGTTTCTTCACCACCATTTGTTTGTGCCTGGGTTCAGCGGCGGACGACTACCTGCGTCAAACCGCATATGCGGGCTGACCTATGTTCAAGTCACAAAGGGCAGTGGTGCCAATGCCCCTTGGGCGTGTGTCCATGGTGCGTTTTTTGATGCCCGTCACCGCCACCAGTCCCACGTTTTGCGAAAAGCTGGTGTGGGGGAAGGTGTTGAAGATGCCGCCTATCAGCATGCCCAGGCCGTCGGTTATTTCGCCCAGCGCCAAAAACATGCCGGTGAATTAAATCATCACCATCACCAGCGTCATGGTCCCAGTCGGGAAAGGTTTGGGGGAACTTGTCGGGGGCTTTGTATTCGGCGGTTTGCATGGCGCCTATCTTCGCTGAATAGGACTGCTTGCCCCTGCTAGACTGAACCACCGTATCCCTACGGTGCCTCGCATTTGTACTTTGCAATTCGTTCATTGAAGGTAGCGAAGAGCCGTGATCATCCAGTCCATTGAAGACTTGACCCAGTTGCGTGAATCTGTCGCGCTGGAATGCAAGCTCGCGTCTGGCCGGGACGGAAAAGGAGCGGTGCCGGATGATTTGTGGCCCACCTACAGCGCCTTTGCCAATACCAGCGGCGGTCTGATATTGCTGGGCCTGCGTGAGAGGCAAGGGCACTTCATTCTCGAAGGCCTGAGCAACCCCAACAAGTTGCGTACCGAGTTGTTCAACAACCTGAACAACCGGCAAAAGGTCAGCGTCAATCTGCTAACCGACGCACAGGTGCAGGAGCTGACCATTGAGGGCAAGACGCTACTGGCCATTGAGGTGCCCCGCGCCCAGCGTCAGATGCGCCCGGTGCATCTCACCACCAACCCGTTTGCGGGTCACACCTACCGCCGCCTGCATGAAGGCGACCGCCCTGTGTCGGACGAAGACGTCAAGCGCATGCTGGCCGAACAGTTGGAAGACAGCCGCGACGCACGCCTGCTGCTGCACTTTGGCGTCAAGGACCTGGATACCGACAGTCTCAAGGCTTACCGCAACATATTCCGGGCCGACAAGCCAGACCACCCCTGGCTGGCGCTGGATGATCAGGGCTTTTTGCAGATGCTGGGCGGCTGGCGCGAAGACCGTGCCACCGGCGAAGTGGGATTGACAGTGGCAGGTTTGCTGATGTTTGGCCGCTGGCCCTCGATTGCCGAGGCCATGCCCATGTACTTTGTGGACTACCAGGAACGCCCCGCCGACTATGCCCAGACAGTGCGCTGGCTGGACCGTGTGGTGCCCGATGGCACCTGGTCTGGCAATGTGTTTGATTTCTACCGCCGCGTGGTGAACAAGCTCACTGCCGATATCAAGGTGCCCTTTGTCTTGAAGGGCGACATTCGGCAAGACGACACGCCCACGCACAAGGCATTGCGTGAGGCACTGGTGAACACGCTGGTGCATGCGGACTTTAGCGGTCGCATTTCGGTGCTGGTGGTCAAAGAGCCTGCTGGCTTTAGCTTTCGCAATCCGGGCGGCTTGCGCGTGCCTGCGCAGCAGGCCTTGCAGGGTGGTGTGAGCGATTGCCGCAACCGAAGCATGCAACAGATGTTTTTGATGATCGGTTTGGGCGAGCGCGCCGGGTCGGGCATGTCGCGCATCGTGCATGGCTGGAAGGAGTTGGGGCACAGCCTGCAACTGAAAGAGGCCTATGAGCCGCAGGAGCACACGGTGTTGGAGATGGCCTGGGCGGTTGAATTTACCCCGTCAGGTTCTTCCGAAAGTTCGGTACAAAGTTCGGGACAAAGTTCGGTAGAAACCGGAGCCCGGATTCTTGCCCTGCTTGCAAAAGACTCGGCGTTGACGGTGCCCGGCATCGCAAAGCATTTGGGCTTGACGACGCGTGCCGTTGAAAAGCAGCTTGCCAAGCTCAAGACGCAGAGCCGATTGCGTCGCGTTGGCCCCAACAAAGGTGGCCACTGGGAGCTGCTCGGCTAGTGAAAAGTCTATTCGTCGCTTCGCCGCAGGCATGGTAAGTAGCCGCTGGCTTGCGTTAGACGCAAAAAAGGGGGCGATCAACGCCCCCTGTGCTTTTTTCGTACCGGCTTGCTTACTTCGCCGTAGGCATCACAAACTCGGCACCCTTGCCGATGCTCTCGGGCCAGCGCTGCATGATGGATTTTTGCTTGGTGTAGAAGCGCACGCCCTCTTCGCCGTAGGCATGCATGTCGCCAAACAGGCTCTTCTTCCAGCCACCAAAACCATGCCAGGCCATGGGCACGGGAATTGGCACGTTGATGCCGACCATGCCGACTTGGATGCGGCGGCTGAATTCACGCGCCACATTGCCGTCGCGGGTGAAGCAGGAGACACCGTTGCCAAACTCATGGGCGTTGATCAGGTCCACCGCTTCGGCCAGGTCGTTCACGCGCATGCAGGACAGCACCGGGCCGAAGATCTCTTCCTTGTAAATGCGCATCTCGGGGGTCACGTTGTCAAACAGCGTGCCGCCCATCCAGAAGCCCTTGTCGCAACCGGCACCAGCAGAAGCGCCGCTGAAATCGCGGCCATCGTGCAAGAGCGTGGCGCCTTCCTTGATGCCCTGTGCGATGTAACCGGTGATGCGGTCATGCGCCAGTTGCGTGACGATGGGGCCCATCTCGGCGGCCAGGTTCATGCCGTCGAGCACCTGCAAGGTCTTGGTGCGGGCCAGCAGTTTGGGCATCAGGCGCTCGGCCACATCACCCACGAGCACGGCCACGCTGATGGCCATGCAGCGTTCACCGGCGGAGCCAAACCCGGCGCCGATCAGCGCGTCCACCGCCTGGTCGATGTCGGCGTCGGGCATCACCACCATGTGGTTCTTGGCGCCGCCCAGGGCCTGCACGCGCTTGCCATGGTGGGCACCGGTCTCGTAAATATGGTTGGCAATCGGGGTGGAGCCGACAAAGCTCACGGCCTTCACATCGGGGTGCACCAAGAGTGCATCGACGGCTTCCTTGTCGCCTTGGACCACGTTGAACACGCCGTCCGGCAGACCGGCCTGCTTGAACAGGTCCGCAATCAACAGGCTGGGGCTGGGGTCCAGTGGGCTGGGCTTCAAGACAAAGGTGTTGCCCGCGGCAATCGCCACCGGGAACATCCACATCGGCACCATCACGGGGAAGTTGAACGGCGTGATGCCGGCCACCACACCCAGGGGCTGGCGCAGCGTCCAGTTGTCGATGCCGGTGCTCACCTGGTCGGTGAAGTCGCCCTTGAGCAGTTGCGAAATGCCGCAGGCAAATTCGACGATGTCGATGCCGCGTGCCACTTCGCCCTGCGCGTCGGTAAACACCTTGCCATGCTCGGCAGTGATCACGCGGGCCAGCTCATCCTTGTTGGCGTTGAGCAACTCCAGAAACTTGAACATGATGCGGGCGCGGCGAATCGGCGGCGTGTCGGACCAGGCTGGGAAGGCGGCCTGGGCGGAGGCAACTGCGGCGTTCACATCGGCGGCATTCCCCAAGCGCACCTGGCGTGCGACCTGGCCGGTGGCCGGGTTGTAAACAGCCTGGGTGCGGGTGCTGGTGCCAGCGCTGCGAGCGCCCTGGATGTACTGGGCTACTTCGGTGGAATCGGTATACGGAGTCATGGCGCGTCTCTTGATAAGTGTGGGGTTTGGCAAAACCCGATCAGGCTTTGCTTGGGGGGCCAGTCTAGGGTGCGGGCGCGCATCCAACAAGAGCGCTGACCTGAATTGATTGTTCCGGATAGTGAACAATAGGCCCATGATTGAGCAAAAACTGAAAGAGCCCTGGAACCACCTGCATTGGCTCACGGTGCTGTCGCAGCAGGGCAGCTACACCGCCGCTGCGGCCCGCCTGGGCGTGAGCAAGGCGGCCATGAGCCAGCACATTGCCGAGCTGGAGCGCGCCGCCGGTGTGGAGCTGGTCAGGCGCACCACGCGCAGCGTGCAGCTCACGCAGGCCGGTCAGCGTCTGGTGGACGAGACGCGTGCCCCGTTTGAGCAGATCGCGCAAAGCTTTGCCAGCGTGCGCGATCTGGCGGGCACACCGCGCGGCCTGTTGCGCATCACCGCACCGGTGGCCCTGGCACGCCAGCAACTGGTGCCCCGCCTGACCGAGTTTTTGCGCCTGTACCCCGAGGTGCGCCTGGAGCTCGACATGTCAGACCGCCTGAGCTCCATGGGCACCGAAGGCTTTGACCTCGCCATTCGCCACACGGCCACGCCGCCCGACACCCATGTGGCGTGGAACCTGTGCAGCACCCGCACGGTGCTGGTGGCATCGCGCAGCTACCTGCGCAAACAAGGCGTACCCGCAATGCCGGCGGACCTGGTCACGCACAACTGCCTGCATTACCGGCGCACCAAGGATGCGCCGGCCTGGACCTTTGAGCCCTTGAGCGCGCACAAGGACTCGGCCAGGGTCACGGTGCCGGTCTCTGGTTCACTGTCGGCCAACAACAGCGAGGCCCTGCGCGACGCCGCACTGGCGGGCTTGGGCGTGGCCCTGCTGCCCGACTTCACGGCCCAGGCCAGCCTGCGCCAGGGCAAGCTGGTGCAGGTGCTGCCCCAATGGAAATCGGTGGGTGCCTTTGCCGAAGCCATCTACGCCATACGCCCCTACTCGCACCATGTGCCGCTTGCGGTCACCGCGTTTGTGACCTACCTGCGCGAGGTGTTTGCAGGGGGTTTCAGCCTCAAGCCTTAGGGACGAAATGAGAGGGGGCCTGCACCGCGCCTTGCCGGCGCAGGCCGCCCATCAAAACAAGCAGTTTTTGAACCTGTCAATCGTCGTCATGCTCTTGGCTACGGTGCTGGTCATGGGCTTCCTGTGGTGGCGGTGGCATGTCGCCGCGGGCGCAGCGATAGATTTCAGCTGAAGTAAAGTTGCATTCCGGATGCTTACCGATTTGTTGGATCAAATCGATGCTGGGTACTGCGACCAATCCAGTGACTGCCTTTATTCGTTCCCTGATTTGGATGCAGGTTTGAGGCAATTCCTCGGCCGCTTGGGTAGCCGAAGCAAATCCACCCATCAGAGCGATCACTGTCAGTATTGCTTTCATGGTTTGCCTTTTGAAGAACTAATATTTTCCACACAAGCTCGTCAGATTGTGTCTCGCAACCGAGCTATCCGTTTGGCGGATAGTGGGACGGTGCAGTGGGCGTCACACCTCAGCCAACCGTCGGCCGTTCAATCCATTGATCCGGTTCACCCTATCCAGCCAAGCGCCTCGGCACTGCGCACCTTCATCTATTTCAACGCCCTGGCGTTCGAACTTTGGCCGGTTCCATTATTGCGAGGGCCAACTTAAGGGTTTCTTATCGATGTTCCATCCGCGTGCCCTTCGCGAAGGCTCGCTTCTGCTGCGTGGGGCTCAATGACGAACAAGCACGGCATTGCAGTTCGCATGCCAACTTCTCGATGCTTTCAGGGCCACTGAATGAGCGCTGTACCAGCGGTGGCTAGCAGCCTACTGTCGGCATCGCTGAGCCCAAGAAAGGCCACCATCCACCCGTGCGCCGGGTCGTTCTTGAAGACCCAAAAGCGGTTGGGGCCGGCCAAAAAATTCCAAGCGATTCCTCTACAGAGGTCTCTTTTGGTACGTGTGTGGTCGTTCCTCGGCACCTGATACAGGCATTGAACGTGCAGTTCACACCGCCCCGATTCGGAGGCCAGACCTGCCTTGCTATGTTGAGATGCCTTGAACCCTCGGTCATGAAAGTGCGGAAGAGTATTCCATTGACGGAATAAATTCGAGCCGTTACAGTCCATGGATGACTTGGGATGTTGAATACACCAATGAGTTCGGGGACTGGTGGGCTACGCTATCAGAAGGCGAACAGGAAGCGCTTGATTCCAGCGTGCGCCTTTTGGAGGCCCGGGGGCCTGCGCTTGGCTTCCCGCACAGCAGTGGCATCAACGGCTCCAGGCATACACACATGCGCGAGCTTCGTACGCAGCAGGGCGGTAGGCCATTGCGTACGCTGTACGCATTTGATCCCCGTAGATCCGCCATTTTGTTGATTGGCGGTGACAAGACGGGATCTGATCGTTGGTATGACATCCACATTCCGGTAGCCGACCAGCTATACGACGAACATATTGAGCAACTTCGAAAGGAAGGACTGACCGATGGCAAATAAATTTAGCGATCTACGCGCTCGCATGACACCGGCGGCCCAGGCACGCTCTGGCGCCAGTGCGCAAACCATGTTGTCTGCATTGCCCCTGAACGAGCTGCGTCAAGCGCGTGGGCTTTCGCAAAAAATGCTCGCCGATGTGCTGCATGTTCAACAGCCGGCCATAGCCAAAATGGAAAGGCGAACCGACATGTACTTGTCCACTTTACGCAGTCACATCGAAGCGATGGGCGGTCAATTGGAAGTGTTGGCTCGGTTCCCTGATGGTGTCGTCAAAATCAGTAACTTTGCGGAACTCGGGCAGCTGCGGTAACCGTCTGGCAAAGCCTGTCGGCACCCACCCACCGGCCAATCCGGACGCCCTGCCAAATGGCTTAAGCCTTGGCCAGCATCCATTCGTGCGCCGGGTCGTTCTTGAAGACCCAAAAGCGGTTGGGGCCGGCCATCACGTTGAGGTAATACAGGTCATAGCCATGCGGGGCGGTGACCGGGTGGTAGCCGCGCGGCACCATCACCACATCGTGGTCTTCCACTGCGCAGGCCTCGTCGAGGCTGCGGTCGTCGGTGTAGACGCGCTGGTAGGCAAAGCCCTGCGGCGGATTCAGGCGGTGGTAATAGGTTTCCTCCAGCAGCGTCTCCACCGGGGGCTGCTCCACATCGTGCTTGTGGGGCGGGTAGCTTGAGCTGTGGCTGGCCGGTGTCATCACCTCCACCACCAGCAGATGGGCGGCGCGCGGGTCGTCGTGCGGCAGGATGTCGCAGATAGTGCGCGTGTTGGTGCCCTTGCCGCGCACGCTGCGGCGCATGGCTGCAGAGTCGATCACGCTGACCTCGCCGGAGCCCCCCTGCCCTGGTGCGCTGCAGAGCGCCACTTCGGCCAAGCCCATGGCACCGGTCGCATTGCAGAAGGTGACGGTCTTGCCGGCCGGCACATAGACGGCTGCGGGCGAGACCTCTTCAAACACGCTTTTGCGCATTCCTAAGTTCGCATAGGTGACGCCATCCACCGTCACGTCCACCGTGCCGGTCAGCACCACCAGACACAGTTCGCGCGTGCCGGTAAGCAGGGTTTCGCTTTCACCAGGCTGCAGGCGCACCGCCCTGAAGCCCACATGGGTCCAGCCCGCGCGCTCGGGTGTCACGCTGACAATTTCGCGACCTTTTGAAGCCGACTTGGCAAGCAGGGGGCTGACCATGGTGTGTCCTTAGCTCAGTTCGTTGACCAGGGCGCGCAGGGTCTCATATCCCTTTTTCGCGTACGCGTAGCTTGGGGCCACGGCCGGGTCCTGCTCGGCCTCCACCACCAGCCAGCCTTCATAGCCGGCGTCCTTGAGCGTGGTGAGCACCGCGCGGTAGTCAATGCTGCCGTCGCCTGGCACGGTAAAGATGCCGTTGATGACGCCATTCAAAAAGCTCCAGCCGTCGTTGCGGGCCTGGGCGATGACGGCAGTGCGCACGTCCTTGCAGTGCACATGCACCACGCGGCTAATGTGTTTTTTGAGCAGGGCCACAGGGTCTTGTGCGCCGCCATAAAAAGCGTGTCCGGTGTCATACAGAAGGAAGACCTTGGCCGGGTCGGTCACCTCCATCAGCTTGTCCACATCGGCCGGCGACTCCACATAGGCGCCCATGTGGTGGTGGTAGGCCAGTTGGATGCCGTAGGTCTCAATCAGGTGCGCACCAAAGGCGTTCAGGCGCTCGCCATAGGCCTGCCACTGTGCGTCGTTTGCGAAGCTGGGCCGCTTGGCAACAGGCGTGTCGATCTGGCCCTGCACGGTGCCTGCGCATTCGCCATAGACCACCACTTTGACGCCGTTGTATTGCAGGCGGCTCATGTGCGACTTGCAGCATTCAATCTCTGCGGCCACCGCGTCGGCATTGCCCTGCCCACTCTCCACCTCGGCCAGAAAACCGGAGTACCAGCCCGACACGCAAGCCAGGTCAAATTCGGCCAGCTTGGCCTTCAGGCCGGGACCGTCCTTGGGGAATTTGTTGCCCAGCTCAAAGCCCTCGTAGCCGATTTCCTTGCCCTCGCGCAGCGCTGTCTCCAGCAGCGTTTCGCCGCCCAGCGAGGGCAGGTCGTCGTTCATCCAAGAGATGGGGTTGATGCCGATTCGTACGTTCCAAGTCATAGCAGTTCTCTTTATAGGTAATGGGGTGGTCCGCGCTTCAAAGGCGCCGGCTGCTAAGTGTGCGCTAAATACGTTGGTCTTTTTTGGCGCTCAGAAAACCGGCATGGGCCTGGTTCACCTCTGGGCGCGCAGACACTTCGGGAATGCCCACTTCCCACCAGCAACCGCCCTCAGCCGTGGTGCGCTTGTGCGTGGTGTCAATCACCAGAACCTGGCTGCGCCGGGCGGCGCGGGCGCTCACCATGGCGCTCTTGAGTTCGGCCACGCTTTTCACATGCACTGCGTCGGCACCCATGGAGGCCGCGTGCATGGCGAAGTCGATGCGGCTGGCCTCGCCGCCCTCTGGGATGCAGTCATCGAGCATGTTGTTGAAGCTGGGGCTGCCGGTGGCGTTTTGCAGACGTGCTATGCAGCCATAGCCGCGGTTGTCCAGCACCACGACGATGAGCTTTTTGCCCAGCAGCACCGAGGTGGCCAGCTCGGAATTCATCATCATGTAAGAGCCGTCGCCCACCATCACAATCACTTCCTGAGCGGGTCTGGCCATCTTGGCGCCCAGCGCCCCGGCGATCTCATAGCCCATGCAGGAGTAGCCGTATTCCATGTGGTAATTGCCGGGCAGGGAGGCACGCCACAGCTTGTGCAGCTCGGCCGGCAGGGTACCGGCGGCGCAGACCACCACATCGTGCTTGCCGCTGTCGCCGCCAAAGTCGTTGAGCGAGTCGCGCACCGCGCCCATCACCTCGGCGTCATAGGGCAGCGTCCCTTGGGCCGGCACCTTGGTGGTGAGTTCGGTCACCTTCAATACCCAAGCAGCGGCCTCCAGTTTGCAGCGCGAGGTCCACGCCGCATGGGCCCGCCAGCCGCTCAAGGCCACGCTGAGTTGCTCCAGCCCCACGCGGGCGTCGGCCACCAAGGCGGTGCCGCTCCATTTGCCAGCATCAAAGGGCTGCACGTTCAGGCTCAAGAGCTTTGCCTTGGCAAACAGGGCGTGCGAACCGGTGGTGAAGTCCTGCAGGCGCGTGCCGATGGCAAACACCACATCGGCCTCGCGGGCCAGGGCGTTGGCGGCCGGGCCACCGTCCACACCAATGCCGCCCACATTGAGCGGGTGGTCCCAGGCCATTGCGCTCTTGCCCCCATGCGACTCCACCACGGGAATACCAAACGCTTCTGCAAAGGCGCGCAGGGCGTCCCAGGCCTGGCTGTAGAGCACGCCACCACCGGCCACGATCAGGGGCTGCTTGGCGGTCTTGAGCAGGGCGGCGGCGCGGCTCAGTTCAAACGCGTCGGCGGGCGGGCGTCTAAAGCGGATCACTTCCGGCGCAAAAAAGCGGGTCGGGTAATCAAAGGCATGGGCCTGCACATCCTGCGGCAGGGCCAGGCAGACCGGGCCGCAGTTGGCCGGATCGGTCATCACCTGGATGGCGCGGGGCAGGGCGGTCAGCAACTGCTCCGGGCGGCTGATGCGGTCAAAGTAACGGGTGACCGGGCGAAAGCAATCATTGGCCGACACATCGCCCTGCTGGAAGCTTTCCACCTGCTGCAAGACGGGGTCAGGCGCGCGCGTGGCAAAGGTGTCGCCGGGCAGCAGCAGCAAAGGCAAGCGGTTGACATGGGCCACGGCTGCGGCCGTCACCATATTGGTGGCACCCGGGCCAATGCTGGAACACACCGCCATCATGCGTTGGCGCAGTTGTGCCTTCGCAAAGCCTATGGCCGCATGGGCCATGCCCTGCTCGTTGTGGGCGCGGTAAGTGGGCAGCGCCGCGCGCTCGGCCCAGAGCGCTTCGCCCATGCCTGCCACATTGCCGTGGCCAAAGATGGTGAACACACCGCCGCAATAGGCCTCCACGCTGCCGTCTGCCATCTCCACGCGCAGGGCGGCCAGGTATTTCACCAGGGCCTGGGCCATGGTCAGTCGAATCGTTGTCATGTTGCTCTCCTGGTACTCTTTAAGCGACCGTGCGGACCATGCTGCGGCGGTTGCGCCAAGCGTCCACCAGCACGGTGTAGTTGGCGGCCACGCGGCTCACCAATGTAGCGTCATCGATGCTGCCGCGCAGCCAGTCCAGCGACTCCTCCATCCACAGGCTTCTGCCCACCATAAAGCCCCGGACGATGGGGTTGGTGGCCACGCGAAAGCTGTCCACCAAATGCGCGATGGGCTGGTTCAGTCCCAGGATGACGGCGCCGCGGCAATGCGGGTCACGCTCGCCCACCAGAGTTTCCAGCGCCTGCCAACCTGCTGCCGACATGGGGGCCAGCTTCCACCACTCGGGCTTGACGCCGATGTTGTAAAAGCGTTTGACGGCGCGCAGCACGGCCGCGTCTTCCTCACCCGCTACGACCAAGGCCTTGGGCAGGATGATTTCCAGCAGCAGCTCGTTGCCGCTCTGTCGCGTGGCTTCCCACAGCTCCAGCACTTTTTGCTCCTGCTCCAGGCGCAGTGCAAACGCATCGTCCGGGTGGTAGTGCAGCAGGCACTTCACCACCTGCTCGGTCGGCCAGTGGACCAGGTCACTGCCAATCGAGCGGGTGCCGTCAAAGCGCAGCGGGCGCGAGCCCGGCAGCTCCACCGGCCTGCCTACCCACCAGCCGCGCCCGGTGGCGCTGGCCAGGGCGTCGCGCCCGTAGTCGCCGCCGTCAATGAGCACGCCGGTCTGGCCCTGCAGTTGGCGCTCGGTTTCCACTTGGGACGCGGCCTGCACCAGCAACTTTTTGAGCGCCGGGATGCGTGTATCCGACACCGCGGCTTCCCGCGCCATGTCATAGAACTGGCTGCGGTGGTCAAAGGCCATGACGCAGAGTTCGTCCCATTGCGCACGCGCCGTGGTGACGCGGTGCAGATGCGCGAGTTGCGAGTCGGCATCGACCTTGGGATTGCGGCTGCCGCCAAACCAATGGTCCAGTTCGGTCGGCGTGGGCATGGCGGCCGAGCAGGCGTGGCGCGACACCACGATGGCACCGCAGGCATTCGCAATCTTTGTGGCTTCGCCCCAGTCCTTGCCTTGCAGCAGCGTGGCCATCAGGCCGGACAAAAAGGCGTCGCCCGCACCCAAGACGTTCAGCACCTCGACGCGCTCGCCGCGGTAGGTGGTGGCCTCATCGATGTGCGCCGGAATGTCGCCCTCGATCACGCAGCAACCCATGGCGCCGCGCTTGACCACCAGCGTGGCGCCACTCAAAGCGCGCACGGCCTTGAGGCTGGCGATGAGGTCGTCGCTTACACCACCGGCGATAAAGAACTCTTCCTCGGTGCCCACCAGCAGCTCAAAGTGCGGCAGCATTTCTTGCAGTTGCGCGGTCACATGGGCATCGGCCACATAGCGGTTCTCACCGGCGCCACGGCCCGTCAATCCCCACAGCACCGGGCGGTAGTCAATGTCGAGCACGCGCACCACGCCATGTTTGGCGGCAAACGTTAGCGCGGTTTGTGCGGCTTTGCGGGTGGTGGGAGTGGACAGGTGCGTACCAGTAATCGCCAAGGCGCGGCATTGGGCCATAAAGGCCTCGTCGATCAGCGCCGCGTCCAGCGCCATGTCGGCGCAGTTCTCGCGCACAAACAGCAGCGGAAAGGTGTCGCGGTCCTTCAGGCCCAAGAGCACCAGGGCGGTCAGGCGCTCGGGGTCTATTTGCACCTGCGAGGTGTCGCAGCCCTCGGCCTTCAGCGTCTGCGTCAAAAAGCGGCCCATCTGCTCGTCGCCCACGCGGGCAATCATGGCGCTGCGCAGACCCAATCGCGCCACGCCAAAGGCCAGGTTGCCCGAGCTGCCGCCCAGGTACTTGGCCATGCTGCGTGCGTCCTCCAACCTGGCGCCAAATTGCTGCGCATACAGGTCCACCGCCAGGCGGCCCAGGCAGGCCAGATCCACGCTGCGACCGACAGGAAAATTCAAGCTAGCCATAGAGAGTGTTCCATCCAAAGAAGGTGATCGGTCGTAGCTGGCCCGGTGCAAAGGGTGCAGGGGCAGGCAGGGCTTGACCGAACCGCAAGTATAAAGAAAAAACTTTCCTTGAGTTTAATTTTTTAGAAAGGATTTTCTTTTTTGAACAAGTGGTCTGCCTATGGAAGGAACGGGTCCCGGCCCAATTCAGGTGCGGAGGCGTTGGATAAAACAGCCGCCCCCAAGACCTCAACGGGTGTTTGGGGGCATGCGCGCAACAACCGTCAGAAGTTGTAGGCCACGGCTACAAAAGCGCTTTGAGAGCTTTCGCTGCGTGTGAGCGGGCTGCGTTTGGCGGAGTCTGCCAAGGTGGTGCTGGTCAAGCTGCCGATCAGCATCCAGTCGCGGTTGATGGGGTGCATCAGGCTCAGCCCGGCGCTGATATCGCGCAGCCCCGAACTCGGTGTGTAGACGCTGTAGCCGCTGGCGAGGGCTTGCGCGGCGCTCACGCCAAAGTAGTCTTGCATGTAGTCCGCGTTGGCCAGCGTTGCACCCATGTTCAGGGTGAGCCTGGTGCGCTCGCCTACGGGCAGGGTGTAGCCGACACCCACGTTGAGCAAGCCGCCTTTGCCTGCGCTGCCCGCACCCATTTGCAGGCTGCTGCTGAGCGCAAGCGCTTCACTCAGTGCGAATTTTGCGGAGGCATGCAGGGTGGCTTTGGCTTCGAGGTCGCCCATGCCGGCAAGGGCGCTTGCGTCAGACTCCTTGCGTCCACCATCCATCCCCAGGGCCAGGCCCAGCCGAAGTTGGGGCGTGGCGTTCATTTGAAAACCCGCCAGCCCATCGCGCCCACCCAGGTAAAAACCGTTGGCCCAGCGGTACTCGCCCACAGGCCGACCCGCAGTGCGGCGCTGGTCCGAGCCTTGGTAGGCAGGAGCAGAGCCCACGCCCAAGCCAATAAAACCCCCAGCGCTTGGCTTGTCTGCAGCGGCGCGGCCATCCGCTTGCGCCCACACCATGGCGCAGGAAAGGCTCAGGCCAAGGCCAAGCAAAGATTGGGCGATGCGCGATGGCATGGACTGCTTGGGTGCCAAGGTGGTATGCATATAAAGGGTCATGACATGGATGCTGTTGACATTCAGATATTGCGTTCTTTGCAATACACAAAAATGGGTTTGCCGAGGTGAGTCGCATTATTTGCGATATCTGTTACGGCGTTTCAAACGCGAGCGGCAGTCACCTTTCAATTTGTAATGTTTTGAAAGGTGGAGGCAAGCTACCCCTTGGTTCGTAGCCATTCCATCAGGAAACCAGATCTCTGGGAAGTGGAGTTTTCCCAGAGGGAATTTCTGTGTAGAGAAATCCATAGGTGCCGACAGCCTGGCCGAGCGGCTCAAAAAATCACCCCAAGCCGAAAAGCTCGCCCTCTGCCTGGTGGTGGTTCAAGCCGGAGCAAGCCCTATGGGGTTGGGGATATGGACAGTTCTTTTGCGCCGCCACACAATCAAAAAATGCCTGTCACAGCACCCACCCCTCAACCGCCCGTGCTCTGCATCCAAGGGCTTTGCAAGACCTACGGCAGCGGGCCCAGCGCGGTGCATGCCCTGCGCGATGTGGACCTGGAAGTGCACAGCGGCGAGTTCCTGGTGCTACTGGGCGCGTCCGGCAGCGGCAAGTCCACCCTGCTCAATATCCTGGGTGGGTTGGATCGCCCCAGCAGCGGCGAGGTCCGTTTTTTAGACCATGTGCTCAGCGGCGCCAGCGACGAGGCCCTCACCCGCTACCGGCGCGAGCATGTGGGTTTTGTGTTCCAGTTTTACAACCTCATCCCCAGCCTCACCGTGCAGGAAAACGTGGCCCTGGTCACCGACATTGCCACTGCGCCCATGCCGGTAGATGAGGCGCTGGAGATGGTGGCCTTGACGCCGCGGCGTGACCACTTCCCCTCGCAGCTATCGGGTGGCGAGCAGCAGCGCGTGGCGATTGCGCGCGCCGTGGTCAAGCGCCCACAACTGCTGCTGTGCGACGAGCCCACCGGCGCGCTGGACTATGCCACCGGCAAGCTGGTGCTCGAAGTCATTGCCCGCATCAACACCGAGCTGGGCACCACCGCCATCGTCATCACCCACAACGCGGCAATAGCCGCCATGGCCGACCGCGTGATTCGCCTGAGCGACGGTCGCGTGGCCAGCGTCGAAGTGCCGCCGCAGCGCCTGACCCCGGCGCAACTGTCATGGTGAGAGCAGACCCCCACAAGAGGCGGCCATGAAGGCGCTTGACCGCAAGCTGCTGCGCGACCTGCGCCAGATGGGAAGCCAGGCGCTCACCATCGCACTGGTGATTGCCAGCGGCATTGGCGGCTTTGTGGCCTGCCTGTCTGCCGTGGAGTCGCTGGCCGCAGCGCGTGAAAGCTTTTACGAAAGCGCTCGCTTCGCCGAGGTCTTTGTCTCGCTCAAGCGCGCCCCCGATTCCCTGGCACAAACGCTGCGCGCAATGCCCGGCATCGGCGCGGTGCAGACCACGGTGGAGACGGTGGCGCGCGTGTCCATGCCCGCCAGCACCGACCCGGTGCTGGGCCAGTTCATAGGGCTGGACAGTGGGCTGGATGGGGCGCGACCGGCCACGCTCAACCGGGTCAGCCTGCGCTCCGGGCGCTGGCCCCAAGGCAACGCTGCCGAGCTGCAGGCGGTGGTGTCCGAAGGCTTTGCCAGCGCCCATGGGCTCAAGGCCGGTGGTGCGGTGCAGGCGCTCATCAACGGGCGCCAGCGCCTGGTGCGTATCACCGGCATTGCGCTGTCGCCCGAATACATATTCGCCGGCCTCTGGGGCATGCCCGATGCGCGCGGCTTTGGCGTGTTCTGGGTGGACCAGCAGTTGCTCGCGGCCCTGCTGGACATGACCGGTGCCTTCAACCGCGCGGCCTTTCGCTTAAGCGCCGGCATGCAAGCCGCCGCAGTGGTTGACGCGATTGACCGGCAGTTGCTGCGCGTGGGTGGCCTGCCCGCGGTAGAGCGCAGCGAGCAGATCTCGCACGCCATGCTGGACAACGAAATCCGCGAGCAGACCACGCTGGGCACGCTGCTGCCCTCGATCTTTTTGGCGGTGGCGGCCTTTCTGATCCATGTGGTGGTGGCGCGTCTGATCGCCACCCAGCGCGAGCAGGTGGCCGCGCTCAAGGCGCTGGGCTATAGCAACCGCAGCATTGCCCTGCACTACCTCAAGCTGGTGGCGCCCATCGTTTTGGCGGGCTATGTGCTGGGCCTGTTGCTGGGGCAGTGGATGGGCAGCCTCATTACGGGCCTGTATGCCGAGGTGTTTCACTTTCCCACCTTTGCGCACCGCGTGGCACCGGGCCTCATGCTCATCAGCCTGGCCGTGGTGCTGGCCACTCTGCTGCTGGGCACGCTCACAGCCATTGCCGCCACGGTGCGCCTGTCGCCGGCCGAGGCCATGCGCCCGGCCTCCCCCGGACGCTACCGCCCCTCCCTGCTGGAGCGCCTGCCCGGCGTGGCTGCCACACCGGCACTGCGCATGGTGTTGCGCAACATCGAGCGCCGCCCGCTGCGCTCGGGGCTGACAGCGATCGGCATGGCCGCTGCGGTGGCCATCATCGTGCTGGGCAATTTTTTTCGCGATGCGATCGAGGTGATTGTGGAAGCCAGCTTCGAAGTGGGCCTGCGCAGCGAGCTGCTGCTGTGGACCACCGAGCCGGTGGACGCCGCTGCCGCGCGTCTGTTGGCGCGCTTGCCCGGCGTGCAGCAGGTGGAGGTGGCGCGCAGCGTGGCGGTGCGCCTGGTCCATGGGCAGCATTCCAAAAGCGTGGCGCTGCAGGGCTATGTGGCACAGCCGCAGCTCATGCGCATCGTCGATCTGGAGCTGCAGGCTGTGTCTCCCCCACCCGATGGCCTGATGCTCTCCGAGCGTCTGGCCGACAAGCTGGGGCTGCGCATAGGCGATAGCGTGACGGTAGAAATCCGCGAGGGCCAAAGGCGCACGCGCCAAGTGGTGTTGCAGCGCACGGTGCGCGACATGATGGGCCTCAACGCCTTCATGGAGCTGCAGGCCCTGCACCGCCTGCTGGGCGAAGGCGATGTGGCGGGCCAGTTTGCCTTGGCCGTACAAGGCCGCGCCTTGGACGATGTGCTCAAGGCCAGCCTGGCCATGCCGCGTGTGGCCGGTGCCTTTAGCAAGGCCACCCTGCTGCGCAATATGCAGGAGATCACGGCGCGCAACATCCTCATCATGAGCGCCCTACTCACCGGCTTTGCCGCCGTCATCGCCATTGGCGTGGTCTACAACAGCGCGCGCATTGCGCTTGCCGAGCGCAGTTGGGAGCTGGCCAGCCTGCGCGTGCTGGGCTTTACCCGCGCCGAGGTATCCCTGTTGCTGCTGGGCGAGCTGGCGCTGATCATGGCCCTGGCCCTGCCCCTGGGTATGGCCATGGGCTGGGCCCTGACCCATCTGCTGGTGGACCTGCTGCGCTCGGACCAGTTTGAGTTTCCGGTGACCATACGCGCACGCACCTATGCCGGCGCCGCCCTGTGTGTGCTGCTGGCGGGCGTGGCCAGCGCGCTGCTGGTGCGCAGGCGCATAGACCGGCTCGACCTGGTGGCCGCGCTCAAGACAAGGGAGTAGCTATGCAGATCAACAAGTCGTGGGTATTGGGGCTTATCGCAGCGCTGCTGGTGGTGTGGGCCCTGGTATGGGCCTTCCAGCCCCGCCCGGTGGAAGTGGAGACCGGTGCCGTGACACAGGGCGTGTTTGAACAAAGCCTGGACGAAGAGGGCCGCACCCGCCTCAAGCAGCGTTACACCATCGCGGCCCCGGTGAACGCGCAGCTGCTGCGCATCGCGCTGCGCGAGGGCGATGCCGTGCGCGCCGGCGATGTGGTGGCCGAACTCCAACCGCAGATGTCGCCCCTGCTCGATGCGCGCAGCCAGCAAGAAGCTGCAGCAAGGCTACAGGGCGCCGATGCGGGCGTGTCGCGCGCACAGGCGTCACTCTCTGGTGCGGACGCCGCCTTGCAAAAAGTCTGGCTGGCGCTGCAGCGCGACCAGCAGTTGCAGGCCCAGGGCTTTGTATCGCCCTCGGGCCTGGACAACAGCCGCCTGGCGGTCAACGCTGCCTTGCAGGCAGTGGAAGTGGCCAGGGCCGAGCGCGCCATCGCCGTGCAAGAGCGCGCCCAGGCCAGTGCCGCGCTGACCTCTGGTAGCCGTGGCGGCTTGCAGCGCCAGACCCTGCGCGCACCCATCAGCGGCCTGGTGTTGCGGGTGGCGCAGCCCAGTGCCACCAGCGTGCTGGCCGGTGCGGCCCTGCTGGACATTGGCGACCCGTCTGACCTGGAGGTGCTCAGCGAAATGCTCACCGCCGAGGCCGCGCGCATCCCCCTGGGCAGCCCGGTGCGCCTAGACAACTGGGGTGGCCCTGCGGTGCAGGGCCGGGTGCGCCGCATCGAGCCGGCCGGCTTTACCAAGGTGTCGGCGCTGGGTGTGCAGGAGCAGCGCGTCAATGTGCTGATCGAGGTGCAGCAGCCTGCGCCCGAATGGACCCGTGTGGGCGACGGCTTTCGGGTGACCGTGCGCATCCTTTTGCGCCGCGTGCCAGACGCGGTGCAGCTGCCCCTAGGCGCCCTGTTTGCACAGGGCAGCGGTGAGGCGGTCTATGTGTTGGACCAAGGCCATGTGCGCCTGCAGCCGGTGGACGTGGCCGCCCGCAATGCCGCCACCGCCTGGTTGCGCAGCGGCCCGCAACCCGGCCAGCAAGTGGTGCTGTACCCGCCGGGCAGCCTGCGCGATGGTGCGGCAGTGGCGCTGCGGCAAATGCGCTGAGGATTGGAGCGCCAGGCCATGGGCGAAAAAAATCCAAGCCGTGCCACCATGGCCGGCGCAGGGGTCCATGCCAAAACCTATATCGCGCAGCGCCTGGTGCTGGACGCCAAGCGCCTGCTGGCGCACCGCACGCAGTCGGTACAAAGCATTGCGCTTGAATGGGGTTTGGAGGATGCAGCGAACTTTGGCAAATTTTTCAAACGCGTGGACAGCGCCACGCCGGGCGCCTTTCGCCTGCGCAATGGAATTACAGGCCGCGTTGCCACGGTGCGCGCAGCGGCGCCGACTCCGGCTGCGCAATCGCCTGCGCCACTTCTTGCAGCAGCCGGTCCTTCTCAGCACCCAGCACGCCCTTGAGCACCAGCCAGTTGGAGGCATGGTCGCTTCGGAACACCGTGCGTTTGAGTTCCAGCGCCTGCAAGAACTGCTGCATTTCCACAAACAGTTGCGCTTGGTCGAGCGGCTCCCATTCGGGGTAATTTTTTCGGAAGCGCTGCTCGCCCTGTGGAAAGCTGACCACCAGCGTGGCCAAAAATTCCGGCTGCGTGAGGTTGGCCAGGCGCGCCGATTGCAGCGCATGTTGCGCCGAGTGCACGCGCCCGCCCAAGCCATTGAGCAGCATGACGGAGCGGGTCATGCCGGCCTGGCCCAGCTTGTCCAGGGCGTCGCGCGTGCTCTCAAAGGTCTCGCCCTTGTGGATCTTTTGCAGCACCAGATCGTCGCCCGACTCTGCGCCCACATAGACCAGCGATAGACCGGCCGCGCGCAGTTCGGTGAGCTCGGCCACCGTCTTGTTGCGCACATTGCGCGGCAGGCAGTAGCTCGAAATGCGCCGCACCTTGGGCAGCTGTTCCTTGATGGCCAGCAGCAGGTCCATGAGGCGGCGCGTGGACAGCACCATGGCATCGCCATCGCCCAGAAAAACCCGCTGCACCTGGCCGGGAAACTGTGCGCCGATCTGGCGCAGCGACTCCAGCGTTTCGGCCTCGTCGCGCAGGGCAAACTTCTTTTGCGGCGCGGTGTACATCTCGCAGTAGCTGCACTGGTTCCAGGAGCAGCCGTTGGTCACCGGCAGGATCAGCGACTGCGCCTCGCTAGGCGGGCGAAACACCGGGTTGATGTAGCGAATGGGAATGGTGGTGGGCAAGGTGCGCTCTTCAAGGGTTCAGGAATGCAGGGATTGTGGACTGTGTGGGTTGGGGTGCGCCGCTACCCGCCTCCCCACAGGGTATGCTAGTCGCCATGAGCAAACTCGGCCTCACCAGGGACAAAATGTACAAGACGGTTGCACGCCAGTTGCATGGCGTGGTGCCCTGCTGGATGTGTGGCGAACATGTGGCGCCCGCCGAGGCCACGCTGGAGCATATCCAGCCCTTGAGCGAGGGCGGCAACAGCCATGTGGAAAACCTGGCCATCAGCCATGATCGCTGCAACAACCTGCGCCACGCAGCGCTGCCAGCGACTCAATAGGACGCTTGCATGTCCGGGCTGCGCAGCACCTTGACCCACCACAGGCAGCACAGTACGGCCAGCGCGCAGCTCACACCGAAGACGGCGCCGTAGCCGTAGGAAGCGATGACCCAACCCGCCGCCAGATAGCTCACCGCAGCGGTCAGCGCGCGCGCCGCTGACTCGGTGGCATAGCGGGCCTGGAAGAAGTCGGTGGCAAAGGCCTGCTTGAGCCAGATCAGCGAGGCCGGATAAAAGAAGCCGAAGGTAAAGGCGTGCAGCGACTGCAGCGGCAGCGCACACCACAGCTGTTCGCACCAGGGTGTGGCGAACCAACGCAGGGCCGAGGCGATGCAGCAGATCAGCATCATGGCCGGTGCGCTGTAGCGCTGCAAAAATTTACCGCCCTTCCACATCGCCCCAAATTCTGCGGCCACCGGCAGCGCGCACAGCAGGCCGGTCTGCAGCGGGCTGTGGCCGGTGTGCAACCAGTAGGCGCCAAACCAGGTGGTGGAGATGGCCTCGGCCAGACGCATGCCGGTGACCGCAGCCGCGCCCGCCCACTTGCGTCTGGGGCTGCTTGGCGACTCTGCGCTGTCGGCTGGCGCTTGTGCTGCAGGCTCGCCCTGCCCTGCTGCGCCGCCCGATCGACAGGCTACTGCCAGCGCGACGCAGCAGGCGAAATAGGCCAGCGCGCACAGGGCCAGCGACACCGTAAACCCTTGCCCGTCCAGCGAAAACACCGCGCCACCCAAAGAGGCCGCTGCCAGAAAGCCAAACGAGCCCCATTTGCGCGCCCGCCCAAAGGCATGGCCCTGACCGACGCGGGCCAGGTCTTCGAGCATCTTGGTTTCGCACAGGGTGTAAGAGCCCGAGCCAAAGAAGAAGGCTGCGGGCACGCACCAGGCCAACCAATGCGGCTGCAGGGCTGCGGCGCACAGACTGAGCGCAACCCCCGCGCCCATCAAGACCAGGGTGCTGGAAAAACCCAAGTGCTTCCACAGTGCGCCCACAAAGGGCGTGGCCACGAAATAGGCCAGGGTCATGGCCGCCAGGGCGGCGGGTGCGGCCCCGGGGTTTGAGGCCATCAGGGCGCTGGGGCCAAAGGCGGTCCACAGACCCAGGATGGTGAAATAGGAGGCAAAGGCTGCGCTCCACTGGCGGTAATGCGGCATCGGTAAAGTGGGAATGACGTGTGACGGTCCACCCATCCTAACTGTCATTCCCGCATCCCCTCCCGTCGTTCCCTTGCCCCCTCCCGTCATTCCCGCCTACGCAGGCATGACGACAAGCGGTGTCACGTTAACCAATCCGCGTGGCAAGCCTTTTAGCGCAGGTGATGCACCCCCGCCTGCGCATACACCGGCGTGTCTAGCCCCTCAAAACGCGCCTTCAGTTGCAGCGATAAAAATTGTGAATAGTGGCGGCTTTGGTGCAGGTTGCCGCCGTGTATCCAGAGCTGCGGCTGCTGGGTGGGCTTCCACATATTGCGCAGCTCGCCCTCCCAGGGGCCGGGGTCTTTGGTGGTGCTGGAGCCCAGGCCCCAGACCTTGCCGACGCGGTTGGCTACCTCGGGTGAAACGATGTCCGACAGGAATTGGTTCATGGAGCCATAACCTGTGGCGTAGACGATCACATCGGCCGGCAACTCGCTGCCGTCGGTCAGCGTGACCGACTTGGGGTTGACCTTTTGGATGTCCACATGGCTGCGCAGTTTGATGCTGCCATTGGCCACCAACTCAGACGCGCCCACGTCGATGTAATAGCCGGAGCCTCGGCGCAAATACTTCATAAAGAGGCCCGAACCATCGTCGCCAAAGTCCAGCATGAAGCCGGCCTTTTCCAGGCGGCCGTACAGGTCGGCATCGCGCTTCTTCATCTCGTCATACACCGGGATGTGGAAGGTGTGCATGATCTTGTAGGGCACGCTGGCAAAGATCAGATCGCCCTTGTGGTGGTCTATGCCGTTCGCAATCGCCTGCTCGCTGTACAGGCCACCGAGCGCCAGCTCCATCAGCGATTTGCTGGGCGCGATGTGGGTGCTGCTGCGCTGAATCATGGTCACATCCACGCCCTGTTCCCAAAGGGCTGCGCAGATGTCGTGCGACGAATTGTTGGAGCCCAGCACCACTACCTTTTTGCCCTTGTACTGTTCCGGTCCGGGGTGTTTGCTGCTGTGGTGCTGATCGCCCTCAAAGGATTCCGCACCCTCAATTTTGGGCACATTGGCGTAGCCCGAAACACCGAGGGCAAACACCAGTTGTTTGGGCTTGAGTGTGACCTTTTCACCGGCACGTTCGACCTCGACCACCCACTCTTGCGCGGCCTCATCGAAGTGCGCGCTCTTGGCCGTGGTCGATCCCCAGTAGTTCAGCTCCATCACCTTGGCGTACATCTCCAGCCAGTCGCCAATTTTGTCCTTGGGCGCGAACACCGGCCAGTCGTCGGGGAAGGGAATGTAGGGCAGGTGGTCGTACCAGACCGGGTCGTGCAGGCACAGGCTTTTGTAGCGCTTGCGCCAGCTGTCGCCGGGCTTCTCGTTGCGCTCGATGACCAGCGTGGGCACACCCAGGCGGCGCAGGCGTGCCGCCAAAATGATGCCGCCCTGGCCACCACCAATGATCACCACATAGGGCTGCTCGCTATAGCCCAGATTCGCCAGCTCTTCCTGGCGCCGCTCTTGCCAGGTCTTGCGCCCGGGGTGTATGCCGTGCTCTGCGCCCATCACGCGGTGGGTGCCGGTCTTCTCCTCAAAGCCCTTGAGTTCGACCATGCTGGTCAGTAGGGTCCAGCCCTTGTCGCCGGCATCCGTGGTTTTGAGCCGCAGATGGCCGCGCCCGCGCGACAGCCTTGTGGCAAAGGTGAACCAGGCGTCGATCACGCCACCGGCCTCACTCGCTTCTCCTTCAAGCGCGAAGTCGGTAGGTGCCACATCGGCCAGGCGGTTTTCCAGCATGGCGCGAATGGCGCCCCGGCCCTCTTGGGTGCAGATGTTCCAGCTAAAGCTGACCAGGTCGCGCCAGTAGCAGTCGTCTGCAAACAGGGCGTCGACTGCCTGCAGATCGCGCTTTTCCAACGCTGTGCCAAAGGCGTCCAGCCAGGCCGTGGCCCGTTGTGACGGGGTGGGGTTTGTCATTGCTTGTGTCTCCTGTGGTGCCGGCCTCAAGGTGGGCCTGCTGCATCCATAGAGTCAATATCCGTGCCAGGGCGCGATCGCGCGTAAGTGCTTGATTCCTATCGATCTGCGATGGGCGCGCAGCTGTCACAGGGTGACAGCTGTCACAGCCCCATGTGCGACAGCTGTCACACGCTGCGCGCGAAGCAAGAAGCAGAGGGAGTAAAGATATTTGCCAATTCACAAGCTTCAAATATGCCAAAGCAAAAGAATGGCCCGGTGGAGTGGGCTATTCGATAGCACTACAACACACCACAAATGTGCAACTACCCAAAGAGGACTGTAACCATGACACAAGCCGAGATATCCAAACTTATCCAAAGTATCTTCGATAACATTTTCAGTTCCGTCACACAGGCTGAGCCCGGTGGAAAGCCCGTAGCTCCGGCTGCCTCTACCGTGCTGTCCATGATGAAGCCGGGCCTGGCAATTAACTCTGCCGACTTCCGTAACGCTTGGACTCCCGGCAAAGGCGGCAGCCAGGACGCCGCGATCAATGCCGCTGAACTGGTGGACGTCGCCCCCAAGATGTCGTCTTTCTATACCGACAGCGGCCGCAAGGTCAGCGAGATATACAAGCAGATACTCACTGGCGTCCACATTCCGGCACAGGCCCCAAACCCGGCCGTAGAAAAGCAATTGAAGGATGCAGAGAACTACCTGTTTCGCATGGTCAACGTGACCGACCCCGATACCGGAGAAGTTACCCAAAAGAAGATGGAGTCACAGGTCTATCGCGACTATCTGGACAACCAGTCGGCCTATAACAATGCGCGCATCGCCTATATCGGAGCCTATATGGAAGCGCAGAAGACAGCTACCGGAAGAAACACCTGGCCCATGGTTGCGACCACGCTGCAGATTCCGGTCAAGACGACCTATGACCGCTGGCGTGCCGAAGATGCCAGCAAGGTTGAACAGAACCTAGCGATCAAGACAACCTCTACACAAAATGCGCTGCAACTCGCCTGGAAGCAGGCGCAGGATTTGTTCGAAGGCTATGGCGTGGTGCTCAATGACACGGGTACTGGCCTGTCGCCAAAAATCGAGCGCGTCTCCCTGCTGCCCTCCGACTGGTACAGCAGCAGCAGCACATCGAGCGGCTGGACCACCTTCGATTCGCGCTCCAGCAATGTGGCAAGCAGCGCCTCATCCGACTACACATCCTATGGTGGCTCTGCCGGTTTTAACCTTGGGCTTTTCAGCATAGGCGGCTCTGCGGGCCATTCCTCCTCGCATCAGCAGTCCAGTTCGGAAACCAGTGGTCTGTGGGTGAGCTTTGAGTACACGCTGGTTACCATTCGGCGCCCTTGGATGAACTACAGCCTGCTCGGTACCAAGGGCTGGGATCTGGGCAATCTGTACAAGAAGGGCATGGTTTCCAACGGCAGCAAGAGCGCGCAGGACAGCGCGATGATGCCGCTGTTGCCGACCTCGTTTGTGGTGGCGCGCAAGATCGTGATAGGCGCTACCTGGTCCAAGTCCGACTGGGAGCTGATCACCTCGAAGACCAGCGGCGGTGGTGGCTTCGGTATAGGGCCGTTCTCGATCTCTGGCAGCTATGCCCATTCGAGTTCCAAGCAAACCTTCACCTCGGCCATGGCCGGCGGAACGATCACCGTTCCGGGTGTGCAAATCATGGGCTTCATCAGCCAGGTTGTGCCCTACTGCCCGCCGGCCTGATGGCACCAATGGTTTGAGAACAGCATGGGCGGCTCCGTTGGGGGCCGCCCTGAATCAACAATGTTTCCCTCGAAAGGTTCTCCATGCCCAATGCCACCGACTTCATCTGCGCGGTCTATGACGAGCTGGCCAAGCTGCTCAACATGACGGACGCGAATCCTTCTATCGTCATGCAGATGGCGTGGCCCGGATTTTCACTCTCTGCGCAAGACTTCAAACCGGCCGGCAACCCGAGCGGGCCCTACGATCCCCAAGTGGCCAAGGAAACGTTCTCTTATTTGGCCAACATCGCCCCTGAGCTCAGCAAGCCTTTTTTTCAGAACTCCGGGCTCGAAGTGGACGACCTCTATGAGATATTGCTCACCGGCGCTATCCCTGGCGCAAGCACGCCTGACACGATAGGCAGCAATCCGATGTACAAATTGTTTGGCGATGCGCAGTATGAATTTTTGCAGGCCAAGACCGGCAGCTCGGTTGATCCCAACGTCTTCTACTACCCTTGCCTGGCAACGCCGGCCAATTGGTACGACGAAGCCGCAGCACCGTCCTGGCCGACCTTCTCCATGCAGTCGGGCGATACCAAGCCAGCGGCGCCGAGCGCACAGTTCGTGAAGGCAGGCGGCCTGGCGCTGCTCAACCAGGGCCTGTGGAAGCTCAGGCCGACCAGTGCCGCAAGCGCCCATACGGTCAAGCGCATGGCGCAGCAGTCGGTCACTCAGCAGCAACAGGGCTTGGCAGCCAAGGCGGTGATGCCGGCCAAAGAGCGGATTCAAGCGACAAGTGTGCGAAGCGCTGCAGCGGTTTCAGCCATGCCGGCCGCGGCCCAGGTGAGGGCTGTTGCACCGGCCAACGCCGCGCTGCTCAGAGCGCCTGCGCCGGTTGCCAATGCCGTTGCCGCAGAGATCCAGAATCTGTTCATTCAGAAAAAAATTCCCGCGAGTTCTTACAGCAAATACAAGCTCGACAAGCAGATCCAAGCGCTGGACTTGACGCAGAGGAAGCTCGACCTCGGCCCCGTGGGCGTGGCCAACCGCTATGCGCTCACCAGCCTGATCAACCATGCGCTGCCGGCGAAGCCAGCCGGCAGCAGCGACGGCTTCAGCATCTCGTTCCGGTACTGCAGGGTGAATATCGAGCGCAGCTGGTTCAAGCTCGCACTGCTTAAGATGAAAGGCTGGTACATGTTCGGCACCCAGGCTGGCGAGTATTCAACTGGTTCAGGCAACAACAACCCCGGCATGTTCCCCCTGTTGCCGACATCGTTCATCGCCATCCGCGACCTCCGCATAACGGCCAACTGGTCACAGCAAGACCGGCAGAATCTGGACCAGGCCACAGCCTTGGGATTTTTTGACATCAGGGAGGCGACGCTGAACGCCAACACCTTGGAAGTAAAGGGCCTGCAGGTTCTGGGCTGGATTTCCAGCCTGACGCCGCAGTTGCCGCCTATGTCGGCACCGTAGGGGCTGGCCTTTTGCTAGCGCACCACGGCATGTTGCAGGACAAAGTCGGCAATGGAAGGGGTGTGCGCCAAGTGCAGGGTGGGCAGTTGCAGGTCGGTCAGTGCGGTGTCGCAGGCCACTGCGGCGATGCCGGGCCAGTCGGGCCACAGCGTGCCCTTGCCCTGCCCCTCGCGCCACACCTCCAGCTTGGGAAAGCCGCCGCTCTTGAAGCCTTCGATCAGGACCAGGTCGCAGTGCTGCATGCGGTCCAGCAAATAGTCCAGCGAGGGCTCCTGCGCGCCGCGCAGTTCATGCATCAGGGCCCAGCGGTCATTGCCCAGCAACAGCACCTCCTTGCAACCCGATTCGCGCAGGCGATAAGAGTCCTTGCCGGGGCGGTCTATGTCGATGTTCTTGTGGCTGTGCTTGATGAGCGACACCACCAGACCGCGCGAGGCGATCTCGGGCACCAGCTTTTCCAGCAACGTGGTCTTGCCCATACCGGAGTGACCGGCAATGCCAAAAATTTTCATATGCGCCTTTGCAGTGGAGGGTTGGGTGGGCAGCGCAGGGCTGCATCGGTGGACGGCCGGCGCAACTGCGCCAGCAGGGCTTGCAAGGCTTCAGTGGCCTGGGCCAGGCAGGGCTGCAACTGCGCCAACAACGGCTCCACCTGCTGCGCACTGCCGTGCACCACCTGCGTCTCCAAGGCCTGTGCCAACGCGGCCAATTGGCACAGGCCCAGGGTCGAAGCCGAGCTCTTGATGCGGTGCGCCGCGCGCACCACCTGGGCCTGCTGCCCGGCCTGAAAATCCTGCAGGGCGGCGGCAAGGATGGTGGGCACGGTCTCGATAAAGAGGACCACAATGCGCCCGCTCACCTCCAGTCCCAGCTGCGCCACATGCTCCTGTAACGGACCCGGGTCCAGTGTCGGCAAGCTCGGTGGCCGCACCGCAGCCTCGGACGGCAAGAGCTGCGCGCCAGCTAAGCCAGTACCAGCGCGCAGGGTGGCGCGCACCGTCACATCGAGCTGCTCGGGCTTGTAGGGTTTGCCCAAAAACGCATTGGCTCCGGCGCTCAGGCAGTCGGCAATGCCATCCTTGGTGACCAGCGCCGAGACCACCAAAATGGGGAGGCGTGCAATGCGCGCATCGGGGTGGCGGCGCATGCAGGCTATGGTCTCCAGGCCGCTGAGTCCGGGCAGGTTCAGGTCCATCAGCACGATGTCAAAGCGTTCCTGTTCCAGCATTGCCAATGCCTCGCTGCCAGTGCCCACCGCCTGCACCCTGTGCCCCGCACGGTCCAGCAGGCCACAGGCCACCAGGCGGTTGATCTCGTTGTCTTCGACCAGCAAGATGTCGTAGACGGTGCCCGGACCCTGCATGGCTTGCGCCGCTGCAACGCCTGGCTGCGCAACCGCATCGAGTGGCACCTGGAACCAGAACAGGCTGCCCTGGTTTACCTGGCTTTGCAGGCCAATCTCGCCACCCAAGGCAGTCACCAGTTTGCGGCAAATGGCCAGGCCCAGACCGGTGCCACCGAAGCGGCGCGAGACCGAGCGATCGGCCTGCACAAAGGCGCTGAACAAATGGGTTTGCCCGCTCTCGGAAATGCCAATGCCCGTGTCCCTGACCGCAAAGCGCAGGTAGCCTCCGGCGGCCTCGGCCTGTACCGCAATGGCGCCCGCCTCGGTGAACTTGACGGCGTTGTTGACCAGGTTGAGCAGTATCTGGCGCAGCTTGTTGAAGTCACCGCGCACCAGGCAGGGCAGTGCGGGGTCTATCGCCGCGTTCAGCGCCAGTCCCTTGGCCGCAGCGGCAGGCACCATCAGGGCCATCACGTCGTCTAGGAGAGACTGGACGCCAAAAGCGGTGACCTCCACCTCCAGCACACCGGCCTCGATCTTGGAGTAGTCCAGGATGTCGGAAATCAGCGAGAACAGCATCTCGCCCGAGGTGGCGATGGTGCGGACATAGCCGGCCTGCCTGGCGTCGAGCGCGGTGTCGCGCAGCAGCGCGGTCATGCCGACTATGCCCAAAATGGGGGTGCGGATCTCGTGGCTCATGGAGGCCAGAAACGCCGACTTGGTGTGGTTGGCCTGCTCGGCCAATTGCTGGGCCTGCTTGTAGTCGGTGACATCGTTGAGGATCAACACGGTGCCGGCAAACTTATCGCTCACGTCGAGCATGGTCTGCGCCTTGACCTCGAAGCAGCGCAGTCCCCGCGAAGTCATCAACACCTGCTCGCCACCCTGTTCGGCCAATGCGGCCAAGGCCCCTTCGAGCAGGGGCAGAGGATTGCTGCCGTAGTAGCCGGCACCCGCCACCGCCGAGCCACCAAACAGCGCGCTGGCGGCCTGGTTGGTGTTGTCTATTTGACCGGCCCGGTCGAGCAGAATGACCGGGTCCTTGAGGCTCTCAAAAATGGTCAGGTACTTGTTTTTCTCATGCGTCAGGCTGGCGTTTTTTGTCTGCGCGTCGAGCAAGAGCGCGCCTTCTTTTTGCGCTGCCCATTCGCTGCAAAAGCCGATTTCCATACGGTCAAAAAAACGGTCCACAAATTCGCGGTAGCGCGGCAACCGGGCTGGGGGCAGTTCACCTTGCGAGATCAGGTCCACATAGGACTGGCGGTAGTACTTCATCAGCCCCATAAAGAGCGCCAGGGTAATGCCGCGTGAGCGGTGCCTGCGCGCCGCCTCAATGCCGTAGGCGGTGATGGATTCCTCGTGGTGTTCTTCGGCCGTCAGTTGCGGCGCCTCCTCGTATTGCGCCAGCGCCTTCATCAAAGGCCCCGACAGGCCGCTGATGGAGGCGCGCCAGGCCTCCACCAGCGTCGAGGTATAGGGCAAGTAGCCATAGCGCCTGGCATAGTCAATGGTCTGATCCACCAGCCAGTCCTCCCGCTGGGAGATCAGCACAATCAACGCTTGCATGGAATACCTGCTTGGTTTTTTTTGCAAGGCAGGGCAGGCCTGCCTTGCGTGAGCGCCGGTGGCGTGGGTTCAATCAGGCGGCGCCGCGAGGTGCCGTAAAGACGCTGGTCTTCGGTGCTGCACCCTTGTACTTCTCGACGTTGCCCACCGCAGTATGACCGCAGTTGCCCTGGCCCAATTTGGAAGTTCCCATGTCCACCGTCAGCACGTTGACGTCACCGTAGCGGTCCAGGCTGCCGGGCTTGCCTGGCTCGGCCGGGTCGTACCAGCCGCCTTCGCTGACCCGGATCACTCCGGGCCGGATGGCATTGGTCACCTTGGCGCCGGCGAGGATCTGGCCACGGTCGTTAAAGACCCGCACCACATCGCCGCTCTGGATGCCTCGGGCCTTGGCATCGTCCGTGTTGATCATGCAGGGTTCGCGACCGGCCACCGCATAGGTCTCACGCATCACGGTGCCGCAGAGCTGCGAATGCAGACGGCCCTTGGAATGGCTGGTGGCAATGTGCAGCGGGTACTTGGTCTTGGGGCCGCCCAGGCGCTCCACAGGCTCCATCCAGGTCGGGTGCGGGGGGCAGTCGTCATAGGCCATTTTCTCGATGTTGCGCGAGAAGATTTCGATCTTTCCGCTCGGCGTGCCCAGCGGATTGAGCAGCGGATCTTCCCGGAACTTGGCATGGCGCACAAAGGCCTTGGCGGCCGCAGAGATAGGAAACTCAACCACCCCGGTGCCATTCCAGAAGGCGTCAAAGCTCGGCATCTCCACCTTCTTGGCCTTGGCCTGGGCCAGGGCTGCCTCGTAGAAGGAGCGAATCCAGTCCATCTCGCTCTTGCCTTCGGTGAACTCTTTTTCCTTGCCCAGGCGCTTGGCGATGCCGGCAAAAATGTCATAGTCGTTGCGCGCCTCAAACAGCGGCTCCACCACTTTCTTCATGGCCATGATGGCGCGCATCGAATAGTCGCCCACATGCTCGATGTCGTTGCGCTCAAAGGCGGTGGTGGCCGGCAGCACGATGTCGGCATGGCGTGCAGTGGCGGTCCACTGAAAGTCTTGCACGATAAAGGTGTCGAGTTTTTGGAAGGCCTTGACCATGCGGTTGCGGTCCTGCTGGTGTCCAAAGGGATTGCCGCCCACCCAATAGGCCATGTGCACATCGGGGTACTTTTCGGTCTTGCCGTTGTAGTCAAACGACTTGCCCGGGTTGAGCAGCATGTCCACCACGCGCGCACAAGGAATGCTGGCCGCGCCGTTGGCCGTCAGCCAGGCCGCACCGGCGACGGCCTTGCCGCCATCGGTGATGCCGGACATGGCAGGGCTGTCCGAACTCGGTGCGCCGCCATTGGCATAGTGGTAGCTCAGGCCAAAGCCGCCGCCGGGCAGACCGATCTGGCCCAGCATCGAAGCCAGCGTCACCAGCATCCAATGCACCTGCTCGCCATGGTGCTGACGCTGCATCGACCAACCACTGGCCAGCATGGTGCGGTTCTTGGCAAAGCGCCGGGCCAGGTCCTTGATGGCAGCGGCCGGTATGCCGCAAATGGCAGAGGCCCATTCGGCGGTCTTGGGGGTCTTGTCAGACTCGCCCATCAGGTAGGGCAGGAACTTGTCAAAGCCGCTGGTGTAGGTGGCCAGGAACTTGGTGTCGTGCAGCTTCTCGGCCACCAGGGTGTGGGCAATGCCCAGCATCATCGCCACATCGGTCTGCGGCTTGGGCGCCAGCCACTCGGCGTTGAGGTAGGTGCAGGTGTCGGTCTTTTCAGGGTCTATGCAAATGACCTTTTTGCCGGAGTCCTTCAAGGCCTTGAGGCCGGCATAGCCATCGTGGTCGGCAATCGTCCAGCCGATCTGGTTGGTCAGCATGGGATTGGCGCCCCAGAACACCACCAGCTCCGATTTGTCCACCACCACCGGCCAGGCCGTTTGTTGCTCGTACACCTCCAGCGTGCCCATCACGTGGGGCATGATCACCTGCGAGGCACCGGTAGAAAAATCGCCCGAGCTGTTCACAAAGCCGCCCTTGAGTTTGAGCATGCGGCGCAGCAGGTTCTGGCAGTTGTGCAGCTTGCCCGGGCTCATCCAGCCGTAGGAGCCGGCATAGGTTGCGGCCGGGCCGTAGGTCTTTTCAATGCGTCCTAGCTCCTTGCTCACCAGGTCCAGCGCCTGGTCCCAGGTGACGCGCACAAAGTCGCCGTTGCCCCGGTTGGCGTTGTCGGTGCCTGGGCCTTTTTCAAGGTAGGAGCGGCGCACCATGGGGTACTTGATGCGGGTGGCCGAGTAGACCGAGTCCACCACACCCTTGAGCTGTGCGGTGGGGAACAGATCTTTTTCCCAGGGCGTGTAGCCGACCATGCGCCCACCCTCGACCTTGGCGCGAAAGGCACCCCAGTGCGAGCCGGTCAACACCGTGCCCGAGGCGGGCACGGCTGCGGCCGCGCCAAAGGACAGCAGCGAGCCGCCCACCATGCCCAGCGCACCGGCGGCACTGGTGGCCTCCAGGAATTCGCGACGCGAGAAGCGCGACGGGAGGCTTGTAGGAGATGTGTCTGACATATGGAAATTCCTTTAGGTCATGTGTGCCAACCGCCGCAGATGCGAAGCACAACAGGGGCGGCGTCCTGTTGCGGCCAGTCTGAAGGCCCGGGGTGAACAGCGCTATGGCAGTGGGTAAGCGTGGGCGCAACAGGCTGTAAACGCGTTGTGAAAACCGCGGACCTAGGCCAGCTCAGCGCGCGAACCGCTCAGAAAATCAAGGTCCTGCTGCACCACGCACAGCAGCACGCTGGCCAGTCCGGCGTAATAGCCCTGTGCGTCCAGGTCCAGCACGCGCAGACAAAAATCGGGCAACCACGCCAGCAGTTGGCCCGACAGAAAATCGGCCTGCTCGTCTTCCATCTGGCGCAGTCGGGTGCTGCCCTTGTCAGCGGCTTCGGTCAGGCGCAGTGCCAGTTGCGCCATCACCTCCAGCTGGATGGACAGGTGGTCGCTGGGTTCGCAAACGCTAGTCTCCAGGCGCAGGCGGTGCTGGCGCAACACGCGCTCCATCTCCGCAGTGGCTTGCTGGCACAGCAGGCCGCGCTCGCTGCTGTAGACCGAGCGGTAGGGCGAGGCCGCCTCAAAGCCACCCGCGCCCGCAAACAGTCGGGCATGGGCCGCGCCAAGCTGGCCTGCCACATGGGCCGCACTGCCAGTTGCCAGCTGCTCGCGCATGGCCTGTATGCCGATGTCCGCGCCGGGGTTGGCCGCCAGCGCCTGCAGCAAATGGGCTGCCTTGCCCTGCTGCATGTCCTGCACCTGCTCCAGCGTGGGGGGCGCAAAAAATGCCAGGGCAAACCAGTGGTAGAGGGCAGCGCGGTCGGCGGCGATCTGGCGGGGCGATGCATCAAACATGGTGGGCTCCTGCTGTGTCTTTGGAATTGAACTGAAGGTATTTCAGGAGAAAGCGGACCTGCTCTTCGTCGAGCGAGATAAAGCGCTTCATCGCATTGAGCGTGCCGCTCACCTGGTTGGCCAGGGAATGGTCCTTGGGTGGCAGGCTGTGGCAAGTGCCGCAACTGCTGTTGTAGAGCTCTGCACCATAGGCCCACAAGGCCTTCTGGTCGGTGCTCAGGTCGGCCTTGGCCGCCCAGGCCTGCAGCGACACCTGCGACCAAACCAGGCCGGTGTCGGGGTCTTCCAGCGGGGCCCCGGCGCTGACCTTGGCAAGCAGGGTCTCGCCCAGCGCGGCATTCAAAATGCGCTGGCCCTTGAGCGCATACAGCACCCGCTCAGCGCCCTGCTGTTGCCAGCCGTCGAGCTTGAGCAGCACCCAGTCGCCGCGCTGCTCCAACACAGTGGCCTGGGTCGCGGCCAGCAGTTTGCCGTCGCCCGCAGCATCCGGCGCGGCCGTTGGCACATCCAAATAGAGCGCACCGGTGCGAAACGAAAACACCACATCGCCCTTGCCCAACTTGTTGTGGCTCGCACCGCTGGCCATGCCATTGAGGAGCGACTGGTAGCCCTGTGTCAGGTCGGGCAGCTTGTGGGCAATGCCCTTGTGGCAGGCAATGCAGGTCTCGCCTGCGGCCAGACCCTTGACCATGCGATCGGCCTCCTGCGGCTTCTTCATCTTGGTGACATCAAAGGCATGGGCTGCGTGGCAGTTGCGGCACTCACGCGAATCGGTCGCGGCCATGCGGGCCCAGACCCGCTTGGCCATGGCCAGGCGCTCGGCCTCGAACTTCTCGGGCGTGTCTATGGTTCCCATGAGCGTGTGGTAGAGGTCGCTGACAGCGTCGAGCTTGGCTAGCAACTTGGGGCCCAGCGGTTGGGGCACATGGCAATCGGAGCAAGTGGCCGCCACACCGGAAGCATTTTTGTAATGCACGCTGGCCTGGTATTCCTGGTAGACCGTGTCGCGCATCTGGTGGCAAGAAATGCAGAAGGCCTCGGAGTTGGTGGCATCGAGCACAGCGTGAAAGCCACCCCAGAAAATAATTCCCAACAGCGCACCGGCAAGCAACAACAGCGCCATCCCATAACGGGGCCTTATCGAGGTCAACAAGCCACTCGCTTTTTTGAACATCACTATCTCCTGCGACACCCACCCGATGGCGAAGGCTTCGCCACTGATTCAGAGCGTAAAGAGGCGATGTGAATGCGGTGCGCAAAGCACTTGAACGCTTTGCCTCAAGATGTAAACAGGATATGAACAGGGACTATGATGCGGGCCGCCCTCCAAGGAACGCCACCCCATGCATGTCCACAGCCACATCCTGATTGTTGAAGATGATTTGGTCGCCAGCACCACGCTGGCTGCCTACATCAGCAAGGAGGGTTACCGGGTCAGCACCGCGCCCGATGGCGAGACCATGCGCGCGCTCTTCGCCAAGGGCGATGTGGACCTGATCCTGCTGGACATCAGCCTGCCCGACGAGGACGGCTTCTCGCTGCTGCGCGAGATACGCCGCCAGTCGGAGGTGGGGGTCATCATGGTCACCGGCAAGGCCGAGGATGTGGACCGCATCGTGGCGCTGGAGCTGGGCGCCGACGACTACGTGACCAAGCCCTTCAACACGCGCGAGCTGTTTGCCCGCACCAAGAACCTGTTGCGGCGCACGGTATCGGCGCGGCTGGTGCAGCAAGACCAGCCGGTCAAGCGTTTTGCCGGCTGGACCCTGAGCATTCCGCGCCGCGCCCTGACCTCGCCAGGCGGAGAGGATGTGCATGTAACCCGCTTTGAGTTTGAGCTGCTGGCCACCCTGAGCAAGCACCCGGGCCGGGTGCAAAGCCGCGACAGCCTGATCGACCAGGTCAGCGGGCGCGACCGGGCGCCCAGCGACCGGACCATCGATGTGCTGATCGGGCGCCTGCGCCGCAAGATCGAAGTGAGCCCCGCCAACCCGCGCATCATCGTGACGGTGCAGGGCGTGGGCTATGTGCTGGCGGCGTGACAGTTCTCACAGCCCCACATGCGACAACTGTCACACGCTGCGTGCAAAGAAGTTGGCCTGCCCTTGCGCGAACGATCGCCGGGCTACGACTCCCCCATCCCATCGCCACCATGGGAAGTTTCCTGGTTGGGCGCCACGATGCCGGCGCGCTTCATGCGCCGGTACAGGGTCATGCGCGACAGGCCCAGTTGGCGCGCCACTTCGCTGACATTCCAATGCGCCTGGCGCAGGGCCTGCAGCAGCGCCGCCGATCCCGCATCGCCCGGCGCGGCCTGCGCGGCCTGCGCGGGCTTGACCGCCAGCGCCTCGGCTTGCAGGGGCTCCGGCAGATCTTGCAGCGCGATGGCCCGGCCCTCGCTCATGCTGGCGGCATAGTCCAGCACGTTCTTCAACTCGCGCAGATTGCCCGGCCAGGCGTAGGCCAGCAGGCGCTCGCGTGCCGCTGCGGTGAGTGAGTGCGAGCCCAACATGCGGTCCAGGGTGGCGCCCAGGTCGGCGCGCTGGCGCAGCGGCGGCAGTGTGAAGTGCGCCCCATTCAAGCGGTAGTACAGGTCATCGCGAAAGCGCCTGGCATGCACCATGGCCTCCAGCGGCGCATGGGTGGCGGCAATCACGCGGATGTTGACCGCCACCGGCTGCAAGGCGCCCACCGGCAGCACCTCATGCTCGGACAGCACGCGCAGCAGGCGCGCCTGCAGGGCCAGCGGCATGTCGCCGATCTCGTCCAGAAACAGCGTGCCGCCATCGGCCTGCTGGATCAGGCCGCGCTTGCCCCGCGCACTGGCGCCGGAGAAGCTGCCCGCGAGGTGCCCAAACAGCTCGCTCTCGATCAGGGTCTCAGGAATGGCGGCGCAGTTCACCGCTACAAAGGGCATGGATTTGCGCGCGCCGCTGGCATGCACGGCCCTTGCGAAATACTCCTTGCCCGAGCCGGTCTCGCCCGTCACCAGCAGGCTGATGGGCGAGTTGACCAGCAGCGCCACGCGTGCAATTTGCCGGTCCAGCGCCGGGTCGCCTTGCGAGAGGGCGGCCAGCGGCGCGGGCAACTGGCTGGCCGCACGCGCCACCACAGTGGGCGGCGGCGGCGTGGCTGAGAGAAACAGCAGGCGCTGCGCAGTGGCGAGCATCAGCGCGCGCTGGTCGCTGGGCTGGGTCATCACATAGCTGCCAATGCGCGCAAACGGCAGCTCAAACACTTCTTCAAAACGCTGGCCCAGCAGAGGTGCATGGCCCGCGCCTTGCAAGGCCAGTTGCGCGCGCCGGTTGTGGCCGACCACGCGGCCGCTCGCATCGAGCGCCAGCAGGTACTCGGGCTGCACCTCCAAAAACTGCGGCGCGCTCGACAGGCGCAGCACCCAGTCGCGCCGGTGGCGGTGCAAAAAGGCGGCGTTCTCGATGTCGTGCGCGTGCATGGTCACCAGTTGCAGCGCCAGGTGCTGGCTTTCCTTGGGTTGCGAGGAGCTGAGCTGCGAGATGTCCAGCACCGCGCTCAGGCTTCCTGTGCTGTCGTAGATGGGCGCACTGGTGCAGGTGAGCGGCATATGGGTGGCATCGAAGTGGTCGTCCAGGTGCACGGTCAGGGCCTGACCGGTGCTGATGCAGGTGCCCACGCCACAGGTGCCGGCTTGCTGTTCGCTCCAGTCGGCACCCAGGTACAGGCCGGCCTTGCGCAGGCTGGGCTCGGCCACCAGATCGCCCAAAAAATCCACCGTGACGCCGCGCGCATCGGTCAGCAGCACCACATAACCCAGGCCACACACCTTGCTGTAGAGCGACTCCAGCCCATGGCGGGCGATCTGCAGCAGCGCGTCCATTTGGTCCTTGTGCTCGCGCAGCCGCGCCTGCGGCAGGATGACGGCCTCTTGCATGCGCGTGGGGTCGAGTCGGTGCTCGTGCACGCAGCGCTGCCAGCTGTCGCGTATCAGCCGCTCATGCCGACTCGCCATGGCCTGGCCGTGGAGTGCGACTTGCATAACGGTATCCATGTGCTGGCGCGGCGTGACTTGCATGGGCTTTATTCCGGTGAGGCAGGTTGGGCCTGCTACCTTCGAGCACCGGGCACCATCTGTCAATCGGTAGCAAACCCTTGGCTGTGGGTTGGTGCGCAATAGCCTCACGCTAGCCCGTCCGCCTGCGCGCAGTGACAATGGGCCACCGCCTCACCTCTACCTGCCATGCCCCAATTTCCCATCCTCAAGATCCAAGCCCTGTCCTTCCCTTGGCAGACGATTGACCCGTTTCTGTTTTGTGTGCACCACAACGACGCCTATCCGCCCGGCAACGAGCAGCAGGGGCCGCAGGCCTCGCTGGCCGGGCGCAACCTGGGGCAGGACTTTACCGGCAAGGACGGCTGGAGCATGTACCACGGCGAGACCGTGCCCGGCTTCCCCTCGCACCCGCACCGAGGCTTCGAGACCGTCACCATAGTGCGCGAGGGCCGCATCGACCATTCCGACTCGGGCGGTGCCACCGCGCGCTTTGGCGATGGCGATGTGCAGTGGCTCACGGCCGGCAAGGGCATAGTCCACTGCGAGATGTTTCCCCTGCGCCACCAGGACCAGGCCAACCCGACCGAGCTGTTTCAGATCTGGCTCAACCTGCCGGCCAAGAGCAAGATGGCCGAGCCCCACTTCACCATGTTCTGGAGCGAAGATATTCCCAGGCATGTGGCAACGGACGCTGACGGCAACAGCACCCACATTGCCTGCATCGCGGGAACGCTGACGGGGGACGCCTGCCTGGTGCCGCCCCCCAATTCCTGGGCCTCGCAGCGGGACGCCGATGTGGCCATCCTCACCCTCAAAATGGCGCCCGGCGCACGCTGGACCCTGCCCGCTGCACTCAGTGCGCAGACAAGGCGACAGCTCTACTTCTTCAATGGTTCCATGTTGACGATGGCCGCTCAGGCCGTGGCGCCCGGCTCTGTGGTGGAGGTGGCCGGCGACCAGGCGGTGGAGCTGGTGAACGGTGCGCAGGAGTCCGAGCTGCTGCTCTTGCAGGGTCGTCCCATTGGCGAGCCGGTGGCCCAATACGGCCCCTTTGTGATGAACACCCAGGCCGAGATCCAGCAGGCCTTTGGCGACTACCGCCGCACCGAATTTGGTGGCTGGCCCTGGGGCGTGATCGACCCGGTGCATCCGCGCGACAAGGGCCGCTTTGCCCTGCATCCCTGCGGGCGGCTGGAAGAACGGTAGTATCTGTACTCCGAAAATCGGAGCTATTGGAGAGGGCGTTTTGATGGCATGCCGACGGGGCGTATCAAGCCGCTTTCAAGTACATGTCAATGTGCATGGATGCATAGGGGCAAAGGACGCCACCGCTGGCTGTGCGCTCCAGTAAACCCAGGTCTGCCAAGACCACAACATCGTCGTGCACGCGCTTGACATCGCGCCCTACAGCGCGACTGAGCTCACGTACCGACAACTCACCTTTGCCCTGGGTGGCGCGAACAATCTCCCAGCGTTTTTCAGAAAGCTGACCAAAAAAATGTGCCGGGCTCTCAAAATTGAGCACTTCGCCCTGGTACTTGTCGGCCTTGGCCGGCTTGGCCATGGCGCGCAATGCGCCCTTCCAGTCAGGCTGCAGCGTGATGGTCAGATAGCGTTCGGTCATGGTGCTCTCCTGGCAGCGACGGCTGCAATAAAGTCTTCATTTGGGCACCTTCCAAATCACGACTTCAAGTATTGCACCATCGACGGTGATGTCTTTGAAGCGGGTGATCAGTTGGGCTTTCACGTTGGCAATTTTGCCAACACGCTAATGTGTTGTCAATATTGCCAACAATTGCCGGAAAGCCCCAATGGGGTGGAAAGACGCCAGTACCTTGCGTGGACTGTTAGGGACTATCTGTTCCCGTCCAGCGCGATCACTTGGCTCCAGGTCAGGCGCGGGTCGGCCTCGTAATCGGCCACCAGCCAGCTGCGGCTGCTGTGGTCGGCCATGTCTTGCAGAAAGCCTCTGACCTGTTGAATGGACGCCATGTCCAGCGCCGCATAGGGTTGGTCCAGGCAGGTCACTGTGGCGCCGCAGGCCAGCAGGCCGATCAGGGCCACCTTGCGCCGGCTGCCGGTGGAGAGCATGTAGAGCGGCTTGTCCTGGTGCGCCAGCAGCAGCAGGGCCTGCGCCAGTTCCTGCTGCAGCTCGGCCGACCAGCGCGGGTAGCGCAGGCGCTGCTCTGCCCAGATCTGCAGCGCAGTTTGCGCATCCAGCCCGGGCAGGCTCAGGTCCAGCCAATGCGCATCGGGGTGGGGCAATTCACCCGGCAGGGGTGGGAGCTCGCCGCAGAGGCGACGCAGGAAATTGGTTTTGCCGCTGCCTTCGTCGCCGGTGACGGCAATCAGACCAGGGGGAATGGATGGGGTGTTGCGCATGGGTGGCGCGATTATCGACAGGCCCGGCGCTTATGATGACCGATGTTCAAAATTTACTGGACCAGCTCCAACGGTGAAGCCTGCTCGCAAGACGAGGCGCTGCTCACCCGCGCACTGGAAATCGTCAAGCACAAACGCGACGCGGGCCATGGCTTTGTCACCATGGTGGCCGAAGACCCGCAGCATGTGGGCAAGCCCGGCGTGGATGAGGTTGTTGATGGCAAGACCCCGGATGGCGAGGACTACGAATGGTCCAAGACCGGCCGCGCCGGTAAGCCGCGCAGGCACGACAAGCCGCTGGCCCGCAAGGACGCCTGAGCCGGCTAGGTCCAGCGCCCGGTCTGCGGGCACAGCGTGGCCGGTGCAGCCTGCTCTTGCGTGAGCAGCGGGCAAGCAGAGGGATAGGGGTCGAACGCAATGCCCAGCAGCTTTGCCAGTTGCGCGTTTTCAATCGGCAGCTCCCAGGTCAGGAAGACCTGGTTGCAGTCTTGCCCTGCGGGAAAATCGGCCTCCACAAAGCCTGTTGCGTGGCGCGCGATCACGCCATGGGCTTGTGCGGTATCGAACAATACCGCCGTGCCCCGCACCAGTGGGATGCGCTGACCCGTGGAAGGGAAATGCAGGTCCAGCCCGCGGTCCTCACTCAGGAACAGATTGCAAAAGGCCATGGCGCCATACTGCGCGCCGTCATGGTGGTAGCGCGCGCCTCGGCAGGCCATCAGGGCGACCTCGCTGTCGGCCAGCAGCTCCTGCAGACCCAGGCTGCGCGTCCATTGCGCCATGGCCTGCACGCAAGCCTTGTAGTTGGGCCAGCGCATGCGGGCCCGCGCCAAGGGCAGTTGCTCCACATCGCCGGGCTCCAGGCACAGGCGCTGGCCGATGTCGCGGCTCCAGTCGGCCTGCAGCCGCTCTGGTGGTGCCGGTACCTCCAAGGTGGTGCTGTGTACCTGTGCGGCCACGCTGCGCCTGCGCAGGGCCTCGCTGCCATCGCAAAACGTCACCAGGCGGTTTGGCTGCGCTTGTGGATTCATGGGGTGCATCAATCGTCAGCGTCCGACTTGTCGCTGCGCCAGATGGCCAGCAGCAGCCACAGGCCCCCCACCACCGCGCCCACAAATCCCAGGAAGCCAAACAGCGGCAGCCCCAACACCGTGGGTCCGCCCTGCACATTCATCACAATCGACGACCCCACCACCAGCGCGGCGATGACCAGGGCCATGGACAGGCGGTTGGCGGCCCGGTTGAGCTGGTCGCCCACGCGCTTGAGGTGGGCCAATTCCAGGTTCACATGCATCCGCCCACGCCTTGCATTGCGCAGCAGGCGCGACAAATCGTGGGGCAGCTTCTCCACCATCGACAGGGTGCGCAGCAGGGTCTTCCAGCCGCGGTTCAGCAGCACCTTGGGGCTGTAGCCGGCGCGAACCACCTGACGCAAGATGGGCGTGGCATGGGTGACCACATGGAAGCCGGGGTCCAGTCCGCGGCCCATGCCCTCCAGCGACACAAAGGCCTTGATCAACAGCGCCAGATCGGCGGGCAGGCCCAAATGGTGGTCGCGCAAAATGGCCGTGACATCGCTGAGCATCTGGCCCAGTGCGAGCTCGGCCAGGGGCACGCCGTGGTACTGGTCTACAAAGGATTCAATTTCGTTTTCCAGCAGCGACAGGTTGACGCCAGCGCCCATGGTGCCCTCGCTGCCGGTCCAGTCCAGCAACACATCGGCCACGTCGTCGGGGCGACGCTCCAGCAGTCCGAGCAGCAGTTGCAGCAGCTCACTGCGACGGCGCGCTGACAGATGGCCAACCATGCCGAAGTCAATAAAGGCAATGCGGTTGCCGCTCAGATAAAAGACGTTGCCCGGATGCGGGTCGGCATGGAACAGGCCGTCCTGCACGATCATCTTCAGCACCGCCTGTGCGCCGCGCTGGGCCAGCAGTCGGCGATCAAAACCGGCCTGCTCTGTCAGCTGCTCCAACTGCAGTCCGGGCACGCCCTGCACATAGTCCTGCACATTGACACGGGTGCCGGTGTGCTGCCAGTGGACCTTGGGGATCACGATGTGGGGCAGCTCCTTCAGGTTGGCGGCAATGCGCTCGGCATTGCGGCATTCGGCCGCCAGATCGAGCTCGCGGTGCAGCGACTTGGAAAACGCGCGCACCAGCAACCGGGGTTGGTAGGGCTTGAGCCAGGGCCACTCGGCCTGCGCCATTGCCGCCAGATGGTCGAGCAGGCGCAGGTCGGCCTCTATGACCTCGGTGATGCCGGGGCGGCGTATCTTGACCACCACCTCGGTGCCATCCTTGAGCTGCGCCCGGTGCACCTGCGCAATGGAGGCGGCCGCCAGGGGCAAGGGGTCAAAGCGCGCAAACACCGCCTCGGGCTCGCCGCCCAGGTCTTCGCAGAGTTGGGCGCGCAGCCGTTCCAGCGGCACGGCCGGCACCTGGCTTTGCAGCAGCTCAAACTCGGCAATCCACTCGGGGTCGAACAGGTCGGCGCGGCCGGCCAAAATTTGCCCCAGCTTGACGAATGTGGGGCCCAGCTCCTCAAGGGCCAGGCGCACCTGCTTGGGCGGGGGTACATGGGCCAGGTCGGCCACATGGTCCCAGTGCAGCACATGGCCGGCGCGCTCGAGTTGGTCGGCCATGCCTAGGCGGCGCACGCTGTCGCCAAAGCCGTGGCGTATGAGCACGGCGCCAATTTCGTAGAAGCGCCGCATGTCGCGCGTGGCAGCCAGAGTTTCGATCAGCATGCAGGGATGATAGACCCAAGGGTGCGTGGGGCGCGACAGGCGGCGCCTCATTGGAGCAGGGCTTGAACCGCGTAAGCTCGGGCCCATGATGCAAGCCCTGATTGAAACCATCGCCGCGATGGAACCCCCTACCGACGCCCAGCGCCTCTTCCACGGACGCGGTGGCCTGCACCCCGGTTGTGAGCATCTGGCGTTGGATTTCTATCCGCCGGTGTTTGTGCTGACCAGCTTCTTGCCCCTAGAGGACGAGGCCCTGGCCACCGTGCATTGCGCCCTTGAAAACCGCTGGCAACAGCGGAGGCCGGATCAGCCGCTCAACTGGGTCTACCAGTGCCGCACCGAAGGCCCGGCGCAAACCCGGCTGATGGCAGGCGCCGTGCCCATGCCCCATGAGGTTTTGGAGAACGGCGCGCGCTTTCGGGTGCATGTGCAAAAGGGCCAGAACCACGGCCTGTTTTTGGACATGGCCGCTGGGAGGCAATGGGTGGCAGACCATGTGGCAAGCCATAAGGGGCTGCGCGTGCTCAACCTGTTTGCCTATACCTGCGCGTTTTCGGTGGTGGCACTGAAGGCCGGTGCAGGCCATGTGCTCAATGTCGATATGAGCCAGGGCGCCCTGGCCATTGGCCAGCAAAACCACCAGCTCAATGGCCTCAGCACCGGTGCCGGTTTTCTGCCGCACGACATCTTCAGCACCTGGGGAAAGATATCGCGCGCCGGACCCTACGACCTGATCATCGTGGACCCGCCGAGCTACCAAAAGGGCAGCTTCGTGGCCACCAAGGACTATGCGCGTTTGATGCGCCGACTGCCCGATCTGCTGATGCACGGCGGCCACGCTTTGCTGTGCCTGAATGCGCCCGAACTGGGCTGTGCTTTTTTGCAAACGCAAATGCAGGAGCTCGCGCCGAGCATGCGTTTTGTCGAGCGCATTGCCAACCCTGCGTCGTTTGCGGATGTGGCACCAGACAAGGCGCTCAAGGTGCTGCTGTACCAGGAGTCTTTGGAAGCGGCGGCTGCAGGCGCTGACCCAAGCTGACCCAGCAAGGTGCACCCCGCAGGGCGCACCTTGGAAGTGGAAATTACTTCTTCATTTCGGTGAGCTTTTTGCAATCGGCCTTCATCTTGTCATCCGCCTTGGCCGGGTCCATCTTGGCGCATTTCTCGGTCATCTCGGTCTTGTCCTTGTCCGACATGGCTCCACCGTGGGACATTGCAAAAGCGCCCATGGAAGCGCTTGCGAGGGCGGCCATTGCGAGACAGGAAAACAACTTGTTCATATGCAAACTCCTGGGAATTAAGGGGGTGAAATACAGGGCATAAGCCCCGCGGGCAAAATGTACTTCACATATGAATTGCAGATATTTTCAACGGTCTTTGCGCCTGGCCCTGGCCTTGTTTTCGGCCTTGCATGCAGCGCCGGGCTGGTCGGTGCCGCGCACACCCACCGACGACGCCAGCATCATCGAGCGGCTGCCCTTTCGTGCGGGCGACAGCCGCGCCAGGGCACTGGCCGAGTTGCGTGCCAACGCCTTCAAGGCCCCCGACGACGCAGCCGCAGCGCTTGCGTTGGCCCAGGCCTATTTCGATCTGGCGCTGGCGCGGGGCGACCCGCGCTATGTGGGCTATGCCGATGCCATCGTGACGCGCTTTGGCGCGCGCATGAGCCCTGACTTGCTGTTGATGCGCGGCACGCTGCGGCAATACCGGCATGACTTTGCCGCAGCGCTGGCCGACTTTGCCGCCGTGTTGGAGCAAGATCCGGATCGTGCTGGCGCGCATGCCTGGCGCGGCGCTATCTATTTGGTGGAGGCGCAATACGCCAATGCCCGCGCAGAATGCGCCGCCTTGTTGCGCCTGCAGCGCGCGGTGCTGTATGGCGGTTGTACCGGACTCGCGCAGGCCTATACCGGCCAACTTGCAGCTGCTTACGACACGCTGCAAAAGGCGCTGGCGCTCACCTCTGATGACGACCGGCGCCTGTGGCTGCAGACCCGGTTGGGCGAGGTGGCTGCGTGGCAGGGCCAGCCCGCCAAGGCCGAGCGCCATTACCGCGCAGCCCTGGCATTGGGACAGGACGACGGCTATCTGTTGGCGGCCTGGACAGACTTTTTGCTGGACAACCAGCGCACCGCCGAAGTGGCCAAGCTGCTGGCCAACTGGGAGGCCTCCGACGGGCTGCTGCTGCGTCTGGCTGAGGCCGAAACGCTGCTGCAAAGTCCGGCAGCGGCCGCACATATTCAGGCGCTGGACGATCGCTTTGCCGCCGCCAAGCTGCGCGGCGACACCACCCACCGGGCAGAGGAGTCGCGCTTTCAACTGCGCCTGCGCAAGAACCCGGTGCTGGCTGTGCAGTTGGCCCTTGCCAACTACCAGGAACAAAGGGAGCCGCGCGACCTGCGTGTGCTGCTGGAATCCGCGCTAGCGGCCAGGGACGGTGCGGCCGCCAAAGTGGCCCGCGACAGTTTGCAAAGCAGCGGCTTTGAAGACCCGCGCCTGCGCGCCCTCGCGGCGCAAACCGAAGGCATGCAGCCGTCGGGTGGCGCACCGTGATGCGCCGCCTTGCCCTGCTATTGATTTTGCTGCTGTGCCAGGTGGGTGCCTGGGCGCACAAGGCCAGCGACAGCTATTTGGTGGTGCAAGCCAATGGCGCCACCCTCACGGCGCAGTGGGACATTGCGCTGCGGGACATCGACTTTGCCCTGGGTCTGGACCGCGACGGCAATGCAGAAATCACCTGGGGCGAGTTGCGTGCGCGCCAGGACGATTTGTCCGCCTGGGCCCTGAGCCGTCTGGAGATTGCGCGCGGTGGCGCCTGCCCCCTTAAGGTCTCCAGCCTGCAAGTGGATGAGCACACGGATGGCGGCTACGCCGTGTTGCACATCAACGGCGATTGCCCGGGGGCCACCGGCGAGTTGGCCCTGCAATACCGCTTGCTGTTTGATTTGGACAACCTGCACCGTGGCCTGCTGCGCCTCACCATCGACGGCACCACCCACACCACGGTGCTGTCGCCCACCAGCGGCGTGCTGCACTTGAGCGCCGCACAAGCGTCGCGCTGGGCCCAGTTCACGCAGTACCTGGTGGAAGGCGTTTGGCATATCTGGATCGGCTTTGACCACATTTTGTTTTTGCTCTCGCTGCTGCTGCCGGCGGTGTTGGTGGTGCAGATGCGGCAGTGGCAGGGCGTGCAGCGTTTTGGTGTGGCAGCGCGTGAGGTGCTGTGGGTGGTGTCGTCGTTCACTGCGGCCCATTCCATCACCCTGTCGCTGGCTGCGCTGGGCCTGATTTCGCTGCCCTCGCGGCTGGTGGAGTCGGCCATCGCCCTCTCGGTGGTGCTGGCCGCAGCCAACAACCTGTGGCCCCTGGTGGCGCATCGGCGCTGGCTGATGGCCTTCGGGTTTGGCCTGATCCACGGCTTCGGGTTCGCCAGCGTGTTGACCGAACTGGGTTTGCCGGCCGATGCCCTGGCGCTGTCCTTGCTGGGCTTTAATGCCGGCGTCGAGGTGGGGCAAATGGCCATCGTGGCCGCGTTCTTGCCCCTGGCTTTTTGCTTGCGCAATACGCGCTTTTATTTGCGCGGGGTGTTTCGCCTGGGTTCGTGGCTGACGATGTTGGTGGCGCTGGTGTGGTTGATCGAGCGCGCCTTCAACCTCAAGCTGATGAGTGCCTAAGCCCTGTTCGCAAACACGGCCGGTTGCTGGACATCCTGGTCGATCCGCCGAGCGCGTCGCCAACCCAAGCGCGCATCGCTAGCCCGCAGGTCTCAGGCCAAGCGCACACCATGCGCAGGCAAAATATCCTGCGTAACGACAAAGCGGTGTTCCTTGACTGCATCGTGGAATTTTCGGTAATCAGAGTCTTCAAAGGCCAGGCTCCACTTCGGCTTGGTATCGCCATCGCCGCTATCGGCTATGCCCGTTGCTGCGAACTTCCATGAATTGACCCCCTTGGCCAGGTAAGCGGGGACTGCTTCTGCGACACCGGGAAACTTGCCTGCAGCAATGGACTGCAGGATGACCTCCAAGCGCTTTTCACCGTCATGGTCACAGTTGCTTGCCAAAACTTCTTCTAGCGCTGACTTGACTTCAGGCGACAAGCCGGGCTCGGTGTCATATTGCCGGTTGCCGCTCAAAAAGCCTTGAACGACCTTGCATGCCATGTCGGCGGCTTGCACAAAATCAGGCAAATTATTGCGCTCGATTTCTATGAGATGCCCGTTCTTGTACTTCCATTTTGCCCAAGGCATATCGGGGAAATGCAAGGCCCCACCATGGCCCAGACCTGAGATCACATTCAGGCCAACGGCCTCTACGTTATGCACCGTGTCCGCCAGCAGGTCTTTTAGTTTTTCCAGCCAGGTGTCATGGTCGTGATCGTCACCTTCCAGGAATAAAACGGTGTTGTGCTTGCTCTCCGTTCCGGAAAAGCCCTTGTGTGCCCAGGTATCAACGTACACATGCAGTGAGACTCCAAGCCTGTGCAAGGCATTGGGTGCATGGCGGTTGTCGATGGCGCGTCTGATCATTTCCCTGGCGATTTCGCTGTCCTGTTGGCACACCGACTTTTCCTCTAATGTGTCACCCTGCCCGCCCGGCAGAAAATGGAACGGCGCCCAGATCACCCGGTTCTCGTCATCCATTCCGTTTTTGTAGTCGTACATTACATGCGCGCTTGCGAAACGCTCGAAGGACTCCCCATCCTCAAAATGCAAGATGTCGCGTGTCGTTGCGTCATCCACATACTGGCATGCGTGGGCAACTGTCTGCGCTTGTTCAGGGCTCATTCCAGCCAGCCGCGAGGTGACATAAATAACGCCGTAGTGGAAATCGATGTTCATATTCTCCCTTTCACGTGAGTTCAGCCATTTGCCTTGGGCCTATAGCGTTGCGTTGTTTTAGGTACCAAAAGTCAGTCCGCACCGGTGAAGAATTCACTTGTGTGCATGGAACAGGCCGGTGGTGGATGGCTCAGCTTGAAAATTTATTTTCAAATCCGTGCGGATTTTTCAAGCATAGCGGCCAATTGCGCACCGACTACCGGTTAATAGGTAGTGGGACTACACAGCAACCGGTAGTGAAAGCAGGAATTTTTGAAAGTGCCTGGCAGCGTGCAACACCAGTCGCCGCCAGGGGCATGGTGTTGCTCTACGCTTCGCATCCGAACCCATGCAGGCGGCGCTTGAGCGACTCAGTCAGAACCGGGTGGCACAGGGAATGAAATCCCCTGCAAGAGCGTTGTTAGCGATCTAACGGATGAACCCGATGCGCTCTGCGTTATCCTTAATCCAGCGTAGGCAGTCCGACCGACAGCAGGAACAGCCACGTAGGGTCGTACGTCGATGGGTGCCTTGTGGGGTCTAACACGCTTCCCTGCGGGACCACAATGACCATTCCTTGGCGTGCGCGTGTCAGCAGCACACGGTAGGCGTTGAGCCTATAGCGCTTGGCGTCCTCGTCGCGAATATCTTGCCAGCGCGTCCCTTTGAAACTGCGAAAGCGCCACCCTTCGGATTGGTGGATTAGATCAGCGTCCCACAGTACCGCCGTCCAGTCGAGTTCCAAACCTTGAACGTCAAATTCGCTGGCGGCGTCTTCCAGGTAGTAGGACGATCGGACGTCCGCTGCGCCATTGAGGAACCAGTTGCAGGGGTCAATTTGCACATCCATATGAATACCCAATGGCTTGATGCGCTTAGCCCCTGAGGATGCGAGCAGCCCGTAGCGTTCGCTGCCGCGTGCCCGCTCTCTTAGCCAACGTTTGGCGCTATGCAGCGAACGCGTAATGACGATGGGGAAGGTTGCAAGCACTCCAGTCATTTCGGCGCGCGCCGTATCCCTGTCACCCGACATCAAGGCTGCAACGCCCGCGGACACCCGCTCGGCGCGAAACGAGCGCAAAGAAACGCTGAGGTGCAACGCGCTGGATCGCGTCACCTGGCCGCTTAGATCCTCCAGCTTGAAGGTTGGCAAGTAGTCGCTCGACTCCAACTGACTTGGCAGGTAGACATGCCAGTGAGGAAAATGGTCACGCACGGCACGCAACCATTCTTCTATGCCGGCCTCTCCGGTGTTGATCTCCTGCCCACCCCCCACGAGGCAGACAATCGCAGCCCATCCCACATGCCTATCCATGACGCTGATCAGGAACTCGGGCTCGGATGCGTCAAAGTCGGGCAGGTTGCGCTTTTGTCGCATGAACTTGGAGGTTTGCGCTTTGTTCCAGGCACGTTGTGCTTCATCGAACACCACAACCCGATCCGGGGGTGCACTAAGGTCCTTCAGGTATTCATCCCGAAAGTGATGGATATTTTGAATAAAGGAAACGGCCTTGCGGTGCGCATCAGACTTGGTGAGCCGCTCACCGCGTGCCGCTGTCTGGGCGACATCATCACGTGCCAACGCTTCTTGAAGCACCATGACCAAGGGCCCGTTGCCTGACAGAAAAACAGCGTGCTCCACATCTCCCTGGTCAGACCTGCGCCGTTCGCATACAAGGTTCAAACCTGCCAAGGTTTTCCCAGCACCGGGTACGCCAGAAATAAGGCAAATAATCTTCTCGTTTTGCGACCGCGCGAGATCTATGGCCCTTGCCACAGCATCCGTAGTCGCGCCCAAGTTGTCGGCGCCAGCCTCCGAATGCGTGATCTCTGCCACACTGTGCCCTCGGTACAGCACTTGCGATGCTTCCACGATGGTGGGCGTCGGTCGGTAGCCTGAGAGCAGCCAGTCCGAATGCATCAATGGGGGCGCCTGTGCATGGGCCGTGATGGCAAGGAGAACGCAAGCCAGTGTTTGCGCGTTGGCCAGCACCGCCGGATACACACCATCAAACGGCGCTGCCAATGTGGAGAGAACGAAAGGTGCCTGCGTTGCAACCAGCACTGGAACGACCAGTGCGTCGTGGCTGCCCAGGTGAAAGTTCTTCAGGTCCAGCGCATAGTCAATGGCCTGCGTCTTCGCGTCTGAATCGTAGCCCGTGGCCCCCACCTTGAATTCAAGGACGATGATCTGGTCACCGATCAGCAGGATGTTGTCCGCACGCTTGCCGATGCGGGGAATAACGAACTCAAAACAGATTACGCCCTCAATGCCCGCGGGCAGGGCCGTTTGGAGTAGATCAATCTGCTGCTTCCAAGCGCCCATCTGGGCCGCTGCCACATCGCCTTCCGCGTTTCCCGACAATGCGCCAAGGACAGCATGAGGATCGGCCGCAAGAAACTCTTGCAGATCAGCTACATAGGAAGCGCGTTGATTGGTGTCGTACATTTCGGCTGATTAAAACACCTTGTACTGCTGCGCATGCTTGCCAAACCGGATTGCAGCGCGTAGCGGGTACCCAGTGTTCCGTCACAAGCACGCATTTACCAATTGTTTCAACGCCGAGGCACCGCCCGAAAAGAAAGTTATCGTGAACCCCATGCACCTCTGGCGCTACGGGATTCAGCATGAGGGCGCAGAGCGATGCTAATTTTCGGGCGGCGTGCACATCGCCTTGAGCCATGGTGCAGGGATAGATCCGATGTGGACCTTTGACCGGGCGGTGGCCAACGATGGTGGCGCCATCTTGCTTTGTGCCTGGCTGAACGCCCCGTTCGACTTGCTCGCCAGCCAATGCCGATAGAGGACTTTGGTGGCGCTCCGAAAAGTCGTCACTTTTGATGTAACTGGCGGCGGATGGACCTTCAGTTATATGCCTTGTTCCGCGCACAGAGACTCGTATCTTTGCTTGGCATCTTTGTCCTTTTCGAATACGTAGCAAAGATACTCTTCAACATAGTCTTCGGTGGTAGCGTGCTTTTCTGCTTCGAGCTGAACGGTGTATCGGAAAGACGCGTAATAAGGATGAAGCGTGAGTAGGCCGACGCCGAAGCGGCTACAAACAGAAATAATTTCTTCCAGGCCTACAACCTCTTCACCCTTGGCCCACTCAAGTACAACATATGCCTCATGTGCGAATCGACGCTGCGATGCGGCCTCAAAGACAGATTCTACGTTCCAACGTTTCCATTGCTTGAGTTCGTACGTGGTCAGGAGGATTCGATGCGTTTTGAGAATCGGAAACTTCCGAGCCGATATCTTGGTGACATCTGGGTTTGACCACTTGCCACTTTTTCGCAACGCACTCGTATCAATGACCAGCGCAGCCTCTTCGTTCTCGATGGACTCGTTATTCAATATGGTTACAAATGGGGCGTAGAGTGCTTTCTCGTTTTCGACGGACGAGACCGCGTCTGGAAGCGTCTTTTCTTTCATTCCCCGAGCGGTGAGTTGGACACCCCCTCCCTGGCCTCTTACTTTTTCGATGAGCGCGTCATCAAGCAATTCTTGTTTGATCTTGGCGTATCTGTCATCGGACAGTTTCAGTGCGGATCGCACATTCCTGTTCGATGAAGGTCCTTGTTCTTGCAATAACCAAATGAGACGATCTGTATCGGCTGGACGGGTCAAGGGAACTCCTCTTTTTGGACGTGTGCGCAATACACAGAGCAAGGGATGCGCTCTGTAAGTGGGCTATCCAATTCTATTGAAGGGGTTTCGCTTTCGCTGAATCTTCAGGCGGAAAAGCGAATGTGGACATTCTGACAGATCTGATGTGTACCGGTGGCCGACTTCGAGGTGATGTTTGTATTGGAGATGCGAATTTTGGGGCGGCTCCGAACGACCTGTTCCGCGCCCCAGCCATTGCGTTTGGGATTTCAGCGTCTTGCGTGCCATGCTTGCTTCAGTCCGCTGCCGCGTTGCCACGGTTCCTGGGGTTCGTCTGCTTCCTCGCTGAACGCAAAGCGCTTGCTTGTGAGTCCCAATGGACTGTTAGCTTGCAAGCTTTCCCATGGACGCGACAGTTTGCCATCGGCGCCCTGATGGCCAAGCTTGTGAAGGTGATCCCGGTAGAAATTTGGTCCTTGGCAGCGCCGCATTGTGACGCAGGCAGTGGGATGATGGCGGCTCTCAAGAGAGTGCGCGATGATCACGAGGACCATGTCCCCCTCGTCACCGCCTATCTTTTGGACAACTCTGCTGAGTCGGGCGGACCGGCCCCATCCTCCAACACAGGGAACGCACCAAGACTTGGTGTCATCGTACGTATTCTGAAGAATGGAAATTCCCTTGGTATTGAAAAAAATCTGCGCAATGGCGATGCTGACATGTGCCTGTATCCCAATGGCGCAAGCACAGGTAGCTGAAACAGACTCGGCACTCAATGAAACCGTGCAAATGGTTCCAAGAATGGGTCCCCTTGCAATGGAGCTTGAAACGACGTTTTATAAGCCCGATGGCGACGGTCCGTTCCCCATTGCGCTCATCAACCATGGCAAAGAACCTGGCAGCCCGAGCTTGCAGGGCCGGTCCCGGCCGGCGATTGCGGCCCGCTATTTTTTGCAAAGAGGATACGCGGTGGTGGTGCCCATGCGCCGAGGTTTTTCAAAATCTGGCGGCAACTATATGGGCGCGGGATGCGATGTCACAAGCAATGGGCGTATGCAGGCTGACGATGTGGCAGCGGTGTTGGACTACGTGCTTGCCCAACCCTGGGCCGACAAAGATCGCATCGTTGTATTGGGACAATCCCATGGTGGATGGACCACGCTGGCCTTTGGCGAGAAAAACTACCCGGGCGTCAAAGCGCTGATCAATTTTGCGGGTGGACTGCGACAAGTAAGTTGCCCCGACTGGGAGGGCGGTCTTGCAAGAGGTGCCGCAGACTATGCAAAGAAAACACGTCTGCCTTCGCTTTGGTTTTATGGCGACAACGACAGCTATTTCCAACCCGAGACCTACCGTTCCATGTTTGAGCGCTACACAGCGAACGGGGGCCAAGCCCATCTGGTGTCCTTCGGTGTATTTGGCAGCGACTCGCACCGCATGTTTGCTTCACGTGCAGGCGCACCCATTTGGCAACCTGAGGTGTCAAAGCTACTCGCATCGGTGGGCCTACCGAGCGAGCCTATCGGCCGCTACGCCAAGTTCGCCATGGCCAAAAGTGTGGCCGTTCCGCCAAAGACCCACTTCGCAAAGCTTGAAGATGAAAGCCAGCTGCCCTTTGTAGGTGACACGGGCCGCGCCGGCTACAAGGTGTACTTAACAAAGCCGCTGCCCCGTTCCTTTGCAGTTGCACCGAACGGTGCCTGGGGCTGGGCCGATGGTGGGGAAGACCCCTTGGCACGTTCACTCACCAATTGCAATCGCAAGGGCAAGGCCGAGTGCAAACTGTATTCGGTCGATGATTTTTTGGTTTGGCAACCGAATTGATGGCCGCTTGTTGCCGCTCCCCTGCAGCGGCAAAACACCGGTACTCCACCACAGGGGATCGGCTGCTTCACAGGGTCCCGGCACGCTCCAGCATGGCGTGCAGCAGCACGTTGCAGCCGGCCGTGAGGTGCTCGGGCTTGGCGTCTTCAATTTCGTTGTGGCTGATGCCGTCCTTGCAGGGGATAAAGATCATGCCGCTCGGTGCCAGCTTGGCCATGTAGACCGCATCGTGGCCGGCGCCAGATACGGCAGGCATGTTGGAGTAGCCCAGCTTCTTCGCGGCGCGCCCCACGGCGTCCACGCAGTCGGCATGAAAGACCTGCGCCGGGTAGCTAGACACCAGTTCGATCTTCACCTCCAGAGCGCTCTCTTGCGCGGCCCTTGCGGCAAAGGCCTTGACCTCATCGGCCATCTGGTCCACCAGCGCATCGGTGGCATTGCGCAGGTCGATGCTGAACTTCACGCGCCCCGGAATCACGTTGCGGCTATTGGGAAACACCTGCACCATGCCCACCGTGCCGCGTCCATGCGGCGTGTGGCGCAGTGCGGCTGCCACCACCTCTTGCATGATGCGGGCAGACACCTGCATCGCGTCTTTGCGCAAGGCCATGGGCGTGGGCCCGGCATGCGCTTCCATGCCGGTGACGGTGCAGTCGAACCAGCGAATGCCCAGCACGCCCGTGACCACGCCGATGGTGATGTCGTTGTCTTCGAGCACCGGGCCCTGTTCGATATGGGTTTCAAAATACGCGCCAATCGGATGGTCGCCCGGCTCCTGCTCACCGATATAGCCAATGCGCTTGAGTTCTTCACCGACCGACTTGCCTTCGGTGTCGGTGGCGGCATAGGCATGCTCCAGCGTGAAGGCTTTGGCGAATACGCCCGAGCCCATCATCACCGGCACAAAGCGCGAGCCCTCTTCGTTGGTCCAGAACGCCACTTCAATGGGCGCCTCGGTCTCTATGCCGTGGTCGTTCAGGGTGCGCACGACCTCTATGCCGGCGAGCACGCCGTAGTTGCCGTCGAACTTTCCGCCCGTGGGTTGGGTGTCGATGTGGCTGCCGGTGACTATCGGGGGCAGGCTGTTGTTGCGCCCTGCACGGCGCATAAAGCCGTTGCCGATTTTGTCGATGGTGATTTCCAGGCCGGCTTGTTTGGCCCAACCCAGTACCAGGTCCCTGCCCTGCTTATCTAAATCCGTTAAGGTCAATCGGCAGACTCCGCCCTTTGGGGTGGCGCCGATTTTTGCCAGCTCCATGAGGGAGGACCAGAGGCGCTCGCCGTTGATGCGGACTTGGCTGATGTCGGTGGTGGTGGTCATGTAATGGGCTTTCTGGGTGTTGGTTGCTATTGCGGCTCTCGCATGTATGGCTTGGAGTTTGAATTTTCAGCGCGTGTCCAAGGGTGCTTCTTCTCGGCAGGCACAGGCCCACCGAGCGCGAAAAGGGAAGTACTCAAACCAAACATGCCAAAACAAAAAATCAGCGCTTCACAGCCGTGGGCTTCAAAGCCTCCGCCCGCAGCGCAGCCGCCGCAAAGTTGGGGCTGAAGGCCGGGCGTTTGATGTAGCGGCCCTTGCCGCGCACGGCGCGCAAATCGCCCTGCACAAACACCAACTCACCTTGGCTGATGGTGTGGCTGGGAATGCCGCGCACGGTGCGGCCTTCGAAGATATTGAAGTCGCCCTTGCTGTGCTGCGTCTTGGCTGAGAGGGTCTTTGTGCCCTGTGGGTCCCACACTACCAGGTCGGCATCGGCGCCCACGGATACGCTGCCCTTTTGCGGATAGATGTTGAACAGCTTGGCCGTGTTGGCCGAGGTGATGGCGACAAACTCCGAGGGCGTGAGGCGCCCCGTGTTGACCCCCGCATCCCAGAGCACGGCCAGGCGTTCTTCCACGCCACCGGTGCCATTGGGGATCTTGGAGAAATCGTCCTTGCCGGCGGCTTTTTGCGCGGCGCAAAAGGTGCAGTGGTCGGTGGCCGTGGTGTGCAGATTGCCACTCTGCAGTCCGCGCCACAGGGCCTCTTGGTGACCGGCCGGGCGAAAGGGCGGGCTCATCACATGGGCGGCGGCGGTAGCAAAATCGGGAAGGCGGTAGACGCTGTCATCGAGCACCAAATGGCCGGCCAGCACCTCGCCATAGACGCGCTGTCCGCGCGCTCTTGCGCGGGCAATCGCGTCGGCGGCTTCCATGCAAGACACATGCACCACATAGATGGGCACGCCCAAAACATCGGCAATCGCAATCGCGCGGTTCGCCGCTTCGCCTTCGACCATGGGCGGGCGCGACAGAGGGTGGCCCTCGGGCCCGGTGATGCCCATCTTGGCGACCTCGCCCTGCAGCAAATAAACCAGCTCGCCATTTTCGGCATGCACCGTGGGCATGGCACCGAGTTCGAGCGAGCGCTTGAAGCTGTTCACCAGCGTTTCGTCGTCGCACATGATGGCGTTCTTGTAGGCCATGAAATGCTTGAAGCTGTTCACGCCCTCTTGCTGCACCAAGGTGCCCATGTCGCGCTTGACGGTCTCATCCCACCAGGTGATGGCGACATGGAAGCTGTAATCGCTGGCGGATTTCTCGGCCCACTCGCGCCAGGTGGCATAGGCCTCCAGCAGCGGCTGCTTGGGGTTGGGGATGACGAAGTCGATGATGGTGGTGGTGCCACCGGCCATGGCTGCTGCGGTGCCGGTATAGAAGTCGTCCATGGTCGTGGTGCCCATGAAGGGCAGCTGCATATGGGTGTGCGGGTCTATGCCGCCGGGCATCACATATTGGCCACTGGCGTCCACCACCGTGGCACCAGCCGGGGCGCTCAGGTTTTCACCCACGGCAATGATCTTGCCGTCCTGCGTGAGTACATCGGCCAGAAAAGCGCGGTCTGCATTGACGACCGTGCCGCCGCGAATCAAAAGATGGATCATGGAAAGTCCCTCAAGAAGTTGGCTTCAAAGAATAGGGCAGAACAGCTGCCAAGTCACGGGTAGATGCGCTTACTCAAGCGCTGCTGCGCATGGGGTTGTTGGGGTGCATGGTCCAGTCGGCATGCTCGGCGGACACCACCTTCTGGGTGCGCAGATCGACCTCGCCAGGCAACAGGTCGCGCAGGCTGATGCACTCGGGCACCGGGCACACGGTGACGCACAGATTGCAGCCCACGCATTCGTCTTCCTTGACCTCGAAGTGGCGCTTGCCCTCTTTCTCAAAGGTGATGGCCTGGTGCGAGGTGTCTTCGCAGGCAATGTGGCAGCGCCCGCATTGGATGCAACTGTCCTGGTTGATCACGGCCTTGCTGATGTGGTTGAGGTTGAGGTAGCGCCAGTCACTCACGGTGGGTGTGGCCCGGCCCACGATTTGGCTCACGCTGGTAAAGCCCATCTCGTCCATATAGGTGGATAAGCCATCGGCCATGTCCTGCACGATCTTGAAACCGTAGACCATGGCTGCGGTGCAGACCTGCACATTGCCGGCGCCCAGCGCAATAAAGTCCAGCGCGTCGCGCCAGTTGCCCACACCGCCAATGCCGCTGATGGGCAGGCCGGCGGTCAGCGGATCGCGCGCAATCTCGGCCACCATGTTGAGCGCAATCGGTTTGACCGCCGGACCACAGTAGCCGCCGTGCGAGCCTTTGCCGCCGGTGCTCGGGCTCATGGTCAGCGTGTAGGGGTCCACGCCCATGATGGAGTTGATGGTGTTGATGAGCGACACCGCGTCGGCGCCACCGGCCTTGGCGGCGCGTGCGGGCAGGCGCACATCGGTGATGTTGGGCGTGAGCTTCACGATGACCGGCAGCTTCGTATAGCGCTTGCACCAAGCCGTCACCATCTGGATGTACTCGGGCACCTGGCCGACGGCCGCGCCCATGCCGCGCTCGCTCATGCCATGTGGGCAACCGAAGTTGAGCTCGATGGCGTCTGCGCCTGTGTCTTCCACGCGCGGCAGGATGGCGCGCCAACTCTCTTCCACGCAGGGCACCATGAGGGACACCACCATGGCGCGGTCCGGCCACAGGCGCTTGACCTCGGCGATCTCACGCAGATTGGTTTCCAGGTCGCGGTCGGTGATCAGCTCGATGTTGTTGAAGCCGTACAGGCGCCGGTCGGGTGTCAGCAGCGCGCCATAGCGCGGGCCGTTGACATTGACCACCGGTGGGCCTGCCTCGCCCAGGGTCTTCCAGACCACGCCGCCCCAGCCGGCCTCAAAGGCGCGGTTGACGTTATAGGCCTTGTCGGTGGGCGGGGCCGAAGCCAGCCAAAAGGGGTTTGGGCTGGTGACGCCGGCAAAGGTGGTTTGCAGATTGGCCATGGTGTTTTTCGAATCGGTTGGTGTGAAGGGGCTGTGGGCTCAAGCGGTCGCGCTGAGTTGCGCGTGGATGGCTTTGGCGGACAGCTTGCCGTGTTCCACCGCCTCCACCGTCAGGTCGAGGCCGCCGGCGCGGCAGTCGCCTCCGGCCCAGACGCCTTGGATGTTGGTCTTGCCATCTGCATCTGTCGCAATGCGTCCGCCCTGCAGCCTGAAGCCGGCCTGGCTCAAAACGGGGTTGCCCATGGTCTGGCCAATCGCCTTGAGCACCCCATCGGCCTCCCAGGTAATTTCGCGTCCGGTGGCCGTGAGCTCATTCGCAACCAGGGCCTGTTCGGCAAAGCGCACCGCGCTGACATGGCCATCCACGCCGATGATTTCCACCGGGGCCATCCATTGGTGCAACACCACGCCGTTGGTCTGCGCCCATTCCTGCTCGGCCTTGGAGGCCGACATTTGCTCGGGCCCGCGCCGGTAGACCATGTGCACCACCTCGGCACCCAGCAACTTGCTTTGCACGGCCGCGTCCACGGCGGTCATGCCGCCACCGATGACGATCACACGCCGGCCCACCGGCAGGGTAGACAGGTCATCGCTTTGGCGCAGTGCGGCGATAAAGTCCACCGCGTCTTGCACGCCCTTGAGGTCCTCGCCGGGCAGGCCCAGCGCGGCGGTGCTGGCCAGGCCCATGCCCAGAAACACCGCATCAAATTCACTGCGCAACGCTTCCAACTGTGCCGTGCTGAGCAGCTTCCAGTCGTTGCGGATTTCAATGCCGCCAAGGCCCAGCAACCACTGCACCTCGGCCTGCGCAAAGTTGCCCGGCGTCTTGTAGCTGGCCAGGCCATATTCATTGAGGCCACCGGACTTGGGGCGGGCATCGAACACCACGACGCTGTGGCCCATACGCGCCAAGGTGTAGGCACAGCTCAGTCCAGCAGGTCCCGCGCCGACCACGGCAATGGTCTTGCCGGTGGCAGCGGCGCGGCTGAAGATTTGCGGCTGCTTGCTCTCCATCAGTGCATCCACTGCATGGCGCTGCAACCGGCCAATGGCCACCGGCCGGTCTTCCTGCGTGTGGCGCACACAGACCGCTTCGCACAAATTTTCGGTCGGGCAGACCCTGGCGCACATGCCGCCCAAGGGGTTGCTATCCAGAATGGTGCGGGCCGCACCACGCAGGTTCCCATCGCCTATGCGCTTGATGAAAGAGGGCACGTCAATGCCGGTGGGGCAGGCCGTTGCGCAGGGCGCATCAAAACAGTAGAGGCAACGCTCGGCCTCTAGGAGCGCCTGCGCAGCGGTGAAGCGGGGCGTGGCATCGGCAAAGCGCTTGGCATATTCCGCCGGCGCCAGGCGTGCGGCCTGGATATCGGGCACAGGGGTGGCAGTGGTTGAAGTGGTCACGCGGGCGGCTCCCAAAAAGCGTTGCTATAGGTATCTTTTAAAAACTGACCGTTTGGTCAAGTAATTGAAATAGATACTAGCAATGCGCGTGCCACTTCGTCACTAGGGGTTTGCCCGTGGGCAGCGCGTGCGGGTTCGGTGCTGGCCTGGCTCTTGACGCTTGCAAAAATCAGGCTAGCCGTTTCTCGCTGCAGTCGTTGTCAATCACATAGCGGGTTAAATCGGCCACGGTATGGAGGCCCAGTTTGCGCATGATGTTGCGTCGGTGGACCTCTACCGTGGAGACAGCAATCAGCAGCAGCCTGGCTATCTGATTCGAGGTATGCCCCGAGGTCACCAAATTCAAAACCCGGCGCTCTTGGCTGCCCAAGACCACTGGCGCTTTCCTTCCAAGGTTGTCGGTCATCCATGCATTGCTGACCACGCTTGCCACATGCGGACTCAAGTAGCTGCGTCCCCTGAGTACCGCCCGAACGGCGTGCAGCAACTCTTGGCTAGACTCCGTCTTGGTGATAAAGGCATCGGCTCCCGCGCTCAGCATGTGCATCACCTCGACCCGCTTTGCGTGGGCTGAAATGGCGACGACTTTGATGCTTGGTATAGCCAGCCGCAGAGCGCGTGTGACTTGAATGCCACCCATGCCGGGCATATGGAAGTCGATGCAAACAACGTGCGCTGCCAGGTCCTTCGCTATGGGTATGACTTGCCGGCCATCGCTGGTTTGCCCCACCACGTTCACAGTGGGCTGGTCTTGCAGAAAAAAACGCAGCGCCTCCTGAAAAATTTTGTGACCATCCGCCAGAAGAACGCGATGTTTCATCAGGCTAAATTTTCCATGGGTTTGCTCCTGCAAGTGCTGGTCCCCCATCATTTTGCTGGCCCACTTTCAGCGCTCAGCGCCGGGTCTTGCTCTGCCGGCTGGGTGTTGGCGGGATGTGCCCCCAGAGGCGCGCGCTTGTTGGCGGCTGCTTGGCTGACCCATGCAGCCGTGGGGCCTGCATTAGAAGCATTTTTCAGACCGAACTCGCCGCTGGAAAGCGCGATGGAGTGTGCCAGTTCAACCCGAAATTCGGAGCCCTCACCCAAGGCGCTGCGCACCGAAATGTTGCCACCCATTAACTCGACCAGTCGGCGACTGATGGAAAGGCCCAAGCCTGTGCCGCCAAACTCGCGCGCGGTACCTGCGTCTGCTTGCATGAAGGGTTGAAACAACTTGTCCTGTACTTCCGGGCTGATGCCAATCCCGCTGTCTATCACTCGCAGTCTGATGCCGGCCTGGCCTTGCGCAAGCGTGCAAGGCTCCACACGCAACATCACCTTGGCCGGCTTTCCCATATGGCTGCTGGTAAATTTGACCGCATTGCCCAGCAGGTTGAGCAACACCTGGCGCAGCCGGGTCGGGTCGGTCATGATTCTCGGCGGCAGCGCGGGCGACACATACAAGCTCAGTTCAATCGACTTGGCGTTGCAGCTCCCCACCATCAGCTGCGTCACGTCTTGGAGCAACTCGCGCAAATGGGTGGGAACGCACTCAACGATGAGTTGGCCGGCCTCTATTTTTGAGAAGTCCAAGACATCATTCAACATATTGAGCAAGACCACGGACCATTTTTGGACGGTGGCAAGCATATGGCTTTGCTCGGAGTCCATCCGGGTTTGCTGCAGCATGTCCAGCATGCCGATTACCCCGCTCATGGGCGTGCGAATCTCATAGCTCATGTTGGCCAAAAAAGCCGATTTCGCGCGGTTGGCGGCATGGGCCATTTCCGCCATGGAACTTAACTCCACAGCCCGTCTTTTCTTTTCTTCGTTGCAGTGCGTCAGCGCTTCATTGGCCCGTTGATCAGCCTCTGCTCGACGCGAAGCTTCCAAGGCCAGCCCAATTTCTGCCGTCTTTCGGTCTGTGATGTCGGTGACAAACCCGTGCCAGAGCGTGGCGCCGTCGGCTTGCCGTTCAGGCAGCGCGTTACCCAACTGCCAACGCAGCTCGGCATCGCAGAACTGCACACGGTACTCTTGTTGCCAAGGCGTCAGGTCTAGCGCTGATTTTTGAATAGAGGCCATCACAGCCTCGTAGTCGTCTGGATGTATGCATTTCAAAGCACGGCTTGCATCCTCACGCACATCCTCTGGGTCCAGTCGAAGCAGGGTGCGTATCGCCTCGCTGGCGTAAGGAAAGCTGGAGCTTCCATCAGGATGCCATCGATACTGATAAACCATGCCTGGCAGCCGACTGACGATTTCTTGCAGGCGACGCGTTGCATCTAGGGGCTGCGACCGCTTCACACCGGTGTCGGTCATGTTTCTGTCTTTGAAACACAAGCCAAGCGAAAATTGATGCGTGGGGTTCGATAAAAAATTGCACCCACATGGCAGGCATTCACCCTGCTACAGGGAGTTGGTAAGGTATCCATTCAGGGCCTGGCAGTGCATTCGGGTTCCCTAAGGTAGTCAGGAACCGATGGCACAGGGGATGGGCGCAATGGCATCTCAGAAAAGAAAGACCTCCAAGTGTTGGTGGCCAATAATGCCAGCATCTGTAGTGCTGCGCTTTGTTCTTGCAGGTTCATGGTGCTCTCCGGTGAATGGGCTGGGTTGGACCGCGCGTGCTATAGCAGACTTATGTGCACGGCCAGTCTGGTGAGCTCACGTAACGTGAGCCTTCATTGCGATAGATTGATCCTTGGCTATCGAATCTGTTTGCAAATGCCACGCCGAAGGACCAACGCGGGTTGCGCAAGATAGGAGCCAATCTACGCAAACGCCTAAGAATAGAATAACCACTTTGTGCGTGACAAACGGGGGCGGACAAATGTTTAGTTTGCGAGTACGCTCGTTCAAAATGAACAACAACAAACTATTTGTTTTGCCGTCGGAAATTGAACGTGAAACCGGTTTAAAGAAGGACCAGTTGCGAAAGTGGCGCCAGCGCTTTGAATTTCCCCCTGTGGAATCAAGGGCGGACGGCAAGGCCGCTTACTCGCTCAAGACCGTCAAGCAGCTGCTCTTGATCAAGCGCTTGCTCGAAGGCGGTTTTCGCCCCGCTCAGGTCGTAGGCAAGACGGCCAACGAACTCGATAAGCTGCTCCTGGCCTTGCTCCATTCGGCTCCGGTTATATGCCGCGATGACACAAGCAAGGCCTTCATTGCGCTACTCAAGCAAACGGATCTGGTGGGATTTGAGGCCCTATTGGCAGAGCAACGCGCCAAGCAAACGCTGTTTGGTTTTGTGCGTGACACGGTGGCCCCGCTGCTGATCAGCATAGGAGATGCCTGGGTGCGCGGTGAGTTGGATATCCACGATGAACATCTGTGCACCTGTTGTATCGAACGCTATTTGCAGGCGCAAATTTTTTCGCTCCAACCAAAAAATAAGTCCCCTATCGTCCTGTTTGCCCTGCCGCCCAATGAGCATCACCTGATCGGGCAGATGATGGCCGAGGCCGTGCTGGCCGAGCAGGGTGCCAGGACGATCAGCATTGGATCGGATATTCCGTTGAATAATTTGAAGCTGGCGGCGCTTGCCTACAAGGTCGATGTGCTTGCAATGTCCTTTAGTTACGCCTATCCAGCCCGCGATGTGGTGCCGACCCTGTTGCACTTGCGGCGTTTGCTACCGCTGGAGACTCAAATTTGGGCGGGTGGTTCTGGTGTAGCGGGAATCAAGAAGAACCCCAAAGGGATACGCATATTTCAGGATATTGAAGAGGCCGTTGTGGCGCTTCATGCGCTGGTGCTGCCAGAACGGATAGCACCGCCGGAAATGGTGTAGCGGGCTTGCCAGACTGCGTACTGCATCAACTGTGCACTGTGTAGGCCCGCATTGGCTTGGCACTGTCTGCTGCAGATGTTCTCGCGCAGGCGTTGCGCCAGTTACGCTGCTGCCACCTGTGCTAACCACTGCGCAAACTGTTCCAGTGCGGGGGATGCCGAGGTCCCACCCTGTGGGCGCACCAGGTAGTAGCCGCGCTGGCTGGCCAGCGCCAGTGGATGGGCCAGCACCAGATCGCCGCGGGCCAGTTCCGGCTCTACCAACAGGCGTGGCACCAGGGCCAGGCCCAAGCCCTGCGCGGCCGCCGCCACCGCCATGGAAAACTGCTCGTAACGCGGCCCTGCGAGTGCCCTTGGCGCCGCTACACCGGCCTGGGCAAACCACTGGCTCCAGGCGTCTGGCCTGGTGCTTTGCTGCAGCAGCGCCATGCTGGCCAGGGTCTCGGCCTTGAGCGATTTGCGCTTGCCCAAGAGGCGCGGGTGGCAGACCACCACCACTTCTTCATCGAGCAGATGCTGGCTTTGTGTGCCGGCCCAGCGCTGCAACTGCTCGGGGGTGCCGGCGTAAATGGCGGCGTCCAGCGCGGTGTCGGCAAACAGGAAAGGCCTTGTGCGGGTGTCTATGTGTACGGTGATTCCGGGATGCAGGAGTGCCAGGTCGCCCAGGCGCGGGATCAGCCACTGCGCGGCAAAGGTGGGCACGCTGGCCAGGTGCACATCGCCGCCCGGTGCATGCGAGCCCATGATGTCCAGCATGTCTTGCTCCAGGGCGCCCAGGCGCTGCGCCACGCGGGCGGCGTAGTCGGCGCCCACGGGGGTGAGCTCCATGCCGTGGCGCGTGCGTTTGAAGAGCACCACGCCCAGGCCTTGTTCGAGCGCCAGGATCTGGCGCGACACGGCGCTTTGCGTCAGCGACAACTCCACCGCCGCACGGGTCAGGCTGCGGTGGCGGGCGGTGGCGTCAAAGCACAGCAGGGTGTTGGAGGCAGGTATTTTGCGGCGCATGGCGGTGGATATGGGGTTGGGGAAAAGTGTCGGATCAGCTGGCGGAGTTTGCACCGCGCAAGCGCTGCGCATGCTCTTGCAAATGGGTTTGCTCCGAGCGGGCATGGTCCAGCGCCTGGGGTGTCAGCGTGGCAAGCAGCAAGGCCTCGTCGCGCCGGGCAAGAGCCAACGGTCGGCCCAGCGCATCCACCACCGAACTTAAGCCGCCGTAGCGCAGGTCCCCTTCTGGCCCGCAGTAGTTGGCATAGGCCAGGGCGATCTGGTTCTCGAAGGCGCGTGTGGGCACCATCGTAGCGGGCACAAAGTCGTAGCGTTCCATATTGGCGGTAGGCACCAGCACCACATCGGCACCGGCCAGGGCCAGGCGGCGCGGGTTCTCTGGGAACTCCACGTCGTAGCAAATCAGCAGGCCGATCTTCCAGCCATTCAGTTCGGCCAGCCCGCTGTTGTCCGCGTCCACGGCTGCGGCGCTGAACTGGGTTCGGTCCAGCGTGCCATACAAATGGGTCTTGCGGTAATGCAGCAGTGGCTCGCCCTGCGCCGATGTCAGTTGGGCCGCGTTGTAGATGCTGTCCTGCTGCGACTCCGGGTAAGTCCAGACGATGGCAATGCCGTGCCTTTGCGCAATGCCTGCCACTGCCTGTGCGTAGGCTCCATCACGCGGCTGGGCCAGCGCGCGCACGGCCTGTGCACCAATGCTGTAGCCGGTGAGAAACATCTCGGGCGTCAGCAGCAGGTCGGCACCCTCCGCACGGGCCTTGGCCGCAGCCGCGTCGAGCCGCTGTACATTGGCCGGTACCTGCAGCGCCAAGGAAGTGCATTGCAGTACAGCCAGGGTCAGCGCTTTGCGCAGTGCCATCAATCCTCCAGCGCCAATGGGCCTATGTCGGCAAACACATCGCCGGGGCCGGGGTTGGTCGCTGCGGTGCTGCCGCCAAAGTGGTGCAGGATGCCCCACACTGCATTCAAGGCGGTCTGCACCGCGCCCTCCACCCAGGCCGGGGTCCACGACACATCGTCACCGGCAATGAAGATGCCCTTTTGTTGCGCCGGTTGGGCCTCTTGCATGAAGTGGCTGTACATGCGGTGGTTGTAGCGGTAGTGGCCGGGCAACGCGCCCTTGAAGGCACCCAGAAAATGCGGGTCGGCCTCCCAGGACACGCAGACCGGGTCGCCAATGATGTGGCTGGCAATGTCTACGCCGGGGTAAATTTTGGAGAGCGCATCGAGCGCCAGCTTGACGCGCTTTTCCACCGGCTGCGGCAGCATCTTGAGCGCGTCGCCCATCCAGGCATAGGACAGGCAGATCACGCCCGGGCGGCCCGGCCCGTTGTCAAACAAATAGGTGCCGCGTGTGAGCCGGTCGGTCAGCGTCATGCTCATCACCTCGCGCCCGGTGGCCGGGTTTATGTCCTTCCAGAATGGGCGGTCCACCATGACAAAGGTCTTGCTCGACTGCATGTAGCGCGTGCGGTCCAGTGCCATCCACATTTTTTGCGAGAACAGCGACTCCTCGCAGGCAATCTGCGTGGTCAGCAACCAGCTCTGGCAGGTGGTCAGCACGGCGCCATAGCGGCGCGCATTGCCCCAGGTGTCGGTCACCTCCAGTTGTCCGTCGGCAGCGCGCGCAATGGAGCGCACACCGGGGCGTGTGGCGCCCAGGTGCAGACTCTCCAGCGTGGTGCCGGCGGGCCAGTGCACACAGGCGTCGGGCGCATGGCGCCACAGGCCGCAGGGCACCTGGTCGGCGCCGCCCACGATCAGGCGCTGCTCGTCGTCGCAGTTGGTCATCACCACGCGCAATATCTCGAGCATGGAGTTGGGGAAGTCCGAGTCCCAGCCGCCGGTGCCAAAGCCGACCTGGCCAAACACCTCGCGGTGGCGAAACGACAGCTTGGAGAAGGCCGCAGAGCTGGCGATGAAGTCGTAGAAGGTGCGGTCATCCCACAGCGGAATCAGGGTGTTCCACAGGCTTTTGAGCGTGGCCACATCGCGCTTGCGGATAGCGTCTTGCAGCTCGCCAAAGCGTGCATCGGTTTCCAGTGCCTGGGCCCAGGCATCGGCGACCTCGCGAAACAGCGCCGGCAGGTCCGCCAGGCTGCGCGCGTAATGGCTCACGCCCTCCAGATCGACCACGGTGCTGCCGGCCGCAACGGTGAGCGGATTGGGGAAGGGTTGGGTCTGCAGGCCCAGCAGGTTCACGTAATGGAAGAAGGCCGTGCCCGACACCGGAAAGCGCATGCCACCGAGCTCGGCCACCACATCCTGTGTGCCCTCAAAGCGCTGCGAGCGCAGGCGACCGCCCATGCGCGAGGCTTCAAAAATCACGGGCTTGAAGCCCAGCTTCATCAGCTCATAGGCCGCCACCATGCCGGCCATGCCCGCGCCCACAATCGCCACTTCTGCGCCATGCTGTGCGGTGGGTAACCGGCCCAAGCCCGCAGGGTGGGCAATCCAGTCGTCAAAGGCAAAGGGGAAGTCGGGGCCGAATTGGGTAACGGGTGCCGGTTTGCTTGCGGCAGATGCGGTGGCAGCTTGTGTCATGGCGGTTCCGGTTGGCGCGCCGTAAGGCGCGTGGTGCGAAGGAGTGCGCGACTATGCCACGGCGGCGGGCCGCGCACAACAGGGTTTTTCCAGCGCGTACAAGGGCGACATTCAGGTATGCGTTCCAAGAATACCTGCATGCGAAAGCATTGCTTGTGCCGCACCCGGGCGGGCCGTACCATGGGGCATCAGGCCCTGCTATGGGCCCCGCATCTGTCTGACACCCCCCTGGAGAAACGCAATGGCCCACGCCTCATTCAACTGGCAAGATCCCTTCTTGCTCGACGCACAGCTCAGCGACGACGAGCGCATGGTGCGCGATGCCGCTGCCGCCTATTGCCAGGACAAGCTGGCACCCCGCGTGGTACAGGCCTTTCGCGATGGCACCACCGATGTGGCGATCTTTCGCGAGATGGGCGAACTCGGCCTGCTCGGCCCCACGATTCCTGAGCAGTACGGTGGCCCGGCGCTCAACTACGTGGCCTATGGCCTGATCGCCCGCGAGGTGGAGCGCGTGGACAGCGGCTACCGCTCCATGATGAGCGTGCAAAGCTCTCTTGTAATGGTGCCGATTTTTGAATTCGGCACAGAAGCGCAGCGCCAGAAATACCTGCCCCGGCTTGCCACCGGCGAGTGGATAGGCTGCTTTGGCCTGACCGAGCCCGACCATGGCTCCGACCCCGGCTCCATGGCCACGCGCGCCCACAAGGTGGCGGGCGGCTACAAGCTGTCGGGCTCCAAGATGTGGATTTCCAACAGCCCGATTGCCGATGTGTTTGTGGTCTGGGCCAAGGAAGTGTTGGAGGGCGGCCAGGTCGGCCCGATCCGCGGCTTTGTGCTGGAAAAAGGCATGGCCGGTTTGACGGCGCCCACCATCCACGGCAAGGTGGGCCTGCGTGCCAGCATCACCGGCGAGATCGTGATGGACGGCGTGTTCTGCCCGGAAGAAAACGCCTTCCCCGAGGTGCAGGGTCTCAAGGGTCCGTTCACCTGCCTGAACAGCGCGCGCTACGGCATTGCCTGGGGCGCCTTGGGTGCGGCCGAAGACTGCTGGCTGCGCGCGCGCCAATACACCATGGACCGCAAGCAGTTCGGCCGGCCGCTAGCAGCCAACCAGCTGATCCAGAAGAAGTTGGCCGACATGCAGACCGAAATCGCACTGGGCCTGCAGGGCTGTCTGCGCCTGGGTCGCATGAAGGACGAGGGCACAGATTCGGTCGAGATCACCTCCATCCTCAAGCGCAACTCCTGCGGTAAGTCTTTGGATATCGCAAGGCTGGCGCGCGACATGATGGGTGGCAACGGCATCAGCGATGAGTATGGCGTGGCGCGGCATTTGGTGAACCTGGAAGTGGTGAATACCTATGAAGGCACGCACGACATCCATGCGCTGATCCTGGGTCGGGCGCAGACCGGGATTGCGGCGTTTTAATTTGTGTGTTGTTTCGGGCCTGTGGGTTTGGCGGTGCGCCCGGGCTTGGGGCGTCCGCCGCCTACTGCGGGTACGCAGGCGGCCACCCCAAGCCCGGTCCCCCTGGCGGCGTACAGCTCGCCCCCCATTCGCCATGAGGGGGTTGGGTTGGGGGCGATTTGTGCGTACCCGCAGTATGAGGCCCCAACCCTACCCCCTCGTGGCAGGCACCAAAGCCAGCGCGCAAACAGCGCAGGCAAACCAGTAGTGCAACAGTGATAGCAGAGACGGTAAATAGAGCAGACCCACGACTGACATCTGAAACGACAAACCACATGACCACAGAATCTCAAGGCGCTCTTTCCCACATCAAGGTGTTGGACCTCTCCCGCGTGTTGGCCGGACCCTGGTGTACCCAAATGCTGGCCGACCTGGGGGCCGATGTCATCAAGGTCGAGCGGCCCATCGTGGGCGACGACACGCGCCACTGGGGGCCTCCGTTTTTGCAGGATGCAGAGGGCAACAACACCGAGCAAGCCAGCTACTACGCCGCCTGCAACCGCAACAAGCGCTCCATCACCATCGACATGTCCAAGTCCGAGGGCCAGGAGCTGATTCGCACCCTGGCGCTGCAAAGCGACATCGTGGTGGAGAACTTCAAGGTCGGTGGCCTCACGCAATACGGGTTGGACTTTGAGAGCCTGAAGAAGCTCAACCCCCGCCTCATCTACTGCTCCATCACCGGCTTTGGCCAGGACGGACCCTATGCCGAGCGCGCCGGCTACGACCTGATGATCCAGGCCATGACCGGCATGATGAGCATCACCGGTCAGGCCGACGGTCCACCCACCCGCGTGGGCGTGGCCGTCATCGATGTGTTTACCGGCGTCTATGCCACCAGCGCCATTTTGGCGGCGCTGGAAGTGCGCCACCGCACGGGCGAGGGCCAGTTGATCGACATGGCGCTGCTGGATGTGGGCATGGCGATTTTGGCGAACCAGTCCGCTGGTTTTTTGAACACCGCAAAGGTGCCGCTGCGCCAGGGCAATAGCCACCCGAGTCTCGCGCCCTACCAGGACTTTGAAACGGCGGATGGCGCCATGCTGCTGGCCATAGGCAACGACGGCCAGTTTGCGCGCTTTTGCTCCGTGGCCGGTCATGCCGAGTGGGCCAGTGATGAGCGCTTCACCAGCAACACCGCGCGCGTGACCCACCGCGTGGCTCTGGTGGAGCTGATGCAGGCCGCTACCCGCAGGCGCAGCACCGCAGACTGGATTGCCGCGCTCGAAGACAAGGCCGTGCCCTGCGGCCCCATCAACACCATGGAGCAGGCCTTTGCCGACGCCCAGGTGCAGCACCGCGGCCTCAAGGTCACCCAGTCCACGACGGTTGCAGTGCGGGCGCAGACTTCTGTTGCCGCCATCTCCAGCGTCGCCAGTCCGCTGCGCCTGATGTCCACCCCGCCGGTGTTGCGCAACCCGCCGCCCGCCCTGGGCGAGCACACGTTGGAGGTGCTCTCCGAGATGGGCTTGGATGCGGCGCAGATTGCGGCGCTGCAAGAAGGCCGGGTGGTCTGAGCGCATCGCAGCCAGACCAGCCCCCACAATCACCGCATGCACGCCACTCTGCCGCTTCGTCACTTTTTGCTGGCCCTGGCCATCGTCGCCGTATGGGGCACCAATTTCGTCGTCATCAAGCTGGCCCTGGGCCATTTGCCGCCGCTGTTGTTTGCGGCGCTGCGCTTTAGTCTGGCGCTGTTCCCTGCCCTGTTGTTTTTGCCCAGGCCCACGGTGGGCTGGCGCAATCTGGCGCTCTATGGGGTGCTGATCGGCGTGGGGCAATTCGGGCTTTTGTACCTGGCCATCAACGGCCATATCTCGCCGGGCATTGCCTCGCTGGTGGTGCAGACCCAAGTGTTTTTTACCATTGGCCTGTCCATGCGCATCAGCGGCGAGCGGGTGCAGCCCTTCCAATGGCTTGCCTTGCTGTTGGCCACGGCGGGCATTGCCACCATTGGTCTGCATACCGATGGCACAACCACCGCGCTGGGCTTGTTTCTCATTCTGGGTGCGGCGATGAGCTGGGCCGGTGGCAATATCGCCGCCAAAGAGGGACGGCCCTCCAATATGCTGGCCTATGTGGTGTGGTCCAGTGCCTATGCGGTGCCACCGTTGTTTGTTCTGTCCTATGTGTTTGAAGGCGGAGACGCCATTGCCACGGGTCTGCGCGATGCGAGCTGGATGACCTGGGCCGCAGTGGCCTGGCAGTCCTGGGGCAACTCGCTGTTTGGCTATGCCGCCTGGGGCTGGCTGCTGGCGCGCCATCAGGCCGCCACCATCACGCCCATGGCGCTGTTGGTGCCGGTGTTTGGCATGGGGGCGTCCACCTGGTGGTTGGGCGAATCGCTGCCGGCCTGGAAGCTGCTGGCCGCTGCGCTGGTGATGGGCGGGCTGGCTGTGAACCTGCTCTGGCCAGGCATGAGGCGTCGGCTCGCGCGGCTATAGCGCAGGCAACTTTCCCCTGAATCGCGGCAGGGCGGCTACCATTCGTTATTCGGTAAGCAGCTGGAATTGCGCCGCTTATTGCCCTTTATTTTTGACTTGAGAAAAAGCCAGTCTCTGGATACTGGCTTCAACCACATATCCGCAGGGGACGCGCCATGCAGATTGGCCCAAACAAGTTATTGCGCTTCTTGCCCGGCAGCAAGCGTCTAGCCAAGGCAGGCAGCAAGCCGCCAGCCAAGACCGACAGCAAGCCGCAGGTCTTGGCAAACATCAACGTCGCTGAAACGGTTGGCGCTCTTCCCCCATTGGTGGATACGCCGGAGCAGGAGGATGCCGGGGTCATTCTGACCCTTCAATCGCATGCCCCCGCCGCTGCGGCAGTTCGCGTCCCGTTGGTGGACACGCCCGAGCAGGCCGAAGTCATTCTGACTATCGAGTCGCCAGCCCCAGCCCCCGTCACGGTCGTTGCTGACCAGCCCAATGCGCTGGTGTATTCCAAGGCTCGCAAGAGCGAAGCAGGTCCGGACGAAAGCAGTGACACCCTGCGCATGGCCGCCCAGCACCAGCAGGCGCTAGCGCGCAATGCCGGCAGCACCAACAGTCTGAGCGTGGACATGGATGGTGTGTTGGTGGCCGAGCCGGCTTCGCCCGAGGAGATCAAGGCGCGGCAATTCATGCACTTTGCGGTCGCTGCCATGCGCGATTACGCCGATGCGAGCGACCGGATGAAGACCGCGGCAGCCGGGCAGTAGGACGCTGCCTCCCTCCTTTCGCGCGGCTTGGCCGAGGTGCAAAAGTGGGTGACGCGCTTCAAGCGGTTTGCCTGAAGCGCGTCCGTCGATTCTTTAAGCGCCCAGCGTTTCCCAGCGCTCCAGTGCGCCCATCAACTCCTCGTCGATTTGCGCCGCGCGGCTGGTCAACGCCATCGCCCGGGCATTGTCTTTTGCAAACAGGCTGCCATCGGCCAGCGCCTCGGTGATGCTTTTTTGCTCGGCTTCCAGTGCTGCGATGGCAGCGGGCAGACCGTCCAACTCACGCTGCTCCTTGAAGCTGAGCTTGCGCGCCTTAACTGCCGGTGCCACAACCGGCGTGGCCAGCGGTGTGGTCACCACGGCTGCCGCAGGCTTGGCCGCCTGGTCGCGTCCGTAGTTAAACGGGGACGCGCCCTTTTGTCCCTTTGCCTGTGCGATCTCGCTGGCGCGTTTGCTTTGCAGCAGCCAGTCGGTCACGCCGCCCTCGTATTCGCGCCAGTGCGCATCGCCCTCATAGGCAATGGTGCTGGTGACCACGTTGTCCAGGAAGGTGCGGTCATGGCTGACCAGGAACACCGTGCCGTCGTAGTTCTGCAGCAGGTCTTCCAGCAGCTCCAGCGTGTCGATGTCCAGATCGTTGGTCGGCTCGTCGAGCACCAGCACATTGGCAGGGCGGGCAAACAGGCGGGCCAGCAGCAGGCGGTTGCGCTCGCCGCCGCTGAGCGACTTGACGGGCGAATTGGCGCGGGCCGGCGAGAACAAAAAGTCGCCCAGGTAGCTCTTGACGTGCTGGCGGCGGTTGCCGATTTCGATCCACTCGGAGCCCGGGCTGATGAAGTCTTCCAGCGTGGCTTCCATGTCCAGCGCGTTGCGCATCTGGTCGAAGTAGGCCACCTCGATGTTGGCGCCTTGGCGCACCGTTCCCCAGGGGCTGTGGCCGGGTTCGGGCGCGGGCGAATTGGCCGGTGCCGGGTCGGCCTTGAGCTCGCCCAAAATCAGCTTGAGCAGCGTGGTCTTGCCGGCGCCATTCGGGCCCAAGAGGCCGATCTTGTCGCCGCGCAGAATCGTGGCGGAGAAGTCGTGCACGATTTTGCGATCGCCAAAAGTTTTGGATATGTGCGTCAGCTCGGCCACCAGCTTGCCGCTGGAGGCGCCGCTGGAGATGTCCATGTTGACGCTGCCCACCACCTCGCGCCGCGCTTCCCGCTGCGAGCGCAGGCCGTCCAGGCGCACGATGCGCGCCGTGGCGCGGGTGCGCCGGGCTTCCACGCCCTTGCGGATCCAGATTTCTTCCTGCGCCAGCAGCTTGTCGGCGCGCGCGTTGATGACGGCCTCCTGCGCCAGTTGCTCTTCTTTTTGCAGCAGGTAGGCGGCGAAGTTGCCGGGGTAGGACAGGAGCTTGCCGCGGTCCAACTCGACGATGCGGGTGGCCACGTTGTCCAGAAATGAGCGGTCGTGGGTGATCGTGATGATGGAGCCCTTGAAGTCCACCAGCAGGCCTTCGAGCCATTCGATGGAATCCAGGTCCAGGTGATTGGTCGGCTCATCGAGCAGCAGCACATCGGGTTGCGCCACCAGGGCTTGGGCCAGCGCCACGCGCTTCTTGGTGCCTCCCGACAGGGTGCTGACCACGGCCTGGGGGTCTAGGTGCAGGCGGTGCAATGTTTCGTTGACGCGCTGCTCCCAGTTCCAGCCGTCTAGAGACTCGATCTCGCCTTGCATGGCGTCGAGGTCGCCGTGTCCCAGGCAATATTCTTCGATCAAGTCGATCACCCGGGCCAGGCCGGCGCGCACCGCTTCGAACACGGTGGCATCGGCATCGAGCTGGGGCTCCTGCGCCACATAGGAAATGCGGGTGCCGTTTTGGACCTGCACGGTGCCGTCATCGGGGCGGTCCATGCCGCCCAGAATTTTGAGCATGCTGGATTTGCCCGCGCCGTTACGGCCGATCAGGCCGACGCGCTCCGCGGTCTCTAAGGAAAAGTCAGCGTGGTCAAGCAGGGCGACATGCCCAAAAGCCAGCTGGGCGTCAAGAAGTGTAATCAGTGCCATAGCCTTGGATTATCCCTTGCGCCGGGTTCCGGTGCTGTCACCGGTGGCGTACATAATCGCTGCAGCCCGGGCGCTTGTTCCCGGCGCTGCAATTCAGGAGAGCATGCATGGCGATTACGGTGCGACGCGTAGGGGGTTACTTTGTTGGTTTACTGGGGCTGGCGGCATTGCTGTTTGCGCTCTACACCATGGCGGTATTGAAGTGGAGCTACTCGTCCGGTGAGCGCGCCGGCTTCATGCAAAAGCTCTCGCACAAGGGCTTTGTCTGCAAGACTTGGGAGGGCGAGCTGCAACTGGTGGCCATGCCCGGAAGCATGCCCGAGAAGTTTCTGTTCTCGGTGCGCGACGAGGCCGTGGCAGCACGCATCAATGCCAGCATGGGCAAGCGCGTGGCGCTGACCTATGCACAGCACATCGGTGTCCCCACGTCTTGCTTTGGCGAGACCGATTACTTTGTGACCGATGTGAAGGAATTGTCGAACTAGTAGCGGTACGACAACCCCAGCGAGACGCTGGGCAGTACCGACAGGCTGCCCAGCGAGTCGCGAATCTTCTGGGTTTGCGCGTCCACGTCGGCTTGGGTGGCCTTACCGCTGCTCACCAATGAGGTCGTCGTGTCGGCGGTAAAGGTACCCACCATCACACCCAAATCGGCGTAGAAGCCGAAGCCCTTGGCATCACTCTTCTGGTGGCCATAGCCAATGCCCAGATAGGGCGTGGTGCTGGGGAATTTCACCTGCACGTTGTAGGTTTCGCCGGTCATGTTGACGGACTTGCCATTGATGGTGGAAGTGCCGCTGCCCACGCCGTTGAAGTCGGCCTTGATGTCATTGACCGTCAAGCCGCCCACCAGACGAAAGCCACCACCCATGGGGAACCAGTCGGCAAAGGCACCCAAGCGATTGGCCTTGAAGGTACCGGTGACGTTGACGCCGTCCTGGTTGCCATCCTTGTTGACGTTCAAGCCACCGGCGTATTCACCGCGCAGACCGATGCTGGCGCTCACGGGATAGGCGTAACCCAGGGTGTAGAGACCAGGCAGGCCCAAACCAAGGTAGCTGTCCTGTGCCTGAGCGGCGCTGCCGATGGCGGCCAAAGCGGCCAGCAAGACGAGTTGTTTTTTCATATTGGATTCCCCATTATTTTGTTGCGACAAGCAGGCCACCCTACCTGTTCTGGGTGTATTTTCCCATAGACGAGTGCAGCTATTCGCACACCAATGCGTGAGAAAACTTTTCAGTAAGGCAAATCAGCGGCTGCTGTGGAATGCAAACACCCGCGCCCTCACGCAGCTTGGCCCGCGCTGCGTGAAGGTCTCGCGCTGGCCCTCAATCGGAGCGCTTAAGCACCAAGGCGTTGCCGCAGGCCAAGGGACTGGCCGTCGCTCGGGTGGCCGTGGCAGCGATCACTCTGTGGCGTTGATGGCCTCGCCCAGGGCGTTGACCAGGCTGTCGATCTCGGCCTCGGTGCTGATGAAGGGGGGAGCCAGTTGGATGGTGTCGCCGCCGTAGCGCACATAGAAGCCTTTTTCCAGGCACTTCTCGGCAATCTGGAACGGGCGCTTGGCCGGCTCTCCGGGCACGGCGTTGATGCTGAAGCCGGCGGCCAGGCCGCAGTTGCGGATGTCGGTGACGTGCTTGGTGCCCTTAAGGCCGTGCACCGCGTTCTCGAAATACGGGGCCAGTTTGGATACGCGCTCGATCATGTTTTCTTTGACCAGAAGGTCCAGTGCGGCAATGCCGGCGGCGCAAGCTATGGGGTGGGCCGAGTAGGTGTAGCCGTGGGCAAATTCGAGCAGGTAGTCGGGTCCGCCGGCGGCCATGAAGGTGTCGTAGATTTCCTTTTTGGCCACCACCACGCCCAGGGGCTGGGCGCCGTTGGTGATTTGCTTGGCAGCATTCAGGATGTCGGGCGTCACGCCAAAGGCGGCCGAGCCGGTGTAGGCGCCCATGCGCCCGAAGCCGGTGATGACCTCATCGAAAATCAAGAGGATGTTGTTGGCCGTGCAGATCTCGCGCAGGCGCTGCAGATAGCCCACCGGTGGCACCACCACGCCGCCGGAGCCGGACATGGGTTCCACGATGACCGCAGCGATATTGCTGGCGTCGTGCAGGGCAATCACGCGCAGCAGTTCATCGGCCAACTCGACGCCGTTCTTGGGCATGCCGCGCGAGAACACGTTGCTGGCCAGCTGGGTGTGGGGCAGATGGTCGGCCTCAATGCCCTGGCCAAACATCTTGCGGTTGGCGCCAATGCCGCCGACCGAGATGCCGCCAAAGTTCACGCCGTGGTAGCCCTTTTCGCGCCCGATCAGGCGCGTCTTGGTGCCCATGCCCTTGGAGCGCCAGTAGGCGCGGGCCATCTTCAGCGAGGTATCGGCAGACTCGGAGCCGGAGCCGGTAAAGAACACATGGTCCAGGCCCTGGGGCATCAGTTCGACAATTTTGTTGGCCAGCGCAAAAGAGAGCGGGTGGCCGTACTGGAAAGCGGGCGAGTAGTCCATGGTGGAGGCCTGGCGGCCAATGGCTTCGGCGATCTCGGTGCGGCTGTGGCCCAGGCCGCAGGTCCACAGGCCTGAGAGGCCGTCAAAAATCTTGCGGCCATTGGAGTCTGTGTAGTAGGCGCCCTTGGCGCTGACCATCATGTGCGGATGGGCCTTGAAGTTGCGGTTGCCGGTGTAGGGCATCCAGTGCGCTTCCAGAAAACCGGGACCTGCCGGGTAGGGCGTGGTGCTGATGACGGGCTCGGTGCTGACGGCAGATTTGTCGTTGAGGTTCATGGCGGTCTCCTTGTGGGGCGGCTAAGGTGCAAAAGCGCGATTGTGCGATGTCTGGATACTTCGATATAGTGAGAGTTATCACTATTTAGTTGGCAGTTTATGAAACCAAAGAGCCGCGCCGCCCTAGGCCAGATCAGCGACATGGATTTGCGCCTGCTGCGCGTGTTTCGCACGGTGGTGGATTGCGGCGGCATGGCGGCAGCCGAATTGGAGCTCAACATCGGCACGTCCACCGTGAGCCGCCATATCAAGGATCTGGAAACGCGCCTGGGGTTAACGCTTTGCCGCCGGGGTCGCGCCGGCTTTGCGCTCACCGCCGAGGGTGAGCAGATCTACGCGCAATCGGCGCAGCTGCTGCTCGCCACCGAGGCCTTTCGCAGCGGCGTCGATGAAATCCACCAGCGCATGGGCGGGCAGTTGCACCTGGCCGTGTTCGACAAGACCGTCAGCAACCCGGCCTGCCGCATCGCCCGGGCTATTTGCCTGTTTACCGAGCAGGCGCCGGGTGTGAGCCTGAACCTGCATGTGTCCACCCTCAACGGCATTGAGCGCGGCGTGCTGGACGGGCAGTTTCAGATCGGTGTGATTCCCGGCCACCGCAGCTCCGACACCTTGGAGTACACGCGCTTGTTTGATGAATCCATGCTGCTGTATTGCGGCGCCGGCCACACCCTGTTTGCTTCGGACGCGCCGGAATTGGACTGGGACAGCCTGCGCCAGCACGCCTTCGCCGGCCTGGGCTACCACTCGCCAAATATGGAAATCAGCCAGCTCCGGCGCATGGCGCGCAGTGCCACCGGCTTCGATCAGGAGTCGATCGCCACGCTGATCCTGTCGGGCAAGTTCCTGGGCTTTTTGCCCATCCATTACGCGCAAAGCTTTGTGGCGGAGGGCCAGATGCGTGCGGTGCGGCCCAAGCTGTTTCACTATGCCTGTGACTTTTTTGGCATTGTGCGCAGATCGCCCCAGCCCTCAAGGGCTACGCGGGCGTTTCAGGCTTGCTTGGAGCAGGCACACAGGTGAGGTGGGGCGCTGTGCGCCGGGCCACCTTCAGGTGGTCGCGGCACCCACGCGGTCCTGCTGTGGCAAAAGCTTGTAGCCTGAAGCTTCCAGTCGCTCAGCCAACCAAACCTTGATCACCGACTGCCGCGTGACGCCCATTTTGCTGGCCTCTTTGTCCAGGGAGTCAATCATCCAGGTTGGGAAATCCACATTGACCCGCCTTTGCTCTTGCAGCACACGCTTAGCCTTGGAAACATCCAAGGTCGCAGTGAGGTCAAGGCCTTCGTCAAATTGCTGCTCAAAATCTTTAGCTTTCATACAGTGCCACCTCTTCTGTGCGGGAGCGACGAGATTAACCGGATCAGTTAAAAATCTTTGCTACCCCTGATAGAACCTGAAGTTCATCTCCGGCTTGACGCCGCTGATCAGCTCGGCGATGGCCTTGCCGGAGCCTGCTCCATGGGTCCAGCCCAGGGTGCCGTGCCCGGCGTTCACCCAGAGTTTTCCCACTTTGCTTTGCCCGATGTAGGGGATGTTGGTCGGCGTGGCCGGGCGCAGACCGGTCCAGAACTGCGGATTGCCGCCCTCGGTTTCCAGCCTTGTGTCGCAGACGCCTGGGAACACGGTCTCCACACGGCGGGCCAGCATGTGGCAACGGGCGCGCGACAGGGCGCTGTCCAGGCCGGTGTCGTAGCCGCCGACCTCGATGGTGCCGGCGATGCGCAGGGTGTCGCCCAATCGGCTCATGGCGCATTTGACCGAGTCGTCGATAAAGCTGACCTGGGGAGCGAGCTCGGGCTTGAGGATCTTGAAGGTGGCGCTGTAGCCCTTGCCCGGGTAGATCGGCAGGTTCACGCCCACCGTGCGCAGCAGCGGCGCGGTGTAAGAGCCCATGGACAGTACAAACTGGTCGCTGTGCAGGGCTGTGACTTTGCCGCTGGCGCGGTCCTGCACGCTGACCGTGTCGAGTGCGTCACCCAGCTTGTTGAGCGACAGCACATCGTGGTTCCACAGAAATTGCACGCCGCGCTCGGCACAGCGCCGGGCGAGTTGCTGGGTGAATTCGCGGGCGTCGCCGCTTTCGTCGCTGGGGGTAAAGGTGCCGCCCACGATATGGTCGGCATATTGCTGGAAGGCAGGCTCGATCTTGAGCAGTTCGTCGCGACTGACCACGCGGCGCTGGACGCCGTATTTGGCCATCAGGGCCGCAGCACCGGCAGCCGCATCAAAGGACTTTTGGTCCACATAAAAGTGGGCAATGCCTTTTTCCAGCCGGTTGTATTGAATGCCGGTGGCGGCCACGATGTCCTTGAGCGCGCTGTGGCTGTAGGAACCCAGGGCGACGAGTTGCTGCACATTGCGCTCAAAGGCGGCGTCGTTGCAGTTGGCCAGAAACTCCAGACCCCAGCGGTACTGGTGCCAGCCTTTGCCAAAGGGCAGTTGCGGGCGAAACAGCAGGGGAGCCTCCTTGCTGAACATCCACTTCAGCGCCTTCCAGGGGGCCTCCTTGTTGGCCCAGGGCTCGCAATAGCTGACAGAAATTTGCGCCGCATTAGCAAAGCTGGTTTCCATCGCAGCCTCGGGCTGCCGGTCCACCACGGTGACTTCATGACCCAGTTCCACCAGATGCCATGCGGTGCTCACGCCCATGATGCCCGCGCCAAGTACAGTAATTTTCATGCGCAGAGTGTCACTGAATTGCCGCATATCAAGAAAGTTAAGTCTGCGAGATTGCGAAACCATTAGCAGCGTTAATATTGAACCCATGCGAACCTTTGATGCGGATGCCTTGGAATGTCTTGCTGCCATCGTGGAGGAGGGCGGGTTTGAGCGCGCCGCCGTGCGCCTGTCGGTCACCCAGTCGGCCGTTTCACAGCGCCTGCGCTCACTCGAAGCCCAGGTCGGTACGGTGTTGCTGGTGCGCAGCCGTCCCATTCGCCCCACCACCGCCGGGCGCCTGTTGATCAAGCATGCGGTGCAACTGCGCCTGCTGCGCTCGGATCTGGAGACCGATCTGCAGGATCTGACCCCCGGCGCCAAGACCCAGCGGGAGGAAGACCGCATTTCGATTGCCATCAACGCCGACAGCATTGCCACCTGGGCCCTACCCGCTCTGAGCCCCTTGGTCAATGCGGGGTTGCCGCTGGAAATCATCACCGATGACCAAGACTTCACCCACGAGTGGCTGCGCGAGGGCCAGGTGCTGGGCTGCGTCACCACCTTGAAGCTGGCGTTGCGCGGTTGCAAGGTGCTGGCACTGGGCGATATGCACTATGTGGCGGTGGCGAGCAAGGCCTTCGCCGAGGCACAATGCCCGCAGGGCCTGACCCCCCACAACTTCCGCCAGATTCCCTTCGTCGCCTTCAACCGCAAGGATGACTTGCAGGCTGACTTTGTCGGGCGCGCCCTAGGCCTGCGCCGTGTGGCCCTGAGCCAGCGCTTTGTTCCCAGTTCCGAGGGCCAGGTGCATGCGGTGCAGGCCGGTTGGGGCGCCAGCGTGGTGCCCGCTTTGCTGGTGCAGGAGCAGATCGCCCGTGGTGAATTGGTGAATTTGGCCCCTGATTTTTTCTTGCCGGTCAGTCTGTACTGGCATTGCTGGAACCTGGATTCCGTCGTAATCGACCGCCTGACCCAAGCCCTGGCCCAAGGGGCAGCGCAATCGCTCAGTAGCGTCGCTAAACCCGACAGTCACAAATTAACCCCACGCTCCAAGAAATGACACCAATGGCTAAACTGCACGCATGAATTCCAGCAAAGTGATCAAGGTATCGTTCAAGGAGCAGATGCTGCAGGCGCGCGAGACGGCCATCATCCGGGTGGTCAATCTCTTGTTGGCCGAAAAAGGCTTTGAGGCGATGACCGTGGACGAAGTGGCTGCGGCCGTGGGGATTGCCAAGGCCAGTCTGTACAAGCATTTCCCCAGCAAGGAAGACCTGGCAGCCGCCGCCATGGTCAGCGTCATGCGCAGGGCCCAGGCCTTTATTGCCACCTTGCCCTTGGACGCCGCACCGGTCGATAACCTGCGTGCCGTGGTGCGCTGGACTCTAGAGGTCAAGCTGGCTGGCGAAATGCCGTCGCTACCCAGCCAGAATTCCAAGCTGCGCGCCGCCCTGTTGGGTAGCCGCGATTACATGGATGGACTGATGGAAGTGAGCGATGTTCTAGGCGGATGGATCGAAGCGGCCCAGGCCCAGGGTGCCATCAACGCGGGCATCCCGGCCATCGCCATTCTGTATACCGTTTATGCCCGAGCCTGCGATCCGGTGCTGGAGTTTTTGAAAATGGGCGGCCAGCACAGCAACGAGCAGATCATCCATTTGGTGATGTGTACCTGCTTTGACGGACTCAACGCGCGCCCCGCCTGAGAGCCCGTCTTGTACCGGACCACCCGGCGCCATCTCCTCGGATAACCGCGAGCGCATAAAGTCCGGGTGCTAAATTTCGATGCAACTCGCCGGCTGAAACTGCGTCTGCTCGTTCTTGCGCGCGTAGCCCAATGGATTGGCCACGACGTGGCAACCCGCAGCCAAATAGTCTGACGGTGCGTGCAAATGGCCATGCAACCAGAGTTGGGCCTGCGCTAGAAGCGAGTCGAGGTTGTTGCAGAAGCCGGCCGTGCCAGGGGTGAGCCCATAGCGCGGGTCGGCACTTTTCAGGCTGGGGGCAAAGTGGGTAATGACCACGGTGCCGCCGTCAAACGGTTTGGCCAATTCGGCCAAGAGCCATGCCTGACATTGCAGGCTCTGTTCGCGCAACTGCTCCGCCAGAAAGGGCAGGCCCTGGCGCGTGGTGCCGGTTTTCTTCAGGTAATAATTCGCGGCCCGAAAGGCCTTTTCAGGCGCACCTAGAGCGCCGAAGTCGCTCCACAGCGTGGTACCGACAAAACGCAACGGTCTGCCCTGCCGGTCGGTCCAGGGTGACACGAAGCTAGCGCGCTCCAGCCAGATCATGCCCAGCCGTTTGCAGGTCTCGCGCAGGCGAAGATGGGCGCAATCGAAGTCCAGCATGTCATATTCGTGATTGCCTGGCACAAATATGACCGGTGTCGGCCAACCCGCCAGGGGGGAAAACTGGCGCAGACCAAAGTCGTCATCGGGCATGTGATGCCCAGGCTGGTAGGAACCGATGTCGCCAGCCAACACCAGCAGGTCCGCACCCGGCGCCGGGGTGGCACGCCAATGCGGATGGGTTTCCAGATGCAGGTCGGAGAGCAGTTGAATTTTCATGCGGGGAACGCCTTGTCTGCCAGTGCCAATACCTTGGCGCGCAGCCAGGCGTGGGCGCTATTGCCGTCTTGGCGGTGGTGCCACACAGAGTCCACTTGCACCACCGGCATTTCAAAAGGCAGATCGCGCTGCACCAACAGGTCGGCAAATCCGGTCACACTGATGAAGTGGCGCGGCAGCACGGTCAGCAGGTTCGAGTTGGAGACGACTTTGCTGGCGGTGAAAAACTGGTTCACCGTCAGTACGACGCGACGCTTGCACCCTTCCAGCGCCAGTGCCTCATCCACAAACCCGAAGGCGCGTCCGGAAAAACTCACCAGCAGGTGGCGGGCGCTGCAATAGCGGTTCAGCGACAAAGGCCCGTTGGCAAGCGGGTGTCCCTCGCGCATGACGCAGACATATTCGCCCTGGAACAGGCGTTGGTGCAGAAAGGTCACGGCTTCCCCCACTTGGGCGCGTGCGGTCAAGTCCGCAAGGGCCGCTGGAAAGTGGCCAATCGCCAGATCCGCATGGCCCTCGTCGAGCAGCCTGCGCGGGTCGCGCGTGGTCAGCGGCAGCACCCGCAGGCTGACGTCGGGCGCCTCTTCGCCCAAAACGGCCACCAGTCCGGGCAGCAGCTCGGCGGCGGTGGCATCGGCCATGGCGAGCACAAAGGAGTTGTCGGCCGTGGCCGGATCAAAGACGCTGGGGGCAATGGCAGACTGCAGACTACCCAGGGCTTCGCGCACACGGGGCCAAAGTTCCAGGGCACGCACGCTGGGTTGCAAGGTTCTGCCCTTGCGCACCAGCAGCTCATCGCCCAGCGTCTCGCGCAGACGGCGCAGCGCATTGCTCACCGCCGGTTGTGTCAATGCCAGGCGTTTGGCTGCCTTGGTCAGGCTGCGCTCGGCCATGACCTCGTCAAACACCTTGAGCAAATTGAGGTCGAAGGTGCGCAGCTTCGACGGTGTGGCCTTGTCTGGGGTCTTCATTCATTCATTATATGAATAGATGAGATCACCAACATTAAGTAGACCGACATTAGTGAAAACCCTATGATTGCGCCCATGTCTACATTTAACCCGCAATCAGTCAGTCTCTCCCGTGAGTTTGCCATGGCCCGTTTTGCCGAACCCCATCTGGCCTGTGCCCCTCGTGCATCCGCTAACTCCAGCCCACTCATGATTGGCAATATGGGCGCTGCCTTGGACGGCTCCCGCACCCTGGCCGGTATGTTGCTGGCCGCTGCCATGGCCGCGCTGCTGGTGGTTGCCGAGCAGGTGATCGACACTTGGGCAGATGGGCATTTGCTGGCCGGTTGGGTTGCGCTCTGGACCGTGGCCTTTGCTGCCCTGGCCTTGTTGGCGCCCCCTTTGCGCCAGGTGGCGGCGTTCATGGCTGGCGGTTTCTTGCGCCACCTTGCCGTGATGCGTGCCGCGCAGGCTGAAGTTCGCATGTGGGAAATGGCTCGCCATGATCCCCGTGTGATGGAAGAAATTCGTGCAGCCATGAGCCGTCACGCTGAATAAGTTGAGTTCAGCTTCGGGCTGAAAGCCCAATAAAAAGGCCACCCGTTGCGGTGGCCTTTTTATTGGGTGCGCCCTGTCCGGGCGCACTTGTCGGATCAGGCGGTCAGGCGCTGTTCCAGTTTGGCTTTCGTCTCTTCGAGTTCCTTGGGTAGGTGGTAGGCGAGCTGCGAGAACAGCTCGGTGTGCAGGGCAAATTCCTGTTTCCAGGCATCCTTGTTCAGGCTGGTAACGGAGTCGAATTGCGCCGCCGTAAAGTCCAGACCGGTCCAGGTGATTTCGGAATAGGCCGGGGCGATGCCGAAGCCCGTTTGCACGCCGGGAGTCGTGCCTTCCAGGCGGTCAATCATCCACTTCAGGACGCGCATGTTTTCGCCGTAACCGGGCCAAACGAACTTGCCGTCGCCACCCTTGCGGAACCAGTTCACGCAGAAGATCTTGGGCAGGGTATGGCCGGTTTCTTCGAGCTTGTGTTCCATGTCAAGCCAATGCTGAAAGTAGTCGCTCATGTTGTAGCCGCAGAAGGGCAGCATGGCGAAGGGGTCGCGGCGCACTACGCCCATTTGGCCGACTGCAGCAGCGGTGGTCTCGGAGCCCATGGTGGCGGCCATGTACACGCCTTCGACCCAGTCGCGGGCCTCGGTCACCAGCGGCACGGTGGTGGAGCGGCGCCCGCCGAAGATGAATGCGTCAATAGCGACACCATCGGCGTCGTCCCATTGTGGGTCGAGTGCCGGGTTGTTACCGGCAGTGACGGTAAAGCGGGCGTTCGGGTGAGCGGCCTTGGCGCCGGTTTCCTTGGCAATTGCCGGAGTCCAGTCCTTGCCCTGCCAGTCGATCAGGTGTGCGGGCACGGAGCCGGTGTCTTTCTCCATGCCTTCCCACCAGATGTCGCCGTCATCGGTCAACGCGACGTTGGTGAAGATGACATCCTTGTCCAGGCTGGCCATGCAGTTGGGGTTGGTGTGGAAGTTGGTGCCGGGTGCCACTCCAAAGTAACCCGCTTCGGGGTTGATGGCGTAGAGTTTGCCGTCGGTGTGCGGTTTGATCCATGCGATGTCGTCACCGATGGTGGTGACCTTCCAGCCGTTAAAGCCTTCAGGCGGTACCAGCATGGAAAAATTGGTCTTGCCGCAGGCACTGGGGAAGGCTGCAGCGATGTGGTACTTTTTGCCCTGGGGATTGGTCACGCCCAGAATCAGCATGTGTTCGGCCAACCAGCCTTGGTCGCGGCCCATATTGGAGGCAATGCGCAGTGCAAAGCACTTCTTTCCCAGCAGGGCGTTGCCGCCGTAACCCGAGCCATGGGACCAAATTTCGCGGGTTTCGGGGTAATGCACGATGTACTTGGTGGGGCTGCAAGGCCACTTCACATCCTTCTCGCCCTCGGCAAGCGGTGCGCCCACGGTATGCACACAGGGCACAAAAGCGCCGTCCGTGCCCAGCACGTCATAGACCGCTTTGCCCATGCGCGTCATGATGCGCTGGTTCACCGCCACATAGGCGCTGTCGGAGAGTTCAATGCCGATGTGGGCAATGTGCGAACCCAGTGGGCCCATGGAGAAGGGCACCACATACATGGTGCGGCCCTTCATGCAACCGTCGAACAGGGCTTTTTGGCCATCCTTGCCGGTTTGCAGCAGGGCGCGCATGTCAGCCGGTTCCATCCAGTTGTTGGTGGGGCCGGCGTTTTCTTTTTTGGCACTGCAGATGAAGGTGCGGTCTTCCACGCGGGCGACGTCGCTGGGGTCGGAGCAGGCTAGGAAGCTGTTGGGGCGCTTGGCTGGGTTGAGGCGTTTGAAGGTACCGGCGTCCACCAGTTGCTGACACAGGCGCTGGTATTCGTCTTCGGAGCCGTCGCACCAGTAGACCGAAGCGGGCTTGCACAGGGCGGCCATTTCGGCGACCCAAGCGATGAGTTTGGCATTTTTGACATAGCTGGGTGCGTCCAGGGTCAGGCCTTGCATACGGGGTGAATTCATGAAAAAACTCCTAGTTTGAAAATCGACTTTTCAAAGAAAACCCAGACACTCTTTGAAAAGGCGACTCCCAACATGTGCTGCTTGAAGCACATGTTGGGTCGGTCGCCAATTCTAAGAACCAGTACCCAAGTTACCAAGCAATTACCTATAAAAGTTATGCAAAAAATGCATTCCCTTATGTCATGAATTCGGTTGCTCTGATTGTGTATTGGCCGTCAGGCGCTTGGCTGTCGGTCCACGCTGCGGGCGTAGCTGCCCACAACCTTGCCATGGGTCTGTGTGGAAATTGAATTTCGGCTTTTTTTGGGCCTGAGCCAGAGCGCAGTGCAGCAGGTGGGTCACAGCCATTGCGCATGGCACCAAGCCGCCCAAACCGAAGGTCGGAACGTTCGAAAGCACACCTTGCATGTGCTTCGCCTCAGAAATCAATGTTGCATGCACTCACGTGCCTGCAAACTGCTGGCCCAGTGGGCCGGCTATGCCCGGCGCCCAAGGCGCTGGATCATGCCATCAGGCCATGGAAACAGCGATGAAAGCCAGCAAGAAAATCAGAACTGCCCCGGCAAGCGGCAATACCAGTGGAATCAATGGCACTACGGCTTCCACAGCATCGACCGGATGGGTGTCGTTAGAGCGCGCAGGTGCGGACATGGAGAAAACCTTTACTGGAGTGATGGCGCATTCTAGCTTTTCCAGCACCCCGCGCAGCTTCGGGCATCACAAGTAATTGCATGGGGTGTCAACCGTTGCTGGGGCTGGCGCGTCAATACACACAGCGGATGCCGAAACCTGTAAAGGGCGTCCATGTTCATAGACTTGCACGGTATATATGCACAAAAATACGATTCCAGTTCCTGAAAAAGGAACCTATAAGTGGCAGCTGTTCAATTACTGGTCAGACGAGTTCCGTCAGACACACAATGACCACTCGGCCTACATCGCACTGAACTTTGCCGGCGCCCTTGACACCTGCCGCAGCAAGTTGCAAACCCTGATTCAACACCACCGCCAGCAGGCCAGCAAGCCCCTCGCCTGCGAACGCCATAACCGCGCCATTGCCCGTCTGCAAAACACCATGAGCGGAGCGGCCATGGCCTTTGAGAGCGGATTTCACCAGCGTTGAGGGGCTGCGGTGGTCGATTCAGGTCAGGGAGACCACCCGCAACACCTCGTGCGCATAGGCTTCCAGTTTCTTGGTGCCAATGCCGCTGATGCCTTGCAGGTCATCCAGTGAACGCGGTGCGCGTTGGGCAATCGCGGCCAGCGTAGCGTCGTGAAAGATCACATAGGCTGGTAGGTTGTGTTCCCTGGCCACCTCTGCCCTCCATGCCTTCAGGGCTGAATAGCGCAGCAGAGCATCACTGTCCAAGGCAATCGGTGCCTTGACCACGGTGCCCAAGCGCGCGCTGCGCTTGGGTTTGCGGCCACTCTCTGCGGCGGACTCGCGCAACTGAACCTGCACTTCGCCTCGTAACACCGCGCGCGACTGTTCGGTCAGTTGCAAGGTATTGAAGGCTTGGGAGTCAACCCGCACCGCGCTCATGGCAATCAGCTGGCGCAGGACGCCGCGCAATTGCAGCTCGCTGAATTCAGCCCCTACGCCAAAGGTGCTTAGCGCGCCATGCCCGTACTGGGTCGTCTTGTCGGTGGTCTTTCCACGCACGATGTCCATGATATGACCGGCGCCAAAGCTCATTGCGCTCATTTGCTGGATGCGATAAATCGTGCTGAGCAGTTTGCGCGCGGCGTCGGTGCCGTCCCAGATGGCTGGCGGATGCAGGCAGTTGTCGCAGTTGCCGCAGGGCTCACTTTGCTCGCCAAAGTAGGACAGCAGGCGCACGCGCCGGCAATCCGTGGCCTCCGCCAGGCCCAGCAGCGCATCGAGCTTGCCGCGCATGACCTGTTTGAATTCCTCGCTGGCCGGGCTCTCATCAATCATGCGGCGCTGGTTCACCACATCTTGCAGGCCGTATCCCATCCATGCGTCGGCAGGTAGGCCATCGCGCCCACCGCGTCCGGTTTCCTGGTAGTAGCCCTCGATGTTCTTGGGCATATCGATGTGGGCCACAAAACGCACATCGGGCTTGTCTATGCCCATGCCAAAGGCAATCGTGGCAACCATGACGATGCCCTCCTCACGCAAAAAGCGGTCCTGGTGTTTTTGTCGGATCTTGTTGTCCAGCCCTGCATGGTAGGGCAGGGCGTTGATGCCGGCATCCACCAGCGTCTGCGCCATGTCTTCCACCTTGCGGCGCGACTGGCAGTAGACGATGCCGGCATCGCCCTCATGCTCGCGCTCGATAAAGCGCAGCAGCTGCTGCGTGCTGTCGCGTTTTTCCACAATCGTGTAGCGGATGTTGGGCCGATCGAAGCTGCTGACGAAGGCCCTTGCGTTCTCTAGCTGGAGACGCTCCAAAATGTCATCGCGCGTGAGCGCATCGGCGGTGGCTGTCAGCGCCATGCGCGGCACGCCTGCAAAGCGCTCATGCAAAACGGTAAGCGCCCGGTATTCGGGGCGGAAGTCGTGCCCCCACTGGCTGACGCAATGCGCCTCGTCGATCGCAAACATGCTCAGCTTGCCGTTGGCAAACAGGCTGTCCAGCAGTGCCAGAAAACGCGGCGTGGTGAGCCGCTCCGGCGCAGCATAAAGCATGGTGATGTCGCCGCGCAGCATACGCTGCTCCACCTGGTAAGCCTCGTCGCTGCTCAAGGTGGAATTCAAAAAGGCGGCGGCCACACCGGCCTCATGCAACGCACCGACCTGGTCATGCATCAGGGCGATTAGGGGCGACACCACGATGGTGACCCCCTGGCCGGCGCGCTGGCGGGCGATTGCCGGGATCTGGTAACAAAGGCTTTTGCCGCCGCCGGTGGGCATGAGTACCAGGGCGTCGTGACCCCGCACCATGTGCTCCACTATGGCCTGCTGCGGCCCGCGGAACTCCGCATAGCCGAATACTTCACTGAGAATGTGCTGGTGGGACAAGAATGCTTTGTGGTGAATGGATGGCGAACGGCTGACGCAGGGTGCGCAATGCAGGCCTCTCAGCCAAGCCTTGCCGCAAGCTGCCTATTGTCTCGCCTTTTGCGATCGCGTTAATCTGGGTCCCAACGCTGAACCTTGGCCGCCGTGGGCGTGCTGACGGTTGCGAGTTCCTCCCGCATGGCGGTGGCCAGCCTGGCATACAGCTTGAGCTGGCGGTTGGTATCGCGCAGGCGTTCGGCGATATTGGCAGACACGCCCAGCAGCAGCCTGGCCGCCACCACCGGGTCGTGCAGGATCATGGACTCAATGGCCTCGCGCGTCAGAACGGCGCACCACACATCGGTGCTGGCGGTGCAGGAGGCTGAGCGCGGTTCCTTGTCCACCAGTCCGACTTCACCGATCAGGCTGCCCGGACCCAGCACCCGGATGGTGACCGGAGAGGCATGGTTGACGGTGACCCGTTCCACCACCACATCCCCGTCTATCAGAAGCGCCATAAAGCCGCCGCTGCCGGCATCGCCTTCGCGGATAAAGGTGGTGTTGGCCGGGAAAAAACGGGGCGTCATATAGCGCACCACGACGCGCGCCTCTTCCATGGTCAGGCCTGTCAAAGCCTCTGGGGCGGATAACAGTTGCGCAGCCAGATCCACGCCAGAGACCGCGCCGCCCACTGGGATCTGATCAAGGTCTTGAAGTTTTGATGTCATATGCGTGTCGCTGCCCCGAAGTCCCATGCCGTGGGCGCTCATCGTAGTCGAGTGCGCTGTGGTGCGCACCAAATATCGATGTGGGTGGCGATCACAAAACGCCCGGCCCGTTGTGGCGGTACTGCATGGCCTCGGCGGCATGGACCAGTTCGATGGCCGAGCTACCGGCCAGATCCGCAATGGTGCGCGCAATCTTCAGGGTGCGGTGGGTGCTGCGCGCCGACCAGCTCAGACGCAGGGCGGCGGTATGCAAAAAGTGGGTGGTCGCCGCGTCCAGGGGGGCGTACAGGTCAATCTCATGCCCAACCAGGGCCTGGTTGGTCTTGCCCTGGCGCGCCATTGCCCGCTCCCGCGCCGCCACACAGCGTGCCCGCATCACGGCGCTTGATTCGCCGGCAGGGGCGCTCAGCAAAGCGTCCGCTGCCAGCGCCGGAACCTCCACATGCAGGTCAATGCGGTCCAATAGCGGCCCGCTGAGCCGACTCTGGTAGCGGCTGATCTGGTCGGGTGTGCAGCGGCAGTGGTGTGCAGCGCTGCCCAAGTAGCCGCAGGGGCAGGGGTTCATGGCACCTATGAGCTGGAAGCGCGCCGGAAATTCGGCCCGCTTGGCCGCCCTGGCAATGGTGATGGTGCCGGTCTCCAGGGGCTCGCGCAGCGCCTCCAAGGCCGCGCGGCTGAACTCAGGGAACTCGTCCAGGAACAGCACGCCATGGTGGGCAAGTGAAATTTCGCCCGGGCGCGGCGGTGAGCCGCCGCCCACCAGCGCCACCGCGCTGGCCGAATGGTGCGGCGCGCAGGTTGGGCGCTGGCCCCAGCGCTCCAGGCTGAAACGTCCGATCAGGGACTGGATGGCGGCGCTTTGCAGCGCCTCTTGCGCCAGCATGTCCGGTAGCAGACCGGCAAAGCGCTGCGCCAGCATGGATTTGCCCGAGCCGGGTGGGCCGACCAGCAGCAGGCTGTGCCCGCCGGCCGCCGCAATCTCCAGTGCCCGTTTGGCCCCAGCTTGGCCCTTGACATCGGCCATGTCGGGCAGTTCGGCCCGGCTGGGGGGTGCGGCGGGCTCCAAGCGGCACCAACCGTCGTCTGGCGGGTCGGGCGTTTCGGTTGGTGCCGCGCCGGGCGGTGCAAACTGGCGCACCACGTCCAGCAGATGGCGCGCACGGTAAATGGTGATGCCAGGCACCAGGGCCGCCTCCTCGGCGCTGCCGGGCGGCAACACCAAGCAAGTGCTCACGTCCAGCAGCGTCAAGGCCATGGCCAGCGCACCCCGCACCGGGCGCAGCGCACCCGACAGAGACAACTCGCCGGCGAACTCATAGCCGTCTAGGCGCTGGCCGTCGATCTGGCCGCTGGCCGCCAAAATGCCCAGGGCAATCGGCAGGTCCAACCGGCCTGAGTCTTTGGGCAGGTCTGCCGGTGCGAGGTTCACGGTGATGCGCTTGTTGCTGGGGAATTCCAGTCCGGAGTTTTGGATGGCGCAGCGCACCCGTTCACGCGCTTCCTTGACCTCCAAGTCGGCCAGGCCCACCAAGGTAAAGCTCGGTAGGCCATTGGCCAGATGCACTTCCACGATCACCTTGGTCGCTTCCAGCCCCAGCAGGGCGCGACTTTGCACCAAAGAAAGGCTCATTTTTCAATTTTCCAAAAGAGTGCGCATTCTTGGGGTGCACTTTAGAAGTTGCACCAACAATGTGCTTGCTGTTTTTTCATCCAGTCTGTCTAACGCCGACCTCTTCTTTCGGTGCACACTGGTACGCACGTTTTTCACTCGGGTAGGTTGGCACGGACTCTGCTTAGTATGCCCATCTCCTGATTTTTGGAGAAGCCGGCTGATTCAGCCCGGTGTCTGCAACCCCTGTTACCTAGGTGAGGTGAAAACATGAAACTCGTAACGGCCATCATTAAACCGTTCAAGCTTGATGAGGTGCGCGAAGCCTTGTCGGGCATTGGTGTGCAAGGCATCACCGTCACCGAAGTCAAGGGCTTCGGACGTCAAAAAGGCCACACGGAGCTCTACCGTGGCGCCGAATATGTGGTGGATTTTTTGCCCAAGGTAAAGATCGAAGCGGCGATTGATGACGCACTGGTCGAGCAGGTGATTGAGGCCATCGAAGCTGCGGCACGCACCGGCAAGATTGGCGACGGCAAGATCTTCGTCTACGACGTAGAGCAGGTCGTGCGCATCCGCACCGGCGAGACGGGCAAGGACGCGCTTTAAGGCGCTTCCCACAAAACATAAAGGAACAGAACCATGAAAAAACTGCTTGTATCCCTCGCCCTGGGGCTGAGCCTGTTGACTGCCGCAAGCTTTGCGTCAGCCCAGACCGCCGCCGTGGCCTCTGAAGCCAAGGCCGCCGCGCCCGCTGTTGCTGCACCCGCAGCAGCCGCCGTTGCAGTGGTTGCAGCGGCCCCTGCGGCCGATGCTTCGGCCGTTGCCGCACCTGTACCCAACAAGGGCGACACCGCATGGATGATGGTCTCCACCCTGTTGGTGATCTTGATGACGGTGCCCGGCCTGGCCCTGTTCTACGGCGGCCTGGTGCGCAGCAAGAACATGCTGTCGGTGCTGATGCAGGTCATGGTGACGTTCTCGATGATCGTCGTGCTGTGGTTTATCTACGGCTACAGCCTGGCCTTCACCGAAGGCAACCCGTTCATTGGTGGCCTGGATCGCCTGTTTATGAAGGGCGTCTGGGACAACGTGGCGGGCACCTTCGCCAACTCCGCCACCTTCAGCAAGGGTGTGTACATCCCCGAAATCATCTATGCCGCATTCCAGGCCACCTTTGCCGGTATCACCTGCACGCTGATCGTGGGTTCCTTTGCCGAACGCATCAAGTTCTCCGCCGTGCTGGCCTTTATGGTGCTGTGGTTCACCTTCAGCTACCTGCCCATGGCCCATATGGTTTGGTTCTGGATGGGACCTGATGCCTATGCCTCCAAGGAAGTGGCCGATGCCATGAATGCCAAGGCTGGCATGCTGTGGCAATGGGGTGCGCTGGACTTCGCCGGCGGCACCGTGGTGCACATCAACGCGGCTGTGGCTGGTTTGGTAGGTGCCTTCTTTATCGGCAAACGGGTCGGTTACGGCAAGGAATCCATGGCTCCTCACAGCCTGACATTGACCATGGTGGGCGCTGCGCTGCTGTGGGTGGGATGGTTCGGTTTCAACGCGGGCTCTGCTCTGGAGGCCAACGGTTTCGCGGCCCTGGCCTTCATCAATACCTTCGGCGCTACCGCTGCGGCCGTGCTGACCTGGTCCCTCGGTGAAGCCATGCACAAGGGCAAGGCCTCCATGCTGGGCGCTGCCTCCGGTGCCGTGGCCGGCCTGGTTGCCATCACCCCCGCTTGCGGCAATGTCGGCATCGGCGGTGCGCTGATCATTGGCCTGTTGTCCGGTTTTGCCGGCCTGTGGGGCGTGACCGGTCTGAAGAAACTGCTGGGCGCTGACGACACGCTGGACGTGTTTGGCGTGCACGGTGTCTGCGGCATCTTGGGTGCCATCCTGACCGGCGTGTTCGCGTCGCCCTCTTTGGGCGGCCCCAGCGCAATGAATGATTGGGTAACGGCCACCATGATGACGCCTGCCCAATACAGCATCAGCGCCCAAGTCTGGATCCAGACCAAGGCCGTGCTGACCACGGTGCTCTGGTCCGGTGTGGTGTCCTTCATCGCCTACTTCATTGTGGACAAGACCATTGGTCTGCGTGTCAGCGAAGAAGACGAGCGCGAAGGCCTGGACATCACGTCCCACGGCGAGTCGGCTTACGGCCGCTAAGGCATAGGCCTTACGCCCCGGTCGCCAGTCTGGCGATCCCCGGCCCGGTGCAACTTTGGTAACCCCGAAGTTGCACCGGGCCTTATTTTTGGGCAACGGGCGAGGCACAATGCCGCCTGCATGGCGAACCGCGCCATTGCGCAGAACCCGCCTTCCCATGACACATCCACTTTCCCTGACGAGCGGCGCGCTGCGCTGTGAACTGTTGCCCGAAATGGGCGGCTGCATTGCCGGCCTGTGGTGGGGGCAGCAGCAGGTGCTGCGCTCCACCCCTGGCGCAGAGTTGCAGTCTGTGCGCGTTGCCGCCAGCTACCCCCTGGTGCCCTATTCCAACCGCATCGCGCAATGCAAACTGCATTGGGCCGGTAAGGATTACACGCTGCCCGCCAACTTCGAACCCGAGCCCCATGCCATCCACGGCCTTGGCTGGGAGCGGCCTTGGGCGGTGCAAGCCTTTAGCGCCAACCACGCCCTGTTGAGCTACCGCCACCTGGCCGATGCGTCCTGGCCCTTTGCCTTTGACAGCCTGCAGACCATCACCCTGCAGGACGACGCGCTGGAGCTGCAGCTGTCCATCACCAACCGCGCCGCGGTGGCGGCGCCGGCCGGGCTGGGCTGGCACCCCTACTTCGCCAAGAGCGCGCAAACGCAGATCCGCTTTGCCGCAACTGGCCGCTGGGACATGGACGCCGACAATTTGCCAACCCAGCTGCTGCCCCACACCGGCTTGGATGGAGACTGCACCAGCCTAGATGTGGACCACTGCTTTGAGGGCTGGAGCGGCAGCCTGCAGTTGGAGGAGGGCGGTCTGCGCATCCAACTCACATCCGACCTGAACCGCCTGGTGGTGTACACCACGCCACAGCGCGACAGCATTGCCATCGAACCGGTCAGCCATGCCAACAACGCCTTGGCCCAGCAAAACGGCATGACGCCCGAGTCGCTGGGCATGCGCGTGCTGCAACCCGGCGAGACCTTCACGGCCCACATGCGCATCCAGGTGCAGCCGCCTTCCCTCTAAACCGCAAGGAGACATGCATATGAGCAGCACCACACCATGGCAAACCCTGGGCCCGCAGCGTTACGAGCTGGGCGAATCCCCCTTTTGGCATCCACTGGAACAACGCCTGTACTGGGTTGATATCCCCGGCAAAAAACTGCTGCGCTCCGATGTGGCTGGCGGCACCGCAGAGGTCTGGGACATGCCCTCTGAGCCCGGCTGTATCGCACCGGCGGCCAGTGGTGGCCTGGTGATCGCCCTGCGCCATGGCGTGTTCAGGGCAAGGCAATGGGGCGGTGCGCTCGATCGCATCGCCACGCTACCCTACGACACAGCCAGCGTGCGCGCCAATGACGGCAAATGCGACGCCCTGGGCCGCTTCTGGGTCGGCACCATTGATGAGCCCAAGGCCAGCCGCGCCGCCGCCCTGTTTTCGATTGACTGCCGCAACGATTTGGTGGCGGTGCAGCGCCACGCCGGTGATGCGCTCACCGCCAACGGCCTGGCCTGGAGTCCGCAAAACAGCACCCTGTACTGGGCCGATACGCCCAGCCACGTGGTGCATGCCTGGGACTTCGAGCTGGAGGGCAAGCACCTGAGCCAACACCGCGTGCATGTGCAATGCGCGCCCAAACCCGTCGGCTGGACCTTTGAAGACCGCAGCTACCTGGGGCGCCCGGATGGCGCCGCCGTGGACGCGCTGGGCAATTACTGGGTCGCCATGTTTGAAGGACGGCGCATCTGCTGCTTCGCCCCAGACGGCCGTTTGCTGCAGGAGCTGGACACCCCGGCCCAGTGTCCAACCATGCCCTGCTTTGGCGGTGCGGACCTGAAGACCCTGTACCTCACCACGGCGCGCCATGGTCGCAGCGCGCCCGAGTTGGCGCTGTTCCCGGACTCTGGCGCCGTCTTCTTCACCCGCGTGGAAACGCCGGGTCTGCCGGTGAACTTTTTCGTGGACTAGCCAAACCCCGCCAATCTTTGACGTGGGGCGCTGCGCCGCTGCGCCATGCATGCTGCACGGCATTGGGCCCATGGCGGCTACGCATTTTTTTGAAGCTCCGGCGTTCAAATAATTCACGCAGTGGCCGACAAGCAACCCGTACCATGGCCTCTATGTCAAATATGGAACACGCACTGCGCACCGTCGCCGACCGCATCGCCTCAGCGCGCGCCGATGGCACGCCTCTGTGCATAAGGGGCGGCGGCAGCAAGAACTTTTTGGGCCACTCGCATGGCGAGTTGCTCGACACCTGCGACCTCAAAGGCATCATCAGCTACGAGCCCACCGAGCTGGTGGTCACCGTGGGCAGCGGAACCACGCTGGTGGAGCTGGAGGCACTGCTGGCCGAGCAGGGCCAGTGCCTGCCGTTTGAGCCGCCGCACTTCAACTGGTCGCAGGCCACGACAACTTCTGCTGCCACCGTGGGCGGCATGGTCGCCAGTGGCCTGGCCGGTCCCTCCCGTGCCAGCGTGGGCGGAGTGCGCGACTATGTGCTGGGCGTCAAACTCATCAACGGTCTGGGCCAGCAGCTCACCTTTGGCGGGCAGGTCATGAAGAATGTGGCGGGCTATGACGTATCGCGCCTGATGGTGGGAGCGCGCGGCACGCTGGGCCTGCTGACCGAGGTCTCGCTCAAGGTCTTGCCGCTGGCCCCGGCCGAGGCCACCCTGTGCTTTGCCCTGGAGCAGCACGAAGCCCTGGAACAACTGCACCGTTGGGGCGGCGAGCCGCTGCCGCTGAATGCCAGTTGCTGGACTATAGAGAGCGCCAAGCCCTGCCTGTATGTGCGCCTGCGCGGTGCCGTTGCGGCGGTGGAAGCGGCCTGCAAAAAAATGCTCGCCGAGGTGCCGGGCCAACGCATGGACAACGCACAAAGTAGCCAGGACTGGGCGCTGTGCCGCAACCAGCAACTGCCGTTTTTCAGCGACGGCCGCGCATCCGGCGATGCGCTTTGGCGTCTCAGTGTTCCGCAGACCGCGCCGGTGTTGGCGCTGCCCGGCCAGCCTCTGGTGGAGTGGCATGGTGGTCTGCGCTGGCTCTGGGCACCTGCCAGTGCCGCAGCGCAGTTGCAAGCTGTGGCGCGTGCGGCCGGTGGCAACGCCACCCTGTTTGTGACGCCCGAAGGTATGGCTGCCAACGCAGCCAACAGCCTGCGCACCGGCAGCACGACGCTAGACGCCATAGGCCTGCGCCTCAAGGCCAGCTTTGATCCACAGGGCCTTTTCAATCCCGGACTCCTCTGATGCAAACCAATCTCGCGCCCGAGTACCAAAACACGCCCGACGGCCTGGCCGCCGAGGCCATTTTGCGCAAGTGTGTGCACTGCGGCTTCTGCACTGCCACCTGCCCCACCTACCAGCTGTTGGGCGATGAGTTGGACGGCCCGCGCGGACGCATCTACCTGATGAAGCAGGTGCTCGAAGGGCAGACGCCCACGCGCGCCACGCAAATGCACCTGGACCGCTGCCTGACCTGCCGCAACTGCGAGAGCACCTGCCCCAGCGGCGTGGACTACGGCCATCTGATCGACATAGGCCGCAAGCTCGTCGATGCCAAGGTGGCGCGCCCCACCAGTGAGAAGGCCCTGCGCTGGGCGCTCAAAGAGGGCCTGCCCTCGCCCCTGTTTGCACCGGCCATGAAGATCGGGCAACTGCTGCGCCCACTGCTGCCCGCCAGCCTGCAAAAAAAGGTGCCGGCCAAACAGGAGGCCGGTGTCTGGCCCAGCCGCATCCATGCCCGCAAGGTGCTGTTGCTGGCCGGTTGTGCCCAGCCCAGCATGGCGCCGAATATCGACAGCGCTACCGCACGTGTGCTGGACGCGGCTGGCATTCAAAGCGTGGTGGTGCCCAAGTCAGGTTGCTGCGGCGCCGTCAAATTTCACCTGAACGACCAGGACGGTGGCATGCAACAGATGCGTGCCAATATCGACGCCTGGTGGCCCCTGATCGACCCGGGCAGCAGCAGTGGTGTGGAAGCCCTGGTGATGAATGCCTCGGGCTGCGGTGTCACGGTCAAGGAATACGGCCACATCCTAAAGAACGACCCAGCCTACGCCGCAAAGGCGGCAAGGGTCAGCGAACTCACGCGCGACTTGAGCGAGCTGTTGCCGGAGTTGGTGGCGCTGCTGCACGGCAAGCTCTCGGATGCCGCCAGGGCCAGCCTGGTGTTCCACCCGCCCTGCACCTTGCAGCATGGCCAAAAGCTGCGTGGCGGTGTCGAGCAGCATCTGGCCGAACTGGGTTTTGCCGTGCGTGTGGCGAGCAACGAATCCCATCTGTGCTGCGGTTCGGCCGGCACCTACTCGGTGCTCAATCCAGAGCTGTCCTACCAGCTGCGCGACCGCAAGCTCGGCAACCTGCAGCCCGCAGTGGACGAGGTCATCATCAGCGCCAATATCGGCTGCATCACCCATTTGCAAAGCGGCACCGTCACGCCGGTACGGCATTGGGTCGAGGTGCTGGACGCGGCACTGCTTTCCCGCTAACTCCTGGCCACTCACGCCGCTGCAAACCCAGGGGCGAAGTCGCGCCTCCATGTTGCTATGCGTTTGGAGAGCGGTGCCAGGGCGCGCTTACAGACTGTTACTGTGAAGTCCCGGCTTGTGTGAATATGACCACATTGCCGGGAGCAAGTTTGCTTCTCATCAGAACTTTGTAATAGCATTTGCGTGAGGTGCCAGCAAGCGTTTGCCGTTTTGGGTGAGTGCATGGGGAGACATGGCCATTCAGGGACGCAAATACAAAGATGAACACTTCTGCAGACACTGCAGGCGAGGCCGCAGCCGATGAAAAGTCGTCCGCCCGGATGCTGGCGGGCGATACCCTCGTCTATCTGGCGCTCGCGCTGCTGGTATGGGGCACCTGGTGCATCAGCCGCTTGGGGCTGTTCACTGCGGGTGATGACATGGGTTACTGGATCGGTGTCACCGGCGCCGTGATGCTGCTGCTGCTCTTGCTCTATCCGCTGCGCAAGCACCTTCACTTCGCCCATGGCTGGGGCAACATCCGGTTCTGGTTCTGGCTGCATGTGGTGCTGGGTGTTCTGGGCCCGCTGCTGATCTTGCTGCACTCCAATTTCAAAACCTCCTCTTTGAATGCCTCCGTGGCCCTGTACAGCATGCTGCTGGTGGCCGGCAGTGGCGTGGCAGGGCGCTTCATTTTTCAGCGCATCAACCGAGGTCTGCAATCCGGGCAGGCCGACCTGCAGGACCTGTTGCGCCGCGCTGGCATGGACCATGCCCATTCGCGCCTGAGCTTTGCTCCCGGGGTGGAGCAACGCCTGAAGGATTTTGAACTGCGCGAGCAGGTGCCCCACTCCGGCCTGTTGCATGCGGTGCGCGCGGTATTTTGGTTGCCCCTGCTGCGCTGGCAGACCTACCGCCATTGCACCGCCGAGCTCGACGCCTTGCTGGATCTCATGGCGGCCAGCCAGCGCTGGAGCAAGCAAGACCTGACGCACCGGCGTTTGCGCGCCAAGGGGCTGGTCGATCGCTACCTGAACTCTGTGGTGCGCGTGGCCCAGTTCACGGCCTATTCGTTTCTGTTTTCGCTCTGGCATGTGGCGCACATCCCCTTTGTCTATGTACTGATCCTGACGGCTCTGGTGCATGTGTACGCGGTCCACGCGTATTAGCACCGCATGGCTTTTCACTCCCGGCTCCACCGACTATCCATGCCTTGGCTGCGCGTCTGCTGTTGCCTGTGCCTGTTGTGGCTGGCGGCTGCTGCGCAGGCGCAGGGGATTGAGTCCATCATGGCGCCGGGCAAGCTGATGCAGGGACACGCCAAGTACGAGGACGACTGCAAGCAATGCCACGTCAAGCTCGACCGCAAGGCCCAGGACGGCCTGTGCATGGATTGCCACAAACCGGTGGGCGCCGATGTGCGCGCCAAGACCGGCTTGCACGGCCGCCTAGAGCAACCGGTGCTGTGCAAAAGCTGCCATACGGACCACAAGGGGCGTGACCTGAAGACCACCGAGGTGGACCCCAAGAAGTTCGACCACAACCACAAGACCGATTACGCCCTGCATGGCAAGCACGAAAAAGTGGTCTGCGAAAAATGCCATGCGGCCGGCAAAAAACACCGCGAAGCCGCGCAGGATTGCAGCAGTTGCCACAAAAAGGACGACAAGCACAAGGGCAGCCTGGGGCCCCAATGTGCAGACTGCCACAACGAGAGTGACTGGAAGGAAGCCCGCTTTGACCACGAGACCACCAAGTTCTCGCTGACCGGCAAGCACAGCGATGTGAAATGCGCCGACTGCCACAAGGACAATGTTTACAAGGACACGCCCAAGAACTGCTACGCCTGCCACCGCAAAATAGATGAGCAGAAGGGCCACAAGGGCCTGTATGGCGAGAAGTGCGAGAGTTGTCACGGCACAAAGGCCTGGAAGCCCTCCAGCTTCAACCACGACGCCGACACCCCATACGAGCTGCGCGGCAAGCACCGCACGACCGCCTGCAAGGAATGCCACAGCGGCAATCTTTATAAGGAAAAGTTGAAGCCCGATTGCTATGCCTGTCACAAGAAAGACGACAAGCACAAGGACACGCTGGGTAGCAATTGCGCCGCCTGCCACACCGAAAAGAACTGGAAGGAAGTGGCCAAGTTCAGTCACGAAAAGACCCCATTTCCGCTGCTGGGCAAGCACGCCCGGGCCGAGTGCAAGGCCTGCCACAAGAGCGTTATGTACAAGGAGGCGCCCAAGGACTGCTTTGGCTGCCACCAGAAGGACGACAAGCACAAGAGCAATCTGGGCCGTGAATGCGGCGACTGCCACAGCGCCCAGGACTGGAAAAACACCAGCGGGCGCTTCTTGCACGACAAGACCAAATTCCCGCTGCGCAATGCGCACGCCGCCCCTGCCGTGAAATGCAGCGCCTGCCACAAGGACCTGGAAAACTACCGCAACACGCTGCTTACCTGCCTGTCTTGCCACAAAAAGGACGACAAGCACGAGACCCAACTCGGCGATACATGCGAGTCCTGCCACAACGACCGGGCCTGGAAGGGCACGAACTTCAACCATGGCACATCGCGCTTCCCGCTGACAGGGCGCCACATCCTGGCCGAGTGCAAGACCTGCCACCTGACACTGCGCTACAAGGACGCGCCGCGCGACTGCTACAGCTGCCACAAAGACAAGCACAAGCTGGTGTTTGGCCTGCGCTGCGAGTCCTGCCACAGCACCCGTGCCTGGAGCACCTGGTCCTTCGACCACAACACGCGCACCAAGTACAGACTGGAGAGCTCGCACCTCAAGGCCAGCTGCACCGCCTGCCACAAGCAGCAGGCACCTGCGGGCAAGGATGCTGCACCGCAGAGCACGACCTGCGTGTCCTGTCACCGCACAGACGATGTACACAGCGGCGGCTTTGGCCCGCGCTGCGACCAGTGCCACGTAGTGGACAACTGGAAGAAGGTCAAGAACCGTGTCGGCCAGGGGGCGGACAAATGAAGCAACAAGTTGCCCACGCAACAGGGAGCACACCATGCGCCATATGAACCTTTGGCTTGCCCTTCTGGGCGGACCCTGGCGCAGGCGCGCCCTGGCCATTTTTTGGGCACTGCTGGCCTTTGCGCTGCTGCAGTTCGGTGCGGCGCGGCTGACGCAGGCGCAGCAAGGCGGTGCCGACTTTGACCATGCCAGCACCGGCTTTGTGCTCAACGGTCAGCACCAGAATGTGCGCTGTGAAACCTGCCACACCCAAGGCACCTTCAAGGGCACGCCCAAGGACTGTGCCTCCTGCCACGGCTGGAACAACCCGCGCGCCCAGTCTTCCGTCATGCCGCGCAACCACATCCCTCTGGGCAACGCCTCCTGCGAAAGCTGCCATTCCGCGACCCAGGCACAGTTTGCGGACGCTTCGCGCACCTTTAGCCATACCAGCGTCGCAGCGCTGACCTGCGTGAACTGCCACAGCTCCCAGAACCCGCATCCCGGCGTGATGACCAACCCGGCAGATGCCACGCACCAGGCTGCGTTGGCCCAAGGCCAGCCTTGTGACAAGTGCCACACCACGGTGGAGTTCACCGGTCTCAAGATGCCGGCTAACCACATTCCAACGGCGCCGGTTGCCTGCACGGCTTGCCACACAGCGAGCAGCTTCTCCGTCATGCCTTCGCTGTCAGCCATCCACGCCAACATCCAGAACACCAGCGCCAACTGCATCCAGTGCCACAGTCTGGCCAACGCCGCCCTGTACCGCAGCGCCAACAACCTCATCAAGGCGCCGGACGCCGCCCACATTCCCATGGGCAGCCTGGGCTGTGAGGCCTGCCACGTGGGGGCCAACTCCAGCATGGCGACGACACCGGTGGCCGATGGTGCCAACTTTGCCAACTCCCTTTTCAACCATGCCAGTGCAACGAAGACTTGTGCGGACTGCCATGGCGCGACGGTGACTTCCGGAACCTTTGTGGGTGTGTTGCCAAGGACGATTGGCAGCCTGACACCAATCCACGTTCCCGCCACAGCGAGCTGTGACAGTTGCCATGGTGCAGCGCCCGCCGGACTGGTTCCCGCCGTGGGCATGAAGACCTTTGCCAATGCGCAGTTCGACCATGGCGGTGTCACCACCGGCTGCGTGAATTGCCACGGCCCAGCTATTTCCAACAACAGCTTTTACGGCATCACCTCCCTCATCGTGATGCCTGCCTCAAGCGGCGCCAACGCGCACATGCCGACCTCGACCACCTGCGAGAGTTGCCATGCGGGCAGCCTGCCGGCTGGCTTGATTGCCGCGTCGTCACCGCGCGCCGTGGGTAGCAGCCTGTTCCGGAATTCGCCCCCCAGCTCCACGCAGATCCACAGCCATGCGGCGGGCAGTTGCAGCGCCTGCCACGAAGCGGGCATGGCCTGGGTGGGTGTGGACCTGCCCCTGTACACCCGAAGTCCAGCCACCTTTACCACTGCAACAGCGCTGTACAAAGGCTTTCATACACGCCCCCTGCTCAGTGCCTCCGGCTACTCGGTGGCCGACCCGAACAACCACCCCGGACCCAGCGCGGGCGAATGCTCGCTGTGCCACGGCGACACCATCGCCTTTGGGCAACCTTCGGCGCCAGCGGGTCACATTCCCTACCGCGCCAACGCCGCCTGTAGCGCCTGCCACACCAGCTTCGGTACTGCGCCGGCCGTGGGCCTGACCCACAACAACCTGCAATATCCGAGCGACCATTGCGAGCAGTGCCACAGCACCGATAACGCCGCCCTGTACGCAGCCACCACGACGCTGATGCCGATCAAGACCCCCGCCGTCAACCACATTGACATGGGTGCGCTGGGCTGCGCCAGCTGCCATGTGGGCGGCGGCTCCAACATTGCCTCCACGCCGGTACCCGAGGGCTCGCATTTCAGCAACTCTGCGTTCAGCCATTCCGGCATCACCACCGGTTGCGCCAACTGCCACGGCGCCAATGTGGTGGCCGGCACCTTTGACGGCGTCAACCCGAAGTCGGTGGCTGGGCAGTCACCGCCGCACATTCCGGTGTCGAGCAACGTGGGTTGCGAAATTTGCCACGTCAACAGTATTCCTGCTGTCCTGGTTCCGCCCACCGGCTACAGTGGCAGCCCTTCGTTTGCGGGTGGCCAGTACATCCACACCGGCGTCACCACGGGTTGTGCCAACTGCCACGTAAGCGGGGCCGGTCCGTTCAAGGGCGTGAGCAACTTGGTGGTCATGCCCTCCACCGCTGCACCGTCGGGCCATATTCCTAGCAGCAGCACCTGCGAGAACTGCCACTTGGGTAGCGTGCCTTCCGGCCTGTTGTCGGTAACCGGTGCGTCCGGCACTGGCTTTGCCGTCTCCCCGCCCGACAGTGCCAAGATTCATGCCGATAGTTCCGGTTCTTGCAACAGCTGCCACGAGGCGGGCAACGCATGGATAGGCATGAACATGGCCGCCTATGCGCGCAACCTCACCGCAGTGAACAACAGCAACCCGAACCAGCTGTACACCGGCTTTCACACCCGGCCGGGATCGGCTGCGGGCTACTCCATGGCCGATGTGAACCACCCTAGCGGGACGGGCGAGTGCTCGCAATGCCATGGCAATACCAACGCCTTTGGTACGCCCTCGCTGCCAGACAAGCACATCCCTATCGTCTCTGGCGGGCAGTGCACCGCTTGCCATGCGCCTTGGGGCGATGTGCCAACCATCACCAAAATCCACCAGAACCTGCAGTCGCCCTCTACCAACTGCAGCCTGTGCCACAGCATAGACAATGCAACCCTCTACAGCACGGCCGGTCGGAAATCCATCGTGCGGCCGGCCAGCAACCACATCCCCATGCGCAACCAGGGCTGCGAGAGTTGCCACATTGGCACCGGCTCCAGCATGGCCACCGCAAGCTTGACCGATGCGTCCAAATTCACCGGCTCCGCTTTCAGCCATGTGGGTATGGGCAGCAACTGCGCCCAATGCCATGGTCCCAATGTGACTGGCTTCCAGGGCATCGCACCCAATAAACTGGTGCTGATGCCGCCCACCACCCCGGCGGGCATTAGCAGCCACATCCCCAGCTCCACCACCTGCGAGACCTGCCATCTGGGCAGCATGCCAAGTACCTTGTCGCCGTACAACGTGGCGAGTACGCTGCCAGGCAGTGCGTTTCGCTCGCCCCCGCCCAACACCGCCGCGACCCACACCGGCGTATCCGGCAGTTGCAGCAACTGCCACGAAAGAGACATGGTGTGGATGGGTGTGGACGCCTACACCACGCTCAAGGCAGCACCCTACACCGGCTTCAACACGCGCCCCCAGGCAGGAGTAGGCACCTATTGGGTGACAGACCCGGTGCACCCTGTCGGAGGCGACTGCTCCAGCTGCCACGTCGGCTTTGCCGAGTGGGCAACCAATGTGAAGCCGGCCAACCACATCCCGACGGCGGCAGTGGCCTGTACGACTTGCCACACCAGCACCAACTACACGACCATGCCGACGCTTGCGGCCATTCATGCCAACGCTCCCTCCACAAGCACCAACTGCGCCCAGTGCCACAGTGCGGACAACGCGCAGATATACAACACGGCGGTCATGACGATCAAGGCGCCGGCGAGCAACCACATCCCCATGGGCAATCTGGGTTGCGAGTCCTGCCACGTGGGCAGCAACAGCAGTCTGATCACGCCGGTGCAAAACGCCGCGTTGTTTAGCAACTCGGCCTTCAACCACAGCGGCGTCACGTCCTCCTGCGCCACCTGCCACGGCGGCATCACCAGTGCCACCTTCCAGGGCGGCCAGACGCCGGTCACCCCGACCTCGCCGGTGCTGTCCCCTGCGCATGTGCCCAATCCGGCCAACACGGATTGCGGAATCTGCCACACGGCCATTCCCACCGGCCTGTCCAGGGCTGGCAGCACCAGCACCACCTTTGCGGGCGGCAAGTACAGCCATGCCGGCATCAGCACCGGCTGCGATGCCTGCCATGGCAGCACCATCACCGCCAGCAGCTTCAAGGGCATCACGGCCATCGTGGTGTTGCCACCCACCACGTCTGGGGCAAGCAACCACATTCCCTCGCCCATCAACGCCAATTGCGAGACCTGCCACCTGGGCAGCATGCCGCTGACGCTGGTCAATGCGTCGGCCAGCGTGACCACGCCGGGCTCCACCAAGTTCAAGTCGCCCACGCCCAATGGCAGCATGATCCATACCGGCGTCAACGGCAGTTGCAACAGCTGCCATGAAGCCGGTTTAACCTGGGTCGATGTCAGCCTGTACCCGCGCTCTCCGAGCGTGAAGACGCCCGGTGCCAACTACACCGGCTTTCACACCCGGCCCAATAGCCCGGCCTCGGTGAACTCGGTACTCGATGCCAACCACCCGTCCGGTGGTGGTGAATGTTCGGCCTGCCATGGCAGCACGAGCAGTTTCTCGGCGGTGGCCAAGCCGAGCAACCATATCCCGACCAGCGCAACGGCCCAATGCCAGAGTTGCCACACCGATTTGGCCGCGTCCAACGGCCTACCGGTCAGCAACACGGCGACCTTTGTGCAAACCATGACGCTGGCCAATATCCATACCTATGCGCCCTCTACCACGGCCAATTGCGCGCAGTGCCACAGCGCAGCCAATGCGGCGGCGTTTGCCATTCCCTCGATTGGCTTTGTCATCAAGTCGCCGGCCAGTGTGGCCAACCACATTCCCTTCGGCAACACGGCTTGCGAGGTCTGCCATGTGCCTGCGGCCACGCCGGTAGCCAGTGGCACTTTTGCCGGCGGCAAATTCAGCCACGCGGGCTTTACCACCGGCTGCGCCGCCTGCCATGGCGCTGGTATCAGCAACACCACTTTCACCGGGGTCACGGCCATAGTGGCGATCCCCGCGTCCAGCGCGGTGCAAGGCGCCGGCACGCACATTCCCAATACCGCCGCCTGTGAAGCCTGCCACTCGGCCTCGGTGCCCACGGGGCTGGTTTCGGTGACCGCAGTAGGAACGAAATTTGCCACGCCCCTGGTGGCCGGCACGCTCATACACAGCAACAGCACCGGTTTGAGCTGCAATGCCTGTCACGAACGCGGCTACGCCTGGCTTGGCGTGGGCAGCTACACGCGCACACCCGGCGCGCTGAACCTGGCCGTGCCTACCACCGCCTACAACGGCTTCCAGACGCGCCCCGGCGCGACCGCGACCCCCTATGGCTATACCGATGCAGCCCATACCGGCGGCACGCTCGACACGGGGGACTGCTCGCTGTGCCATGCGGGTACCACGTCGTTCACCGCCGAGGGCAAGCCCTCTGGTCACATGCCCAACTCGACCGCGTCCTGCGCCAGCTGTCACGTGGTGGCGGGAGACTATTCCTACGCACCAGGCAAGTTGGGCGCAAACAGCGTGCTGCACAGTGGCCTCACCGTGCCGGCAGCGGTGACTGCGTACGCATCGGTTCCGGCATCGGGCGCGGCTTGTACCCACTGTCATAAGGTCGGGATGGGGGGCACCAGCGGTACCGCACCTTTCGCAGGCTGTGCCACCCAGGTCGCCTGCAGCGCGCCTCCGCCCATTAGCTACCAGCCCAAGGCCGACACTTCGGTGGCGCACATACCCTTTGGCGGCCTGGGTTGTGATGCCTGCCACGTGGGCACCACGCTGTTTTCTGGCGTCAACATGGCCAGCGCAGCGGCCGCCAAGACCATGCATGCCAACGTCGCGCTGGCAAAAATCCAATGCCAGAGCTGTCATGAATATTCCGCCACACCGCTTTGGTACGGACTGCCCGGCATCCAGACGCGCAAGCCCAGCAAGCACACCACGGCGTCCCGCCAGGCGCCCAATGATTGCAGCGTTTGCCACAGCTTTAACGGCGGCTTTGACCGCGGCATGCAGCGCCCCATCATGCGCAGTGCCCAAGTCGCGCCGGACCAGAGCCGCATCCGCCCATCCATCCAGACCAACAAGCCCAGCCGCGGCAGCCTGGGCAACAGCTTTGACCACAAGGGTGTGCAGGCGGGTCAGTGCAAGACCTGCCACGATGGCAAGTCGGCTTCGGGCATGCCGGCGCGCCACCTGATGGTGAGCAGTTCTTGTGACACCTGCCACCGGCCCACCAGTTGGCTGCCGGCACAGTTCAACCACAGCGGCGTGACGCCCAATACCTGCCAGGCCTGCCACAACGGCATGAGCGCATCCGGCCGCCCGGCCGGGCATTTCAACACGACACGTTCTTGCGACAACTGCCACAAGAACATGGCCTGGACCCCGGTGAGCTACCACCATCTCTCGCCCCTGTATGTGCCCAACCCGGACAAGCTGAGCTGCGTGAGTTGCCACGACACCAACGGTGAACTGGTGCGGCGCCAGTTGCGTGGCTTGAGCAGAACCAAACCGATACCCCTGGGGCAATGAAGTGAAAACTTATAAAAGTAGGGTGTGGATGGCGATTGCTGCGTTGGCGCTGCTGGCGCAAGCCGCTGCCGCGCAAAGCATAGAGAGCCTGGAGTGGGTGGAGGGCTCGGGCGCCATGGTGGCGCGCATTACCTTTGCGGCCAATGTGCGTTTCTTGCGCCAGGCGCCCGCTGCGGCAACCGTGACCGATCTGGCGCAGATCGGCTTTCAGATCGTATCGGCCGATGAGGCGGTGCTGGGCCAGACCCTTGAGGAGGGCAAGCGCCTGGGCGCCGATACCCTGCGCCCCCGCATCGACCTGAGCTACAGCCCTGTGCCCAAGGCGCAAACCAAGCTGCTGACCCTGCGCCTGAGCGAAAAAATGCTGCTGCAGGTGCGCCAGGGTCCTGGCGCACAAGCCATTGATCTGGTCTTCACCCAGCCTGGCGCAGGCGCTCCCCTGCCCTCCAATGAACTACCTGCGCCGGCCGAATTGCCACAGGACAGGCATTACGTGGTGTTGCTGCAATCGACGCCTGCGAGCCAGACAACGCCTGTGCCGCGTCTTCCCGCGGTGTTCCAGAGCTACGAGGTCTATACCCAGAACACGCTGCGCGGCGGTGTCGCCAGCGTGGACCTGTTGCTGGGTTATTTCAAAACCGAGCAGGACGCGCAGACCGTGCGCCAGCGTGCGCTGGCCAGCTTTCCCAACGCCAGCGTGGTGACCCTGGAACGTGCGGATGCGCAGGCCGCTGCGCCCGCCGCACCAAGCCCGCAGGTGGAGGTGAATGTGGCAGATGCGGACGGGCAGGGCGCTGCGCTGTTGGCCAAGGCGCAGGCGGCTTTCAAAGAGGCGCGTTACCAGGAGGCGGTGGATGCCTGCAACCAGGCCCTGATGCTGCCACCCAACCCCTCCACGCCAGCGGCGCAGGAGCTGATTGGCATGGCCTGGGAGGCACTCAAGCAGCCTGCCAAGGCGCGCTCCGAATACCAGCTCTACCAAAAGCTCTACCCGCAGGGTGAGGCCGCACAGCGCGTGGCGCAAAGACTGGCCGCCCTGGGTGTCGCAGTGGCACAGGCCGACGGTACCGGTCTCAAGCCAGACAAGAAGCGCCTGAGCGCCACTGGCAGCGTGTCGCAATACTATTACGGCGGCCAGACCAAGACCGACTCGCTGGTCAATATCGCCACCGGCATAGACCAGAACACATTGACCCGCACCAACCAATCGGTGCTGGTCTCGAGCTGGGATGCCACCGGACGCTACGAGAGCGAGGACTCCATCGTCAAGCTGGTGATGCGCGGCTCGCATTCCGACAACCTGGCCACTGCCAGCGCGCAGACCTCAGCCACCCAGGGCCTGATCAGCGCGGCCTATGTGGACTACCGCGATACCAAGAGCCGCATGGACTTTCGCGTCGGTCGTCAGTCGGCCATTGGGGGCTCGCTGTTTGGCCTGTTCGATGGCGTATCCATGGCCATGCCCTTTGGTGAAAAATACAAGGTCGATGCCATGCTGGGTGTGCCCGCTAACACCCTGGTCAATGCGCCGCAGCAGGCCATGGCCGGCGTCATGCTGGAAGCCGACAACCTGTTCGAGCATTGGGGCGGCAACCTGTCGCTGGTGGAGCAGACCACCGAGGGCATTTCCGACCGGCGCGCCGTGGGCGCCGAAGTGCGCTACTTTGGCAAATCGCTCTCCATGTACACCCAGATCGACTACGACCTCAACTTCAACGAGATCAATGCGCTCACCCTGCAGGGCTCCTTCCAGGGCCCTTATGACACCACCGTCACCCTGCTGCTCGATGACCGCAAGGCACCCTCGCTGCAGCTCAGCGATGCCCTGATCAGCCAGCCCGGCACCTCGCTCCAAACACTGCTGCAAACCAATAGCCTGGCCACCGTGCAGGGTTATGCATTGGCCACGGCCGCGCAGGCCCGCCAGACCATGGTCAGTCTGTCGCGCGCACTGTCCAGCAAATGGCAGGGCTCCATGGACATGCGCTACAGCGAGGTGGGCGCCCTGCCGGCGGTGGGCAACTTCCAGGCCCAGCCCGCCACCGGTGCGCAGTACAACCTTTCGTTCCAGTTGACGGGCTCCAACCTGTATTCCAGCCGGGACATCAACGGCTTTAACCTGAGCTTCATCAGCAGCGACACCATGAGCGGCACGCAACTGGCCTACAACAACCTGACCGGTTTCATGGGCAACAAGTTCAGCCTAGAGCCCTCCATTCGCTACTACACCCAGACCGACAATACGCAGACCAAGATCAGCCGCATCTCGCCGGGCCTGCGCCTGTCCTACAAACTCTCAGACCGCGCCAACCTGATGGCCGAGACGATTTATGAAACTTCGAAAACCGATGGAGCTACGAACCATGAGACCAGCGAGTCCTACTTCTTTTACCTGGGTTACCGCTATGACTTCCAGTAGCCGCAACGGTCTGCTGGCATTGGTTTTTTTGAGCGCCCCGCTGGCCTGGGCCGGCCTGGGTGATAACGAGGGCTCCATCACCGGCGAGCGCATGCGCATGCGCGCCTTCCACTCGGTGTCCCGCGCCACGGCTTACACCCTGCATGAACTCAAGGGTGCTGACGGTTCGCGCGTGACGCAGTATGTGGCGGGCAATGGGCAGATCTTTGCCATCCGCTGGCACACCCTGTACAAGCCCGACCTGGCCAGCCTGCTGGGCAGCGCATTTCCCACTTATTCCAAGGCCGCACAGGGTGCAGCCCAGCGCGGCGGCATACAGCGCCAGTTCCTCCACCAGGGCAGCGACCTGGTCATGCAATCTTCAGGGCATATGAACGTGTATGCAGGTTTTGCCTATCGCCCCTCCCTGCTGCCGCCAGGGCTCAATCCCCAAACCCTTGGTTTGGGCTAGGGGCTTCGCGATGCGCACATATTCCTATTTCGCGGCGTTTCTACTTGCCCTGCTGTTGGCCTCCTGTGGTGGGGGCGATGGTGGCGACTCCAGCACCACCACGCTCAAATGCGGCACTGCAGACTGCCAGCTGCTCAACCCGCCTGTGGCCACCAGCTTTGTGCAGAGCGGCAACAATTTGCGCGTCAGCGTGGATGACCTGGGCCCCCACGGGTTTGGCAACCTGGGTGTCAGCACCAATATGCTGTTCGCCGATGTGACGGTGTGCGTCCCGGGTGGTGTGCCCACGGACCCCACCCAATGCGTGACGATTGACCATGTGCTGGTGGACACCGGCTCGGTGGGCTTGCGGGTGCTCTCCAGCAAGGTCGCCAAATTGAAGCTGCCACCCATTGCTGTTTCGGCCACCCAAAATGCCTGGGAGTGCTTCCCCTTTGTCATAGGTGGGCTATGGGGGCCAACGGTGGGGGCCGATGTCTGGCTAGGCTCACAAAAGACCGAGCGTGCGCTGGCGGTGCAGCTGATTGACGACCAGTCGGTGCTCGCTGCTAGCGCGGATTGCAACACCGTCACCGACTCCACCGCCCAACAATCCAACATCCTGTCCTCGGCCGGGCAGCTGGGCGCCAACGGCGTCCTGGGCATAGGTAGCACCACCATGGATTGCGGCATCGATTGCGAGCAGGGTATCTACCACGCAAAGGCTTCCGACCCCAGGGGTTCCTCGGTGCTGTACTACGGCTGCCCGGTGGGCGCGACCGATCCACAGAGTTGCATCCTCACCCCGTTGGCGATTGCGCTGCAGGTCTTTAATCCGGTGGCGGCATTGGCTGCGCCCTATAACAACGGCGTGCTGCTAAAGATGCCGGCCATTGCCTTGGGCAACCCCGGCGCCCAAACCGCCAAGGGGGAGCTGGTACTGGGCATAGACGCGGCCAATTTGCCGCCTGCCGCACAGCAGGTTTTTCTGGGGGTGCTCGATCCGGCCAGCGACTCCTACCTCAGCATCAATACCCAATTCAATGGCCACACTTTTGCCAACAGCTATCTGGACACCGGCACCAACGGGATGTTCTTTCATGACGCGTCCATCACCCCTTGCGACAACCTGACCCAGGCAGCGGCCCTGAAGGTGCAGTCCTACTGGTACTGCCCGGCCCATACGCTGGCGGGCTTGACGGCCCTGCTGTCGGACGGGGACACCACTGGCCGCCCAGCGGTCAGCGTGGCCTTCCAGATTGCGAGTTACGCGCGACTGTCCTTGACCAACAACACGGCCTTTAGCGACCTGGGCGGTGCGGTGAACGGCAGCGGTCCATCGAACACCTATGTGGCCGACACCAAGACCTTTGCCTGGGGCATGCCGTTTTTCTATGGCAAGCAGGTTTATCTGTCGATCTGGCAACAGCCGGGCTCCCTCAATGGGCCCTGGGTGGCCTGGAGCGGGCTTTAAGAAAACCGTAACCCGGCCTTGCCATGATCGCCTTTTACTTGATTCGCATCAAATGAAGCCGGCGCTCTGCGGTCCGGCCACAGGGGACCGGTGGGCGATAATGGCCACAAGCCCGCGGTGGCAAGCCGCACCATCATCTGCCCGCCTTGAGGCGTGGTTCATTTACTACCTTGGCTGAAGATTTGACTTTTCCTAACGAGCAGGGCACGGGCATTCGGGCCCAGGACCTCACGGTCCGCCGCGGCACCGAAGTGCTTTTCAAGGCCCTGAGTTTTGAATTGCGCGCCGGTCAGTTGGTGTGGCTGCGCGGCTCCAATGGCAGCGGCAAGACCAGCCTGCTGCGTGTGATTGCAGGGCTGTCGCGCCCGGACGGTGGAGCGCTCAGCTGGAACGCGCAGACCCTGGCGCAGTCCGAAGCCTACCGCTCCCAATTGGTCTACATGGGCCACGCCAACGCACTCAAGGACGACCTGACCGCACTGGAGGCGCTGCGCTTTCTCACCACCGTCCATGGCCGTGCTTGCGCGCAGGACCGGCTGGAGGCGGCATTGCGCCGCATGGGCGTGTTCCACCGCCGCAAGTTGCCGGTGCGTATGCTGTCCCAAGGCCAGCGCCGCCGGGTCGCTCTTGCACGCCTGGCGCTCGAAGAGCAAGCGGGTTTTTGGGTGCTCGACGAGCCCTTTGATGCCCTGGACGATGCCGGCATGGGCGTGGTGCAAGAGCTGTTTCGCGAGAACGTGCAGCGCGGTGGCACCGTGCTGTTTACCAGCCACATCCCGGTGCGCCCCGAAGGTCTGCCGCTGCTGGAACTGACCCTGCAAGGGACCCGTAAATGAGCGCGGCAAAGGGTTGCGCATGAGCCCAATGATGGCCATCCTGTCGCGCGACCTGCGCCTGGCCAGCAGGCGTCCGGCCGAGGCGTTGCTGCCGGTGGTTTTCTTTGTCGTGGCGGCCAGCCTGTTCCCCTTGGGCGTAGGGCCCGAGACGGCCACGCTGCGCCAGATTGCACCCGGCATAGTCTGGGTCTGCGCGCTGCTGTCCAGCATGCTCTCGCTGAACTCCATGTATGCCAGCGACTATGCCGACGGTTCGCTGGAACAAATGCTGATCTCGCAGCTCTCCGGCGTCGAACTCGCCGCCGCCAAGGGCATTGCCCACTGGCTTTTGACGGGTGTTCCGCTTCTGTTAGTGTCGCCCCTTTTGGGTTTGCTGTTCGGTTTGCCCTGGGACTCGATCGGTCTGATGGCGCTGGGCCTGCTGTTGGGAACGCCTACGCTCAGCCTGATGGGTGGCATGGGTGCGGCACTGACGCTGGGCCTGCGCAATTCCGCCGTGCTGATTCTCTTGATCGTGCTGCCGCTGTGCATTCCGGTGCTGATTTTTGGTGCCGGCGCGGTCTCCGCTGCCGAATCCGGTTTGTCTCCTGCCGGCCATTTTTATCTGTTGGGTGCCATCTTGTTGCTGACCGCCCTGGGAGCCCCCTTGGCCACTTCAGCAGCCTTGCGAATATCTGTATGAAAAAACTGCCAAGACTCTTTACCTTTGCTGCGCCCAAAAGTTTTTACCGCCTGGCCACGGTGAGCGTGCCCTGGCTCTACGCGGCGGCCGCGCTGTTGGCCGTCTGGGGCCTGTATGTGGGCTTCTTCGTGGCGCCCACCGATGCCACACAGGGCGACTCTTACCGCATCATCTTTATCCATGTGCCGGCGGCCTGGATGTCCATGGTGCTGTACCTGGCCATGGCTGCTTGGGCCGCCTTTGGCTGGGCGGCCAATGCCCGACTGGCCTCGATGATGGCGCGCGCCATTGCCCCCACCGGCGCGGCCTTCACCTTCTTGGCCCTGTGGACCGGCGCCTTCTGGGGCAAGCCGACCTGGGGCGCCTGGTGGGTCTGGGATGCGCGCCTGACCTCCGAGCTGATCCTGCTGTTTTTGTACCTTGGCTTTATGGCCTTGGTAGAAGCCATTGACGATGTGCGCCGGGCCGACCATGCCGGTGCCCTGCTGGCCATCGTGGGGGCGGTCAATGTGCCCATCATTTACTTCTCGGTGCGCTGGTGGAACACCCTGCACCAGGGCTCAACCATCAGCATGACGGCGGCGCCCAAGATGGCCCACACCATGTTGACCTCCATGCTGCTGATGACCCTGGCCTTTTGGGCCTATGCCTTTGCCGTGGTGTTTATGCGCGCCCGTGCCATCGTGCTGGAGCGTGAAAGCGGCGCCGACTGGGTGCGGGTCTTGGCGACACAAGCGTTAAAGGTGAAATGATGGTCTGGAACAGCGCAAGCGAATTTTTTGCCATGGGCGGCTATGGCCTGTATGTCTGGGGCTCTTACGGCGTCACGGCAGCCTGGATGTTGCTGGAGCCGCTGCTGGCAGCGCACCGCCACCGCGCCGCCCTGCTGGCGGTGGCCGATTTGGAAGAAAACGGAGAATCTCTATGAAAACACGTCATAAACGTCTGGCCATTGCGGCCGTGGTGGTGCTGGTGATTGCGGCGGCTGCCACGCTCATCCTCAACGCCTTCCAGAGCAACCTGGTGTTCTTTTTCTCGCCCACGCAAATCGAGTCCAAAGAGGCGCCGGTCAACCGCACCTTCCGCCTCGGCGGCCTGGTGGTGGAGGGCAGCGTCAAGCGCACCGGTGTGGCGGTGGATTTTAGGGTGACCGACACCGCCAAGAGCGTGCCCGTGCACTTTGAGGGCATCCTTCCCGACCTCTTCAAGGAGGGCAAGGGCGTGGTGGCACAGGGCAAGCTGGAGAACGGTGTCTTTGTGGCCAAGGAAGTGCTGGCCAAGCACGACGAAAACTACATGCCGCCCGAAGCCGCAGAAGCGCTGAAGAACGCGGCCAAGAGCAATGAAAAGACAGCAGCATCCATCGTTACGAGCAAATAAATATGATTCCTGAACTTGGTCACTTTGCGCTTTGGTTGGGCCTGGGCGTGGCGCTCGCCCTGGGGATTCTTCCCATGTGGGGTGCCGCGCGCGGCCGCTCCGACTTCATGGTGCTGGCAAGGCCCCTGAGCTACGCGCTGTTCGCCTTGGTCAGCTTTGCCTCTGCCTGCCTGGTGGCGTCCTTTTTGCGCAACGACTTTTCGGTGCTGTATGTGGCGTCCAACTCCAACAGCCATTTGCCGCTGCCCTACCAGGTCGCCGGCTTCTGGGGCGGCCATGAAGGCTCGCTGCTGCTGTGGGTGCAGATGTTGGTGGTGTGGATGGTTGCGGTCGCACTGTTCAGTCGCCACCTGCCGCGTGACGTGCTGGCCCGCATCCTGGCCGTCATGGGCCTGGTCAGCGTGGGCTTTTTGCTCTTTATGCTGCTCACCTCCAATCCGTTTGACCGGCTGTTCCCGGTGCCGCTGGATGGCCGCGACCTGAATCCGTTGCTGCAGGACCCGGGCATGGTGTTTCACCCGCCCACGCTGTACATGGGCTATGTCGGTTTTTGCGTCGCCTTTGCCTTTGCCATTGCAGCGCTGATAGGCGGCAATCTGGATGCCACCTGGGCGCGCTGGACCCGGCCCTGGACCACCGTGGCCTGGATGTTCCTGACGGTGGGCATCGCCATGGGCAGTGCCTGGGCCTATTACGAACTGGGCTGGGGTGGCTGGTGGTTCTGGGACCCGGTGGAGAACGCCTCGCTCATGCCCTGGTTTTTGGGCACGGCGCTGATCCACTCGCTGGCCGTGACCGAGAAGCGCGGCAGCTTCAAGAACTGGACCGTGCTGCTGGCCATTCTGGCCTTTTCCTTCTCGCTCTTGGGTACCTTCTTGGTTCGCTCGGGCGTGCTGTCCTCGGTGCACGCCTTTGCGACCGACCCGCGCCGTGGCCTGTTTATCCTGGCCTTTCTGACCATCGTGATCGGCGCCTCCTTCGCCCTGTTCGCCTGGCGCGCGCCCAAGGTCGGCTTGGGTGCCCGCTTCGCCCTGTTCTCCAAGGAAACCGCGCTCCTGTCGAACAACGTGCTGTTCATGGTGGCCACGGCGGTGGTGCTGCTGGGCACCTTGTATCCGCTGCTGCTGGACGCTCTGGGCATGGGCAAGATTTCGGTCGGCCCGCCCTATTTCGACGCGGTGTTTCTGCCGCTGATGGTGCCCACCCTCTTCATGATGGGCGTGGGCCCGCTGGCGCGCTGGAAAGAAACCTCGGTCCCCGATCTGGCCAGCCGCCTGAAATGGGCTGCCGGCGTGACCGTGCTCTGTGCCATCCTGACCGGCTGGCTGGCGGGCTCCATCCAGCTGCTGTCGAGCATCGGCTTGCTGATGGCCTATTGGATTTTCAGCGCGGTCGCCACTGACTTGTGGGAGCGTGTGCGCCCCGAAGGCAAGGGCTTTGCCGAAGTCCGCCGCAGGGCCGGCCTGATTCCGCGCGCCATGGTCGGCATGATGGTGGCGCACGTCGGCGTGGCCATGTTCTGCCTGGGTGTCACCATGGTCAAAACCTATGAGACCGAACGCGACGTCAAGATGAATGTGGGTGACAGCACCACGGTCAACGGCTATGTCTTCACCTTCAAGGGCGTGCAGAACATCCAGGGCCCCAACTACGAAGCCACCCGCGGCAGCGTGGAAGTCACGCGCAATGGCAAGCTGGTGGTCGCGATGAACCCCGAAAAGCGCGTCTACCGCATTCAGCAAAACCCGATGACCGAGGCTGCGATTGCCCCCGGCCTGACCGGCGACCTGTATGTGTCTCTGGGTGAAGAAGTGGAGGGCGGAGCCTGGATCATCCGGGTCTATGTGAAGCCTTTCATTGACTGGATCTGGGGCGGCTGCCTGGTCATGGCGCTGGGCGGTTTTCTGGCCGTGACGGACCGCCGCTATCGCCGCAAAACGGGAGTGCCGGTATGAGAGCCCGCGTTCGTCACGCTGTGTACGCACTTGCCCCCTTGGGCGGAGAGCAACCATGAAGCACCTGCGATTTCTGTTGCCCCTGGTGATCTTTCTGGGGCTGGTCTGGTTCTTGATGAAGGGCCTGAGCCTGGACCCGCGCGAGGTGCCCTCGCCGCTGATCGGCAAACCGGCGCCGGCCTTCTCGCTGGCCCAGTTGGACAAGCCCGACCTCACGCTCAAGCGCGACGACCTGCTGGGCAAGGTCTGGCTGCTCAATGTCTTTGCCTCCTGGTGCGTGGCCTGCCGCGAGGAGCATCCGCTCTTGGTGGAGTTTGCCCGCATGAAGCTGCTGCCCATCTACGGCCTGAACTACAAAGACGAGCGCGCTGCCGGCATGAAGTGGCTGGCCAATTTTGGCAATCCCTATGAGGCCTCGCTGTACGACCGTGACGGTCGCGTCGGCATCGACTACGGTGTCTACGGCGTGCCGGAGTCGTTCCTGATCGACGCCAAGGGCGTGATCCGCTACAAGCAGATCGGCCCCTTCACCCCCGAGGCCATAGAGACCAAGCTGATCCCCTTGGTGCGCCAACTCAAGAAGGAGGCCGGTATATGACCCCCACGCTCCACCGCGTAGTTGCTGCATGGCTGGCCGCGCTGTTCCTGGTATTTGGCCTTTCGGCCGCCTCGGCCAAGGAAGCCGAACCCGCCGTGGCCGACCCGGTGCTGGAGGCGCGCATGCTGAAGATCGCCACCGAGTTGCGCTGCCTGGTCTGCCAGAACCAGACCATTGCCGACTCCCATGCCGACTTGGCGGTAGACCTGCGCCAGCAGGTGCGCGAGCTCTTGCAAAAGGGCATGACCGACAAGCAAATTGCCCAATACATGACGGACCGCTACGGCGACTTCGTGCTCTACCGCCCGCCCTTTAATCGCCTGACTGCCCTGCTGTGGGTCGGCCCCGGCGTGCTGCTGGTGGCCGGTCTGGCGGTGCTGGTGCTGGTGCTGCGCCGGCGCAGCCGCATGCCGCAAGACCGCTTTGACGCGGAAGAACCCGAAGCCGACGAGGTCCCGCAAGGCCCGCGCGTCTCCTGAACCTGAAGTGAAGCAAGACCATGAACGACACCCTTGAAGGCCTCAAGCAAAAGCTGGCCCAGTTGAAAGAACTGCATGCCAGCGGCGTCCTGCCAGAGCCGCAGTTTGAAGAGGGCAAGACCGCCCTGGAGCGCCAAATTTTGGAGCTGGTCCTGGCGGCACCGGCCACTGCGCCCGGCGCGACCAAGGCAGCAGCGGCCCCCGTAGCGCCAGCATCCCAGTCTGCCAAGCCCTCGGGCCTGTTGCTGGGCGGTTTGGCTGTGGCCATCCTCGTGGTGGCCGGCGCGGGTTACCTGTGGAAGGGCATGCCCGCAACGGGACAGGCCGAAATGCCACAGGCAGCGTCCGCCGATGGCCAGTCGCCACAGCATTCCACCAATGCCGACCAGATTGCCGCCATGACCGAAAAGCTGTTGGCGCGGCTCAAGGACAAGCCCGACGACGTGGAGGGCTGGTCCATGCTGGCGCGCTCTTACAGCGTGCTGGGCCGCCATGCCGATGCGCTCAAGGCCTATGAAAAAGCCTCTAAGCTGCGCAAGGACGACCCCACGTTGCTGGCCGACTATGCCGATTCGCTGGCCGTCAACAACAACAACAGCCTGGACGGCGAACCCATGAAGCTGGTGGAGCGCTCCCTCAAGCTCGACCCCAAGAACCTCAAGGCCCTGTACCTGGCCGGCACCTACGCCTTTAACAAACAGGACTACAAGAGCGCCATCAAAACCTGGGAAACCCTGGCCCAGGCAGGACCGGCCGGCAACGTGTTTGTGCGCGAGGTGGAACCGGCCATTGCCGAGGCCCGCAAGTTGGCCGGCCTGCCCGCAGCGGCGGCACCGCTGGATGCAGCGCCCCAGCCCGTCACCGCACCGGCCGCCATTGGCGCCGGCATGGTCAGCGGCACCGTCACGCTGTCGGCGGCACTGGCCAAGCAGGCGCAGCCCGATGACACGGTGTTTGTGTTTGCCCGCGCCGCCGAAGGCTCGCGCATGCCGCTGGCGATTCTGCGCAAGCAGGTCAAAGACCTGCCCATCACCTTTACGCTTGACGACAGCATGGCCATGTCACCCGCCACCGCACTCTCCAGCGTCAGCCAGGTGATCGTGGGCGCGCGCATCAGCAAGAGCGGCAATGCGATGCCCCAGCCGGGCGACCTGTCCGGTCAGTCGGCGAGCGTCAAGGTGGGCGCTGCGGGGCTGAAGATTGAAATCAAAGACTTGGTCAAACCCTAGTAAACCACAGCGGGTTTGCGCTGCTGAGCCATGAACTACCTGTACCTGTACGGCGCCATCATTGCGGTGATCGTTGTGCTGTACTCGCGCCGCCATGTACGCAAGGACGCGACCCACAAGACCCTGCTCAAGGAGTCCATACAGAGCGGCTTGTCCGAGCCGCCCTCGCTGCACCCGATCTTCGACCCGGTGCGCTGCATTGGTTCGGGCTCCTGCGCCAAGGTCTGCCCCGAGGGTGCCATCGGCATCGTCAATGGCAAGGGCGTGCTGATCAACGCGGCGCACTGCATAGGGCATGGCGCCTGTCTGGCGGCCTGCCCGTTTGACGCCATCAAGCTGGTGTTCGGAACCGAAAAGCGCGGCATCGACATCCCCCACATCAGTCCCGATTTCGAGACCAATGTGCCGGGCATCTTCATCGCCGGTGAACTCGGTGGCATGGGGTTGATCCGCAAGGCCGCCGAGCAGGGGCGCCAAGCCATTGCTGCCGTGCGCAAGCGCCCCAGCGGTGCGGCGCAATACGACGTGGTGATCGTGGGCTGCGGCCCGGCCGGTTTGTCGGCCGGACTGTCTTCCATTCACCACAAGCTGAAATACAAGCTGATCGAACAGGAAGACTCGCTGGGCGGCGCGGTCTACCACTATCCGCGCCAGAAAATTGCCATGACGGCGCCGGTGGTGCTGGACATTGTGGGGACGGTGAAGTTTGGCGAGGTGCAGAAAGAAAAGCTGCTGCAATTCTGGAACGGCGTGGTGCAAAAGACCGGGCTGGAAATCGGCTTTCGCGAGCGCATGGAGGCCATCGAGAAATGCGATGAGGGCTTTCTCGTCAAGACCAATAGGGGCGGCTACGTCACCAAGAGCGTGCTGCTGGCGATGGGGCGGCGCGGCACCCCGCGCAAGCTCGATGTGCCGGGCGAAGAAACCCACAAGGTGGTGTACCGCCTGATAGACCCGCAGCAATACAAGGGCCAGGCCCTACTGGTCGTGGGCGGCGGCGACAGTGCGCTGGAGGCGGCGATTGCCCTCTCAGAACAGCCGGGCACCACCGTGATTTTGTCCTACCGCAGCGCCGCGTTTTCCCGCGTCAAGCAAAAAAACCGCAGCCTGTTGGAGCAGGCACAGCAGGCCGGGCGCATCCAGGTCATGCTCAATTCCGCAGTGACAGAAATCCTGGAAAAGGAAGCCGTGATCGTCTGCGAAGGCCAACCCCAGCGCTTTCCAAACGACGCCGTCATCGTCTGCGCCGGTGGCCTGCTGCCCACCCCGCTGCTGCAGAAAATCGGCATCGCGTTCGAAACCAAATTCGGCACCGTCTGAGGCGCTGCCTATTCGGCCAGAGCCCGCTCGATGTCGCTGGTCAGACTTTGGGGCGAGTCGGTGGGCGCATAGCGTTTGCGCACAACGCCATCTCGCCCCAGCAAAAACTTGGTGAAGTTCCACTTGATGGCGCGGCTGCCCAGCAGGCCGGGCGCCTCCTGGCTCAGCCACTGCCACAGCGGATGGGCGGCTCTGCCATTGACATCGATCTTGGCCATCATGGGAAAGTCCACGCCATAGTTGCGCTGGCAAAACGAGGCGATCTCGGCGTTGCTGCCGCTGTCTTGTGCGCCAAACTGGTTGCAGGGAAAGCCCAGCACCGCCAGGCCCTGCGCGCCATAGCGCTGGTGCAGTGCCTGCAGCCCGGCAAATTGCGGCGTGAAGCCGCAGGCGCTGGCGGTGTTGACGATCAGCAGCACCTGCCCTCGGTAATGTTCCAGCGCCACGGACTTGCCGTTTATGCCTTGCGCCTCAAAGTCGTACACCGTTGCCATGGTTATCTCCGTAAGTAGATTGCCGGTGTACGTCAGGCAGCCCTGTGCCATCGGCCGCAGCGCGCATGGCCCCGTTTTGGATGCGGGTATCTTGTCGTTACAATGCGAACCGTTCTCAACTAAAACATAGTGGCCCCCATGAAACAACTGATTGCCCTGACCGTTTTGTCCTTGGCCGCCGTGCACGCCGTTGCCGCTGACGAGTTCACCTTGATCATCAAGAACCACGCTTTTGAGCCCAAGGAGCTAAGGCTTCCCGCGGGCAAAAAAATCAAGCTCTTGGTGGTGAACCAGGACGCCACACCGGCGGAGTTTGAGAGCAATTCGCTGCAACGCGAAAAAGTCATTCCAGGCAAGTCCACCGGCATCGTCAACCTGGGGCCCCTCAAGCCTGGCCGCTATGACTTCGTCGAGGAATACCACGAAACCCAAGCCTCTGCTCAGGGCACGATCGTCGTCGAGTAACAACTGAAAGCCCTCCATGTTCTCTGCCGCCCTCATCGTATTTCGGGAATCGCTGGAAGCCTGTCTGATCATCAGCATCATGGTGGCGGCCACGCGTGGCATCCCCCAGCGTGGCAAGTGGATTGCCGGCGGCGTGCTGCTGGGCCTGCTGGGTGCCGCGGCCGTCGCCATGGGCATGGAGCGCATCTCCAGCCTGGCCGACGGCATCGGGCAGGAGCTGTTCAATGTCGCCATCCTGCTGGTGGCCGTGGCCATGCTGGCCTGGCACAACATCTGGATGTCGGCCCATGGCCGGGAGATCGCCCTGCAAATGAAGAGCACCGCGCGTGCGGTCAACGAGGGTGGGCAGGAGCGCTCGGTGATTCTGGTGGTGATCGCCATGGCCGTGCTGCGTGAAGGCTCAGAGACGGTGCTGTTTCTCTACGGCGTGGCCAGCAGTGGCGACAACGGCCTGCGCGACACCCTGCTCGGTGGCGGCAGCGGTTTGGTCACCGGTGCCCTGGTGGCAGGACTGCTGTACTGGGGTCTGCTGCGCATACCAGTGGGCCGCTTCTTTGCTGCCACCGGCCTCTTGGTGCTGTTGCTGGCCGCCAGTATGGCGTCGCAGGCAGCGCGCCTCTTGGTGCAGGCCGACCTGCTGCCCAGCCTGGGCGCACCGCTGTGGGACAGCTCCGGCCTGCTGCAACAGACCTCGGCCCTGGGCACTATTTTGCATGGACTGATCGGCTACGAAACCCAACCCGCTGGCATGCAGGTGCTGGTCTATCTGCTGGTCTTGTTGGCAATCGCCGGCGCCATGCGCTGGGTCTCCAACCGGGCCGCAGGCACAGTCCGAACCTAGATCCGCCCCAGGCTTGCGTTAGTCGTGCGTTTTGTCGTTGCGGGCGATGTCCAGCAGGTACTCCACCTCTGCTGCGTGGACCACGCAATTGTGTTCATGCCAGCGTTTGATGACCCACATAAAGCCGGCCACCACCACGCCAAACACGGTGATGGCACCAAAGGCCGACAGGCCCATGCCGGTGGACATGCTGTAGAAGCCGCCCAACCCCAGAATGCAGGCCTGCTCATTGAAGTTCTGCACGGCAATCGAGCGCCCCGACCCCATCAGGTTGTGGCCTCGGTGCTGCAGCAGCGCATTCATGGGCACCACCAAAAAGCCGCCCAGGCCACCCAGCAGAATCAAAAACGGTGCGGCCACCCAGACGTTGTTGATGAAGTTCAGCAGGATCACTAGCAAGCCCATGGCAATGCCCAGCGGCATGACCAGGGTGGCGTGTTCCAGTCGCATGCGCAGCGAGGCCGCTACCGCACCCACTGCAGTACCAATCGCCACCACACCGACCAGGGCCGAGGCCTGGGTCACGCTATAGCCCAGCGCCACCGAGGCCCAGGCCAGCACGATGTAGCGCAGGTTGCCGCTCACACCCCAGAACAGCGTGGTGGTGGACAGGGAAATCTGGCCCAAGCGGTCGCGCCACAGGCGCAGGTTGCAATGCCAAAAATCCGGCAGCAGGCCGAGCAGCTGCTTGGGCATGGGCCGCAGCGGAAACTCGGTCAGCGGAATGCGGGTGTTGAACCAGGCCGCCAACAGGTAGATAAAAATCAGCACGCAGATGGCGGCTTCGGGCGGGGTGCGTATGCCGGTGTCGAGCAACGGAAAGTCAAAGCCCAATAGCTTGTTCGAAATCACGGGCCCGACCAACTGGCCACCCAGCAGCACGCCCAAAATAATGGAGGAAATGGTCAGCCCCTCGATCCAGCCATTGGCCTTGACCAGTTGCGAGGCTGGCAGCAGCTCGGTCAGGATGCCGTACTTGGCCGGTGAGTAGGCCGCAGCACCCAGGCCGACCACGGCATAGGCCATGAGCGGGTGGGTGCCAAACAGCATCAACAGGCAACCCACCACCTTGATGAAGTTGCTCATCAGCATCACCTGCCCCTTGGGTCTGGCATCGGCAAAGGCCCCCACAAAGGGCGCCAGCACCACGTAAAACAGCGCGAACATGGGAACCAGGGCGGCCTGTTGCCAGGTCGGAGCGCCTGCGCCACGCAGCAGTTGCACCGCGGCCACGAACAGGGCGTTGTCGGCCAGCGAGCTGAAAAACTGCGCCGACATGATGGTGTAAAAGCCGCGTTTCATGGATCCGGGAATGTCGCATCGGTGTTGCCAATGCTGAGTGTTGTGAGGGGTCGCCAAACGTTGTGCGGTTATAGCACGGCGCGCAGTGTCAGAATCGAAGCAGCCCCGTCCTGACTGCAAGCCCATGCCCCGCCCGATACAAGCCACCATCCACACCCAAGCCCTCGCCCATAACCTGAACTTGGCCAGACGCCACGCCCCCGATGCCCGCATCTGGGCGGTGGTCAAGGCCAACGCCTATGGCCATGGCATAGAGCGTGCCTTTGCCGGCCTGCGCGGCGCCGACGGCTTTGCCCTGCTCGACCTGAGCGAGGCGCAGCGCGTGCGGAGCTTGGGCTGGCGCGGGCCGGTACTGCTGTTGGAGGGTGTGTTCGAGCAGCGCGACCTGGAGCTCTGCTCGCGTCTGGACCTTTGGCACACGGTGCACTGCGAGCAGCAGATCGACATGCTGGCGACGCATAAGACCAATGTGCCGCAGCGTGTCTTTCTCAAGATGAACAGCGGCATGAACCGCCTGGGCTTTGCGCCCGCGCAGTACCGCAGCGCCTGGACCCGGCTCAATGCCTTGCCGCAGGTGGACGAGATCTCGCACATGACACACTTCAGCGATGCCGATGGCGCCAAGGGCGTGGCGCATCAGATGGAGGTTTTTGAGGCGACCACGCGCGACCTGCCGGGTGAGCGCACGCTTTGCAACAGCGCTGCGCTGCTGCGCCATATGGACGCCACCGCCGCCAGCGACTGGGTGCGCCCCGGCATTGCCGTTTACGGCAGCGCCCCCGATTACCCGCTGAGCCATGCAGCGCAATGGGGCCTGCAACCCACCATGACATTGGCCGCAAAAATCATTGCGGTGCAAAACCTGCAGGCCGGCGACACGGTGGGTTATGGCTCCAACTTCTGTGCCGATGGCCCCATGCGCATTGGCGTGGTCGCCTGCGGTTACGCCGACGGATACCCGCGCATCTGCCCCACCGGCACACCGGTGCTCATTGACGGGCTGCCCAGTCGCACGCTGGGGCGTGTCAGCATGGACATGCTCAGCGTGGACCTGACGCAGCTCCCCCACGCCGGCCAGGGCAGCCTGGTCACTCTGTGGGGCAGGGCGCACAACGGAGCGGTGTTGCCGATTGACGCGGTGGCGGCCCAGGCCGGTACCCTGGCCTATGAACTGATGTGCGCCTTGGCAGCGCGTGTTCCTGTGGTGCTTGAAGAATGAAATACCTGCCTATACCGATTGCCTTGCTGGAAGTTGGCAAGCCCCTGCCTGTGGATGTCTGGAGCAGCACCGGTCAGTTGTTGCTGCGCCGCGCCCAGCCCATCGTCTCGCAGCAGCACCGTGACAAGCTGCATGCCTTCAATGCCTGCACCACCCTGGCCGACGGTCTGGCCTGGCAGGTCGCCTACGAGCGCATGGTGCAGGCCATGATCGCCCAGGGCGCCGATCTGCGCGAGCTTACCGCTGCCTCCATGCCCACCGAGATCCTCGAGTCCGACTATGCGGGCGAGCCCCCCATAGGCGGCTGGCTGGATCTGCAGGAGTTGCTGCGCGGCATGCTCTACCAAGGGGGCCTGGCCATCAATCCGCTGCCGCGCCTCAAGGGCATGGAAGTCAAAGTGCTGGACCTGCTGCAGCGGGATTCCCAGGGCAGCCTGTTTGCCCTGTTCCAGGCCTTGGGCGACAAGCGCCTGGGCTATTGCGCCACCCATGCCTTGCTGTGTGCTGTGGTTTGCGAGCTGACCGCTGCCAAGCTCGGCCTGCCGGGCCCGCAACGCAAGCCACTGATTGCGGCGGCTCTGACCATGAATATCGGTATGGCGCGCGAGCAGGACGCCATGGCTCGCCAGAGCACCTCCATCAACGACTGGCAGCGCACCCTGGTGGCAGAGCATGCGGCACGCGGCGAAGAAATCCTGCGCGCCTTCGGGCTGGACGACCCGCTGCAGCTCGACCTGGTGCGCTGGCACCACCTGCCCGATGCGCCCAAGGGCCTGCCCGATAACCTGACCGGTCGCAAGTTGCTGCATCTGGCCGATGTGTTTGTGGCAAGGGTTGCGGCACGCCGCACACGCGCGGCCCTGTCGCCGGTGAGCGCGGTCAAGACCATGGTGTTTGGCGGCGGTGGCGATTTGGGCATGGGTTCGGCCATGGCGCAGGCCGTGGGTTTTTATCCGCCCGGCAGCTACGTCAGACTGGTCAGCGGTGAAGTCGCGGTGGCGGTGCAGCGCGGCGAGCGCGCCAACACACCCTGGGTCATCAGCATTGCCGGCAGCGACGGCGCGCCGTTTAATATTTACCAGTGCAAGAGCACGGCGGAGCCGCGCAATGCCATTGCGGCGGCGCTCGATTTTGAAAAAGTCAAAGTGGCGGTCGATGCCCACAAGATGCAACGGGCGCGCGAACGCATAGCGCCGGCCCGGCGTCCCGCCTGAGTCTGGCGCACAGCGCAGGGCTTGATGCGAATCTGTGGTTTTGTACAGTAATATCGCACCATGGCCAAAGAGAAAACTGTCTATATCTGCAATGAATGCGGCGGCACCAGCCCGAAGTGGTTGGGCAAATGCCCCTCCTGCAATGCCTGGAACACCCTGATCGAATCGGTCGCCAGCAGCGAGGGCTCCACCAAAAACCGCTTCGCCTCCTTGGCCAAGACCGCCGAGGTGATCGTGCTGTCCGACATAGTGGCCAGCGATGTGGACCGCACCGCCACCGGCCACGAGGAGCTCGACCGGGTGCTGGGCGGTGGGATGGTAGAGGGCGGGGTGGTGCTCATTGGCGGTGACCCCGGCATTGGCAAGTCCACGCTGCTCTTGCAGGCGCTGGACTCGCTGCAGCGCCTGGGCAAATCCACCTTGTATGTCACCGGCGAAGAGAGTGGGGCGCAGGTCGCGCTGCGCTCGCGCCGGCTCGGGCTGGACCGGTCCCAGGTCAAGGTGCTGGCCGAAATCCAGCTGGAAAAAATTCTCGCCACCTTGAAGGCCCACAGCCCCGATGTGGCGGTCATCGACTCCATACAGACCGTCTATTCCGAGCAGCTCACCAGCGCCCCGGGCTCGGTGGCCCAGGTGCGTGAATGCGCCGCCCATCTGACGCGCGCGGCCAAGGCCAGCGGCACTGCCATCGTGCTGGTCGGCCATGTCACCAAGGACGGCACGCTTGCGGGTCCGCGCGTGCTGGAACATATGGTGGACACGGTGCTGTACTTCGAGGGCGACACGCACAGCCAGTTCCGTCTGGTGCGCGCCATCAAGAACCGCTTTGGAGCAGTCAACGAAATTGGTGTCTTCGCCATGACCGAAAGAGGCCTCAAGGGCGTGTCCAACCCCAGCGCCATCTTTTTGAGCCAGCATGCCGAGCCGGTGCCCGGCAGCTGCGTGATGGTCACATTGGAGGGCACGCGCCCCATGCTGGTGGAGATCCAAGCCCTGGTGGACAGCGGTGGCCCCTCGCCCCGGCGCCTGTCGGTGGGCCTGGACAAGGACCGTCTGGCCATGCTGTTGGCGGTGCTGCACCGGCATGCCGGTGTGGCCTGCATGGACCAGGATGTGTTTGTCAACGCAGTGGGTGGCGTGCGCATCAGCGAGCCTGCAGCCGATCTGGCGGTGCTCTTGTCCATTACATCGAGCTTGCGCGGCAAGTCCCTGCCCAAGGGCTTTATTGCCTTTGGCGAGGTGGGCCTTGCCGGTGAGGTGCGCCCGGCACCGCGCGGCCAGGAGCGCCTTAAAGAAGCCGCCAAGCTGGGTTTCAGTATGGCCGTGGTGCCCAAGGCCAATGCGCCCAAGAAGCCCATAGAGGGCATGACCATCCACGCCGTGGAGCGGGTGGAAGAGGCAATGGAAGTGGTGCGCTCCCTGACGTAATATGGCCGCATGGACTGGCTCAAAAAACTCCCCAACTCGGTTCGAAGTGCCAGCGGCTTGGAATGGACGCTGTGGCGCAAGTTGCCGCTGATCTTTTTGGTAGGCACGGCGCTGCCGCTGGCGGCGGCCGTGGCCCTGCATGTGGCGACCGATGTGCAGAGTGCGGCCGATGCGCGCTGGCTGCAGACCATGGACTTTGTGGTGGCCGGGGTGGTGGTGTTCCATTGGAGTGCGGTGCTCACCACGGCAATAGGCTGTGTGGTGGTGATGCTGATGAAAGGCCCTGCCTATGTGGCCGACGGCATGGAGGTCTCGCACAGCGACAAGCCGCGCAGCATTGCTGAAGACCAAGAGCCTTAAGCGGGCGTTAACCCAGCCGCCCTACCATGTGCCCACATGGAGGTTTTATGGCTCATCTGAAATTGAAATTTTTTTCCCTTGCCGCACCGTTGGCCCTGGGATTTTTTTGTCACACGGTGCAGGCACAGACCACGCCCGCCGCGCAAATCGCCGGCTATGTGGCGCAGTCCGGCCAGCCCGCGCAGGCCGCGCGTGGCCAAGAATTTTTTACCGCCAAGCATGGCAAGGACTGGAGCTGCTCCACCTGCCACACCGCTAAGCCGACCGTGGACGGCAAGCATGCCACCACCGGCAAGGTGATCGCACCCATGGCCCCGGCCTTCCATGCGGAGCGCTTTACCGATGCCGCCAAGACCGAGAAGTGGTTCCGCCGCAATTGCAACGACGTGGTCGGGCGTGAATGCAGTGCCGCCGAGAAGGCCGATGTGCTGACCTGGCTGGCCTCGCTCAAGTAGCCCCCCTATTGAAAGCCAAAGAATGAAAAAGAACCTATTGTCCCTGGCTGCTGCGGCCCTGTTGTCCCTGGCCGGACTGGCCCATGCCGAGGGCGGTGAACACGAACGCGGGCGCAATGTCGCGCCCCTGCCCAAGCACCAACAGGAATGTTCTTCCTGCCATGTGGCCTATCCGCCCGGCCTGCTGCCCGCAGCCTCTTGGCAGCGCATCATGGGTCATTTGAACAAGCACTTTGGCACCGACGCCTCGCTGGACGATGCCACCACGCGCGAAATCGGGGCTTGGCTCAAGGCCAATGCCGGCACTGGTCGCCGCGGCTCAGAAGAGCCACCGCAGGACCGCATCAGCAAGGCCAACTGGTTTGTGCGCCAGCACGATGAGGTGGCCTCCAGCACCTGGAAGCGCGCCAGTGTCGGCAGTGCGGCGAACTGCTCGGCCTGCCACGCCGACGCGGCCAAGGGTGATTTCAATGAGCACAAGGTCCGCATTCCCAAATGAGTGAAGCAAGCCCCCAAAAAATCCGCATATGGGACGCCCCGGTGCGCGTCTTCCACTGGTTGCTGGTACTCAGTTTTGCCGGTGCCTATCTCACCGCCGAGAGCGAGCGCTGGCGCCTGGTACACGTCACCCTGGGTTACACATTGGGTGGCTTGTTGGTGTTCCGGCTGGTGTGGGGTGTGATCGGCACACGCTATGCCCGCTTTAGCAACTTTGTGCGCGGACCTGCGGCCGTGCTGCAGTACCTCAACTCCATCAAGGCCAAGCAGCCTGAGCACCACCTGGGTCACAACCCGGCAGGTGCCGTGGCCATTGTGCTGCTGATGCTGTTGGGCCTGGGCATCGCCGCCACCGGTTACATCACCTACAACGACCTCGGACCCGGCTGGGTGGGCGAAGTGCACGATCTGCTGGCCAATGCCATGGTGGTGGTCATCATCGGGCATCTGGTGGGCGTGGTGACGGCCAGCCTGCAGCACAAGGAAAATTTGGTGCGCTCCATGGTCACGGGTTTCAAGACCGGCGCCGCCGACCAAGGCATACGCAGAACCTGGACGGTGGTGGCCGTGGCGATTGTGATGGCCGTGCTGGGCTTTTGGTGGCTGCAATGGCAGAGCGCGCCCAAGCTGGGTGACACCGCACAGGTGAGCGCCCAGTTTGGATACCATGGATAAAGACGATGATGGAGCCTTGCTCCAAAGACAGGAACTCAATGCGCATACTGCTTGCTGAAGACGACGCCATGCTGGGAGACGGCCTGCGCGCGGGCCTGCGCCAAGCGGGCTTCCAGGTGGACTGGGTGCGCGATGGCCTGGCGGCACAGCGCGAGTTGTGCAGTGGCGTCTATGCCGCAGCCGTGCTGGACTTGGGGCTACCTCTCAAGGATGGGCTGGAGGTGCTCAAGGCGGTGCGCGAGCGCAAGATCGACACGCCGATCTTGGTGCTGACCGCGCGCGATGCGGTGCCCGACCGGGTGGTCGGATTGGACACCGGTGCCGACGACTATGTCATCAAGCCGGTAGACCTGCACGAGCTGGCGGCACGCCTGCGCTCACTGGTGCGCCGCGCACTGGGGCAACTGCAAGACACCCTGCGCTACGGTACCGTGGAGCTCAATGCATCGGCACGCTGCGTGAGCCTTGGCGGCGAAGTGGTGCTGCTGTCCATGCGCGAATACGACTTGCTGCATGCCCTGATGCGCAACGCCGGGCGCGTGCTGTCGCGCGAGCAGTTGGAGCAGCAGATGTACAGCTGGGGCCATGAGGTGGAGAGCAACACGATTGAGGTGCACATCCACCACCTGCGCCGCAAGCTCGGCTCCGAGCTGATCCAGACCGTGCGCGGTGTGGGCTATATGGTGCAGCGCGACCCGCCTAGCGCATGAACGCGCCGCGCAAGCAGCCCTCGCTGCAAAACCGTTTGCTGCTGCTGGTGCTGGGCTTTGCCGTGGCGGTTTGGCTGGGTGCAGCCGTGATCACTTGGCGTGACGCGCAGCACGAAATTGACGAGTTGCTCGACGGCCACCTGGCGCAAGCGGCGGCACTGCTGTTGGTGCAGGCCCAGGGCGACCACGACGATGTGTCAGATGCCCCTGTCTTGCATAAATATGCGCCGCAGGTGGTGTTCCAGGTGTTTGTCGAAGGCCAGCTCATCACCCGCTCGGCCAATGCGGGTCAGCAGCCGCTGTCGCAAAGGGATGAGGGGTTTTCCACGGTGCGCCGCGAAGATGGCGAGCTGTGGCGTGTGGTGAGCGCCCATGAGAAACACCACGACATCACGGTGCTGGTGGGCGAAAAAGTGAAGTCACGCCGGGCCATTTTGTGGGCCTTGATGCGCAGCCTGCTGCAGCCTCTGCTGCTGGCGCTACCGCTGTTTGGGCTGGCGCTGTGGTGGTCGGTGCGCAAGGGTTTGGCGCCGATTCGCGCGCTGCGCGATACCCTAGAGAGGCGCGCCCCCCACACGGTGGAGCCCCTGTTGCTGGCCCGCATGCCGCGCGAGTTGGCGCCGCTGGTGCAAACCCTCAATGGCCTGCTCGAACGCATTGACCAGATGGTGCAAATTGAGCGGCGCTTCACCGCCGATGCCGCCCATGAACTGCGCACCCCGATTGCCGCCATACGCGCCCAAGCCCAGGTGGCCATGGGCGCGGGCGAAGACGAGGCCGAGCGCAACCACGCCCTGCAGACCACCTTGGCCGGTTGCGACCGTGCCAGCCACCTGATCGATCAGATGTTGACGCTGGCGCGACTGGAGGCGGCGCCAGCGGTGCAGGCTGGTGATGTCGATCTCAGCGGGGTGGCGCGGCGCGTGGCCGGTGAATTGGTTCACACCGCCTTGCGGCGCAAGCAGGAGATTTCGGTGCTGGCCGATGTCGCCTGCCCGGTGGCGGCCAATGAGCTGCTGCTGGGGGTGTTGGTTCGCAACCTGCTGGACAACGCCTTGCGCTACAGCCCCGATGGTGCAAGGGTGGAGCTGACGGTGAACGCAAACGCCCCCGGCGTGGTGCTGACGGTGCAAGACAGCGGCCCTGGCATGACGCAGGAGGCCATAGCCCATCTGGGCGAACGCTTCTTTCGGGTGCTGGGCAGTGAGCAGACGGGCAGCGGCCTGGGCTGGTCGATTGTGCGTCGCCTGCTGGCAGTGTTTGGCGCGCAGGCGCAGATTGGCAGATCCACCGAACTGGGCGGTTTGTCGGTCGCGGTGCGCTGGCCCGCGCAGCCAAGGTAACGGCCGGTTTTATTTGTCGCTGGGTGCGTGGCGCGCTGGCGCTGCCCGGGCTCGCAGCCCCGTAAAATCCGGTATTCGGCCAATACCGCAAAACCCCTACAAGGACATCCCATGAGCGCAATTCCACCCTCCATGTCAGACCGCGACGGAAAAATCTGGATGGACGGCCAGATGGTGGAGTGGCGCGACGCCAAGATCCATGTGCTCAGCCACACCCTGCATTACGGCTGTGGCGCCTTTGAGGGCGTGCGCGCCTACAAGGGCGATGACGGCAGCACCGCCATCTTCCGTCTGGAAGACCACACCACGCGCCTCTTCAACAGCGCCAAGATCCTGCGCATGACCATCCCCTTCACCAAGGAAGAGGTGAATCAGGCGCAAATCGAGGTGGTCCGCGCCAACAAGCTGGAATCCGGTTACCTGCGCCCCCTGACCTGGGTGGGCGATAAAAAGCTCGGCGTCTCCACCAAGGGCAATGACATCCACCTGATGGTGGCGGCCTGGCCTTGGGGCGCTTACCTGGGCGAGGAGGGCATGCAGCGCGGCATCCGCGTCAAGATCTCCAGCTATACCCGCCACCATGTCAACATCACCATGACGCAGGCCAAGGCGGTGAGCAACTACACCAACTCCATTTTGGCCAACCGCGAAGCCACCGATGACGGCTACGACGAAGCGGTGCTGCTCGACGCCAGCGGCTTTGTGGCCGAAGGCGCCGGTGAAAACATTTTTGTGGTGAAAGACGGTGTGGTCTACACGCCCGATTTGTCGGCCGGTGCCTTGAATGGCATCACCCGCAACACGGTGCTGCATATCTGCAAGGACCTGGGGCTGGAGCTGGTGCAAAAGCGCATCACGCGCGACGAGGTGTATATCAGCGACGAGGTGTTCTTTAGTGGCACCGCCGCCGAAGTGACGCCCATCCGCGAGATCGACCGCATCGAGATCGGCAGCGGTTCGCGCGGCCCCATCACCGAGAAGATCCAGAGCGCCTTCTTCGACATCGTCCATGGCCGCAACCCCAAGTACGCCCATTGGCTGAGCAAGGTCTAAGCCAATCCCCCTTTACCAGGAACAGAACATGAATAAACCCCAAGCTCCGGCCATTGAATTGCTGGCCAAAGACCTGAACCACCAAGGCGGTGTGTTTTGCCCCAGCCCGCTGGCAAAAATGGAAGCCTGGAACACCCATCCCAAGGTTTATCTGGACGTGGGCCACAGCGGCTCGGCCAAGTGCCCTTACTGCGGCACCGTCTACGCGCTGAAAGCCGGAGAACACTTCGCTGGGCACTGATTCCCTGATCATCGCGCCCCAATGGATTGGGGATGCGGTGATGACCGAGCCGCTGCTGCGCCGCTTGCATGCGCGGGGCGAGCGCATCATGGTGGGAGCATTGCCTTGGGTGGCGCCGGTGTACCGGGCCATGCCACAGGTGGCCGATGTCATTGTTTTTCCCTTTGCCCATGGGGGCCTGCAATGGCAGGCCAGGCGCGCCATGGCGGCCTCCTTGCGCGGGCGTTTTGATGCGGCCTATGTCTGCCCCAATTCCCTCAAGAGCGCCCTGATCCCCTGGTGGGCCGGTATCCCCAGACGGGTAGGCTACAGCGGCGAGTCGCGCCTGTTGCTGCTCAACCAGCGCCTGCACAATCCACCCAAGGGCGAGCGCCCCCCCATGGTGGCTTTTTATTCGGCCCTGAGCGGCGACGCCGATGTGGCCGATGACCGGCCGCAGCTGCAGCTTGATTCGTTGCTGCAGACCTCCGCGCTGCAAACCCTGGGTCTGACCGAACAGGGCTATTACGTGTTTGCCCCGGGTGCTGAATACGGCCCGGCCAAGCGCTGGCCGCCTGGCCATTTCGCCAGCTTGGCGGCGCAACTTCCACTGCCAGTGGTCTTGCTGGGCTCGGCCAAGGAGGCTGCTCTGTGCGCAGAGATTGCCGCCCAAGCCAAGGCCTTGGGTGCAAAGACAGTCCTTGATTTCTCGGGGCGCACCAGCCTGGACCAGGCGCTGGCCGTGATTGCAGCGGCCAAGGCCATGGTCAGCAACGACTCGGGCCTGATGCATGTGGCGGCCGCTTTTGGCACGCTGCAGGTGGCGGTGTTTGGTTCTTCGAGCCCGCTGCACACGCCGCCCCTGAGCGACAAGGCGCAGGTGCTCTGGCTGAAGAACGATGCCAGCTACCAACCGGCGCTGGACTGTGCACCCTGCTTCCAGCGCGTCTGCCCCTTGGGCCATACCCGCTGTCTGGTGGACATCACGCCAGGGCTTGTGCTGGCTGGACTGCAGAGCGGCTAAAAGGTTTCCCACTCCTCTTCGCTTGGAGCCGGCTTGGCCTGTGCAATGGCCACAGGGGCTGGCTTCTTGGCTGCGTGCACAGCCTTTGGCGTCGGCGCCTTGGGGCTGTAGGCTGCACCGCGCCGCTCCGCTGCGCCCCTTGGCTGGGCCGGGTTGGACCGCACCGCCACGCGTGTCGCGTTGCCGCCGCCATGGAGTTTGAAGCTTGCAACGACGCCGACCAAATCCTGCGCCTGGCCCTTGAGGCTGCTGGCGGCCGCAGCCATTTGTTCCACCAGGGCGGCATTTTGCTGGGTCGCCTGGTCCATCTGGGTAATGGCCTCGCCCACCTGTGCCACGCCAGCGGACTGCTCGGAGCTGGCGGCACTGATGGCCCCCATGGTGTCGGTGACGCGGCCTATGCTGCCGACAATTTCGGCCATGGTCGCGCCGGCCCGGTCAACCAGGGCCGTGCCCTGTTCGACCCGCTCCACGCTGGTGCTGATCAGCTGTTTGATCTCGCGTGCGGCATCGGCACTGCGTCCGGCAAGGGACCGCACCTCGGAGGCCACCACTGCAAAACCTCGGCCCTGCTCGCCGGCCCTGGCCGCCTCCACTGCCGCGTTCAGGGCCAGGATATTGGTCTGGAAGGCAATGCCGTCAATCACGCTGATGATGTCGGAGATACGGCGCGAAGACTCGTTGATGCCCTTCATGGTCTCCACCACCTGGGTCACCACGGTGCCGCCTGATACCGCCACGCTGGAGGCTTCCATCGCCAGCGCGTTGGCCTGGCGTGCGCTGTCGGCGTTTTGCTTGACCTGTGCACCGAGTTGCTCCATGGAGGCAGCGGTTTCTTCCAGCGCGCTGGCCTGCTGCTCGGTGCGCGCCGACAGGTCGTGGTTGCCCTGGGCGATTTCGGCGCTGGCCGTGGCGACGCTTTCGGAGCCCTGGCGCACATTCACCACAATCGATTTCAGCGTGCCCAGCATATGGTCAAACGCTGCAGCCAAGCTGGCCTCGTTGCGCCCTGAACCTTCTGAGAAGCGGTGGGTCAGGTCGCCCTCGGCAATCTGGTGCGCCAGCGTGGTGGCCTCGCCGAGCTCCATGCCCAACTGGCCGGTAATGCTTTTGGAGACGGCTTGCGTCAACACCACCAATAGCAAACCGCCCACCAAAATGGAGGACGCAATCCAGAGGCGGGCGGACTGCGCAGCTGCATCGAACTGCGCATTCAATTGCTTGGCTTCCTGGGACAAAAGGGCGTGGTACTGCTGGTAGGCCGCATCGAACTTGTCAATTTGCTTGTCTACCGCGTCGTCCACGCTGCCCATCTCGCTCTGGGGCGCATTCCTTTGGGACAGCTCCAGATAGGGGCCTTCGTACAGGCTGCGTATTTCCTTGATGGCGGCCATGGCGGCAGCGACAGCGGCTTTTTTCCCGGCCGTGTCGGCCTCGCCATTGGCCCGTGCAAACGAGGCGTCAAAGTCCTTGTTGATGTCGGCCCATTTGACCTTGGCTTCCGCAAAATTCTGGTTGATGTAACTGTCGGCAATCACCCGGTAGGCCTGTGCCCCCAGATTCGATTCATGGCGTATCTGCGCCGCCAGCGCCGTCTTGCCGACACCCCGGTCCTGCAACTGCGCCAACCGGGCGAGGACCGACCAATTGATCAGGGCCAGGCCCAGCATCACCAGAACGGACAAGGCAACAATCAGGTAAAGACGCTGCGCAATCTTGAGGTTTTTCATGGCGATGGAGGGTTTGAAATGCACACTAATGTGAACGATCTTCCCATGCTTTGCACGGTGATTTCCTGTCGATCGTTGGATTCGTATGCTTGGGTGCACGTGAACGAAAAAAAAGCCACCTTGCGGTGGCTTTAAAAGTCCCCGAAGGGACGTCGTTGGATTCTTGATGAAGCCCACGATTCGATGGGTGGGTCTTCGTTTTATGGAACTGTGACAGCAGTTGGGTCAACTTTAACGGACGGACCTCGGCTTGGACATCCCCCATTCGGGTGAATTTCTACCAAAATGATCAGAAAAATATGCTAAAAATGATCGTCACGGTTTAAATTGATCAGACATCTACCATTCAACAATCCAGTCGGCCCTGTGCCTGTAGCTCTCGATGCGCCTGGCATTGGGCTCGTCGGTACCATCAATCCAGGCCAGGGCGGACTCGCGGCTGCGCCCAAAGCGCATGTGGCGCTCCAGCAGGCGCTGTTGCCGCACGGCGCTGTCAATGTCCAGAAACCAGACTTCGTCTAGCAGGTCACGCACAGCACCCCAGCCGCCTTCCTCCAGCAGCAGGTAATTGCCCTCGGTAATGATCAGGGGTGTGGAGGCCTCAATGGCAATTGCTCCCGCAATGCCTTCTTCCAGTTCGCGGCGGAATTCCGGCGCGTAGACGGTCTCGCCGGCCTGCTGCCCATGGATGCGGCGCAGCAGGTTGGCGTAGCCCGCTGCATCGAAGGTGTCGGGTGCACCCTTGCGCCCGCCGCGACCCAGGCGTTGCAGTTCCGAATTGGCCAGGTGAAAGCCGTCCATGGGAACCACCTGAGCCTGCGCGCCCAGCGCCTGCAGCAGGCCCTCGGCCAAGGTCGATTTGCCGGCACCGGGCGCGGCGACAATGCCCAAAATTTTGCGCTGCCCGCTGGCCAGCAAGGCCTGGGCGCGCTGCAGCACTGCGGGGGGAAGTGCGGTGCTCATGCGATGCTCCCGATGGCCACATGGGCGAGTACCTCGGCGCGGCTGGGTGGCACGCAGCCGCGGCGCTGTACACAAATGCTGGCGCTGGCAACGGCGTTGTGCAACAGGCTCTGTGCCACCGCAGGCTCTATTTCGGCGCTGCCCCGATTTGCCGCTAGGCCCGACTCCAGCAGCGTACGCACCAGACCGGCCAAAAAGCAGTCGCCCGCGCCCACTGTGTCGAGCACCGCAAGGGGTTCGGTTTCACGCGCGTGGAATTCTTGGCCGGCGCGCGTCAATAACGTGGCGCCCGCGCCGCCCAGGGTCAGTGCCAGCCACTGCGCGCTGCACAGTCCCAGCAAATGGCGCGCCTTTTCCAGCGCCGTGGCGCCGGGCAGCTCCAGATGCTCTAGGTCCTCGTCGCTGACCTTGATGACGTCGGCATATTGCAGTGTGCACAGCACATGGGCGCGGTAGCGCTTGAGGTCCGGCATCACCGAGGGGCGCAGGTTGGCGTCTATCACCACGGTCTTGCCGGCCTCGCGTTGTGCGGCCAGCCAAGGCAGGTAGATGCTGGCGTCGTCCGGGGACAGGGCCAGGGCGCCGGTGCAGACTAGTTGCAGGGAAGCTGCTGCTTCACAGGTAAGGGTCAAACGCGCAGCATCGGTGGCACGGTCGGCCACGCCCTCGCGGTAAAAAGCATAGTCCGGGTGGCCGGCTTCGTTCACGCTGACCACCGCCAGCGAAGTCACTTGCACCACAGCGTCTGGCTCGCCCAGATGCACGCCGTCCTCCAGCAGACCGGCTGCGAGTTGGCGGCCAAAGCGGTCGCGCGACAGGGGGTTCAGGTAAAGGGTTTCTATACCTTGTCGCGCCAAGGCCCGGCTCAGGTTGTAAACCGCACCGCCAATGCAGGGCTCAAAGCGCCCGTCGGCACCCCTGATCAGGTCGATCAGCGCCTCTCCGGCAGTGGCTACTTGGATTTCGGTATTTTTTTGCACCATATAGGGTTTTCCATTACTAAAGCAACTTGATTTAATTAGTCCAAAGGGAATATAGTCCAGCCACGCTACGACGTAAAGCGTACTAACCCAGGGCAGCAAGGCCCTGAAAACTGAAAATCCATTGACCATCCATCCGAGGAGACTAAGCATGAAAAAATCCACCACACTGGCACTCACAGCCATCGCTTTTGCAGCTTCCGCTGCCACTTCCGCCTTCGCCGCCGAAGTCGTGATCGGCCTGATCACCAAGACCGACAGCAACCCCTTCTTCGTGAAGATGAAGGAAGGCGCCGAAGCCGCTGCCAAGAAGGGCGGCGCCAAGTTGATGAGCGCAGCAGGCAAGCAAGACGGTGACACCGCTAGCCAAATCAGCGCACTGGAAAACATGGCCGCTGCCGGCGCCAAGACCATCCTGATCACATCCACGGGCGATGCCATCATCCCGACCATCAAGAAGGTTCGTGCCCAAGGCGTTCAAGTGATTGCGCTGGACAGCCCGGTCGGTGATGGCACCGCAACCGACGCCTTGTTTGCCACCAACAACTACAAGGCGGGCGAGCTGATCGGCGCTTACGCCAAGGCAGCCCTCAAGGGCAAGACTCCCGTCATCGCTACGATGGACCTGTTCCCCGGTCACCCCGTGGGCGCACAGCGCCACAACGGTTTTTTGGCTGGCTTTGGCCTGAAGACCCTGGACGCCAAGAGCAACGAACTGGCTCAGCCCGCAGAAGTGGTTTGCATGGCTGACAGCTTCGGCGACGCAGCCAAGGGCCAGACCGGCATGGAAAACTGCCTGCAAAAGAACGCCAACATCAACGTGGTGTACGCCATCAACGAACCCGCAGCTGCTGGTGCTTACAAGGCACTGAAGGCCGCTGGCAAGGAAAAAGACGTGGTGATTTTGGGTGTGGACGGCATGTGCAGCAACGGCGTGGGCAATGTGGAAAAAGGCGTGATTGCTGCAACCAGCATGCAATACCCCCTGAAGATGGCAGCCATGGGCGTGGCCGCTGGTCTGCAATTCGCCAAGGACGGCAAGCGTCAGACCGGTTACACCGACACCGGTGTGGACCTGGTTGCATTGCACCCCGTGGCTGGCGTCAAGAGCATCGACACCAAGACCGCACGCGCTCAGTGCTGGGGCGACTAATTCGCTGCGACAGACGGTCCTGCATCAAAGCATGACCTGAGTCCGGGCCTGCATGGTGCAGGTCTCCTCCCCGAAAGCCCTGCACAACGGGGCTTTCCTTCCCCTTATTCAAGCTCACCCCATGAACTCGCTCAAAGCCAAACTCCCTCCGATGGGTACTTTAGGTCCGGCCATCGCCCTGGTGCTGGCCTGCGCCTTCTTTTCGTTTCAGCATGAAAACTTCCTCACGCTGAAAAACTTCTCCTTGATCCTGCAGCAGGTCATGGTGGTCGGCACCATTGCGATTGGCCAGACCCTGATCATCCTGACCGCCGGCATCGATCTGTCTTGCGGCATGGTCATGGCCCTTGGCTCCATCGTGATGACCAAATTCGCAGCCGACTACGGCCTCTCCGCGCCCGTGGCCATTTTGTGCGGCATCGCCGTCACCGCCCTGTTCGGACTGGTCAATGGTTTGCTGGTCACGCGCATCAAGCTACCGCCCTTCATCGTCACCCTGGGCACCCTGAATATTGCGTTTGCCGTGACACAGCTCTATTCACACGCGCAAACCATCACCAATATTCCCGACGGTATGAACCTGCTGGGCGAGACCTTTTCCTTTGGCGGCGCACGCGTGGCCTATGGTGTGGTGTTGATGCTGGGCCTGTATATCGCCACCTGGATCTGGTTGCGTGATACCGCCCAAGGTCGCCACATTTACGCCGTGGGCAACAGCCCCGAGGCCACCCGTTTGGCCGGCATTTCCACCGAGAAAGTATTGATCGGCGTGTATGTGCTGGCCGGCGTGTTTTACGGCATTGCCGCTGCGCTGACCGTGGCGCGCACCGGCGCAGGTGACCCCAATGGCGGTCAAACCGACAACCTCGATGCCATCACCGCTGTGGTGCTGGGGGGAACGAGCCTGTTTGGCGGGCGCGGCATCATTCTGGGCACCCTGGTGGGCGCCATGATTGTGGGCGTGTTCCGCAATGGCCTGACCCTGATGGGCGTGTCCTCTGTTTACCAAGTATTGGTCACCGGCGTGCTGGTGATTCTGGCTGTGGCCACCGACCAAATGTCCCGCAAAGGAGGCCGTTAATGTCTGCTCAACCCCAAATCGTCATGCAGGCCAAGGGCCTGGTCAAACGCTACGGTCAGGTCACCGCGCTCGATGGCGCCGACTTTGAATTGCGCGCCGGAGAAATCCTGGCCGTGATCGGCGACAACGGCGCCGGCAAATCCAGCCTGATCAAATGCCTCTCAGGCGCCACCATTCCCGACGAGGGCGAGATCCAGTTGGATGGCAAGGTGATCCATTTCAGAAGCCCGATCGACGCGCGTCTTGCCGGCATTGAGACCGTGTACCAAGACTTGGCCGTGGCCCCCGCCATGTCGATTGCGGAGAACCTGTTTCTGGGCCGCGAACTGCGCCGCGCCGGGCTCTTGGGCCTGCTCGGCTTCATCGACAAACAGAAGATGCTGGAAGAAAGCATTGCCCGTATGAACGACCTCAAGGTCGGCATCCGCTCCATGACGCAGGCGGTCGAAACCCTGTCCGGTGGACAGCGCCAATGCGTTGCCGTGGGACGCGCCGCCGCCTTTGCCCAACATGTGGTCATCATGGATGAGCCCACCGCCGCCCTGGGTGTAAAGGAAGGCAATATGGTGCTGGAACTGATTCGCCGCGTGCGCGACAAGGGTCTGCCGGTGGTACTGATTTCGCACAACATGCCCCATGTCTTTGAGGTGGCCGACCGCATCCACATTGCCCGCCTGGGCAAGCGCGCTGCGGTAGTGAACCCCAAAAAGATCAGCATGAGCGACACGGTGGCCGTGATGACGGGTGCCAAGTTGGTGAGCGACCTGCCCGAAGACGCATTGGCTTACTAGCTTTAGGAAGAACAAAAAAATGCTCAAGGGAATCGATCCGGTTTTAACGCCGGAGCTGCTCAAACTGCTGATGGAAATGGGCCACGATGATGCCATCGTGCTGGCCGATGCCAACTTCACTGCTGTGCGCTATGCCGCTGGCAAGCCCATCATTCGCCTGCCCGGCATCGGCATGGCGCGTGCCGTGCAAGCCATCACCTCGCTGCTGCCGCTGGTGGCAGACGAAGTGCATCCGGTGGGCTTTATGCAGGTCAGCGGCCAATCCGCAGACTACCGCTCGGCCCTGCAGCGCGAGGTGCTGGCGCACTTGGAGCCCACCTTTTTGGCCGGCCAAAGTGCCCAAGCGATTGAACGCTTTGCCTTTTATGAGCGCACCAAGAGCGCCTTTGCCATCGTCTTGACCGGCGAGTTGCAACCCTTTGGCAACTTCCTGCTGCGCAAGGGTGTCATAGGGGAAAATCTGCGCCCATGATCCGCCTCGACATGCCAGACAGCGCCACCGGACCCTATGTGAGCGCTCGTCTGGCCGCGCCCCCGTTGTTGCGCCCACGCGGCTCCAACCATGTAGGCATGCGCCAGTTCAACGAGCGGGTGGTGCTGCAGGCGATTCGGCTCAACGGCAGTTGCCCCAAGGCCGAACTGGCGCGTCTTACCGGCCTTACCGCCCAAACCATTGGCATGATCACCGCCCGCTTGGAAGAAGATGGGCTGCTGATCCGCCATGAGCCGGTGCGTGGGCGCATTGGCCAGCCCTCGATACCGATGGCACTGAACCCGGACGGCGCTTTTTCCTTAGGCATCAAGATCGGCCGGCGCAGTGCGGATTTGCTGCTGGTGGACTTCACCGGTGCGGTGCGCCGTCGCGAGGTCATGCCCTACGCCTTTCCCGATGCACAGACCCTGCTGCCCGCCATCAAAAAGCACATGACCGCTATTCAGGATGGCCTGGGTGCGCTGGCGCTGCGCTTGGTGGGTGTCGGTCTGGCGGCACCGCTCAACCTGGGTGGTTGGCACAGAATGCTGGGCCTGCCACCCACCGTGTTGGATGAATGGAACCATATCGACCTGTGCGCCCAGGTGCAGACTTTCACCGATGCACCGGTGCGTTTTGCCAAGGACACCTCGGCGGCCTGCGTGGCCGAACTGGTGGCCGGGCGCGGGCGCGATTTGAAGAGTTTTCTCTACCTGTTTGTGGACACCTTTGTCGGTGGTGGGCTGGTCATCAACTCGCATCTGCACAGCGGCGTGCATGGCAATGCCGGCGCCGTGGCCTCACTGCCGCTGCAGGTGTCCACAGGTAAGGGCCTGCCCGAGCAGCTGATTGCGCACGCCTCGCTGTGGGAACTGGAGCAGCGCTACCAGGAGCAGGGCCTGGACCCCACTGCGGCTTACGACGAGCGCGCCATGCAGGCGCCTTTTGATGTGCTTACCAGCGACTGGATTGCCAGCGCCTCACTGGCCTTGGCGCAATGCGTGGTCAGTGGCACTGCCTTTCTGGACATAGACGCCGTGGTGATTGACGGCTCCTTCACCCGCGCCATGCTGGCGCGTCTGATAGAGCGCACCCAGGCGGCCTTGGCCACCTATGACTGGGAAGGTCTGTACCCCGCAACCTTGGTGGCCGGCAGCATGGGTTCCGATGCGCGGGCGCTGGGCGGCGCCCTGTTGCCGCTGCACGAAAACTTTGCACCCGACCGGGATATCTTCCTCAAAGTTACCTAGGCCGCCAGTGGCAATCGCACCTCAAAGCAGGCGCCGCCCTCGGGGCGGTTGTGGCAGCTCACCGTGCCGGCGTGGCGCAGGGTGATGGACTTCACCAGCGCCAGGCCCAGACCCACACCCCCCTCGCGCTCGGAGGCGCCGGGCAGGCGGTAAAAGGGCTCGAAGATGCGCTGCGCCAATGCAGCGGGCACGCCGGGGCCGTTGTCGCTGACCTGGATCAGGGCAAAGCCGTCGGCCGTGCGTATCGACAGCGTGGCTTCGCCTGCGGCATGGCGCTTGGCATTTTCCAGCAAATTGCGCACCACCCGGCGCAGCAGCTTGGCCACACCTGGCACCAGCACGGCCGACACTTCCACGTCCAGCGCAGCGTGGGTGCGGGCGCATTCCTCCGCCGCCAGACCGACCAGCTCCACCGACTCCACCGTGCCCAGGTCGGCTTCCTTGGCGTCGAGCCTGCTGGCCAGCAGGATCTCGTCAATCAGTTGGTCGAGCTCACCGATGTTGCGCGAGATCTCATTTTTGGCAGTGGAGCCCGCCGCGTTGCCCATCAGCTCCAGGCCCATGCGGATGCGCGTCAGCGGCGACCGAAGTTCGTGCGAGGCATTTGCCAGCAGGGACTTTTGCGAAGCGAGCAGGGCTTCGCGCGTCTTCACCAGCGTCTCGATCTGTTCGGCGGCCTTGTTAAAGCCGCTGGCTAAAAAGCCGACCTCGTCGCCTCCGCCGGTCGGCATGCGCACGCTCAGGTCGCCATTGCCCCAGCGCTCCACATTGCGTTGCAGGGCTTCGAGTCGGTGCGTCAAGCGCCGCACAATGGGGTAGATCGCCAGCGCCACCGCCACTGCCACCAGTCCCAGCGTCCAAAAAAACCCAAAGGGAGCGCGCCAGGCCGCATTCGGCGGACGCGGTAAGTGCAGGTGCATGGTCCGCCCGTCCACCATGCGCACCATGAATTCAGGGCCGTTGCCATATTTGCTGTGCGCCAGTTCACGCTCCTCGCCAGGGGCTGCATTGCCATCGGACGGCTCACTGGCGGTTGTGGGCTCAGGTGCGCGTGGCTGCCAACTGCGGCCGTCCGGTCCACGGGCCAGACGTGCCTGGCCATTGCCTATGATTTCGCCCGCAGCATTGCGTACCACGACCTCGCGCAACGGCGGCTCGGCCGTCATGCGCCAGGCCCAACCCACCAGCAGCGTCAATACCGCCACGGCCAGAACCACGGCCAGCCAAATGCGCACATACAGCTTCTGCAGGAACAGGCCCATGGGCCTTCCTTGAGGCTGCGCATCGGACTGGCGGGACGCGCTCATTCCTGCTGCCGGGCAAAGACGTAGCCGACGCCGCGCACCGTCAGGATGCGCTTGGGGTCTTTGGGATCGGTCTCGATGGCGGCGCGTATGCGCCCCATGTGCACGTCAATCGACCGGTCAAAGGCCTCCAGCTCGCGCCCGCGCACGGCCTCCATGATCTGGTCGCGCGTCAGCACCCGTCCGGCACGCTCGGCCAAGGCCACCAACAGATCAAACTGGTACGAGGTCAGGTCCGCAGTTTCGTTGGCCACGGTCACGCTGCGCGCATCGCGGTCTATGCAGAGCGAGCCAAAGCGCAGCACATTGCTGGCAGCCAGACTCGGTGCTTCGGTTCTGCGCCGCAGAATGGCGCGCACCCTTGCCAGCAGTTCGCGCGGCTCGAAGGGCTTGGGCAGGTAATCGTCGGCGCCCATCTCCAGGCCAATGATGCGGTCCATCGGGTCGCCCTTGGCGGTCAGCATGAGGATGGGCGTCTGTGCCATGCCGGTGGGCAGGGCGCGCACCCGGCGACAGACTTCCAGGCCGTCGATGTCGGGCAGCATCAGGTCCAGAATCACCAGTTCCGGCGGATGGTTGTCACCGTTCTGGCTCAGGCGGGCAAGGCCGGACAGGCCGTCCGGCGCCTTGCTGACCGTGAAGCCGTTTTGTTCCAGGTACTCGCCCACCATGGCAGCCAGGCGGGCGTCGTCTTCAATCATTAGCAGGTGTTGGCTCATGCTGCGCAGTCTAGCGCCGACGCTTCACTCCGTAATTTGCCGGACTTCAAGTGGGGGTAAAGATAGGTAAACAGGCGAGTGGTGACGTTGCTTGTGCGACCTTAAGAACTCCGCTTTCAATCGCCTTTGGGTTGGGTTGCAATGCGCGAGGCCAGGCTCACCAGCAGCAGCACCGGCAGACCCAGCAGGGCGGTGGCGGTGAAGAAATTCGCATAGCCAAAGGCGTCCACATAGACACCGGAATAGCCGGCCACAAATTTGGGTAGCAACAGCATCATGGAGCTGAACATGGCGTACTGGGTGGCCGAGTAGTTCACATTGGTCAGCGAGGACAGGTAGGCGATGAAGGCGGAGGATGCAATGCCGCTGGCTAGGTTGTCGGCCGAGATGACAAACACCAGTTTGCTCACATCGTGGCCTTGACCCGCCAGCCAGGAGAACATCACGTTGCTGACGGCGCTCAGCACCGCGCCCAGCATCAGCACCCGCATCACGCCCAGGCGCAGGGCCATGGCGCCGCCTATGAACGCACCCACCAAGGTCATGATGACGCCAAACACCTTGGTCACAGCGGCGACCTCGTCCTTGCTGTAGCCCATGTCCACATAAAACGGATTGGCCATGATGCCCATCACCACATCGCTGATGCGGTAGGTGGCGATCAGCGCCAAGATGAGTGCGGCTTGCCAGCGGTAGCGGCGTATGAATTCGGCAAAGGGCTCCACCAGCGCACCGCGCAGCCATTCGCTGGCGTTCCTTGCGTGCGCCAAGGCGCGCGGCGTGGGCTCTTTGGAAAACAGCACCGTCAGCACACCGGGCAACATGCTGCAGGCCATCACCAAATAGGCGGTCCGCCAGGCGCCTTGCTGGTAGACCGCAGCACCTGCCACCTCTGAGCGGGCGGCAATCCACAGCGCACCAGCGCCGGCCCAGATCATGGCCAGGCGGTAGCCGGTTTGGTAGGTGGCGGCCAGGGCGCCTTGGTGTTCGCTGTCGGCCGACTCGATGCGAAAGGCGTCCAGTGCAATGTCCTGCGTGGCCGAGCCAAAGGCCACGGCGATGGCGCACCAGACCATGGGTGCCAACGCCAGCTTGGGGTCGGTGAATGCCATGCTGACCAGGCCGCCCATGATCAGTGCCTGCGCCAACAGCAGCCAACTGCGCCGCCGCCCCATCCAGCGCGTCAGCAGGGGGATGGGCATGCGGTCCACCAGCGGCGACCAGACCCACTTGAAAGCATAGGCCAGGCCGACCCAGCTCAAGAAGCCGATGGTGCTGCGGTCCACCCCGGCCTCGCGCAGCCAAAAGCTCAGCGTGCCAAACACCAACAGCAGGGGCAGTCCGGCCGAGAATCCCAGCGACAGCATGCGCAGCGAGGCCGGCTCCAGATAGACCTTGAGGGTTTGCGCCCATGTGGGTTTGTCGGCCGGCCTGGCCTCGCTGTGCGTTGTAGGAGTCATGCGGGGAATAATACTTGCTGGCCACTTGCTGTTTGCGGCCTCTACCTTCGGATCCTATGAACACACGCAACTTTTTCTTGAACCGGCGCCTGCGCCTGCTGGCACTGTGCACGCTGCTGGCCGCGCCTGTGCTGGCTGTAGCGCAGGAGGGCGTCAACGTCGGCAAGAACTCGGCCTTTACCAAGCTGGTGCCGGCCGACCAGGTGGAGCGCTCGGCGCAGCAGCAGTACGCGCAGATGCTGCAGCAGGCCGATAGCAAAAAGGCCCTGGCTCCGGTTGACAGCGCCCAGCTCAAGCGCCTGCGCGGCATTGCCCAGCGCCTGATTCCCTTTGCCATTCCCTGGAACGAACGGGCCAAACAATGGCAGTGGGAGGTCAACCTGATCGGCTCCACACAGATCAATGCCTACTGCATGCCGGGCGGCAAAATTGCGTTCTACAGCGGCATCTTGAAGACCTTGAAACTGAACGACGATGAGGTGGCCATGGTCATGGGCCATGAGATTGCCCATGCCCTGCGCGAGCATGCGCGCGAACGCATGGGCAAGAGCGCAGCGACCGGCATGGGCGTTGGCCTGGTCACCCAACTTTTCGGCTTGGGCCAGATCGGCCAGACCGTGACGAATTACGGCGCCCAGTTGCTGACGCTGGAGTTCAGCCGTTCCGACGAGTCCGAGGCTGATCTGGTGGGCATGGAGCTGGCCGCAAGGGCCGGCTATGACCCGCGCGCGGGCGTCACGCTGTGGCAGAAGATGGGCGCTGCCAGCAAGGGCGCACCGCCGCAATGGCTGTCCACCCACCCGGCGGGAAGCACCCGCATTGCCGATATCCAGGCCAATTTGCCCAAGGTGATGCCGCTGTACGAGCGCGCACACAAGGCTGCGGGCGGCTAGGCGGCGGTCAGCCTTGGGGTTTGTTCAGGATTTCAGTGCAGCGTGCATGGCATCGCGGTCCAACTCTTTTTTCCAATGCGCCACCACCACCGTGGCCACACCATTGCCGCTGAAGTTGGTCAGGATCAGGATGGCGATCAGGACCCAAAAATACAGAGGTCCGGTCAGGCGTTTCACGTGCGATCTCCTCATTGTTTGATGTTGCGCGGAATCTGGGCGTTTCATGCAGGTGTCACAAGTGTGCAAAGCCACATAAGATAGGGGTCACCCCAGTCACCAGGAATACCATCCCCATGAACAGCAAGACCATGAAACACAGCGCCAGCATTTGGGACGGAGAAGTGGGCGAGTCCCGTTGCATCGACGTAGTGCACTGGGAGGGCGATATCACCCCCGAGCAACTGGCCAATGTGGCAACCCAAATATCGACCGTCTGGCAAAGCATTGATTTGCAGCTCGACCCCAGCCACCCCCTGCACGGCAACGCCTACCATCTGCACAAGATGGCCGACGACGAGTACGAAGAGGCCGAATACCAAAAGCGCAAGGCGGCCTTTGAGGCCCGCTACGCCGGCAAACGCGTGTGGGTGCACGGTTACCACCACGAGGAAAACGTGGACGCAGGCACCAGCGAGCCCTTTTACTACGACACCATGTTTAGCACCCTGTTCATCACCCTGGCCAATATCGAGGCCCTGTGCGATGAGCATTACGGCGTCGATATCTGGGACGAGTACAGCCTGTACCTCGACGACAAGCTGCCCACGCCACTGGCTATCGACTTTTAAGGCCCCAGCCCACAGCTGCCATGCGGCCCACGCCACGCTCCCTGCTGATCGTGGGGTTGCTGCTTGCAGGCAGTGTCGGCCAAGCGCTGGCCATGCGCAACGGTCTGGCCGTGCGGGTCTTGGAGCAGCAGATGCCAGCGGCCACAGCGCAGGCCGCAGCGGCCGATGCACCGAGCCAAGGCAAGCAAGTGGTCTACGTCACGCGCCAAGAATTGGAGTGGGGCGAATGGACCTTGGTCGGGCTGCTCAGCGTAGGCCTGGCGGTACTGGCCCTGCATGCCAGGGGAATACGCCGGCGCAATGCACAGTTGCTGCAGGTGCAGCGGCGGCTGCAACAGGCGCTAGACCAGGCGACCCAATCCCGCACCGCCACGGAGCTGCTGCTGGCGGAACAGCGGGCGATTCTGGACAGTGACTTCATCGGCCTGGTCCGCGCTGACCTGGCCGCTCGCACCGTTGTCTGGGCCAACAATGCGGCCTGCCGCATGCTGGGCTACACCGCCCGTACCCTGCCCGGACTGCCCATGCGTGCGTTGTTCGTCAGCCAGAAAGACTACGACGGCTTTGGCGAACGCTGTCTCTACGCCTTGCGCCAGGGCGAGACCCTGCATGAAGAAATCCGCCAGCGGCGCCAGGACGGCAGCAGTGGCTGGTACCAGGTCAGCGTCGGCCCGCTGCAGGCACAGATGGCGGTGATGGCCATCGTGGATATCACCGAACGCAAGTTGGCAGAAGACGAGACCGCCTACCTAGCCTACTTCGATGCGCTGACCGGGCTGGCCAACCGGCGCCTGCTGAACAACCGCATTCGCCAAGCGCTGGCCCGCAGCAAGCGGTCCGCACAATATGGCGCGCTGCTGTTTCTGGACCTGGACAACTTCAAGCCGCTCAACGACCGCTACGGCCATGAGTTGGGCGACCTGATGCTCAAGGAGGTTGCCAGTCGGCTGGTGCAATGTGTGCGCGAGGTGGACACCGTGGCCCGCTTTGGTGGCGACGAGTTTGTGGTGCTGCTGGCCGAACTCGACAGCGATGCCCACAAGTCCGGACAACTGGCCGCCGAGGTGGCCGAAAAAATCCGCCTCAGCCTGGCCGCACCCTACCAGCTCGATGCGCTGGGCCCCCTTTCAGAGCCGGTCCATGTCACCCATGCCGCATCGGCCAGCATAGGCGTGGTCCTGTTTGGCAATGGGCAGCCCGATGCTGCCGAGCTGCTGCTGCATGGCGATGCGGCGATGTACGCAGCCAAGGCGGGTGGGCGCAACCGGGTGGCGTTTTTCGCTGGCTGAGGAGACCGGGCGCTGGGGCTTCAGTGCATAGGCACCATGGTGCGCACCGGCACTGTGAGCTCAGTCTTGCTCTCCACACCCTTGGCATCCACAAACACCAGGGTCAAGGGGATAGTGGTGTCCTTTTTGAGCGGCAGCTTCAGGTCCATCAGCATCACGTGGTAACCGCCGGGTTTGAGCTCCACGGTCTTGCCGGCAGGAAGCTCCAGGCCGTTTTCCAGCGCCTTCATTTTCATGATGTCGCCCTCCATGCGCATCTCATGCACCTGGGAGACGCCTGCCACCGGCGAGGACACAGATTTCAGCCGCGAGCCGGTGGAGGACGACAGGCTCATGAAGGCGCCGCTGGCCATTTGGCCAGGCACTGTGGCGCGGGCCCAGGCGTTTTGCACCAGCACGGTTTGCGCCATGGCGGTCTGGCACAACAGGGCGGCGGTCAAGCCAGCGGCTGCGACGCAGCGCAGGGTAGAAGGCAAAAGATAAGTACGCATGGCGACCTCGTAAAGCGTGAACAAAGGGATGGGCGGAAAAAGGGAAGACGGCTCAGACGCGCCACAGCGCGGCGAGCGCAATTCAGCAGAAGGCCAATGTGTGGCCGGTGCACGCGAACGTGCGGGGCTCAGGCCTGTGCGGGTGGGCCACGCGCCGGCGGCGGCGCGGCAGAGTTCTGTGCGGCCGCAGGGTCCGTGTCGCGCAGCGGCAGCGCAAGAGCCTGTGGCGCGGCGGCGCTAAAGAAAACCATGTCCAGCGGCGGCGGTGCGCCCAGTACAGCACACAGCGGGCAGTCCAGCGTGTGGTGGCTGGCGCTGTTGCCCTGTACCTCCTCGCCGATGGCAATCGCCTTGATGCTGCCCGAGGCCGTGCAGACCAGTTGCAGTGCCTGCGGATGCACCAGCGGTGCGGCAATCGCCACACCCAGGGACAAGGCAAACCACACCAGCATGAAGCGGGCGATGTAGTGGGCCTTTCGCAGGGACGATTGCAGGGAGAACATCGCTCGCATTATTGCAGCATCAGCCTGCGCTGCTGTTCGCGCGATCCGACGTTGCTAACTTGTGAGCGGGCTATTGGGGGAAAAAAGGCAGCAACAGATTGCGCAGCTTTTTCAAGGCTTCCATTTCAGCGGGCTGGAGTACGCGGGCGTTGTCCCAGTCGCAATACAGCAGCCCCGATACCCGCTGGGTGGCAATCGGCAGAATGACGAACTGCGTGACATGCGGCAGTAGCAGGCGATAGCCATCGGGCAGGTTGGCGTCCCTGAGCTTGGCCACATCGGCGATGGCGATGTCGATGTTGTTCTGGATCGCCGCATGAAAGGCGGTGGGTTTGAACGCGGCCGCAATCTTCAAGCGGCTCCTGAGCTCATCAATGCCCTTGCCGCAGCCATTGCGCACGCGCAGTTCGCCCGAGCGTGTGCGCACAAAGAGCAGGCAGTGCGCGGTCTGTAGGCGCTCGGCCAGTCCCGGCAGCAGGGAGCTGGCCAGCGCCTCCAGCGAGGTTTTTTTGTCCTCCAACAGCAACTGCAGTAGTTCACCCAGCGCGGCCTCGGTGCAGTGGTTCCTGCCGCGCCCCAAGGCTTCGCTGGCCTTGTGCCCTATCAGCTTACCCAGGTGTGACTTGTCGATGCCGGGCAGCTCCAGTTGCGCCAGCAGGACTTGGACGGCATCGGGCTTGCCCTCATGGATCAGTGCGGCGGCCGCGCTGGAAAAGCGGGCAATGCCCGACAGCAGGTGGTCGCCCTTGCCCTGCAGTGTTGCACGCAGGGCTTCGGGCAGATGCCAGCGTGCGGCCAGCTCAAGCCCCAGCGCCTGGTAAGACAGACCCAGCACGGCGTCGCTTGCCGCTTGCGGCTCCAGCCCGGCAGCCACGCGCAGGGCAATGGCGGTGGCCTCTGCTGGCAGGTACTGGTGGGTCATCAGGCGGCCGATTTCAAACACCAGGGTCGCAATCGCGGCGTCTTCGGCGCGCTCCACGCAGGCGTTGCGCGCCAGCTCCGAGGCCAACAGGGTGAGCGATAGGTTGTCGTTCTGTTGCAGCTCCTCCTGCGAAATCAGGTCGGCACCCAGCACCAGATGCAGCAGCGCCTCCGTGCCAAGCACCTCCAGGGCCGAGCTGACCGATGCACAGCCCCCGCCAAACGGCGCGTACATCGACGAATTGGCCAGCTTGAGCACCTTGTGCGTCAGCGTAAAGTCCTCGGTGATATGGCCGACCACCGCCTGCCTGTCCTCGTGATCGCCGTCCAGCGCGCCGAGCACAGAAGTCACCGCGCGCTCCGAGGCCGGTACCCCCTTGGAGTCCCGGATGGCCTGCCACAGCTTGTCCACCACGGCCGTACTCATAGCGCTGCTTCTGTCTGCGCCGAAAACCGGAGCGCCAGGGCCTCGGCCGACATCGGCCGGCCCAGCAGGTAGCCCTGCACCAGGTTGCAGCCGGCCGCCTTGAGAAAGTCGTATTGGGTCTGCGTCTCCACACCCTCAGCCACCACCCAAAGATCAATGCTGTGGGCGAGCTTGATCATGGCGCCTATCAGTTTGCGGTCCGAGTTGTTGGGCGCGGGTTGTTCGCCCATGGCGCATACAAAGGCCCGGTCGATCTTGATGCTCGATACCGGCAGGCGTGTCAGGTAGGACAGGCTGGAGAAGCCGGTGCCAAAGTCGTCAATCGAGAAACGCACGCCCTGTTCGTACAACCGGATAAGGGCCAGTTGGTTTTTTTTCTGGCTGTTCATCAGGGTTGATTCGGTAATTTCCAGAACCAACCGGCTCGGGTTGATGCCGGTCTCGGCAATCACCTCCAGCACTTGGTCGTCAAAGTTGGCGCTGTTGAACTGGGTTGGCGAAACATTCACCGACAACACAAAGTCAGGGTCCAAGGCAAGGAAATTTTTCAGCTGGTGGCAGCAATAGCGCAGCGCCCATTTGCCCAGAAAGGGCATCAGACCGGCTACTTCCACGATCGGGATGAACTGTTCAGGCACCATCCGTCCGAGGGCGGTGTTGGTCCAGCGCATCAGGGATTCGGCGCCCACCAGTCGGCGCTGCATGTCGTACTGGGGTTGGTACTCCATAAAAAATTCCCCCTCCTGTATGCCCTTGTGAATGGCCGCCTGGGTGGCAAGATCGGCATGGGCCTGGGCCCGTGCAAACAGCGTGATGCGGTTCTTGCCGGAGTTCTTGGACTGGTACATGGCGGTGTCGGCGTTCTTCAGCAGCATCGAGTAGTCCTCGCCATGCAGAGGGAATTCGGCCACGCCAATGCTTACGCCCAGGTAGGCATTGTGCGGCGCCGTGTTGAAGGGGCGGGCCATGGCCCGCAGCACGTTTTTCAGTGCCTGCTGCGCCGCCGGTGCCTGCTTGCCTTCCAGCAGCAGCACAAACTCGTCACCCCCTAAGCGCGCGATCAGGTCGCCCGGTGCGAGCAGCTTGCTCAGCCGCTTGGCGGTCTCCACCAGTACCGCATCGCCCATGGCATGGCCGTAGCGGTCGTTGACGTTTTTGAAACCATCGAGGTCCAGCAGGGCGACCGAGAACACCTTGCGGTTGGACTGTATGCGTTGCTCCATCGCCCGCTTGAGCGCGGCCCGGTTGGGCAGGCCGGTCAGTTCGTCATGTTCGGCGGCATGGCGCAGGGCGGAGTCTTCGGTCTTCCACTGCGAGATGTCCACAATGCACAGCACCAGCTCGCGCGCTTCCGTCAGGCAGTAGCTGCGCAGATGGACCCAGCATTCGGTGGTGCCCTTGAGGATGCGCAGGTCGCAGGCAAAGGAGTCCGGTGTGCCGACCAGGATTTGGCGTAGGGCCGGCAGGTCGTCTGGGTGCACGATATCCATGAAGTTCTTGGGCAGCTCGGATCCCGGTGCCCGGTTGAGCCAGCGCTGGCCCTGCTCGGAGATGAACCGGATGTCAAAACGGGCATCGACCCGCAGCACTGCGTCGAGCACACGGTCCAGCGTGGGGGAGCTCATGCGGGTCGCACCGCGCATGCGCAGGGCTGTCGGGTCCTAACTGCGCCTCTCAATGCTCCCATGCATCCTCCGCCGAATCTGTTTTTTGGAGAAAACCATTGCGCCGATTGCGCTGATCTGAACCATAGCGCAAACGGCCAAGGCTGGCGAGGATGGGCGAAATCCGGCGCGTGTTCAGCCCTTTTGGAACCAGCCGTTGTTGCGGGCCCAGCGCTCGAACAGGACCGGCCATTGACCCACGTAGGGCCTGTCCTTGCCCATGCCCCAGCCATGACCGCCCTGCTGAAAAATATGCATCTCGACCTGTGCCTTGGCGGCCGTGAGTGCGTGGAACAGCAGCAGGCTGTTCTGGACGGGGACGGTCGCATCGTCAGCGGCCTGTGCCAAAAACGTGGGCGCCATGTTGCTGTTGATCTGCTGTTCTACCGAGAATTTTTCGCTGTCCGCCCGACTGGGCGAACGCCCCACAATCTCGCGCCGCGCATGCGTCCGGTCATAGGGCGGCATAAAGGTGATCACGGGGTAGAGCAGGGCCGCAAAATGCGCTCGTGCTGCAATTTGGTCAATCGAGTCGCTGGCGGCGTACCAAGCGTCTTGCGATCTTGCTGCGGTCATGGCCGCGAGGTGGCCCCCGGCCGAAAACCCGATGACCCCGACTTGCTGCGCATTAACGCCGTCTTGCGCCGCTCTGGACAGGATCAGTCGCATGGCGCGTTGCGCGTCTTGAAACGGCGCTTCCCGGGGCCAGCCCTCGCCCGGCAGCCGGTAAATCAGTTCGTAGACCGTGGTGCCGCGCGCGCTCAGCCACTCGGCTGTTGGAATGCTTTCGCTGCGGCGCTCGATATGCGCGTAGCCCCCGCCGGCCATGAGCAGGGCCGCGCTGCCATCGGGCTGCTTGGGCCGGTACAGCACCAGCCTGGGAGTGGAAATGTGGGTCACCGAACCTTTGGCACTGACCTGTTCCGGTCCCGAAGGTCCGCTGCCGCCTGCCGGTAGTCCGCTGGCCCACAGCGTCAGCGTTTCGGGCTCGGGCAAAGCGGGTTTGGCCTGTGTGTCTTGCATCCATAAGGCGGCGCCCATGGCAAGTAGTTCGCGTCGTTCCATGGTTCCCTCTTGGCTGCTGCAAACGGCATCGGGCTCAGTGTATCCACCGCAAAGGCAGGGCGCAGGCAGCCCCGGCAAACCGTAGACTCGGAACCGATCAAGCCCTCACCCCTGCAGGAACCAACCATGCCTCGCTTTGCCGCAAACCTCACCATGCTCTACAACGAGTACGACTTTTTGGACCGCTTTGCCGCTGCCGCCCAGGACGGCTTTGAAGCCGTGGAATTCCTTTTTCCCTACGACTTTGCGGCCCGGACAATAGCCCAACGCTTGCAGGACAAGGGCCTGCAGCAAGTGCTGTTCAACGCGCCGCCCGGCGACTGGAATGCAGGCGAACGCGGCATTGCCTGTTTGCCGGGGCGCGAGCCGGAGTTTCGCGAAGGCTTCAAGCGCGCGCTGGAATATGCCGCCGTGCTGGACTGCCCGCGTATCCATGTCATGGCAGGCATCGCACCGGCCTGTGCCGACCCTGGTGCCTTGCGTGACAGCTACCTTGCCAATCTGTCCTGGGCGGCCATTGCGGCATCGGCGGCAGGACGCGAGGTGCTGATCGAGCCCATCAACACGCGCGACATCCCCGGCTTCTTTTTGAACCGACAGGACGCGGCCCACGCCATCGTGCAAGAGCTAGGCGCGCCCAACCTCAAGGTGCAATTCGATCTCTACCACTGCCAGGTGGTGGAGGGCGATGTGGCCAGCAAGATTCGCCACTACCTGCCGCTCGGGCAGGTCGGACATTTTCAAATTGCCGGTGTGCCCGAGCGCCACGAGCCCGATGTGGGTGAGCTGAATTACGACTACCTGTTTGGCGTCATCGACGAAGTCAGCAAGGCCTGCGGCTGGGACGGTTGGGTGGGTTGTGAATACCGACCCCAGCGGGGACAGGCAGCGGGCGCAACCTCACAGGGCCTGGGCTGGCTCAAACGCTGAAGGCCCTTACCAGTCGTAGCCAATCGGCGCATGGTCGGGGAACGCGCCCTGTCCTTTCCAGGTTGGCGCAATTTACAAAAAATTATGGAATAGCGATATTTATCCGAATTCCATAAAAAAGGATAAGGATGACCTTTCCCCGACCGAAAATCGCCTCAGACATGGCGGACCAGCTGCTGCGGCCCAAGGGGCTGATGAAGAAATTCCGTTCTGGCCTCTTTCTGGGCGGGTTGCGCCGGATCGGCAAGACGACATTTCTTCGCGGCGACTTGATTCCCGCGCTTGAGGCGCAGGGGCTATCGTGGTGTATGTCGATCTCTGGAGCAATACGGCCGTCAAGCCGAGTGACCTTCTCTTGGGCGCTGTGCGCAAAACGCTGGCAGATCTTGAGCGTGCGGACTCGAAGGCGGTGGGGATTTTGAAGCGGCTCAAAGGCCTGGACCTGGGGGCGGCCGGTTTCAAATTCGGCTTCAACCTGGCAGAGCTCGGCAAGAACGAGGGAAACACGTTGGCGGGTGCCTTCTCCGAGCTGGTGCACCTGGCCAAGACCGACGTCGTGGTTATCGTCGATGAAGTCCAGCAAGCGTTGGGTTCCGACGACGGCGACAGCATGCTGCTGGCCCTCAAGGCGGCCCGGGATGAAATCAACTTGACCCCGGACACGCCCGGGTACTTCCTGTTCCTTGGCACCGGTTCACACCGCGCCCGGGTCCGCGAACTGACGATCAAAGGCAAGCAAGCCTTCAACGGAGCCATGTCGGAGGACTTCCCTGTCCTGGAGATCGACTTTGTCGATTGGTTGCTGAAGGAGGCCGATTTAGGCGAAAGGAGGCCGACCCTGAAAGTCGCCTTCGATTGCTTCGTGCGACTGGGCCGCCGACCCGAGGAACTCATGAAGGCGCTCTATGCACTCCAGCAGTTGCCAAATGTCGTGGATGCAGATCAGGATCTGCGCGCGATCACTGAGGGCGTACGGCAATCCGCAGCCAGCGTGGATCTGGCTCGACTCGATGAACTCGGTCCCTAAGCCCTGACCATTTTTGGCTATGTGTGCAAGCAAGGCGGACAGGGCGTGAAGAAGCTCTTCTCCGCTGCGACGCTCGATGAATACAGCGTCGAGCTTGGCCGCCTGGTTGGCGCGGAGGAAATTCAGAAGGTTGCCAACATGCTGGTGGATTCGAACATCTTGGCGCGCGACGGCCATGGGATCTACGGCGTCAGCGATCCGTTTGTGGCCGAGGCTTACAGCAGCCGCGCGAATGTGCTCAAGACCCTCGAAGGCCCTTACCAGTCGTAGCCAATCGTGATGGGCGCATGGTCGGAGAACTTCACGCGCCGTATTCCCATCTACGCCTAGCGTTGTGATGTGCCCAGTTATCCGCCCAGCGACTGGACGGTTGCCAGCGGCAAGAACAGGGTCAGCCGCGAGTCTGGCAAGGCAAGGAAGCCGTGATGCTGGTAGAAAGCTGCTGCCGCCTCGTCCTTGGCATCCACCACCAGGGCGAAGGCGGCAATCTCCGAACGTGCAGCACGGTCGAGCGCATCGGCCAGCAGCGCACCGCCTAGACCTTGGCCTTTGAACGTCTGATCGACGGCCAAACGACCCATGCGAACTGCGGGCACGGTCGGATAGCGCGGTAGCTTCTTGCCAGTGCTGGCCGGAAGATCGGCCAGCAACAGGCTTGCCGATGCCAAGGTGTAGTAACCCGCGATGCGCTGCCCATCCGCCAAGGCTACGAAGCAAGCGGCCACCCGGCGGCGAATGTCCTGGGTGACTTGCTCTTGCAGGTAGCGATTCAGCGGCTCCGAATCACTGCGGAAGACGGAGCGATCATGTGCTGCATCGAGCGGCGAAAGCTGGAACGGTGCACGACTCATGCAGTGCGCAAGAGCTTGCTGCGACGGGTAAAGGCGCGTTCCAAAGCTGGGGCCGGTTTCGGTGGCGACAGCAGCGCTTGCGCGAAACATTCCTGATCGGCCAGAGACAGACGGATGACTTCGGCCTGCTCGATGGCGCGATGCGCGGCGTCCTGCACGGCGGCGACCACGAAATCGGTCATGGTGCGCCCCTGAAGTTCAGCGGCACGCTTGAGCATCGCATGCAAATCGGTGCTGATCCGGGCTTCGAGACGGGCGGTAGAGATGGCGACGGGCATTGTTGGGTCCTCCTGATGCAATCTTACGGCGAACTGCCGTACAACTCAAGGCGGAACTTGGGGTCCGGGGAGCAATGGAACAGGGAAGTCAGTTGAGGACCGGCTGATCGGGCACCGCCAGCAGACCGGCATCTATGCGAGCCGGCGGACAGCCGTTGCGCTTCGCTGTAATTCGCAGCGCTCGTCATGCTTATCCCTATAACCATGACGCTTTTTGAGACCGAAAAGCCCGCTGGCGTCGTCACGCGTCGTGTCGGCTAATTGGCAGGCAGATCGGCAAACAGTAGACCCGCTGTCAGTTTGCACCGGGTGGTAAGTGCTGGAATTGGGTGTCCTTCTTCAGAACGGAAATTCGCTTGGTTTACCTTTTGAGGGAGGGGCGTTTTTGGCCTCAGTCGTAAATTTTGTCACTCGTCAAAATTTCCACGCCGCTTACCCGAGAGAAGTCACGGTCATGTGTCACAAAAGCAGTAGCACCGATATCCAAGGCCGTGGCCAACTGAATTGCGTCTGGGAGTTTCAACTTGTATTGGGCCCGCAATTGCGCTGCCAAGGCAGCAATCGGCGTCGAGACCGGAATCACGCGGTAGAGCGACAGGGTTTTCTCATAGCGTTTGGCTAATGCAGTCTGCCCGGCTTTAAATGGACCCGTTAAAACTTCAGCCAGCGTGATAGTCGATAGTGCAATCACCAAATCGCAACGCTTGCGCCCAGTCAAAGAGCCCAGTCGTAGCCAATCGTGATGGGCGCGTGGTCGGAGAACTTCACGCCCTTGTAGATGTCCACCTCGCGGGCGCCGTTCGCCAGTGTCTGGGTGGCCAGATGGTAGTCTAGGCGCCAGCCCACGTTCTTGGCATAGGCCTGGCCGCGGTTGCTCCACCAGGTGTAGGCGGCATCGGTGGCGGTCGGCTCCAGATGGCGGTACACATCGACCATGCCGCCCTCGGTCAGCAGCCGGCTCATCCAGGCCCGCTCCTCGGGCAAAAAGCCGGAGTTCTTTTTGTTGCCCTTGAAGTTCTTCAGGTCAATTTCCTGGTGTGCGATGTTGATGTCGCCGCACAGGATGAAATCGCGCTGGCCCTTGAGCGCCATCAGGTAGGGGTACATCTCATCCAGAAAGCGGAACTTGGCCGCCTGGCGCTCCTCGCCCGAACTGCCGCTGGGGAAGTAGGCGCTGATGAGGGAATGCTTACGACTGGGCGTGTCAAAGCGCAGCTCCACATAGCGGCCCTCGGAATCAAACTCGGTGGAGTTGAAGCCCACCACCACATCGCTGGGCTCCAAGCGGGTGTAGACGCCCACGCCGGAGTAGCCCTTTTTTTCGGCCAGATGGAAGTAGCCCTTCAGGCCCGAGATCTCTTCAAATTTGTCGGCCAGGTCCGGCGCCTGGGCCTTGATCTCCTGCACGCAAATACAATCGGGAGCGGTCTGGGCAAGCCAGGCCTCCAAGCCTTTGCTGGTGGCGGAACGGATGCCGTTGAGGTTCAGGCTGGTTAACTTAAACAAGGAATTTCCCATGTCGATTCAAGACCCTGCGCAAGGCGCGGTAGCGGACCCATTGGCCCAGGCGTTTGTGGCATTTGCCGTGGAGTGCGGGGTGCTGCGCTTTGGCGAATTCAAGACCAAGGCGGGACGCATGAGTCCGTACTTTTTCAACGCAGGCCTGTTCGATGACGGCGCCAAGCTGATGCGTTTGGCGGAATTTTATGCCGAGCGTCTGCTGCAAAGTGGCATCGCCTTCGACATGCTGTTTGGCCCGGCCTACAAGGGCATCCCGCTGGGCGCGGCGCTGGCGGTGGAGTTGGCCAGGCGTGGGCACAACCTCCCCTTTGCCTACAACCGCAAGGAGGCCAAGGACCATGGCGAGGGCGGCACGCTGGTGGGCGCGCCGCTCAAGGGTCGGGTGCTGGTGGTCGATGACGTGATGTCGGCCGGCACTGCCGCGCGCGAGTCGATCGCCATCATTGAGGCTGCAGGCGCCACGCCGCATGCCGTGTGCATTGCGCTGGATCGCCAGGAGATGGCCACCGAAAACGGCCAAGACGTGCCGTATAGTGCGGTGCAGTACGTACAAAACAAACTGGGCTTGCAAGTCTGTGCGATTGCGAAGCTGTCCGATCTGATGCAGTATTTGGCGGCGGCTGGTAATGCCAGTTCGGAGCAGGACCACCAGCGCGTACTGGCTTACCGTCAGCGTTACGGCGTCGAATAAAGGGATTTATGAAGCGGGTGATGGGAGGACTGTTGTGCTGCAGCCTGTGGGGCGCAGCCGTGTCGGCGCAGACCGTGGGCATTTACACCTGTGTCGATGCCCAGGGACGCAAGCTCACCTCCGACCGTCCGATTCCCGAATGCATGGACCGCGAGCAAAAGCTGCTCAACCCGAGCGGCACGCTCAAACAAAAAATCGGCCCCAGTCTGACCGCCACCGAGCGCGCACAGCAGGAGGCCAGGGAAAAGCAGGAGTTCGAAGAGCGCTCCCGCCAAGACGAGCAGCGCCGCCAGGACAAGGCACTGCTGTCACGCTACCCCAACCGGGACTCGCATGACAAGGTGCGCGCCGCCACGCTGGCGCACATTGCAACGGTCAGCCAGGCCGCCAGCAGCCGTTTGGTGGAACTGGCTGCGCAGCGCAAAAAGCTCGACGACGAGTTGGAGTTTTACCGCAAGGACCCCAACAGGGCGCCCCAGTACCTGCGCCGCCAAGCGGAAGAAAACAGCCAGAACGTGGCAGCCCAGAAGCAGTTCCTTCTCGACCAGGAAGAAGAGACGCGACGTATCAACAGCCGCCTCGATGACGAACTCGCCCGCTTGCGCCAACTCTGGCGCAGCGCGGGCAAATAGGAGGCCTGAAGTTCAGGCGAGTTTGGCGCGCAGAAGGTCATTCACCTGCTGCGGATTGGCCAAGCCCCGGCTGGCCTTCATGATCTGGCCCACCAATGCGTTGAGCGCCTTCTCGTTGCCGGCCCTGAACTCGGCCACATTCTTGGCATTGGCCGCCATCACCGTATCGACGATTTTTTCTAAAGCACCGCTGTCGTTCATCTGCTTGAGGCCCTTGGCCTCGATGATGGCCTCGACCGAGTTGCTACTGCCTTCCCACAGCGCGTCCATCACCTGGCGTGCGGCATTGTTGGAGATGGTGGCGTCGCTGATGCGGCTGACCAGTGCGGCCAGGGTTTGCGGCTGAATCGGTGACTGCTCGATCGACAGGTCCTGCGCGTTGAGCCGGCGGGCCAGTTCCCCGGTGATCCAGTTGCTGGCCAGTTTGGGCTGGCCGCAGGCCTTGCTCACGGCCTCGAAGTAGGCGGAGAGCGCCAGGCTTTGCGTCAGTTGCGTGGCGTCGTATTCGCTTAAGGCATAGTCTTTCTCAAAGCGTGCCGCCATGGCGCGGGGCAGTTCGGCCATCTCGCCGCGCACCTTCTCCACCCATTCGCGCGCAATGCACAGAGGAGGCAGATCGGGGTCGGGGAAGTAGCGGTAATCGGCCGCGTCTTCCTTGGTGCGCATGGCACGCGTTTCGCCGGTATCGGGGTTGAACAGCACGGTGGCCTGCTGGATCTTGTGGCCGTCTTCGATCTGCTCGATCTGCCAGCGCACCTCATAGTCGATGGCCTGCTGCATGAACTTGAAGCTGTTGAGATTCTTGATCTCGCGGCGCGTGCCCAGCTTGCCGCCGGGCCGGCGCACCGACACATTGGCGTCGCAGCGGAACGAACCTTCTTGCATGTTGCCGTCGCAAATACCGATCCAGGTGACGATCTTGTGCAGCTCCTTGGCGTAGGCCACGGCCTCCAAACTGGAGCGCATGTCGGGCTCGGTGACGATTTCCAGCAGCGGTGTGCCGGCGCGGTTCAGGTCGATGCCGCTTTGGCCAATGAAGTCCTCGTGCAGCGATTTGCCGGCGTCTTCTTCCAGATGCGCGCGCACCAGGCGCACCGACATCTTGCGTTCGCCCATGAAGAATTCCACATTGCCACCCTGCACTACAGGAATCTCAAACTGGCTGATCTGGTAGCCCTTGGGAAGGTCCGGGTAGAAGTAGTTCTTGCGCGCAAAAATACTTTTTTCGGCGATGTGCGAGCCCACGGCCAGGCCGAACGCAATGGCGCGTTCCACGGCACCCCTGTTCATGACCGGCAGGGTGCCGGGCAGGGCCAGATCGACCGCGCAGGCTTGCGTATTGGGCTCGGCACCAAAGGCGGTGCTGGCGCGCGAAAAAATCTTGGACTGCGTGGACAACTGGCTGTGCGTCTCGAAGCCGATGATGACTTCATAGCCGCCAACCAGCGGTGCATCGGGGCGGTCCAAAAGGATGGGTTCTTGCATAGTTGCCATATCAATATCCTGCAGGCTTGGCCGCGTGAAAATCCGTGGCCAACTGGAAGCGGTGGGCCGCATTGAGCAACTGCGCTTCCTTGAAATAATTGCCGATCAACTGCATGCCAATCGGCATGCCTTGGTCCTGCGCCGTGTTGGAAAAACCCACCGGCAGGCTCATGCCCGGCAGACCTGCCAGCGAGGCCGGCAGGGTAAAGATATCGGCCAGGTAATTGGCCAGCGGGTCGTCGGACTTTTCGCCTAGCTTCCAGGCCACCGTGGGTGCTACCGGGCCGGCAATCACATCGCAGACCTTGAAGGCGTTTTGGAAGTCGTCGGCAATCATGCGGCGGATCTTTTGCGCCTGCAGGTAGTAGGCGTCGTAATAGCCATGCGACAGCACATAGGTGCCTATCATGATGCGGCGCTGCACCTCTTCGCCAAAGCCCTCGGAGCGGGTCTTTTGGTACATGTCGGCCAGGTCGGTGTACTGCTTGGCGCGGTGGCCGAACTTCACGCCGTCAAAGCGGCTCAGATTGCTCGAAGCCTCGGCCGGCGCAATGATGTAATAGACGGGGATCGACAGCTCGGTGCGCGGCAGACTGATGGGCACCAGCTTGGCACCCAGCTTCTCAAACTCGGCTAGCGCCGCGTTGACGGCAGCGCGCACATCGTCGGAGAGACCAGCGCCAAAAAACTCCTGGGGGATGCCAATGCGCAGGCCTTCAATGGAATCATTCAAGCTGCGGCTGTAGTCCTCGGCCGGCACATCTAGGGAGGTGGAGTCGCGGTCCAGATCGGGGCCGCACATGGCGCTGAGCAAAAGGGCGCAGTCCTCTGCGCTGCGTGCCATGGGACCGGCCTGGTCCAGGCTGGAGGCATAGGCCACCATGCCATAACGCGAGGCGCGGCCATAGGTTGGCTTGATGCCGGTGATGCCGCAAAACGAGGCCGGCTGGCGGATCGATCCACCGGTGTCGGTGCCGGTGGCCGCCGGTGCCAGCCTTGCGGCCACGGCCACCGCGCTGCCGCCCGAGGAGCCGCCGGGAATGCGGTCCGTGTTCCAGGGGTTGCGCACCGCTGCGGGTGCGTCATGTCCAACGGGCGCCACGGCCGAGTTTTCGTTGCTCGAACCCATGGCGAATTCGTCGCAGTTGAGCTTGCCCAAGGTGACCATGCCGGCCCCGGCAATGCCTGCCACGCCCGCACCCAGTTTGGCCACCACGGTGGCGTCAAAGGGCGATTGGTAGTCCTTGAGCATGCGTGAGCCTGCGGTGGTGACAAAGCCTTGCGTGGCAAAGATGTCCTTGTGCGCAATCGGCACGCCTTCGAGTGCTCCGGCGGTACCGGCGGCAAGGCGCGCATCGCAGGCGCCGGCCTGGGCCAGTGTCACCTCGCGGTTCACGTCCACATAGGCGCCCAGCGCGCTGTGGGCAGCGCCACGGTTTAGAAAATATTCTGCGGCCTCCACGGCGGAGATCTGTTTGCTGGCCAGAGCGGCGGCCAGTTGCTGCACACCGAGGTCGTGCAGGGACGTTTGGGAGAGGGATGTCGTCATGGTGCGGGGCCTTATTCAATCACCTTGGGCACCAGAAAAAGTCCGCTCTGGACCTCTGGGGCACTCTTTTGGTTGGCTTCGCGCTGGTTCGGTTCGCTGACCACATCGGGGCGCAGGCGCAGCGCGATTTCACCCATTGTGGCTACCGGATGGGCCAAGGGTTCCACGCCTGTGGTGTCCACCGCGCGCATCTGTTCCACGATGTCAAAAAAGCTGTTGAGTTGGCCCAGCATGCGCTCGCTGTGCGCGGGGCTGAGCTCTAAGCGCGCCAGCCGGGCGATGCGCGCAATGTCGGTAGATGTCAGTGACATGAATGAATGGGTTTGAAAGCAAAGGTAAATCGGTGCCTGGTCAAGGCCTCTTGTCATGGGTTTTCCAGACGATCGGTTATTATCCTGCCTTTGGTCTTACGCAAGCTTTGGCGCTCGTCGTAAGGTCCATTCCACGGTATTTACTGAATTAAACACGGCGATGGACGGGCGAAGTCCCGTTTGTGCTTGAGAGGATTTTTGATGTTTGGATCTTTCCGGCGGTATTTTTCTACCGACCTGGCCATTGACCTGGGTACGGCCAATACCCTGATTTTTGTACGCGATAAGGGCATTGTGCTTGACGAGCCATCGGTGGTGGCCATACGCCACGAAGGCGGGCCCCAGGGCAAGAAGACGATTCAGGCCGTGGGCCGTGAGGCCAAGGCCATGCTGGGCAAGGTACCCGGCAATATCGAAGCCATTCGCCCCATGAAGGACGGCGTGATTGCCGACTTCACCGTCACCGAGCAGATGCTCAAGCAGTTCATCAAGATGGTGCATCCGCGCGGCATTTTCAAGCCCAGCCCGCGCATCATCATCTGCGTGCCCTGTGGCTCCACCCAAGTGGAGCGCCGTGCCATCCGCGAAAGCGCTTTGGGCGCCGGTGCCAGCGATGTGTTCCTGATTGAAGAGCCCATGGCCGCTGCCATCGGTGCCGGCCTGCCGGTGAGTGAGGCCAGCGGCTCCATGGTGGTTGACATTGGCGGCGGCACCACCGAAGTCGGCGTCATCTCGCTGGGCGGCATGGTCTACAAGGGCAGTGTGCGCGTGGGTGGCGACAAGTTCGACGAAGCCATCATCAACTACATCCGCCGCAACTACGGCATGCTGATTGGCGAGCCCACGGCCGAAGCCATCAAGAAGCAGATCGGCTCTGCCTTCCCCGGCTCCGAGGTCAAGGAAATGGAAGTGCGCGGACGCAATCTGTCCGAGGGCGTGCCCCGCAGTTTCACCATTTCGTCCAACGAAATTCTGGAGGCGCTGACAGACCCGCTGAACAACATTGTTTCGGCCGTCAAAAATGCGCTGGAACAAACACCGCCCGAACTCGGTGCCGACATTGCCGACCGCGGCATGATGCTTACCGGTGGTGGCGCCCTGTTGCGCGACCTAGACCGTCTGTTGGCCGAAGAAACCGGCTTGCCGGTGCTGGTGGCCGAAGACCCGCTGACCTGTGTGGTGCGCGGTTGTGGCATTGCGCTGGAGCAGATGGAGCGCATGGGCTCCATTTTCACCAGCGAATAAGTTTCAAGGACAGCGATGCCGCTGGGTACGCTGGACCGCGCTCCCCCTCCGTTCTTCCGCCAGGGCCCTTCGGCCCTGTCAAAGCTGTTCGTCTGCAGCGCCCTGGCCTTGTTTTTGATGGTGGCGGACGCCCGCTTCAAGGTGATGCAGCCGTTGCGCGTGGCGCTGGCTGCCCTGCTCTATCCGGTGCAGTGGCTGGCCCTGCAACCGGTGCACCTGCTGCAGGGCGGGCGCGACTATTTTTATGGCTTGAATGCGGCGCAACGCGACAAGGAGGAGGCCTTTAAAAGGCTGGGCCTGCAGTCGCTCAAGGCCAACCAAGTCGATCAACTGACGCTGGAAAACGAACGCCTGCGCAAGCTGCTCGAACTGCGCCCGCGCCTTCCCACCAGCGGCATCGCCGCTCAGGTCTTGTACGACTCGGCCGACCCCTATTCGCGCAAGGTGATCATCGACAAGGGCCTGCTCGATAAGGTCAGCAACGGCGCTCCGGTACTCGATGAGCGCGGTGTGCTGGGACAAGTCACCCGCGTGTACCCCATGGTGAGCGAGGTAACTCTGATTACCGACCGTGACCACGCCATTCCCGTGCTCAACACCCGCACCGGTGCGCGCGGCGTGGCCTTTGGCGACACCAGCACCCATGCCGATGCCATGGAGCTGCGCTACATGGCGGCCAATGCCGATGCCTCGGTGGGTGACCTGCTCACCACCAGCGGCGTAGACGGTGTCTATCCGCCCGGCCTGCCGGTGGCGCGGGTGGAGAAGGTGGATCGGCGCGTGGATGCCATCTTTGCCCGCATCTATTGCGTGCCCGCCGCAGTGGTGGCTGGTGCCAGCCATGTGCTGGTGCTCGACCCCCTGTCCGACAAGCTGCCGCAGCGCCCCGCGGTTGAGCCGCCGCCGGTGCCACGCAATAAACGCGGTGAGGCCAAACCATGATCATGCGTCCAGGCCAGCAGCTGCTGCTGCCAGCCAACCCCCTGTTCGTTTGGGGCAGCATGTTGGCAGGCCTGTTGTTTGACATGTTCTTGAACATGGGCCTGAGCGGGCGCGCCGCCTGGGTGCCCGATCTGCTGGCCGTGGTGCTGGTGTTCTGGTCCGTGCACCAGCCGCTGCGCGTGGGCATAGGCGCAGCCTTTTTCTTTGGCCTGCTGGTGGATGTGCACCAGGGCGCGCTGCTGGGGCAAAACGCCATGGCCTATACGGTGCTGAGCTTTTTTGCCATCACCGTGCACCGCCGCCTGCTGTGGTTTCCGATTGCCTCGCAGTCGCTGCAAGTGTTTCCCTTGTTTGCCGCCGCCCATCTGGTGGAACTTAGCCTGCGCATGCTAGGCGGTGGCGCCTTTCCTGGCACCTCGATGCTGCTGGCGCCACTGCTCGAAGCGGTGCTTTGGCCGATGGCCAATATGCTGTTGCTGGCACCGCAGCGCCGCGCACCCGACCCCGACGCTAACCGGCCGCTTTAATATGGCCCCCACGCTTGTGGCTTCGCCGCTCTTTGAGAACACTGCGCGCACTGCGCTGCTGCCATGACCGTCCTGCGCAACGTCGAAGTGGACCTGGCGCGCTTTCGCTCCCGTGTCTTCGTGCTCAGCCTGGCTGCGATGTTTTGCTTTTTGCTGCTGATTGCGCGCCTGCTCTACCTGCAGGTCTGGCGCCATGAGGATTTGCGCGCCCAGGCCGAAAACAACCGCACCTCGGTGGTCCCCATCGTGCCCAACCGCGGTCTGATCCTGGACCGCAACGGCATTGTGCTGGCCAGCAATTACTCGGCCTATACGCTGGAAATTACCCCCAGCAAAAGTCGGCCGCTGGAAGAGTTGCTGGACGATTTGTCCGGGGTGCTGGACATCACGCCGCGCGACCGCCGGCGCTTCAAAAAGCTGCTGGAAGAGTCGCGCAGCTTCGAGTCGCTGCCCATTCGCACCCGCCTCACCGACCACGAGGTGGCCCGCTTTGCCGCCCAGCGTTACCGATTCCCCGGCGTGGAAATCAAGGCCAGGCTGTTTCGCAACTACCCCTACGGCGAACTGGCCAGCCATGTGATTGGCTACATAGGCCGCATCAACCAGTCGGAGAAGGAAAAGATCGACGAGGGCGACGACCCGGACAACTACCGCGGCACCGAATACATGGGCAAGCTCGGCATCGAGCAAAGCTACGAAGTAGAGTTGCATGGAACCACCGGTGTGGAACAGATCGAAACCTCGGCCGGCGGGCGCGCCATGCGCAAGCTCGCCAGCAACCCGGCCACGCCGGGCAACACCGTCAAGCTGTCCATCGACATCAAGCTGCAGGGCCTGATCGAAGCCATGTTTGGCGAGCGCCGCGGTGCCCTGGTGGCCATGGACCCCAGGACCGGCGAAGTGCTGGCCTTTGTCAGCAAGCCTACCTTTGATCCGAATCTGTTTGTCGAGGGCATAGACAGCGAAAGCTGGCAGGCCCTCAATGAGTCGCCCGACAAGCCACTGCTCAACCGCGCCCTGCGCGGCACCTACCCGCCTGGCAGTACCTACAAACCCTTTATGGCCCTGGCCGCGCTGGAGACGGGCAGCCGCAGCCCTGAATACACCGTGTCCGACCCCGGCTACTTCATGTTTGGCAACCACCGCTTTCGCGATGACAAAGAGGGCGGCCACGGCGCGGTGAACATGTACCGCTCCATCGTCGTCTCCTGCGACACCTACTACTACACCCTGGCCAACGAGATGGGTGTGGACACCATCCACGAGCAAATGCAGCGCTTCGGTTTTGGCAACCTGACCGGGGTCGATATCCTGGGCGAGACGCGCGGCCTCTTGCCCTCCACCGACTGGAAGCGCCGCGCCTACAAGCGCGCTGACCAGCAGAAGTGGTACGCCGGTGAAACCATCTCCTTAGGCATCGGCCAGGGCTACAACAGCTTCACCATGCTGCAACTGGCGCAGGCCGTGGCCACCGTGGCCAACAATGGTGTGCGCCATCCGCCGCATCTGGTGACCAGCATCCAGGATGCAGTGACCCATAACACCGTGTCAGCCGTGGCGCCACCTGCGGTGGACCTGGGACTGAACGCCGCCAACATCGACATCATCCGCAAGGCCATGGTCGGGGTGACGCTGGAGGGCACCTCGGCGCGTGTGTTTGTAGGAGCCAGCTACAGCAGCGGCGGTAAGACCGGTACGGCCCAGGCCGTGGGCATCGGCAAGGACCAGAAATACGATGCCGGCAAACTGGCCGAGCATTTGCGCGACCACGCGCTCTATACCGCTTATGCGCCGGCCGAAAGCCCGACGATTGCCATTGCCATGGTGGTGGAAAATGCCGGCTTCGGTGCCGAGCATGCAGCACCCATAGCGCGCAGGGTGCTGGACTATTGGCTGGCGGGCCAATACCCCAACGAGGAAGACCTGGCCGCTGTCAGCAAGGGCCAAGCCGCCACTCCCATTGGCAAGCCGCGCTTGGTAGCAGACATGCCCTGGCCTCCTGTGGCCAAGACCCAGGCCGCCTCGCCCAAGCTGACCGGTGGGTCACGCTAGAGCCGGAATGCATCAAAGCCGGTCTTGCAAATCAGCGCCGAGACCACGGCGATAAAAACCCAGCGCACGAAGCCGGTGCCGTGCTTGAGCGCCATGTGCGTGCCAGCCAGACTGCCCACTACATTGGCGACGGCCATGACCAGGGCGAAGTGCCACCAGATGTGGCCCTTGGCGATGAACAGGGCCAGGGCCGAGATGTTGGTGGCGGTGTTGAGCAGCTTGGCTGCGGCCGAGGCATGCAAAAAGTCGTAGCCCAAAAAACGCACCAGGCAGAAGACAAAAAAGCTGCCGGTGCCAGGCCCGAAAAAGCCATCGTAAAAGCCGATCACCGCGCCTATGCAGCAGGCCATTGCGGCCTCCATGCGGCCGTTGAAGCGGGGTGCGTGGTGGCGCCCGAGTTCCTTCTTGGCCAGGGTGTAACCCAGCACCAGCAGCAAAATGGCGGGTAGCGTCTTGCGCAGGTATTCGGGCGACACCAAGGTGACCAACCAAGCCCCGGCGAGTGACGCGATGAAGCCGGCCGCTGCCGCTGGCAGCATCACGTTCCAGTGCATGGTGACCCGGCGGCTGTACTGCCAGGTGGCCATGCCGGTGCCCCAGACCGAGGCGCCCTTGTTGGTGCCAAACAGCGTGGCCGGATGGGCATTGGGGAAAGTGCTGAGCAGGGCCGGTACCAGAATCAAGCCGCCGCCGCCCACCATCGAATCCACAAAACCGGCGAACAACGAGGCCAGCGTCACTACAAGCATTTCCATGCCGGCATTGTCGCATCCGACTGTGCAGCGCCCTGGGCGCGCATGCTACCGAAGACCGGGCAAAAAAAAGCACCAGGGTTGCTGGTGCTTTTCTGTGGCACATCGGGGTGCCACTGTTCTTGCTTGCAGTTGCCGCTTTGATACTTTGTCCAGCGGCTGTTCCTCGGGGTCGATTGCCTAACAGGTCTCGTGCCGATGGAATGAATGCTCCAACACGCGAACGAACCGACTGTAACCGCCCGCTTTGGCCTGCGGCATCGGGACTTACCCTGTGCAGCGCAGGTTCCTGGCCTATGCGTCTGCGGCAATCCACTGGGCCGCCTTCTCGGCAATCATCAGTGTGGGCGAGTTGGTGTTGCCGCTGGTAATGCGCGGCATGACACCGGCATCGACCACGCGCAGCCCTGCCACACCCCGCACCCGCAGCCGCGCATCGACCACCGACATTGGGTCGCTCGTTGGTCCCATGGCGGTGGTGCCTACAGGGTGGAAGATGGTGGTGGCAATGTCGCCAGCGAGCTTGGCCAACTCCGCATCGGTCTGGAACTGCACGCCGGGCTTGTATTCCTCGGGTGCGTATTTTTGTAGGGCTGGTTGTGCCACGATGGCGCGGGTGATGCGCAGTGAGTCGGCGGCGATTTTGCGGTCCTCTTCGGTGCTGAGGTAGTTGGGCGCAATTGCCGGTGCCGCGTGGAAGTCGGGCGATGTGATACGCACATGGCCGCGGCTGCTCGGGTTGAGGTTGCAGACGCTGGCGGTAAAGGCATTGAAGCGGTGCAGCGGTTGGCCAAAGGCCTCCAGGCTGAGTGGCTGCACGTGGTACTCCAGATTGGCGTAGGGCTGGGCCGCATCGCTCTTGGTAAAGGCGCCGAGCTGGCTGGGCGCCATGCTCATCGGGCCGCTGCGTGTGAGCGCGTATTCCATGGCGATCTTGGCCTTGCCCCAGAGCGAGTTGGCCTGGGTGTTGAGGGTGATGGCGTTCTTCACCTTGAAGACCGCGCGGATCTGCAAATGGTCTTGCAGGTTTTCGCCCACGCCGGGAATGTCCTGCGCCACCGCAATGCCCAGCGCCTGCGACAGGGCCGCTGGCCCCAGGCCGCTGAGCTGTAAGAGCTGCGGCGAGCCGATGGCGCCGGCCGACAAAATCACCTCGCCGCGCGCCGTCGCCGTGACCATTTCGCTGCCGTTCCAGACCTGCACACCGGTGCAGCGCAGCGGCCGATCGGCATCCGCTCCGCTGTTTTTTTCGATGACCAGCTTGGCCACCTGGGCGCTGGTCCAGAGCTCGAAGTTAGGGCGCGCATAGCAGGTTGGACGCAAAAAAGCCTTGGCCGTGTTCCAGCGCCAGCCGGACTTTTGGTTCACCTCAAAGTAGCCCACGCCCTCGTTGTCGCCGCGGTTGAAATCGTCGGTGGCGGGAATGCCAGCTTGGGTTGCGGCCTGGGCAAAGGCGTCGAGCACATCCCAGCGCAGGCGCTGTTTTTCCACCCGCCATTCGCCGCCGGACTGGTGGTGGCGAAGGGTCTGGTGGTAAGTGGTGTCACTGTCCTTGAGCAGCTCGGCGGGCGTACCGCGCGCACCATGCAGGCCGTTGGCGCCCTTGTAATGGTCCTCGTGCAGCTTGAAGTAGGGCAGGCTGTTGCGCCAGGACCAGGACTCATCGCCGCTGAGCTGGGCCCAGGCGTCATAGTCCCTGGCCTGGCCGCGCATGTAGATCATGCCGTTGATGCTGCTGCAGCCGCCCAGGGTCTTGCCGCGCGGGTACTTGAGGACGCGCCCGTTGAGCCCTGCGTCGGGCTCGGTGTGGTAGAGCCAGTCGGTGCGCGGGTTGCCTATGCAGTACAGATAGCCCACCGGAATGTGGATCCAGTGGTAGTCGTCCTTGCGCCCGGCCTCTATCAGCAGCACGCGCTTGGAGGCGTCGGCCGACAGGCGGTTGGCCAGCAGGCAGCCGGCGGTGCCGGCGCCTACGATGATGTAGTCAAAGGTGGTGTCGTTCATTTATTTTGGAAAGGGTTGGGCGCTACGTTACGCGCTTGGCGCTGCGCTCACAGCAGGAGGAAGAAAAGGGCCGCCACACAGGTGGGCAATAGGGCGCCCAGCAGCAGCTCAAGGGCGCCTATGGAGCCGTCTTCAAAGCCGGCCTTTAACAGGGCCACGCCGGCCGGGTTGGGCGCGTTGGCAATCACCGTCAGACCGCCACCGGTCACGGCTCCGGCCACCAGCATGTATTGCGAGGCGCTGGAGATGCCCTCTATCAGCGAGCCCAGATAGGTCAGCGCGGCGTTGTCGGTCAGGGCGGTTAGGCCGACCGCGCCAAAGAACAGGGCGATGGGGCTAAGGCTTGAGACAATCGGCTGCAGCCACCATTGCTGCAGTCCGCCCAGCACCACCAGCCCGGCCAAGAAGAAGCCCACCAGCAAGCCTTCTTTGAGGATCAGCGGACTCTGGTGGCGCTCGTAGGCCTGGGTGTAGCCCAGGAAAAACAGGAACAGTCCAAGGAACAGCACCGGGTGGTGCGCCAGCGCCACCACGCCGCCTAGCACCAGCAGGTGGATCAGGCTGACCATCAGCGGCATGGGCTCTTCGGCCTGCTTGGGTGCGGTGCTGGCGCCCAAATGCCGGCGCAGCAAAAAGGCGATGCCGCTGGCGTTGACCAGCACGGCGAGTGCGGCCTTCCAGCCAAAGGTGGCAGCCATAAAGGCGGTGTCCCATTGCCAGGCGCCAGCCACCATCAGCACCGGCGGTGCCGCGTAGGAGGTGAGCGTGCCGCCAATCGAGATGTTCACAAACAGCACACCCAGTGCGCCGTACTTCAGCCGCTCGGGGATGCCTTGCCTGAAGATCTGGGTGGAGAGCATCAGCGCGGCCAGCGTCATGGCGGCCGGCTCGGTGATCAGCGAGCCCATCAGCGGCACCACCGCCAGGCCCAGCCAGGCCTGCGCCAGTGGCGTGGGCAGCGGCGCTATGTGCGCCAGTGCACCCAGCAGGCGCTGGACTATGGACAGCACCGGCTTGCTGGCCGCCACCACCATCACCACAAACACAAACAGCGGCTCGGTGTATTGCAGCGACTCGGCATAGGCAATAGCCTGCGTGCCACCGCAGAGCAGGGCCATGGTGGCAATCAGCACAAAGGCCCAAAAGCCAAACACCACCTCCACCTCGCCCAGCAAATGCAAGAGGCCGGCGTGGCGCGGATGGCGCTGCGCCAGCCGCTCGAACTGCTTGGCGCAAAAGGTGTGCAGCAGGGCCAGGCCAAACAGGCAGGCACCCACGATTTGCATCAGGCTGCTGTGATGGAGAGGTGCTTCCATGGGCTTACTTTCCCGGCCAGACCGGTTTGCGCTTTTCCCGAAAGGCCAGTTGGCCCTCGCGGGCGTCCTCGGTCAGGGTGAACAGGGCGATCTGGCTTTCGGTAAACGACATGGCTTCCTCAAAGCCCATGGACTCGACTTTCTTCAGCGTGTAAAGCCCACGGCGTATGGCCGCTGGCGACTTGTCCAGCATGCGAGACAGCAGCCAGTCGAGCTTGGCGTCCACATCCTCGTCCACGTAGTTCACCAGCCCGTGCTGCAGGGCTTGCGCGCTGCTGATGGGCTCGCCCGTCAGGCACATCTCCACCAGCAGGCGCCGTGGAATCAGGTGCTGCAACACGGTGAGCACCTGGGCCGGGAACACGCCCACCTTCACCTCGGGCAGGCCGAACACCGCATGGCTGGCGGCCACCGCCAGGTCGCACATGCTCAAGAGGCCCATGCCACCGGCCATGCAGGCGCCGTTGACGCGGGCAATCAGCGGGATGTTGCTGGCGCGCACGGCGCGCAGCGCCAGAGCCAACTGGCCCTGCGGCTCGGAGTAGTCGGTGGTGAAGGCATTGGCGCTTTGCAAATCGGCGCCGGCGCAAAAGGCCTTGGTGCCCGCACCAGTGAGCACGATGGCGCGGATGCTGCGGTCGGACTGGGCCTGCGTGACGGCCTGTGCCAAGCTGCTCAGCAGGTCCAGGTTCATGGCGTTGCGCCGCTCTTCGCGGGTGATGGTGAGCCAGAGCACATGCGCGCGCTGTTCGATGGCAAGCTCGGGCGTGGAGAGAAAGGTGCAGGTCATGGAAGGTGCGTTGAAAGGGCAAGGCCCCTATTTTGATGGCAGGCTGCGGGCAGGCGGTACCATTCGGATCCTATTCTTCTTTTGACCACAGCCCTTGCTCGACCTTCCGCCTCGCATCGTTCTGGAAACTTCTGCCGACGGCGAAAGCCTCACCCTGTTCGGCAGTTGGAGCGCCCCCGCACTGGCGCAGCCGGAGCACTGGGCGGCGCTGGAGTTGTCGCTGGAGCGCCCCGCAAGTGAGCTGATGCAGGCCAGCTGGGACCTGCGCCAGATTGCGCGCCTGGACCACACCGGCGCGCAACTGCTGTGGAATACCTGGGGCCATGCCTGGCCGCGCCATGTGCTGGTGCTGGACCTGCAGCGCAGCACGCTCAACCGCGTGGCACGCTTCACCGTGGTGCCACCCAAGGTACACAGGCGCACGGCAAAGCAATGGTTTTTGCGCTTGGGTGAGTGGTTGATGGGGCTGGAGAGCCATGGTGCCAGCGCCCTGCGCCTGATGGGTCAGCTCGGCATCGACCTGCTGCGTTTTCTGCGCGACCCCAGCCAGGGTCCCTGGCGCGACATCTCCGGCCACATCTACCGCATAGGCGCCACCGCACTGCCCATCACCGCCCTGGTGGGTTTTTTGATCGGCGTGGTGCTGGCCTATCTGATGTCGCGCCAACTGCGCCAGTTTGGCGCCGACGCCTTTATCGTCAACATCCTGGGCCTCTCCCTGGTGCGCGAGCTCGGGCCACTGCTGGCGGCCATCTTGGTGGCCGGGCGCTCGGGCTCGGCCATCACGGCGCAGATCGGTGTCATGCGCGTCACCGAAGAGCTCGATGCCATGCGCGTCATGGGCATAGGAAGGGGCTACCGCCTGGTGCTGCCACGCGCCCTGGCGCTGGCGTTGGTGATGCCACTGCTGGCGGCCTGGACCACGGCGGCGGCGCTCTTGGGCGGCATGCTGGCGTCGGACATGGCGCTGGGTCTGTCGCCCGAGTATTTTTTGGTGGCCTTACCGAAGGTGGTGCAGCCATCCAACCTGTGGCTGGCCATGGCCAAGTCGGTGGTTTTTGGTCTGCTGATTGCGCTCAATGGTTGTCACTTTGGCCTGCGCATATTGCCCAATACGCAAAGCCTGGGTGAGGGCACCACCGCCTCGGTGGTCAGTTCCATCACCCTGGTGCTGCTGGTGGACGCGCTGTTTGCCGTGCTGTTCAAGGGGGTGGGGATATGAGTGCCACTCCAGTGGTGGAGATCGACGGCCTGTGCTCGGGCTTCACCACGCGCGGTGTGCGCTCCATCATCCACCAGGACCTGAGCCTGTCGATTGCGCGCGGCGAATTCCTGTCCATCGTCGGCGGCTCGGGCAGCGGCAAGACCGTGCTGTTGCGCCAGATGCTGGGCCTGGAGACGCCGCTCAGGGGCAGCGTGACGGTGCTGGGCGAGCCGGCCGGCGAACTCGGCCGCGCAGGTGGCGCCAGCCGGGTGGGCATGCTGTTCCAGCACGGCGCCCTGTTCTCGGCCTTTACCGTGCTGGAGAACATTGCCTTCCCGCTGCGCGAGCTCGGCACCCTGCCGCGTGCCCTGGTCACCGATGCGGCCTTGGTGAAGCTGCAAATGGTGGGGCTCGACCCAACGGCTGCGCACAAGATGCCAGCCGATCTGTCGGGCGGCATGGTCAAGCGCGTGGCGCTGGCGCGCGCCCTCATCATGGACCCGCCGCTGTTGCTGCTCGACGAGCCCACGGCCGGGCTGGACCCGGACGCATCCGACGCCTTTTGCCATCTGCTGCGCTCGCTGCACCAGGAGCTGCGCCTGAGCGTGGTGATGGTCACGCACGACCTCGACACCATCTTCGAGCTCAGCAGCCGCATTGCCGTGGTGGCCGACAAGCATGTGATTGTGGACGCGCCACCGCGCGAAGCCATACGTTTTGAGCACCCCTTTGTGCGCGAATTCTTTTTGGGTGAACGCGGCTACCGCGCCATGGAAGTGCTGCACGCGCAGGACCTATAACAGAGAGACCCATGGAAAACAAATCCCACGCCCTTGCGGCCGGCAGCTTTGTGCTGCTGCTGATTGCCCTGCTGATCGCCATGGCCACCTGGCTGACGCGCGACAGCAGTGCCCAGCGCGTCTACGAAATCTCCAGCACCGAAGCGGTGACAGGGCTGCAGCCGCAGGCCGGGGTGCGCTACAAGGGTGTGAGCGTGGGGCGCGTCACCTCCATCGCGCTGGACCCGCAGACGCGTGGCAATGTGCTGGTGCGCATCGCCGTCAGCGACAACGCGCCCATAGGCAGCAGCACCTTTGCCAGCCTGGGTTTCCAGGGCGTGACGGGCCTGGCCTTTGTGCAGCTTGACGACAGCGGCGAGGTGGGCGCGCCCCTGCCCACCAGCAAAGCCCAAGTGGCGCGCATCCCCATGCGAGCCGGCCTGGTGTCGCGCCTGAGCGCGCAGGGTGGCAAGCTGCTGACCCAGCTGGAAGAAGCCAGCGTGCGCGTCAACGCCCTGTTGGCGCCCGAGCGCCAGCAGGCCATGCAGGATGCGTTAAATAATCTATCGCAGGCGGCTGCCGGCCTGAGCCGCTTGACGCTGCACGCCGACCAGGTGCTGACCGGCAGCGGCCCCCAAGGCAGCGCCAATTTGCCGCGCGTGGCGGCCCAGGCCGAGGCCACGCTGCAAGGCCTGCAAGCCACGGCGGAGCGGCTCAAGGACAGCAGCGAGGTGGTGAGGAACTCGGCGGCCGAGTTCAAGCGCGTCTCGGTGCGCATGAACGAGCCTGGCGGCACCCTGGAAAAAATTGCCCGCAGCACCGACGCACTGGCCAGCGCCAGCGCCAACTTCAACACCAGCTTGCTGCCGCGCCTGAACCGCAGCAGCGACGAGGCCACCCGTGCGCTACGCCAGTTCGGGCGCGTGGCCGAGGGACTGGCCGAGCAGCCGCAGTCGCTGCTGCTCGGGCGCACGGGCGCCGCACCCGGCCCCGGCGAAACCGGCTTTGTGCCACCCACCGCCCCATAAGGCCCACCATGCATCCATTGTTTGTTTCTGCGCCTCCCTGTTCCCCCACTGCGGGCCGGCTGCTGCGCGCGGTAGGCGCTGGCGCGCTGGCCCTGCTGCTGGGCGCTTGCAGCACGCCGCGCTCTGCGGTGTACGACTTTGGCCCCGGCCCCACCCAGGCCACTGCGGCCAACCGGATGGCGCCCCTGCCCACGGTGCTGCTGGCCGAGATGGACGGCGCCAGCGCCCTGGACGGCACGGCCATGCTGTACCGCCTGCTGTATGCCGATGCCCAGCAACTGCGCCCCTATGCCCAGGCCCGCTGGAGCATGCCACCGGCCCAGCTCTTGCGACTGCGTCTGCGCGAGCTGCTGGGCCAGCGCCGCAGCCTGCTGGGCGCCACCGACGCGGTGCCGCCCGGCACCCTGGTGCTGCGTCTGGAGCTCGAAGAATTCAGCCAGCTGTTTGGCACCGCGCAGAGCAGCTCGGCCCTGGTGCGCTTGCGCGCCACCCTGGGACGCAGCGGCAGCCCGGCCCGCGTGCTCGCGCAAACCAGCTTGGTGCAGCAGCAGCCCAGCACTACTGCCGATGCGCCAGGCGGTGTCAAGGCATTGGCCCAGGCCAGCGATGCGCTGGCCCTGCAGCTGGACCAGTGGCTGCAGCAGGTGGTCGCGGCCGAGGTGACGCCATGAGCAGCCCCTTGCCGGAAGGCGCCACGACAGCGCTGTTCCCACTGAACGCGGTGCTGTTTCCAGGGGGCGTCCTGGACCTGCAAATTTTCGAAGTGCGCTACCTGGATCTGATTGGCAAGTGCTACAAAAATGCCACACCGTTTGGCGTGGTGGCTCTGCTGCAGGGCGCCGAGGTGCGCCAGCGCGATCCGTCACGGCCCACGGGCGATGCCTTTGCGCAGGAGCTGTTTGCCGATGTGGGCACGCTGGCCCACATCACCGAATTGGCCCTGCCCCAGGCCGGGCTGATGGTGATCCGTTGCACCGGTGGCAGCCGCTTTCGCATCCGCTCGCGCGCGCAACTCCCGCATGGTTTGTGGGTGGCCGGGGTGGACGCGATGGCGCCCGACCAGGCCATGGCCATTCCGCCCGACCTGCAGCCCTGTGCCAACGCGTTGGCGCGTTTGCTGGAACCGGACAGCCCGGCATCCTTTGAGCTGCCGCCTATGCAGCGGCCCTACCGCTTGGATGACTGCGGCTGGGTCGCCAACCGCTGGTGCGAGCTGCTGGCCCTGCCGACGGCGCAAAAGCAGAACCTGCTGCAGCTCGACAGCCCGCTGCTGCGCCTGGAGCTGGTGGGCGATTTGCTGAGCAAACACAAGCTGATTTAGCTGCCAAGGCCCCAAGGCCACCCCAGACCATGAAATGTAGACGTCAGTCCCGCGCCCCGTCATCCCCGCGTAGGCGGGAACCCCGCACTAGATTCCCGCATCCGCGGGCATGAGTGCGCCCGTGAAGGCGCGACATCTGCATGGTGAAAGTCCGTGCCAGGGTAAGCCAAGACCCTGTAGCTGAAAGTAACTGCGTCGCCGCGAGGCGGGGTGGAGAGCAACTGGAGGCGAACTGGCAGTGCGCAGGATAACGAACTCGATTCGGCGGTGTGTGGCGACGAGCCTGCTCATTCATGGCGAAGTCCGAAATACGTCCGGCACGCTGGTTATGGCGTGTAAAGCGATGCCGGGGCACACAGCGTGGTTGGAGGCGCAATGCCGG
>CAISLN010000037.1 GCA_903886275.1 uncultured beta proteobacterium | reverse complement strand
TGAGCGCCGCCACATCGGTGGTCTCTATCGCTGCCACCTGCGCCGTCGTCAGGTTGCTGATGCCGCTGGTGGTGATGGCACTGATGGTGCTCGTCGTCAGCGCCTGGATCTGCGCCGTCGTCAAATTCGCCACTCCAGCAGTCGTCAGGTTGGCCACCTGGCTGGTCTTGAGAACCGCCACATCGGTGGTCTCAATCGCCGCCACCTGTGCCGTTGTGAGCGCCGCGATGTTGGTGGTCGTCACCACCTGTACCTGCGCCGTCGTCAACGCCGCAATGCCGCTCGTCGTCAAGGCCTGAGCCTGCGCCGTGGTCAGCACCGCCACACCGGTTGTTGTCACCGCCTGCACCTGCGCCGTTGTCAGGTTCGCCATGCCAGCCGTCGTCAGGGCCTGTATCTGGGTTGTCTTGAGCACCGCCACATCGGTGGTCTCTATCGCCGCCACCTGCGCCGTCGTCAGGTTGTTGATGCCGCTGGTAGTGATGGCACTGATGGTGCTCGTCGTCAGCGCCTGGATCTGCGCCGTCGTCAGATTCGCCACTCCAGCAGTCGTCAGATTCGCCACCTGGCTGGTCTTGAGAACCGCCACATCGGTGGTCTCAATGGCTGCTACCTGCTCTGTCGTCAGTGCCGCCACATTGGTCGTGGTCACCGCCTGGATCTGCGCCGTCGTCAAGGCAGCAATGCCGCTCGTCGTCAAGGCCTGGATCTGTGCCGTCGTCAGCACCGCCACCCCAGCTGTTGTCACCGCCTGCACCTGCGCCGTCGTCAACGCAGCCACTCCGGCCGTCGTCAGCGCTTTGATTTGTGTCGTCTTCAGAACCGCCACATCGGTGGTCTCAAGTGCTGCAACCTGCGCCGTTGTCAGCACACCCACACCGGTCGTGGTAAGCACCGCGATCTGATTGGTCTTGAGAGCAATGATCTGTGTGGTGGTGAGCGCCGCGATTTGCGCGGTGGTCAGGGTGACGATGTCGTCTGTTGTCAGCGCCTGAATCTGAACTGTGTCGAGTGCTGCAATGACGCTCGTCGACAAACCATTTATATTGCTCATTTTTGAAGTCCTTCAGAACTTATCTCTAACTATTTGGTCTCGAACACAGTGTCCGCACTCCCTGTGCATACTGTGCGCCACCACATGCCTAATTCACAGACACCGGAAGCACTCACGCCATCAAAAAAGCGTCGGCTGATTTAACCCGTTCCTTTTTATCGGCACTTACGTTCATTTCTTTAGCGTACCGGGCAAGAAACCTCACATTGCTTGCAGTCCCGACCAAGATAACGCGTGCATGCTGGGGGCTGGGCCGTGAATAGACAGCGTTCAACGACTCATTTTCCATTTTCGCACCCCGCACTACTTTTTCAGCCACTTTTCCGCCCTGCGCATGGCTTCCTTGATTTGGATCGCGTCCATCTGTGATTGGGAAAACAGCAGATTGGCCTGTGCCACGGGATCACCCCGGTGCTGTGCAATCACCAGCCATTTATGGGCCTCGATCGGATCAACCGCCACGCCCTCCCCCGCTCCGTAGGCAACGCCCAACTTGGTTTGCGCGCTGGCAACGCCTTGTTCAGCCGCCTGACAGAGGTACACAAACCCCAACTCAAGGTCTTTTCCCGAACCTTTGCCGGAGCGGCACATCAACGCGAGGTTATATTGCGCCTCCGGATCGCCCGACGCGGCAGCAAGATTCAACCAGTGCAAGGCCTCTTTGGCCTTACCTGTGCGCTCATAGAGAACCCCCAATGTGGCCTGTGCCGGCGCAAAGCCCAGGTCGGCAGCCTTGTGGCACCAAACAAAGGCCTGCGCCATGTCTTGGGTCAGCCCGCCTGCGCCACTGACGTACATCCCGCCCAGATTCCATTGGGCCTTGGCATCGCCCGCCTGTGCCGCAACTTGCAGCCAGCGCAGCGCGCCCGCAGGGTCCTGCTTAACACCCGCCCCGGTCAGCAATGCGCCTCCCAACGCACTGGCGGCGTCGGCCTGTCCGGCTAGCGCGGCTTTTTCCCACCACTGGGCTGCTTGCAGGCGGTTTTGCTGACCCTCTTTGCCTTCGGCCAAGCAGCAGCCCCATGCATATTGAGCCTGGGGATCGCCACCGTTCGCAGCCATCTGCAGCAGCCCTTTGCCCAACCAAGAGCGATCAGTGCCCAAGACCTTGGCCGTCGCCAGTTGCGCACCGGCGTGACCGGATTGTGCCGCCTGCAATTGCAGCAACACGGCCCGCAGGGCGCTTTGCGCATCTTGCGCACCTGACAGGATTCGTGCCAGGGCGTGCTGGGCATCCGGATCGCCGGCGCCGGCAGCCTTTTCATACCAGTCCCGTGCGGCCTGCGGGTCACTGCGCTCCAACAGGGCGGCCAGCGATGACTGCGCCTTGGCATGGCCTGCTCTGGCAGCAGACAGGTACATGGCATGCGCGACATGCGGGTCGTGCTCCACGCCAAGCGCCAGGTCGTACATCAACCCGACACAGTATTTGGCGTCGGCGTCCGCCGCGTCTGCAACGCGTACCCAACGATCCGCCTCCTGGCGCCGCTCCGCAGCCGAAGCCTTTTTGCGCCCCCTGCCCTTGCGTAGGTCAGTGGGAGACAGGTATTCCAGTGCCAACTGGGCTTTGGCAAAATGCTGCTGGGCCGCTTTGCGGTACCAGACAAGGGACTCATCCATGTCGATTGCGACACCCTGCCCTTGCGCGTAGCAATCGCCCAAAGCGCATTGCGCTTGCGCCAGGCCCTGCACCGCAGCGCGCTGGTACCAATCAAAGGCCTGCTCGGGGTTCCTGGCACCTGCACTCCCTTTGTCCAATGCTTGGCCCAACGCATATTGGGCCTCGGCCAATCCTTGTCCTGCTGCGCTGCGGATGGCCGCCAATCCGGCCTCAACCTGGGGTTGGACCAGCAATTTACCCAACTTGTACTGAGCCTTCAGATGCCCCTGTTCGGCGGCATTTTGGTACCACCAGAGTGCCGCACGCGTGTCCTGGGTCACCGCAATCCCGCTCGCATAACGGGTAGCCAACAGGTACTGGGCAGAGGGCAGGCCGCGCTGTGCCGCTTTGCCAACCCACTCCATGGCCTTTTCCAGACTTTGTTCTGTGCCTACGCCATTGGCGAACATAAGCCCTACTTCATATTGGGCCTCTCTGGACCCGATGTGCGCCAACTTCAGCGCCTCTGCAAAGGCACTTTTGGGACTGCCCGATCCCTTTACCGCCATGCTGCGTCCCCACATGCCCATGACAAAGGCATTGCCTGGAGCATCACACCGAACCTCCGCCGCCAAGCGCCTTATACAACTGTGTCGCTGACTCCAGTTGTGCCCGGCGCACCTGGCTAATCATTTGTGCCGACGCAACGAACTCACGCTTTGCATCCAACACATCCAGATAACTCACCAAGCCCACCGCATAACGTGCATTGGCGATCTCCAGGAGTTTGCCCTGGGAGCGCCGATTGGCGATGGCCGCACTGAGCTGCCTGGACAGGGCGATGCGAGCAGACAACAGGTCAGCGACCTCGCGAAACGCCTGTTGTATGGTCCGTTCGTATTCCGCAACGGCAATGACCTTGCGCGCCTTGGCCAGATCGACGCCAGAAGACAGACGTCCCCCATCAAAGATCGGCAAGGAAATGGCGGGCTGAAAGGCCCAGGCAGCGCCGCTAAAGAGGCCCGCCAGACCCTGGCTGGCCAGACCAGCCGTCGCCGTGAGCAGTATCTTGGGCATGAAGGCCGCGCGCGCCGCAGCAATATTGGCATGGGCTGCGCGCAGCTTTTGCTCCGCCGCCATCACATCGGGGCGCAGCAGTAAAACGTCGGAGGGTAGCCCTGGCACGATATTCACATCCAAGCCCTGGGCACTCAGGGAACCATCTTGCGGCAAGGAAGGTAGCGCGTTGCCCACCAGAAAATTCAAGCGGTTGATGGCCAGGTTCCTTTGGTGATTGGCGCCCTCCAGGGTGGATCGGGCGTTTTCCAACAAGCCCGAGGAAAGTTGGACCTCTAGGTCGTATGCACCACCAATTTCCTTTCCCTTGCCAATGAGATCCAGCGACTGCTGACGCAAGACCAGGGTGGTGCGTGCGCTATCACTGATTTCCCCAGCTTGGATATAAGAAAAATAGGCATTGGCCACATCGGCGACCAGGGTCAACTGCACCGCTTTGCGGGCGTCTTCACTGGCCAGAAAACTGTATTTCGCAGCCTCGCTCAACCCCGACAAGCGGCCCCAAAAATCCACTTCATAGGACAGCAGGGACACACCGAGATCGTATCGCTCAGTAGCGCCGGATGAACCGGCCGAAGCCAGGTCTGTCGGTGTGGTGACGAACGCACCGGAACCCGTCAAGCCCACCGAAGGCATACGGTCGGCCTTGGCGAGCCCATATTGGGCCCTGGCCTCCTGAACACGCGCCGCAGCAATCCGCAAATCCCGGTTGTTTGCCAAAGCCGCGCTGATGAGCAACTGCAATTGCGGGTCGGGGAAAAATTCTCGCCAGTGCGCCTGAACGCTGGGCTGTCCCTGCTCTGCGGAGACAGGCCAATCCGCAGGGACCGGAAAGTTTTGCGGCTCCAATGCAGGCTTGGCCGCACAGGCGGCCAGCAGGCTCAGCAAAAGAAGTGAAAGTAGTCGAAAGAACACGCAACAGTCCGCCCATAAAGGTCTATTGGTGTTGAGTGTAAGAAACCATACTCCCAACGAAAGCTGGAAGTGGCGTGGGATAGCACGCCTTTCCCCGGTCTACCTCAGTGCAGCAACTGCGCACCTTCTAGCTGCCGCTCAAAATGCGGCATCCACGGCTCGGCCAGGTCACGTATCTGTGCATCATTACTCAGAATGCGTTGCATGATGTAGGACTTCTCGATGCGGTCGCTGGCATCCAGCGCCTCGGAGCGTGCCCGAAAGCGCAACTGCTCAATCAGCACGGCGCAGCTGCCCTCGTAGCGCACCACACCCTCCCAGTCTTCGGCCTTTGCCGCTTCCAGCATCATGCGGCTGCTTTCTTCAATGGCGTGGTAATAGCCCAATAGCTTATTTTCCATGATCAGACTCCCATCCTGGCATGGCTGGCGTAGGCACTAGAGCCGTAGAGGCGCGGCACACTCGACACAGTACTCTTGAGCGCACGACTCGCATCCGCCAGCACCGCTACAGCACTGCCGTTGCCGCCACTGCGAATCGTCACCCAAGCGCCCAAAACGGGAGAGAGCAAATTACAAATCTCATCCAAGGCAGCCGTGTCATTGCGCGAATTGGCATGCAAGAGGCGCAACGAACAGTAGGCGTACAGACTATCCAGATTTTGGGCGATCTCGCCTCCTGCTTTCACATCCAGATGGGCCCGCAGCCCTTCGCTGAGAATTTCCAGAGCCTTGTTCAGATGCTTGACCTTCTGCCCAATATCACGCTGCTCCATGGCTGACTTGGCCAGCTTGATGCGGTCCAAAATTCCTTCCAGCAGCAGGATCACCAAGTCTGCTCCGCCAGAGGCGGTGGCGCGACTTTCCAGGTTAACCGAGGCATAAGCTGAAGCTGCGCGAGATTGTGATGTAGTCATAAGAAGTCCGAGTAGCTAGTACCTTAGTTATCGGCCCGCCTACAGAGAACTTGATAGCGCGCCACTAGTCAATTAAGCATTTTTTCCACTTTTTTACCATACCACCGAGCAGAAATTTTTCGTTCACCCATGTGTGCAGTTGCTCACCCATGCTCAGGCGCAATTGCGGGTCTGCGATGAGCTTGCGCAAGGCAAGCACCCAAGCTTCGACATCGCTGGAACAGCGCATCACAGGTGGATCATCCGCGCGGTAGGGAAAAACGTCCGAACACACCACAGGCCAACCCATGGCTCCATATTCCAGTAGCCGCAGATTGCTCTTGCAGGCATTGAACAGATGGTCCTCCAGTGGCGCAATGGCGATGTCGAGGTCTAGCTCGGCCATCTTTTGGGGATAGTCCGCGATGCTCACGAATCCATGGAATTCCTTGAGGTGTGGCTTGATCTCGTCCGTGCACATTCCCATAAACACCCAATCCACCTCGTTGGCGAGGCGGGCTACCACCTCGCTCACCAAGTCCAAATCCCCCTTGTGCTGCGCCGCACCGACCCAACCCACCCGCAACTTCTCGCGGGCTGCGGGGACCCGGCGCAACCCAGACCACGACTTACCAAGGGTGTTGGGAACCAGTCGAACGTCTTTGACGTATTTTTCGTAATACCTGATCAATGGCTCGGTGGTGACCACAAGTATGTCGGACTGCTTCAGCGCCTGAATCATGCGCTGATGGCCTTCGCGCGACTGAAAATTGCGGTTCGGATGCTTGGCCGGCACATCGCCCAGCAAGTCGTCCACCATCTGAACGATTTCGATCGCAGGCATGGCCAACTTGTACTTTTCAGTCAAATCCAGTTGGGCGTCGTCTACCGAATGCTGCAAGATAAGCCGGTCTGGTGCGGCCCGCACCAGTTCCAAGGGCTGCAAGAAACGGGGCATGCCATGTTTAGGCGGAATCACCACACAGGTCTGCGCCAGACTGGCGTCTTGCAGGGCGTTCAAGGGATCAATCACCCGGTACTGCCCGGCTCCGCTGGTCAGCGGCACCGCCAACAGGCGTGGCCTTTCCCGGCGCTTGGGCTGCCAGTCAATCACCACCAGCTCCTCCACATCAAACGGCGTCAACAGGGACAAATGCCGGTTGTAGCAGGCATCCCTGGCCAATTGCGGCGCCCAGCGGCGCAACAGGGCATCTTTTTCATCGAGCTCACGGTCGGCGAGTCGAAGTTTCGCCCGCGTGCTGCGCGTCAGGGATGCAACGGTTCGGCCACCTTGGTGCAGCACATTGCTGGCCGGGGTCCAGACATGGCGCTTGCCCATTTGCGACAGGCGCAGGCAAAAATCCAGCACCGTAAACCACAGGCCGAAGTCCGTCTCATCGAAGCCGCCCACTGCGGCCCAATGGGCACGTGCAAAAAGAAAACAATGCCCGGCCACCGTACCCACGTCCTGCGTCAGATGCAGTCGTGAGTAGACACCGGCCTCATCGAGCCGCCCCTCTTCCCCGTTGTAGGGGGCAGCAGAGCCCCGGATACCAAGCACCACGGGGCCGCCAACCACGCGCGCATCTTCACGCCGATTCGCCATCAGGCGGGGGGCAACGCAACCCACATCGGACTGGCTGCCAATGCCAAGCAGCGCAGACAGCCAATGGGCGTGGAGCATCTCCGTGTCGTCATCGCACACCAAAACGTAGTCGCCTTTGGCCTGGGCAACGCCGGTGTTCAGCGCCAATCCATGGCAATACTCTGGCTGTGACAGCTCCAGCACATGCAAAGGAATATCCGGCAATACATCGCTCAGCGCGTATTCAACTTCTGCAACCTGGTCCGGTGCGGTGACCAGAATAATTTCCATCAATTGGGATTGGGGATAACGCTTCAAGGACTCAAACAGACTGCGCAAATACCCGGTCTGCAGACCTGTGGGTATGACCAGACTGACGGTGGCGGATGCGTCCACCTTGTACTCCACCAGCCAGGTGCCCAGACGCGCCAGCGGCGTAACCCGTTCTGCCAGGCCACCCGCAGTCAATACACCGGATACGGCCAAGTATTCCTGGTTCTCCGTTTGCGGGTCTAGATTGCCCGTCGTATGCGACAGCACCGTGTCAATATGGCCCAGAGCCGAGCGGCCCCGCGCCATGGTCGCCTGCAGGGCAAAGGCATACAAACCCGCTCCCGCCAGTGGACACCCGGCTCGTTCCCAGCTATTGACGCGTGCCAGTACGGCATTTCCTAGATAGTTGGTACAGCGCAGCAACTCCAGGTTGGCGTCGGGCTTGAAATTCGGGTAGTTGCGCTTGCCCTCTTCGATCCACGCATCTTCATCGGCATAGACCAAATCCGCACCGGGCCACTCCAAGGTCGACAAGGCCCACTCCACCAAACCCTGAGGGGCAATGCGGGTGCCGGACTTGACGACCAAGACCCAATCAGACGCAATGGATTGCGCACAGGCTGCATTCACACTGTCTGCCGCACCGACGACCAGCCAAGCGATACCGGCTTCACTATCCCACCCGGGAGGGGCCGGCGCATCGCTGGCAATCGTGACCGAGACCGGCTGTCCCAGGCTAGCGGCCAGGCTATCCAAGGTGTCTGCAAGCTGGTTGACGTGGGCCAAGCGGTGGTCGATCAGCACGGAAACGCCGGGCAGCAAGCCCTTGGACAGGTGCTCCGCATAAATATCGGCATCGATTTCACGCAGGCTGCAATGCGCCATCCACCGCTTGTATTGTTCGTTCACCCGCGCATATTTTCTGCGCTCGGCACGTTGTGCCAGCGCCTCGGCGCTGAGGTCGGAGAAGGGAAGCTTGTCTACTGCGGCAGTCGGCCAGGCCTTCTCAAAGGGCAATTGGTGTGCGCCGGCTTGTGTCTCGCGCACGAACACATCCAATTCGGTTTGCCAGCCAGCCAACTCCTGGGTGTGGCGTGCCATTCTTTGGCCCACCGTGTTCAATGCGCGCTCCACTTCCTCTGGCGCGTCGCCCCAAGCCATACCCTCCAGACCGGTTTCAAGCACCGGCTCAGGAATTTTTTTCAAGCACACCGAATTGGGCAACAGGACCACAGCACAACCGCACAGGGTGGCCTCGAAAATAATGCCAGAAAATTCGTAGCAATATAGAATTTTTGCCCTTTTCAGGACGGCTAGGGTTTTCTCATGGGTATCGGGTTGGGTCGATGAGATTTCAACAGCATCAGGCCCAAAATCACGCAAAACGCCGCCACTTTGGGTATACCGATTATGGTAGTAAGCGACTACTGTTCTCTGCTCCGCATCCGTTCGAACGCCTGCTTCAATCGCCTTGAGATTGATCACTGGCAAATACAGTCTTTTGGCTGCAGGATAAAAACAACCATGGTATGCGTATATCAGCTCATCATCCACATAGGCCTTGTCGCCACCCAGTAAACCCGGGTAATTCAGCACGTAGCGCACTGCAAGGCCAAGCCCCATGGGGGTTCCACTCACCACCTCGGGGTAGACGACAATCGGGTGCTTCCCCGCCTTGTAATGCGAGATTTTGATCTGCTCGGTCAACTGCGGCGTCCACAATCGTCCCGATGTAACCGGGGAATCTATATAAGATTCATAGCCCAACTGATTTAACAAACTGCAAAGGTCGTGAAGCAGTCGGATTCCTGCAGATTGCTGCTTATAGGCAGGTGCAAGAATGTAATAAGGCTGACTGTCTGTTTGACAATTGGTGCTGCAAGAAAGAGTATCTTCAGGAACCAATTTTTCTATTTTCACTACATCACTCCCAGCATACTAATAACCATCCGTGGCGGGGCATGGCAGCCGCCATCCGTTCACCACCTCAGTCACCCATCACTTCAGCAACTGCAAAACGCTTTGTGGCAACTGGTTGGCTTGGGCGATCATAGCGGTACCGGCCTGCTGCAGAACTTGAGCGCGGCTCAGATTGGAGGTTTCAGCGGCGAAGTCGGCATCCATGATGCGGCCACGCGCTGCGGACTGGTTTTCTACCGCCGTTTGCAGGTAGGTAATGGTCTGAGAGAAGCGACTCTGAACTGCACCCAAGGTGGCACGCGAGTTATTGACCGCCGACAGCGCATCGTCGATCGCCGACAGATTGGCTGAATTGTCCGCGTTGGCAGTAGTGGACAGTACCGAGTAGGTACCAGAGGTGCCACCACCCAGCACAGCGGTGATGGCATCGGCCGATGCCACTCCCAGATCGGAAGCGGAAATGGTGACGGTCTGACCCACGTTGGCGCCAACCTGAAACTGGAAATCCGCCGTGGTAGTAAAGAGCGATGTGCCATTGAATTGCACCGAACTCATATTGCGGGCCAGTTCTTGGCTGAGCTGCGTGTACTCCTGGTTCAGAGCACCGATATCGCCGGAGGTGTTGGTGGAGTTGATCGATTGCACCGCCAGTTCACGCATGCGCTGCAAAATATCCGTTACCACCGCCAAACCACCTTCAGCCACCTGGGCCAGCGAGATGCCGTCGTTGGCATTTCGAATGGCCACGTTCATGCCGCGTACTTGGGTGTTCATGCGGTCGGCAATCGCCAAGCCCGCAGCATCGTCTTTGGCGCTGTTAACGCGCAGGCCCGAGGATAGCCTTTGCATCGAGGTTGCCAAGCTGCCCTGATTGGCAGATGCATTGCGCTGCGCGGTCATCGAATTGATGTTGGTATTGATGGTCATTGCCATGGGATTACTCCTTCAAAAATTGAGTCGTGATGGATCAACCCACACGGTATGAAGCGAGTCAGCTCTGCTTAGCAATTCAACCGAGTGTTGGATTAATTGTTGACTGAGCCAAAAAAAACTAAACCCCGATAAACGGGGCTTAATAGGCTCTTCTTGAAGGACTTAAGAGCGACTGATTTGCCGTCTGCGGCGCGGGCAGAGCGGTGTACCCAAGCCTCAGCTGGACTTATTCCACTGCGAAATCTGCGCGCTGACAAAGGTACTCAGGCCGTTGAGACTGGCCATGCTGGTATCGAGCTGGGTGTAGCGGGCCAAAAGCTGCTTCTGGTAGTCCGCAATGTGCGCATTGAACTTGTCGATCGCCTTGGTGTTCTGGTCAATTGCCTTTTGGAAACCGGCGCTGTGTGTACTGACAGAACCGCCAATTCCGGTGGCGCCAAACGAAAAATCATAGATGCGCCTGGCAATGCCATTGTCCGATGCCGTGCCGTTGGACGCGCTGAAAAACTCCTTGACGTTCTTCGGGTTTTGCAGGGCTGCATCCAAGGTGGTGCTCTTGGTGCTGAGCGAGCCATCCGCCTGTATCTGCAGCCCGAGGTCGCTCAACCGGCCAATCATACTGGTGGACGGTCCGTTGGAACCCACCAACGTGCGCAACATGTTTTGCAGCCCGGCTGTGGTGCTGTCCCCCAGCAAGGGGCCACCGGTCTTGGTGGTGGAGTTGTAGGCGGTATAGGTTTTCAGGTCGGTGTTGATCTTGTTGTAGGCATCCTGAAAGGCCTGAATTTTTGCCTTGATCGCGGTTTTGTCCACATCCACGGAAATTTGCGCCGCCGAAGTCGTCTTGCTCAACAAATTCAAGGTCACGCCGGGGATCGCATCGGTGACGGTATTGGTAGCCGAAGTCACCGCGATTCCGTCGATGGTGAGGGATGCATCGCTGGCAGTTTGGGTGCGCGCCATGCCGCTATAAACGGCCGGCGTGGTCACGGTACCGGCGCCGTTCACCACGGCGGGAGTGGCCGTAAAGCCAAAGGCCTCCAACTCGGTGGTGGTAGCGGTAATTTGAAATCCGGACTGGGCTCCGGTGGCGTTGCTGCGAATCAGCAACTGCTGGTTACCGCCGGCGGTCACCACCGTGGCAGTCACGCCCGCCGTCGCTGTTTTGGCATTGATGCTAGCGGCTATCGTGCTCAGGCTGTCGCCGGCCGTCACATCCACCGACGCAGCAGAAGATGCTGCCGCACTGAAGTTGCCATTCGCATCCCAGGCGCCCAGCTGGAAGCTCAGGGTTCCTGTGGATGGGGCCACATAACTGCTGGCGACTGCGCCTGTTTTTGTGGATTGCCCCGAGGCCAGGCTGGTCACCTCGACGGAGAAGGCACTCGACAAGGCGGAGGAGGTGGCCGTGCCCGTTACCGCACTGGTGTTGCCGGATGTCAGGTTTTTGCTGTCCCAGGTGGTCGCTGAGACCAGCGCACTCGCTGCGTCCTGCAAGGCGGACAAATCGGACTTGACCGTGCCAAAAACCGACAACTTGCTTTGCAGCGTTGCGCCCTTGCTCTGCAGCACCCGGACCGGTTGCTGCTCTACGGCGACCAACTGGCTGACGATGGAGGTGATGTTCAGTCCGCTACCGATACCAGGCGATGAGATGGCCATGTGAACTCCTTGACTTCAATACATCGATCACAACCCTCACTTGTAAGACAAAACAGACCCATAAAGGGTCTGAATTGCCAAGCCATTGCCAGGCATTTTTCAAAGGCCTGGCCCCGGTGAGGGAACGCCGCTTAGCGCAACAGAGCCAACACACCCTGAGGCAACTGGTTCGCCTGCGCAATCATGGCGGTACCCGCTTGCTGAAGAACCTGAGAGCGACTCAGGCTCGAAGTTTCTGCTGCAAAGTCGGCGTCCATGATACGTCCCTTGGCTGCAGCCTGGTTTTCCGACGCAGATTGCAGAAAGTTGATGGTGTTGGTAAACCGACTTTGCACAGCGCCCAGATTGGCGCGGGCATTATTGATCGACGACAGCGCCGAGTCCAGTGCAGACAGGTTGGCAGAGGCCGCGCCCACCGCAGTGGTAATCGCACTGGCAGCGCCCGCTCCGAAAAGTGCCGACACATCGCCGGTTGCCACACCCATCTGGGCCGCAGAAACCGTAATCGTTTGTCCGGAATTAGCGCCCACCTGAAAGCTGTAATCCGATGTCGTATCCAGCAGCGACTGTCCATTGAACTGCACCGAACTGACGGTACGTTGAATTTCCGAGCCCAACTGTGAGTATTCCTGGTTGATCGCAGAGAGGTCACTGGAGGTGTTGGTCGTGTTGCTTGCCTGCACCGTCAGTTCGCGCATGCGCTGAACCATGTCGGTGATGGTTTGCAGGCCGCCTTCAGCGGTTTGCGCCATCGAAATGCCGTCGTTGGCGTTGCGGATCGCCACATTCATGCCGCGGTACTGCGAATCCATACGGGTCGCAATGGCCAAGCCGGCAGCGTCATCCTTGGCGCTGTTGATGCGAAGGCCCGATGACAAACGCTGCATCGAAGTGGCCAACGCGCCTGAACTCGCGGACGCATTGCGCTGCGCGGTCATCGAATTGACGTTGGTGGCGATGGTGTAACTCATGAAAAGCTCCTAAAAAGTGTTGAACCGGATTTACCGGAGTCATCCGGGCCCTAGCCTGTCTGACAACGAACCCTGGTTGAAGCTCGTTGGAATATTTATCGGTCAGCTTTTGGGGAACTTTAGGCCCGTAGCCCGGCGAAACGTCAAATAAGCGGCGCATCACCCCATCTTGTAGGAATTTCCCCTACAAGACATGCGACTGGCCCTTACATGGCAATCATCCAAACCCTGATTCAAGTTCCCGGCTCTGGCTTCCAAAATTGCATCCATGGTGAACAGCAAACAAATAGGTGCTGTTTACCTCCTAAATACATGCCTTACCTTTTGGAGCCAGCCATGACAAACGAACAAATTCTTTCTGCCATCCGGGAAGCCAATTTGACCTACCTGATGCTGGCCCAGAACCTGATCCGCCAAGACAAGGCCGAAGCACTGTTCCGCCTAGGCATGTCAGAAGAGTCCGCCACCATGATCGCAGCCCTTTCCCCGGCCCAGATCTTCAAGATTGCCTCCGGCAACATGCTGCTGTGCCGCTTCCGCATGGACGACGAAATCGTTTGGAACCTGCTCAGCAACCACACGGCTGCCAAGGTCGATAACGACTCCACCACCCGGCTGCACGCCAGCATCCTGATGGCCGGCCGTTTCGCCGAAGCCTTGTAAGAACACCCCCCGGAGCAGCACCATGGCCACCAAAAGCGTATTGAACGATTCCAAGCAAGTGGCGCGCGCCGTCGCCCTGATCAATCTGGGCGCCCGCCTGCAGGTGCTGGAAAGTGAAACCGACCTGTCCTACGAGCGCCTGCTGCGCCTCTATAAGGAAGTGGCAGGGCGCTCGCCCAGCAAGGGCCAACTGCCCTTCTCGACCGAGTGGTTTCTGACCTGGCAGCCCAATATCCACGCTTCGCTGTTCCAGAACATCTACCAATACCTGACCAAGGTCAGCGCACTGGAAGACATTGACGCCATCATGAAGGCCTACAAGCTGTACACCGAGCAGATTGCTGCTTGCGGCGTCGAGCCCTTGCTGTCTATTACCAGGGCCTGGCGTCTGGTCAAGTTCATTGACAACAGCATGCTCTCCATGACCACTTGCTCCAAGTGCGGCGGCCATTTTGTGTCGGAGGCCTACGAAAACAGCCGCAACTTTGAATGCGGCCTGTGCTCGCCACCAGCCCGCGCCGGCAAGGGCGCCGCCAGCGGCGGCATCTTGCTGCACTGAATTCAAGTGCGCCCTTGGCGGGACGATATGATGGGCAGTAGGCCCGAAAAGCCATCCTGTTCAACTTATGGGGCCTAAGGCCCTGCTTTCACAATCGCCCTATGTTTGTAATCGTCGGATGGCTTATCGTTTTGGTCTGCGTGTTCGGCGTGTACATCTTTCACGGCGGCAACATCAGTGTGATTCTCAAGGCACTGCCCTTTGAAATGATCACCATTGGCGGCGCCACCATGGGCGCCTTTCTGGCCAACAACCAAATGAAGGTGGTCAAGGCCACCATGAAGGGCCTGGGCTCCTGCTTCAAGGGCAGTAAATACAGCAAGGCCCGCTACATGGACCTGATGGCCCTGATGTACGACATCCTGCAGAAGGCGCGCAAGGAAGGTCTGATGGCGATTGAAAACGATGTGGAAAATCCGCATGACTCCGCCCTCTTCAAAAAATACCCCTCCGTCGGCAATGACCACCATGTGGTGGAGTTCATCACCGACTACCTGCGCATGATGGTCTCTGGCAACCTCAATGCCCACGAGATCGAGTCCCTGATGGACAGTGAAATTGAAACCCACCACCACGAAGCACACTCTGCCGTGGCCGCCCTGCAGCGTGTGGCCGGTGGCCTGCCCGCCTTTGGTATTGTGGCGGCGGTGCTGGGGGTGGTGAACACCATGGGCTCGGTGGGCCAACCACCGGCCGTGCTGGGCGGCATGATCGGCTCGGCCTTGGTAGGCACCTTCCTGGGAATCTTGCTGGCCTACGCCTTTGCGGAGCCGCTGGCAGGCATTTTGGAGCAGAAGGTGGAAGAAGGCGGCAAGGAACTGCAATGCATCAAGACCACTTTGCTGGCCAGCATGCAGGGCTATAACCCTTCAACCGCCATCGAATTTGGCCGCAAGGTGCTGTACTCCACCGAGCGGCCCACCTTCAATGAGCTCGAAACCTTTGTGAAGAAGAAATAAGCCCATGGAAGTCTAACCATGGCAGGAGACGCCAAAAAGCTACAGCCCATCATCATCAAGCGGGTCAAAAAAGCCGGCCACGCGGTGCATGGTGGCGCTTGGAAGATCGCTTACGCCGACTTCGTGACCGCCATGATGGCCTTCTTTCTGCTGATGTGGCTGCTAGGAAGCACCACCGACGGCGACAAAAAAGGCATCTCCGACTACTTTCAGACTCCGGTCAAGGTGGCCCTGGCCGGCGGCTCTGGTTCGGGTGCCAGCAACAGCCTGATCAGCGGCGGCGGCAACGACCTGACCCAAACTGCGGGACAGACTTCCAGAGGGGATGGCGAGGACAAAAGAGCCAAAAAAGTGGCCACCGAGCGCTTCCGGCCAAGCGAGGCAAAGGCCGACTCGCGCCGGCTCTCGGCCCTGAGCGCCAAAATTGCAGCAGCCATCTCCAACAACAAGAAGCTCTCCGAGTTCAGCAACCAGATCAAGATGGAGATCACACCCGACGGGCTGCGCATCCAGATCGTGGATGACCAAAAGCGCCCCATGTTTGACAGCGGCAGTGCCTCGGTCAAACCCTATATGCGCGACCTGCTGCGCGAAATTGGCGTGGCCCTGCTGGATGTGGAAAACAAGATCAGTCTGGATGGCCACACCGACCGCCAGTCCTATGCCAACGCCGGGAATGGCTACAGCAACTGGGAGCTATCGTCCGACCGCGCCAATGCGACCCGGCGCGAACTGATGGCTGCCGGCATGCCGGAAGACAAGCTGGCACGTGTGGTCGGAATGGGCTCTAGTGTCCCTTTCGACCCCGAGAACCCCAACGCCCCCTCCAACCGACGCATCAGCATCCTGGTCATGACCAAGGAAGCACAGGAGCGCCTGCTGGGTGGACCCCGTGTGCAGGAAGACCCGGAACAGGAAGCCCCAGCGGCTGTACCGGCTCCCCCCGCAATCAAAACGTTACCGTGATCTACAGAAATTTCGGTCATACTTGTGTTCAACAGAAAAATCGACCTCGAGAGAGCTTGTCATGTCCAAAGAATTACGCTTTTTAATCGTTGATGACTTTTCCACCATGCGCCGCATCGTGCGCAACCTGCTCAAGGAGAGCGGATACGCCGACGCGGATGAGGCCGAAGACGGAGTGATTGCCCTGCAAAAGCTGCGCAACAACACCTTCGACTTTGTCGTCAGCGACATCAATATGCCCAATATGAACGGCTTCCAGCTGCTGGGTGAAATCAAGAAAGACGAAAAGCTCAAGCACTTGCCTGTGCTGATGGTCACTGCCGAGGCGCGCAAGGAAGACATCGTGATGGCCGCACAACAGGGTGCGGCAGGCTACATCGTCAAACCCTTTACCAAGGCCACGCTGGAAGACAAGGTCAACAACATTTTGACCAAACTGGGTCTGAAATAGCCATGGCAGCGCAAAACTCAACCCCCCAAAATTCCGTATCAGCCACTGCAGCGGATGTGCACCAGCAAATTGGTGCCCTGACGCGACAACTGCATGACTCGCTCAACGGCCTAGGCCTGACGGCCAAGGTACAAAATTGGGCGGGTGAATTGCCCGATGCCAAAAGCCGCCTGTCCTATATCGCCCGACTGACCGGCGAAGCGGCCGAAAAAGTGCTCAACCAAGTCGATCAGGCCAAGGCACAACACGACTTCATCAAGGCCGAGACGCATCGCATCGGCCAGCTCATCGTCAAGGACCCGGTGGCCGCCGTGGCCAAGGGCCATGTGATGAACTTTATCGAAGACGTGGACCGCGCCAGCCGCCAAGTCGAAGAGCACCTGACGGCCATCATGATGGCGCAGGACTTCCACGACCTTACCGGCCAGGTGATTGCCAAGGTAGTGAACCTGGCCGCCACCATCGAAGAGCAACTGGTGCAGCTGCTGATCCAGACCGCTCCGGCCGACGCGGTGGTCAAAGCTGTGACCCACGAGCCCTACGCCCCGAAGCTGGACGGTCCGGTCGTGGACAGCAAGGACAATCCCGATGTGGTGACCGACCAGTCACAGGTCGATGACCTGCTAGCCAGCCTGGGGTTCTAATAGGGCCCCACGCTTTGCGTAGTCCGCTGGTCGTGCCGATACCAAAGGCATGCTGCTCTTAGTCTTGTCCCGGTCTGCGCAGGCGGACCGTGAGCAGCAGGCCTTAGCCCCGAAGGGACGAATCCGCCTTGAAGCGGCCCCGCGCCGGGTTGTTGCGCTTACCGCGTATAGCTAATCAGCCCTGCTTTCCCCCCGCTATTCGGCCTTTAGTTCCTGAGGTAGCTCACGACAATGGTCTGAATCACTCAAAGCTCGCACCATGGAATCCGGAAGCCAAGACCGCAATTTACCCGCCTCGCAGCGCAAGCTGCAAAAGGCGCGCGACGACGGTCAGGTTAGCCGCTCCGAAGACCTGGCCCACCTCGCCGTGCTGGGTTCCGGTGCGCTGGCCATTTTGGTGCTCGCGCCCCATCTGTTCAACCAATTGCGTATCGACATGGCGCGCCAGCTGCATTTTGATGCCGCCGTACTGGGCTCCGTGCGCAGCGTGTTCCCCCGCCTCAATGACGCGGTCTATCTGGGTCTTGGCGGCAGCGTCGTGTTTGCCGCCATCATCGCCACCGCAGCCGTGATTGCGGCCATTGCCTCCGGTGGCTGGGTCAGCAGCCTGACACCCGTGATGCCCGATTTCAGCCGCCTCAACCCACTCTCCGGCATGGCCAACTTGGTGAGCAAGAAGAAACTCATCACCACCGCCAAAATGCTATTGATCACCAGCATCCTGTTCACCGTTGCTACGGTATTCCTGCGCAACGGGCTGGTGCCGATTGCCTCACTGATGCTGCAGCCCTCGGCCTCGGCTGTGGCGCATCTGGCGCAATGGATCACCGGCGGCGTCGGCCTGATGCTGCTGGTGCTGCTGATCGCGGCCATGGTAGACGTTCCCTTGCAAAAATTCCTGCACCTGGGCGAAATGAAAATGTCGCACCAGGAAGTCAAACAGGAAAGCAAGGAAAGCAACGGCAGCCCCGAGCTCAAGCAAAGGCAGCGCCAACGGCAACGCGAAATGGCACAAAAGAGCAGCATCACCGCCGTGCCCAAGGCCGACTTCGTGGTGATGAACCCGACCCACTTTGCCGTGGCCATCAAATACGATGAAAAAACCATGGCCGCGCCCCAGGTCATCTCCAAGGGTGCAGACCTGCTGGCCCTGAAAATTCGCGACATCGCCAAGAGCCACTCTATTCCCGTACTGCAGTCCCCCATGCTGGCACGCGCACTGTATGCCAATGCCGAGCTGGACCGGGACATTCCCTCTGCCCTGTACACCGCCGTGGCCCAGGTGCTGGCCTATGTCTACCGGCTGCGCGCCGCCCTGCAGGGCACAGGCCCCATGCCCGATGAGGTGCCCCAACCCTTTGTACCGCCGGAACTTGATCCGCAGTCCAAAACCCTGAAAGCGGCAAGCACATGAACGCCCAACTGAGTAGTCTGCAGACCTGGTATCGCAAGAACGCAGGCGTGGTCCAGGGTGCTGCCGCCCCTCTGCTGGTGGTGGCCATTCTGGCCATGATGGTGCTGCCGCTGCCACCCTTTCTGCTGGACGCGTTCTTCACCATCAACATCGCTGTCGCCCTGATGGTGATGATGGTGGCGGCCTACATGGTGCGTCCGCTGGACTTTGCCGCCTTCCCCAGCGTGCTGCTGCTGACCACCCTGATGCGCCTGTCGCTCAATGTGGCCTCGACCCGGGTCGTGCTGCTCGAAGGCCATACCGGTGCCGGTGCCGCCGGCGCAGTGATCGAGGCCTTTGGCCACTTCCTGATTGGCGGCAACTTTGCCGTCGGTCTGATCGTTTTCGCCATCCTGGTGGTGATCAATTTTGTCGTGGTGACCAAGGGCTCCGAACGTATTGCCGAAGTGTCGGCCCGCTTCACCCTGGACGCCATGCCCGGCAAACAGATGGCCGTAGACGCCGACCTGAACGCGGGCCTGATCGACGAGAAGGAAGCCAAGCGCCGGCGCGCCGAGGTCGGCGAAGAAGCCGAGTTCTTCGGCTCCATGGACGGCGCCTCCAAGTTCGTGCGCGGCGATGCCGTGGCCGGCATTCTGATCTTGCTGATCAACATTTTTGGTGGTCTGACCGTGGGCGTGCTTCAGCATGGCCTGAGCGCATCGGAAGCTGCCAACACCTACATCCTGCTGGCTGTAGGTGATGCCTTGGTGGCACAGATTCCCGGCCTCTTGATCTCGGTGGCCGCCGCCATGGTGGTGTCGCGCGTGGGCAAGGACAGCGACATCGGCAAGCAGATCGTCGGCCAGATGTTTGCCTCACCCCGCGTGCTGGCCATCACCGCTAGCATCATGTTCGTGCTGGGCATCATCCCCGGCATGCCACACTTTGTGTTCCTGGCCATTGCCGCTTTGCTGTTTTACGGTGCCTGGTCCATCGCCAACCGCCCGGTGGTGACCGAGGCCGAGGTCGTGGCACCGGTGGCCGGCAATGACGGCGAAGCCTCCTGGGACGATTTGCAACCGGTCGATCAGCTCGGCCTGGAGCTGGGCTACCGCCTGATTGCGCTGGTTGACAAGACCCGCCAGGGCGATTTGCTCAACCGCATCAAGGGCGTGCGCCGCAAGTTTGCGCAGGAAGTGGGCTTTCTGCCGCCCCCCGTGCATGTGCGCGACAACTTGGAACTCAAGCCCAGCGCCTACCGCATCACCCTGCGCGGCGTCATCGTCGGCGAGGGCGAAGCCTTCCCAAATATGTTCCTGGCCATCAACCCGGGCGGCATCACCACCCCGCTGATTGGCACCGCCACCACCGACCCGGCCTTCGGCTTGCCGGCACACTGGATCGACAACCCGCAAAAGGAAGCCGCGCAAATGGCCGGCTTTACCGTGGTTGATTCGGAGACTGTCATGGCCACCCATTTGTCACACTTGATGCAGGTTCAAGCCTCCAAATTACTCAGCCGTACAGAGACCCAACAACTCGTGGAACATGTCGCCAAACTGGCCCCCAAACTGATCGAAGAGGTCGTGCCCAAGCTGGTATCGATCGCGGTCTTTCAGAAAGTCCTGCAATTGCTGCTGGACGAGGCCGTGCACATCCGCGACATCCGCACCATCATCGAGTCAATTGCAGAACACGCCCCCACCAATAGCGATCCGGTTGAACTGGCCAAGCGCGTGCGCATCGCACTGGCACCGGCCATCGTGCAGCAAATTTATGGATCGGCGCGCGAACTCAACGTCATTGCCATAGACCCCAGTCTGGAGCGCCTGCTGGTGCAGGCCCTGGGCAACACGGCCGGCCCGGCACTGGACCCCGGCGTGGCCGACATGCTGTCCAAAAACGCAGCCGAAACCGCCATGCGCCAGGAAGAAATCGGGCTGCCCGCCTGCCTGTTGGTGCCCGACCAAATCCGCGGCTCGATTGCGCGCCTGCTGCGCCGCGTCGCACCCCGTCTGCAGGTGCTGGCCCACAGCGAAATCCCTGAAACCCACACCATACGCATTGGTCCGATTCTCAGAGGTGCCACATGAACATTCAACGCTTTACCGCCGCGACCTCGCGTGAAGCTCTGGCCAAGGCCCGCATGGCCTTTGGCGATGGCACTCTGATTTTGTCGAACCGTCCGATTGAAAACGGCGTCGAAGTGGTGGCTACCGGGGAAGACAGCCTGGCCGCACTCGACCAAGAAAGCAGCAGCTTTGGAGGTCAGTCCAACCCACAGGGTCGCCCCGCCGCCCAGCCGCGCGCAGCCGAGCCCAGCTTCAAGGAAGTCGCCAGCGCAGTGGAAGAAGATGCCGAGCAACTGGCCATGAGCACCCTGTCCTTCCAGGACTATGTGCGCGAGCGCATGGCGCGCCGGCGCCAGGAAGAAAGCCCGGATCCAGCCAAGCTGGTGCGCATTCCGCGCGACGAGGCACCCGAGGTCCGCCCACAGGAGCCACGCCCCACCATAAGCCCCTCCAACCACAGCTTCCAGCCAGCCGAACCCATAGTCCTCAAGGTCGCACCCCAGGCACGGATCGAGCCCGAGGCCAACCAGGGCCTGTCGCCCAGCATCAGCCGCGAGCTCAATGCCATGAAGGACCTGATTGAAGACCGCTTCAACACCCTCAACTGGCTGGGCCAGGCGCGCCAAAACCCGATTCAGGCCAACCTGATGCTCAAGCTGATAAGGGCCGGCTACTCGCCCACCCTGTCGCGCACGATTCTCGAACGCATGCCCGAAACGGCCGATGCCGCCCAGTCCATCGCCTGGGTGATGGATGTACTGGAGCGCAACCTGCACACCGACGCAAACGGCTCGGCGCTGCAGCAAGAAGGCGGCATCTTCGCTCTGGTCGGCGCCACCGGCGTCGGCAAGACCACTACCGCAGCCAAGCTGGCCGGCCTGTGCGCACGCACCCACGGCCCAAGCAGCGTCGGCCTGATCACGCTCGACTCCTACCGCGTGGGCGCCCAAGAGCAACTGCGTGCCTACGGCAAGATGCTGGGCATCGTCGCCCATCTGGCGCACGACCGCGCCGCCCTGCAGGACCTGTTGGGTCTGCTATCGAACAAAAAAATGGTGTTAATTGACACCACAGGTCTGGCCCCGCGCGACCCGCGCAAGCGCGACATGATGGACCTGCTGGACATCCCCAAGGTCAAGCGCCTGCTGGTGCTCAATGCCGGCGGACATGGCGACACCCTGGAAGACACGGTGGCCCACTTCAAGCAGCCCAACGCACAGCAGGTAATTTTTTCCAAGATCGACGAAGCCGTGAAGCTGGGCCCTGCCATCGATGTGGCGATACGCCATCAGTTGGTGCTGCGCGGCGTCACCACGGGACAGCGCGTACCCGAAGACTGGGAAGGCGCCAGCGCCAGCAAACTGGTGCGCGCCTCGATGCGCTCAGCCGGCAGCTCGGTGTACGACCCCAAAATGTCGGACCTAGGCTTCATCTTCAGCCACAGCAGTTCCCCCACACAAGGTTTACTCCATGCGTGATTTGCCCCTCAATCAGGCGGCGGGACTGCTGGGCCTAGCAGCACCCCAGTCGGCGCAGCTGCTGGCCGTGGTGGCCCATGGTGACGAGCGTACCGAGCAGCCCCTGCTCTGGCGCCTGAGCAGCGCCCTGTCCGAACTCGGCTACAGCGTTACCGTGCTGGACGCCACCGTGACCGAGACCGCTGACAACCCCGGCCTGCTGCAACTGCTGGACTACCAGTTTGGCCACGGCGCGGTGGAAGCCGACGCGCCGCCCTGGGACGTACTGCCGGCCGCCCTTGGGCTGCAATCCCTATGCGCCCTGGGCGCTAAACAAGCGCACAGCCTGCAGCGCCTGGGCCAGGTTTTCCAAGCCAACGGCGTGGTCGTTCTGTATGCCGGGGTGGACACCATGATCAAGCTGCTGAGCAACTCCGATCTACACCCCCTGCTGAGCGTTTCGTGCGAAAAGAGCTCTCTATTGACCAGTTACCTGGCTTTGAAGCGTTTGTTGCGCAAAGCCAGGCTGGAGCCCACAATTTTGAATATGATGCAGGACACCGCACAGGGCACGGGTGCCGCCGGAGTAGCCCATGCCCTGCGCGAATGCGCCAGGAACTTCTTGGCCTATGAGGTCCATCCGATCCGGATTGATCCGGCTCAGGACGAGTCACAGATAGACGCCGATATGCGCCGTCTTGCCACCCGCCTGCTGGAACATGCGCTGTCGCTGCAAGGCGGCCAACTGCAGACTGGCACCGGTTTTGAACTTTCGAATTACAGGGAATTGAGCAGGAGCCATTGATGTACACGGCCAAAGGTCAACTAGACCGCAACGCGCTGATCAGGCAATACCAGCCCTTGGTGCGCCGCTTGGCGCACCATATGATGGCCAAATTGCCGGCAAGCGTGGAGGTCGATGACCTGATACAGGTCGGTCTGATCGGACTGGCCGATGCGCTCACTCGCTTTGAGTCATCCCAGGGCGTGCAGTTCGAGACCTTTGCCACCCAGCGTATACGAGGCGCCATGCTCGACGAGTTGCGCGAGAACGACTGGATGTCGCGCGGTTCACGCAAAAGCCAGAAGGAAATTGAAACCGCCATGCGCCGGGTCGAGCACCGTCTGGGGCGCACGCCTAAGGAATCCGAAATCGCCATTGAGTTGGGTATGAGCCTGCTCGATTACCAGACCCTGCTGGGGAAAGTGCGCGGTACCCAGCTGGTCTATCTGGAAGACATGTCTGGGCGCAACGACGACGACGCCTACTTGGACCGGCATGTGGCCGACAGCGCCGCCGACCCACTGAACATGCTGCGTGACCACAAACTGCGCGAGGCACTGGTGGCCGCCATCAAGCTGCTGCCTGAGCGCGAGCAATACATCATGAGCATGTACTACGAGCATGACATGAACCTGAAGGAAATTGCCGCTGTACTGGACGTGACCGAGTCCCGTATCTGCCAGCTGCACAGCCAATCCATCGCCCGCCTACGCGCCAAGATGCGGGCGCACTGAAATCTTTCAGTCAGCAAAAAAACCGCTTGAAGCGGCTTTTTTGCTGGGTTGCTTGGTTCAGGCCGACAGGAATTTTTGCACGCCGCCCTGCCTCGCTACCGAGCCGTAGACCGAGGAGCCCCCCGAGTAGGTGGAGCGCGCCGGCGTAGGCACCAGCACATTCAGTGCCATCTGGTTCAGCGCCGCTTGGCGTGACAGGTTGTCGCGCAGCATCTGCAGGCCGAAGGCCTGTTGCACTAGGCGACGGCGCAGGGCTTTTTTGGCAGCCAGGCTCACACGACTCACATTCGCGGCCTGCAACAGACGCGAAAACTCAAGCGTCAGGTTCTGCAAGGCGCTACTGGCAGCCTGCACATTGGGTGCGTCTGCCTGGGCCAGAAATGCAGCGACCTGGCGGAACTGCTGCTCCACCAGGTCGAGTTGGGTGATGAGTGGGTTTTGCATATCAGAGTCCTTGCGCCAGGATGGGAACGCAGGCCCGGCAGCGGTCGCCGGCGCTTACTTGCCGGCGGTGCTGTAGAGTTCTTGCGCGTTGGCCAGCAGTTTGTCGGCAATCGCTTGTGGGTTGACCTTGAAGCTTCCGTCCTGAATCGCCGCCTTCATGGCTGCCACCTTCTGGGTGTCTATGACCGGTGCCTGACCCACCGCTTCCTTGCCCATGGTCCGTGCGCTGCTGGTGATAACCACCGCCACACCGGGATCGGATGCTGCAGGCGTGGCTACCCGGGCCGGAGCACTTTCCGGTTTCGGCGTGTGAGCAGACGACGTCTTTGACGCCGGCAGGTCGGAAGGGGTATAGCCAGTAACTTTCATTGCATGCTCCAAAACTACGATACGAGTCGCCTCGTATGTTGGTTATCGGCCCGAATGTGCTGGACTTTAAAAGTATTTGCATCACCGTGCCTGATTAAAGGTCGATTTTCACGGTGCGGGCATCGAGCACCGTGCCGCTGGTGATGCGTCCATTGTCCATGCGCACCCGCGTCATCTGACCGACCACACCAACGGAAAGTGCCTGCCCATCACTGGACACCTCAAATCCAGGGCCCTGGGCCACTACCCGCACCTGGGTTCCGGCTTGGAACACCTGGGTCGGGCGCACCAGACCCTGTCGAAGAACCTGGCCAGTGCTTAAATTGCGCGCCGCCGTCTGGCCCAGCCACAGAGCGGGGTCCAGCAGCACCGGACTGGTGTCTTCGGCCCAATCGACCTCCACCGACACCACGTCGCTCTGCGCCAGCGCACTGCCGGCCATCACCTGGCCGCGCACCACCCAAGCTGGGCCAAAGGCCTTGAGGGTCAGCGGTATGGAGACATTCCATTTCGACATGCCGTCCACGCAGCGCAGGCCGACCCGGCTATGGCCCCACAGACGTGCCCCAGGCGGCATATAGGCTTCCACATTGCCACAGGGCGCCAGCTTGAGGCGGCTGTCCAGCGCACCCACCGTAAGTTCCAGTCGCAGCGGCGTTGCTGTCTGCGGCTGCGCTGTCTTGGCCATGCCGCGCGCCCACTTGAGTGCCATGGCGCTGAAGTCCGGTTCCTGGTTTTGCGCCTGGACCGGGGTGACGCACAACAGGCTGGCGGCGGCGCACAGACTGGCCAGTCGCAGGCAAGGGCTGCGTTGACTGGGCTTAAGGAGAATAGAAGAGTACATGGCAGGGCTCCGGCACACAGGGTACATGCGGGCAACTATAGGCAAGCCCTGGCCCGGCTAAGACCCCAAATACACACCAAAAGCCCCGCTATTCCAGCGCTCGGGAATGAAAGCTTTTCCCATAATTGCCTCACATCGCAAGCCACAACCCATCCCTGGGGCCTGCCCATTCCCCAACAAGGACCGCCATGTTTGCCAATTTAACCAACGGACTGGACTTTCAAGCCAAGGCTCTGGTGATACGGGCTGACCGTCAGCGTGTCATAGCCAGCAATATCGCCAATGCCGACACACCAGGCTACGCCGGGCGCGACATCAACTTCAAAGAAGCCATGAGCTCGGCCCTTGGCAGCAGCTCGGCCTCCGGCGCGCTTTCGCTCAGCCAGAGCAGCAGTGCCAGCAGCAGCGACGGCACCAACCATGCACGCCACATCCCGCTGCAAAGCGCGCTGGGCAGCCTGAGCAATGACGGCTCAGCACCCTTGGCTTACACCGTGCAGACCCAGCCCGCCATGGACGGCAACAGCGTGGACCTGGACCATGAGCGCGCCAGCTTTGCAGACAACGCGGTGCACTACGAGGCTACTCTGCGTTTTATCAACGGCACTTCCAAGACCATCTTGAGTGCGATTCAGGGCCAGTAGCGCTGACACGCCAAATTAGGAGCCGCTCATGTCCATGTTTTCCATCTTCAATGTCTCTGGCAGCGCCATCAGTTCGCAGGCCCAGCGCCTCAACGTGGTGGCCAGCAATCTGGCCAATGCGGACGCGGTGGCCGGCCCGGATGGCAAGGGTTACAAGGCCCGCCAAGTGGTGTTCGAGACCGTTCCCATGGGCTCGGAAGCGTCCGCAGGCGTCAAGGTCAGCAACGTGCGCGAAAGCCAGGAGCCGCTCAAGCGCGTGCACAACCCGTCCCACCCTTCGGCCGACACCGATGGCTATGTGACCCAGTCGAATGTGAACCCGGTGGAAGAAATGGTGAACATGATTTCCGCCTCGCGCTCTTACCAAAATAACGTCGAGGTGATGAACACCGCCAAGACCCTGTTGCTCAAAACCCTGCAAATGGGTCAATAAGTTTTAAAGGAAATCCTATGGTCGCCGCCGTCTCCTCCGCTACCGCTGCAACGTCCAGCACTGCACTCTCGGGCACCACCAGTGCCAAGGACCAGACCGACCGCTTTTTAAAGCTGTTGGTGGCCCAGCTCAACAACCAGGACCCGATGAATCCTATGGACAACGCGCAAATGACCAGCCAGATTGCGCAAATCAACACCGTCTCGGGCATACAGCAGCTCAACGACACCATTACCTCCATGTCGGCCCAGTACACCTCGATGCAGGTGATGCAGGGCGCCAGCATGATTGGCCACCAGGTGGTGGCCGATGGCAGCACCATGAGCGTGAATGCCGGCGTGGGCACGGCTGCAGTCAGCCTGGACGCCGACGCCACCAGCGTTCAGGTACAGGTGCTCAGCCCGGGCGGCGCGGTGGTAGACCAGTTCGACATGGGCGCGCAGACGGCCGGCACCCACAACATCCAGTGGGATGCCTCCAAGTACACCGGCACCGGCAGCCCCACCTTCAGCATCACGGCAAAACAAGGCAGTACCGCCGTGACGGCCACGCCGCTGGTGCGCGACACCATTGCCTCCGTGGGCACCGACAGCAGTGGCGCCATGAACCTGGCGCTCAAGAGCGGCGCCAGCATCAAATACAACACCATCAAATCCATTCTGTAACCACAAGGAATACCACCATGAGCTTTCAAACAGGACTCTCCGGCCTGAGCGCCGCCAGCCAAAACCTGGACGTGATTGGGAACAATATTGCCAACGCCAACACCGTGGGCATGAAGGCCTCGCGCAGCGAATTTTCCGACCTCATTGAGTCAGCGCTTGGCGCCAGTGGCACCACCCACTTGGCCGGCATTGGCGTGTCGCAAGCCACCATCTCGCAAAACTTCAACCAGGGCAATGTCAGCCTCACCGGCAACACCCTGGACCTGGCCATCAATGGCGACGGCTTCTACCAGGTGAAAAAAACCGATGGCACCATCGCCTTCTCGCGCGACGGCCAGTTCAAGTTGGACAAGGACGGCAATATCCTCAACAACGCCGGCTCCTCCCTGATGGGCTACAAGACCGACATCAACGGTGCACAAGTGGACCAGACACCCGTCAAACTTTCCGTGCCCACCGGAGCGCCGATTGCGGCACAAAAAACCGGCACCATCACGGCCGAGTTCAATCTAGATGCCAGCGCACCCATTGCCACCAGCACCACCTCTGCCACGCAATACGGTACCTCTTTCACCACCTTCGACTCGCAAGGCGTAGGTACGCCCATGAGCCTGTACTTTGTCAAAAGCGCGCAAGACACCTGGCAAGCCTATGACAACGTACCGGCGGCGAAGAATGCCGTCGCGGCCGTTGCTGCGGGTACTGCACTGCCGACTCCGGTGAGCACCCTGAGCTTCAAAACCGACGGCAGTTTGCTCAGCCCCGCCACTCCACAAGCCATCACGCTGAATACCCCGAACCTGCTAATTGGCGCGCCGGCAACGCCTGGAAAATTCACGGCCAACCTTGATGTCTCCAAGGCCACGCAGTACGGCACCGCATTTGCGGTGACCAACCTGGCGCAGGACGGCTATACGTCGGGCCAGTACACCGGCATGACCATAGACAACAAGGGTGTCATCAGCACCCGCTACTCCAATGGCCAGACCCTCAAGACCGGCGGCATGATTGCCTTGGCCGACTTCCGCAATGTGCAGGGGCTCAGCCCCGCGGGCGGTGGCGAATACATGGCAAGCTACAAGTCCGGCGAGGCCTTGCTGGGCCAACCCACGGTGGGCAACTTTGGTGAAGTACGCAGCGGCGCGGTGGAAGAGTCCAATGTGGACCTGACCGCCGAACTGGTCAACATGATGACCGCGCAGCGCAATTACCAGGCCAATGCCCAGACCATCAAAACCCAGGATCAAATCATGTCCACCCTGGTCAGCCTGCGTTAAGCGGAGCTAAAGCATGGATCGCCTGATCTACACCGCCATGACCGGGGCCAATGCGGCCGCCAGTCGGCAGGCGGTTCTTTCTTCCAACCTGGCCAACGCATCGACCAACGGCTTTCGCGCCCAGTTGGAGACCTACCGCTCCGTGCCTCTGGTCGGCGAAGGCGCCAGCACCCGCGTGTTTGCGGTGGAAGCCACGGCCGGATTTTTGGACAAGCCCGGCATGGCCCAACAAACCAACCGGGCGCTCGATGCCATGACCACCGACAAGAGCTGGTTTGCGGTGCAGGGCCTGGACGGCAACGAGGCCTACACCCGCAACGGCAGTTTTGAGATCGCGCAGGACGGCACGCTGAAGACCGCCACCGGTCTGCCTGTGCTGGATGTCGGCGGCTCCACCATCACGGTGCCACCCGGCGCCGATGTGACCCTCAGCAACGACGGCAGCGTCAGCGCCAAGGCACCGGGCCAGCCGATCGCGGTGCTGAGCAGGCTCAAGCAAGTGACCCCCACCGCAGAGGACCCGCTCAAGCGCGGCGATGACGGGCTGTTTCGCAGCTATTCGGGTGACCCGCTCAACAACGACGAGACGGCGCGCCTGCATGTGGGCGTGTTGGAGGGCTCCAACGTGAACGCCATCGAGACCATGGTCGGCATGATCCAGACGGCGCGCCAGTTCGAGGCCCAGACCAAGCTGATGACCACCGCCGAGGCCAACGACCGTTCTGCCGCGCAACTGCTAGGCCTTCAAGGCTAACCCTCCATAAGGAAAAGCCGTGAACCCCCACGCTCATATTCATTCGCTGCCCCCAAAGGGGGCGCATGCCTCCTTTGAGGCGGCTCTACAGGAGGCATAACATGATCAACTCTCTCTGGATCTCCAAGACCGGCATGGAAGCCCAGCAAATGCAGCTGGACGTGATTTCCAACAACCTGGCCAATGTCTCCACCAACGGCTTCAAGAAGGCCCATGCGGTGTTCGAGGACCTGATGTACCAGAACCTGCGCCAGGTCGGCTCCAACACCGCCGAGCAAAGCACCCTGCCCACCGGGCTGCAGGTCGGACTGGGCGTGCGCACCGTGGCCACCAGCCGCAATTTCTCCCAGGGCAGCTTGCAGCAAACCAGCAACAACCTGGACATGGCGGTGCAGGGCAACGGCTTCTTCCAAGTCACCATGCCCGACGGCACCACCGGCTACACCCGCGACGGCTCGTTCCAGCTCGACAGCCAGGGCCGCATGGTCAATGCCAGCGGCCTCTTGGTGCAGGGCGGCGTCACCGTACCGTCCAACGCCACCAATTTGTCGGTAGCCGCCAACGGCACCGTCACAGCCAGCATTCCCGGCACCGTGGCGCCGCAGAATATTGGCACCATCACCCTGGCCAGCTTTGTCAATCCGGCTGGTCTGGAACCCAAGGGCCAGAACCTGTACCAAGAAAGCGCAGCCTCCGGCCAGCCCAATGCCGGAACCGCCGGCGCCAACGGCCTGGGCAGCATCATGTCGGGCTTTGTAGAAACCTCGAACGTCAACGTGGTGCAGGAACTCGTCAGCATGATCCAGACCCAGCGCGCCTATGAAATGAACTCCAAGGCCATCACCACCTCCGACCAGATGCTGCAAAAGCTGTCCCAGCTCTAGGCCAAGGCCCGCACCCACCGAATGAGACACTCCATGACATCTTCCACCCGCAACCTGGCTCGCCGCACGGCCGGCGCTCTGGGCCTGGCGTTGTGCGCCGCCTGCGCGCCCCTGCCGCAAAAAGTAGTGGTGGACTTTGCCGAACCCAAGGCCACACCTCCCGTCCTGCCCGTTGCTGCGCAGCGCAAGCCAGCCAACGGCAGCCTGTTCCAGCAGTCCAGCTACCGCCCGGCCTTTGAAGACAGCCGGGCCCGCTTGCTGGGCGATATCGTCACCATCCAGATTGTCGAAAGTCTGGCCGCCAGCCAGGTCAGCGGCTCCACCGTGAACCGCAACACCAGTTCGGACAACACCCTGAAAACCGCTCCGCTCAATGGACTGATCGGGGTAGACCTGCTCAACCTGAACATGGCGGCATCCACCAACAACGACTTCTCTGGCAAGGGTGGCACCCAGTCGGCCAATACCTTTACCGGCTCGATTACCACCACCGTGATCGAGGTGCTGCCCAATGGCAACCTGATCGTGGCGGGCGAAAAGCAGATCGGCGTGAACCAAAACGTGGACGTGATGCGCTTCTCTGGCACGGTAGACCCGCGCCTCTTGCAGCCCAACAACATGATCAGCTCGACCCAGGTGGCCAATGTGCGGGTCGAGTCGCGCGGGCGCGGCGCCCAGGGCGAAGCGCAAACAGTTGGCTGGTTATCCCGCTTCTTTTTGAGCTTTAACCCGTTCTAAAGAACTCCAGAATTGTGCCGAGGGGTAAAGGATTCCGTCGAATCCCCCCGTTACCGGCTCCGCACAATGAAAATCCAGACGCAAGTATTTACAGGCACCGGCCAGCAGCAGCTGCTGCTGAAGTCCCTGGTGCTTGTGGCATTCACCCTGTTCGCCCTGCTCTTTGGCGCCAGCGCCCAGGCCGGCCGCATCAAAGAAATCGCCTCCATTGAGGGTGTTAGAAGCAACCAATTGAGTGGCTTTGGCCTGATCGTGGGACTCGACGGCACGGGCGACCAGACCACGCAAATGCCCTACACCACCCAGGGCCTGTCGAACTACCTGCGCCAGCTCGGCATGACGCTACCGGCGGCCCAGCTCAGCCAGCTGCAAATGAAGAACGTCGCCGCCGTGCTGGTCACCGCCCAGCTGCCAGCCTTTGCACGGCCCGGCCAGACACTGGACATCAATGTGTCTTCGGTCGGCAATTCCAAATCGCTCAAGGGCGGCACCCTGATCGCCACTCCGCTCAAGGGCGTGGACGGCGAGGTCTATGCCATGGCCCAGGGCAATCTGATCGTGGCGGGCGCCGGCGCCTCCGCCGGCGGCAGCAAGGTCACCGTCAACCACTTGAGCGTGGGCCGCATTCCGGACGGCGCCCAGGTAGAACGCTCGGTGCCCACCTCCCTGTTGGAGGGCAACAGCATCAGCCTGTCGCTCAACGCCTCGGACTTCCAGACCGCCCGCAAGGTGGCCGCTGCCGTGAACCAGCGCTTTGGTGCCGGCGTGGCAATGGCGCTGGACGGCCGCACGGTGCAGGTGCAGGCACCCTCGGGACCCAACGAGCGCGTCAGCTTTATTGCCGAGATGGAAGAGCTGGCGGTGGAATCCTCGGTCCAATCGGCAAAGGTCATCATCAATGCGCGCACCGGCTCCATCGTGCTCAACCAGGCGGTGACCTTGGGCGCCTGCGCCATTGCCCACGGCAACCTGTCCATCAGCATCTCCTCCACCCCTTCGGTGAGCCAGCCCAATGCGTTCTCGAACGGCACGACCACGGTGACCGAGAAGGCCAGCATCGACATCAAGGCCGAGCCCGGCAAGCTCATCCTCATTCCGGCCGCCGCACAACTCTCCGAGGTGGTCAAGGCGTTGAACTCTCTGGGCGCCACGCCGCAGGACCTGCTGGCCATTCTGCAAGCCATCAAGTCGGCCGGTGCCCTTAATGCGGAATTGGAGGTGATCTGACATGAGCTACGGATCGATCAACGGAACATCCTCGTTCAACCAGGGCCTGGCGGCCGATGCGCAGTCGCTGGGCAATCTGAAAATGGCGGCCGGCACCGGCAGCCCACAGGCCATCAAGGAAACCGCCAAGCAGTTTGAGTCCATGTTCATGAAGGAGCTGCTCAAAAGCATGCGCGACGCCAATGCCGCCATGAAGTCCGGCGAGATGGACAATGCCGGAGCCGACCTGGGCACCGACCTGCTGGACCAGCAGTTTGCGGTGCAGATGTCGGGCCAGCCCGGCGGCCTGTCGGAACTGATCGCAGCCCAACTTACCCGCCAGGCAGGTGCCGCCAGCGATGCCGCGCAGGGCGCGACCGAACCCAAGGCATTGCCCTCGGCCCTGCCCACGGCCCTGCCCAAGGTCCCAGCCACCATTGCCGCGCCAGCCGTCGGCTCCATTGGCAAGACCGGTAGGGCCCCGACCGCAGGCCAGTTGGAGTTTGTCAGCAAGCTGTCGGATGCGGCTGCCAAGGTGGAAAAAGAAACCGGCATCCCTTCGAGCTACATGATTGGCCAGGCCGGACACGAGACCGCCTGGGGCAAACACGAGATCAAGCAAAAGGGCGGTGCACCCTCCTTCAACCTGTTTGGCATCAAGGCCACCGCAGGCTGGACCGGCAAGGTCGCAGAGGTCACCACCACCGAATACAGCAATGGCGTGGCGGAGAAGAAACTCGCCAAGTTCCGCGCCTACGGCTCCTATGAGGAGTCGTTCAAGGACTACGCCAAGCTCATTGGCGACAGCCCGCGCTATGCCCAGGCCAAGCTGCAGACCCAATCGCCCCAGGCCTTTGCCAGCGGTCTGCAAAAGGCCGGCTATGCCACCGATCCAGATTACGCCGCCAAGCTAAGCAGGGCCATCAACGCCACGCTGCAGATGCGGCGCGTACAGGTCTAGGAACCTGGGCCATGGGCATTCTCAATATCGGCACCTCGGCGCTGAATGCCAACCTGGTCGCCCTGCAGACCATTGGCAACAATATTGCCAATGTCAACACGGTCGGTTACTCGCGCCAGAGCGCCATTCAGACCACCGTGCAGGGTCAGTTCACCGGTGCCGGCTATATTGGCAAGGGTGTCAGCGTGGAGACCATCGCGCGCAACTACAACGTTTTCCTGACCCGGCAAAGTACCTTGGCAGCGGCCAACCAGTCCGCCGACCAAACGCGCTCAGACCAACTGGCGCAACTGAGCACGATTTTCCAGGGCGGCACCAACGGCATAGGCGCCTCGATCAACGACATGCTCAATGCATTCTCCGATGTGGCGAGCGCCCCCACCGACCTGACGGCCCGCACCGTGGCCCTGACCCGCATCGATGAGACGGCACGCCGCATGCGCGCAGCCTCACAAAGCCTGGACGACTTGCAAACCGGTGTCAGTCAATCGATTGCCCAAAAGATCGGAGCAGTCAACACGCTGGCGCAAAACATTGCCGATGTGAATGGGCAAATTGCGCGGGCGCAGGGCAATGGCCAAATCCCCAATGACCTGCTGGACAAGCGCGACCAGTTGGTGCTTACCATCAACAAGTATGTGCAGACCACCTCCATTCCCGCCCCTGACGGGACGGTGGGCATTTTCATAGGCGGCAGCCAGGCGCTGGTGCTCGGCACGACGGCCAGCACCCTGTCTGCCGACAAGAACGATTTCGGCGACCCCAACCAGAGCAAGCTCTACATCACGCAGGCGGGCGCCAACAGCAGCACAAGGGTCGCGATGGATGAAAACCAGCTCGGCGGTGGCGAGATCTCCGGCCTGCTGCGCTTCCAGAACAACGACCTGGTCGAAGGCCGCAACCTGTTGGGGCGCCTGACCACCACGATAACCACCAGCATGAACGACCAGCATGCGCTGGGCCTGGACCTGAATGGCCAGCCCGGCGGCGCCCTGTTTTCCACGGTCAGCGTGAGCACTGCCGGGACCAATATCCTGGCGCCCAAAGCCCCTGCCACGCCCAACACCGGCAGCGTCACATTGGGCAGCAATACCGCGGCCGACCTGACGCTGGCTATCAGTGCGCTCAGCGCGACCAGCAGGGGCGCCAGCGACTTTGTCGCCTCCGATTACCAGGTGAGCGTACTCTCTGCGACCCAGGTCACCATCACCCGCCTGTCGGATGGCGCCATCGTACCGGTCGATCCGGCCAATCCGACCGTGCCGCACATCTTCAACCCGAAGGACACGGCGACACCTATCACCTTCGACGGACTGACCCTGACCAACCTCTCCGGCGCCGCTGCCGGCGACCGCTTCTACCTCAAACCCTTTGCCAGCGCCGCCAGCAATATCCAGCGTGAGTTTTCCACGCCGGCCTCGCTGGCCGTGGCCAGCACCGTCGTCGGAAATATGGGTTCGGCCAATAACGGCAGCCTGCAACTCAGCTCCTTGTCTGCCGGCTTAAAGCCATCGCTCATGGCAGGCCTTGTGCCGGTCACCATCACCTTCAAGGCCGCCACCGCGACCGTGGGCGCAAGCTACAAGCGCAGCGACGATCCCACCGGCACCAACATTGCGTTCACTTCCGGCGACAAGATTCAGGGTGCCGGCACGCCCAATGCCTGGACCTTGGTGCTGCAGGGCGCGCCCAAGGAAGGCGACACCTTCACGGTGCAGAACATCAAATCCACCGGCGTGGACCCCAAACTCAACGGCGGCAATGCCATGTCCATGATGGCCCTGCGCGACAAAGACTCGTTTGACGGCGCGCCCATGAGCGATGGCTACGCCAGCCTGATCTCGCAAATCGGCGTGCGCGCCCAAAGTGCCAATTACACGGCCACCGTGTCTACCAACATCGCCACCAATGCACAAAAAGATCTCACCGGCGTCACCGGCGTCAATTTGGACGAGGAAGCCGCCAAGCTGCTGCAATACCAGCAGGCCTACCAAGCCTCGGCCAAGATGATCCAGATTGCGCAAAGCATTTTCGACACCATGATCCAAACGCTGGGCCGCTAAGGCACATAACGGAGACACGCCATGACCGCTACCACTTTTTCCCGCCTTGGCACATCGAATGCGTACAACAGCACGATCGCCAATCTGCAAAGCCGCCAAAACAGCCTGTCCAATCTGCAAGAAAGCCTGTCCTCCGGCAAGAAGATCAACACCCCGTCCGACGATCCGACCGGATCGGCCCAGGCCGAACGTGCCCTGAACCGGCTGTCGCGCATCGCCACCGACCAACGCGCACTCGAAGCCCAGCGCAACTCCATCTCCCACGCAGAGAGCACGCTGGGCGACATCACCAGCACCCTACAAGACGTGCGCGATCTGGTGGCCAGTGCCGGCAACGCCAGCTTCAGCAATGCAGAGCGAAAGACCGTGACCGACCAGGTTACCGGCCTGCGCCAGCGCATACTCGATCTTGCCAACACCAAGGACAGCAATGGCCAGCCCCTGTTTGCCGCGCTCGGCAGCGCCTTGGCGCCCTTTGCCGGACCGGCAGGCGTTGCACCCGATTACACCTTCAAGGGCCTGGCCGGCACTGCGGTCGGCGGCACCTACTCCATCGCAGCAGCCATGGACGGCGACAGTGCCTTCATGCTACAGCCCACGCGCGATGCGGCGTACACCGTGGGGGTTAACGGCGCATCGGGCAGCATGGTGACCGACACGGTGGTCAAAGTGGACTCCAACCTGATCAACGGCTCTGCCTACGGCATCAAGATCACCGGCTTTGTCGGTAACACCGTCAGCTACGCCATCACCGAAACCCCAGCGCCAACCCCGCCTGCCACCACAGCACCGGCCACGGGCAGCGCCACCTGGTCGGCCACGCAGGGCTTCACGATCAAGGATATGCCCGGCCTGTCGCTTAAGGTGAACGGCACGCCCACCGTGGGCGACACCCTGACCGTAGACCCCAACACCAGCATCTTTGGCACCCTGGACAATGCGGTCAAAGGCATAGGGGCCGCCACCACCAGCAACCAGACCAACCAGGCCGTGACCCAGGCCCTGCAAAACATCGACATCAGCATGGCACGCATCTCGGCGATACGCGGCCAGGCCGGAGACCTGCTCAACCGCGCCGACAGCATCACCAGCACCAACGACAAGCGCACCATAGAGCAAACGGCCAACAAGTCACGCGCCGAGGATGTAGACATGATCCAGGCCGTGTCCGACTTCCAGAAGCAGCAAACCGGCTACCAGGCAGCCCTGCAGTCCTACGCCCAGGTTCAGAAGCTGTCGCTATTCACCTACATCAGCTAAACCCGGCTCGGGGCAGCCAGTGGTTTGCGATACGTCAAACCTGGACAGAGAAAACCCGCTTGCTTGAGCTTTGGGTCCCTAGCTGCCACCATAGGTGCACCACCCACTTCAGCGGGCCTTCACCTTGTCCTCTTCTCCGTCCATCCCCGAATCAGGCGATCGCCGCAAAACCAATCTGGTATTTCCGCCGGTTTACGAGGCCTTGCGGCCCTTCTTTGACCGCCGCACGCAATGGGGGGGCAGTGGCGGCCAGAAGGTGCTGGCCTACCACACGCTCAAAGACCATTTCCCCGAGCTCAGCGCGCAGGAGATCTTTCTGACGATCATCACGGCAGAGGAGCTGTTCAAGTACGGCAACACCAAGTAGCCAAGCCAACCCGTTTCACTGGCGCTGCTCGGCGCACAGCCGCTGCAGCGTGGCCCAAAACACCGGCTCCTGCGTGGTGGCAAAGTTAATGCGCATCAGACTGCTGGGTGTGCGCTGCGCATGGAACAGGGCACCGGGCGCCAGCAAATAGCCCTCATCGAGCATGCGCTGCGACAGCGCATCGGTATCCACCCCGGTATCGACCCAGCCAAACAGCCCCGCCGGCTCGGCGGCAAACACACAACCATGGGCCTGCGCCAAAGCCACGCTGCGGCTGCGCGCGCTGTCCAGGCGCTGGCGTATGCGCTCGGCATGGCGCCGTATCTGGCCCTGCTCGACACACCAGGCCAGGGCTTTTTCCAACAGCGCCGGTGTCGTCAAGGTGGACAGCAGCTTGGTGTCGAGCAGGCGCTCCACCAAATGCGGCGGTGCGGCCATATAGCCCACACGCCAATTCGGCGCCAATATCTTGGCAAAGCCGCCCACATAAATCGTGCGCTGCAGCCCGTCGAGCGCGCACAGGCGGGTGGCGTGAACCGGTGCGAAATGGCTGTAGGTGTCGTCCTCCACCACATGGAAGTTGTGCGCATTGGCCAGCTGCAAAATGCGGTGCGCGCTGGCCGGGTTCAGGCAGTAACCGGTGGGGTTGTGCAACACGCTGACGCTGACAAACAGCTTGGGTGCATGTTCTTGTGCGTAGCGCGCCATCACCGCCAGGTCCGGTCCATCGGAGCGGCGCGGCACCGGCAAAATGCGCATGCCCAGGGCATCGAGCCGGGCAAACTCCACCGCCCAACCGGGCTCCTCCACCATCACATAGTCACCGGCGCGCAGCAGGGTGCGGCTCACAATGTCCAGCGCATGGGTGGCGCCTATGGTGGTGATGATTTGCTCGGGTGCGGCCTGCACCGCCAGCGCCTTGAGCTGGTGGGAGACTGCCCGGCGCAGCCCTGCATCCCCGGCGGGCTCGCCATATTGCAGCGAGAAGGCGTTCATGTCCTTGGCATTGCAAAAGCGCCGCACCGCGCTGGACAAAAACGTGGTCTGCAGCCACTCCTGCGGCAGCACACCCATGCCGGGCTGGGGCTTGTCGCTGATGCCATGGAACATGCCGCGTATCAGCGCCGTGGCATTCAAGGGCGCGCGGGGTGGCGGGATGGTGCTTGGCACGGGCACCGCTTGGCTCAATGCCGGCGCCTGTTCGGCGCGACCACCTTCGCGCACAAAGAAGCCCCGGTTGCGTCTGGCCTCCACCAGCCCTTGCGCCAGCAGTTGGTCATAGGCCCCCACCACGGTGGAGGGGCTCACCCCTTGCTGCTGCGCGCACTGGCGCACCGAGGGCAGACGCGCACCCGGCGCCAGCAAGCGGTCGCGTATGCGCTGGGAAAAAAGGGCGGCCAGTTGCTCGGTCAGCGACTGGGCGGTGCTCTTCATCAACATGGCAGCTCCTTTGTGACTTGTGTCAGTTTCATGGGCAATACAGTTTGGCAAATGCCCACGCGAACTGTACTGCAACTGTGCTGATTTTCAACGTACATTGGGGACCATGTACTCCCCTCTCCACCGCCCCCACCCTGCCCAGGAACGCCCATGCAGCGCATGAAAAAAGAAACCCGCGGCCTGTGGCTGGGCGTTCTGGGCGTGGCCGTATTTGCCGTCACCCTGCCCATGACGCGCCTGGCCACCGGCAGCGTGCAGGACCCGCAACTCTCGGCCTGGTTTATCACCTTTGCCCGCGCCGCCTTGGCCGGCGGCCTGTCACTGGTCTTTCTGGGACTGACCCGCTCGCCGCGCCCCACGCCAGCCCAACGCAAGCCGCTGGCGCTGGCGATGTTGGGCAATGCCGTGGGCTTTCCGCTGTGCCTGGGTCTGGCGCTGCGCCATGTCACCTCCGGTCACGCCGCCGTGTTCACCGCCCTGCTACCTCTGGCCACCGCCGCCATAGCCGCCGCCGTGCTGCACCAACGGGCGCGCCTGGGGTTCTGGGTTTGCGCGGCACTGGGCGCGCTGCTGGTGATGGCCTTCTCGCTGCTGCGCGCGGCCCAGCATGCGCAGGGTTTCACGCTGGAATGGGCCGACCTCTTGCTGCTAGGTGCGATTGGATCGGCAGCGGTTGGCTATGTGTATGGCGCGCAGGTGACGCCGCAACTGGGTGCCGAGCGCGTGATTTGCTGGGTCTGCGTGATGACCCTGCCCTTTAGCGTGCCCGGTGCACTGCTGAACTGGCCGACGGGTGAAATCCATACCGCCTCCTGGTTGGCACTTTGCTATGTCGGCGTGTTTTCCATGTGGGCCGGCTTTTTCGCCTGGTACCGGGGGCTGGCCCTGGGCGGCGCGCTGCGCGTGAGCCAGGTGCAACTGCTGCAACCGTTTTTCAGCATCCTGGCCGCCGTGCCACTGCTGGGTGAAGTGCTGGAGCCCGTCACCCTGGGCTTTGCCCTAGGCGTGGTGGCGCTGGTGTTTCTGGGCAAGCGCTTTGCCGGCACAGCGGCCACAGCACCGGTCATCCCGGCACCTGCCAGGGCCGCACCGTGAGCCCCGATCTCTGGCTTGCCGCCAGCCTGTTTGCCCTGGTCAGCCTGGTCACGCCGGGCCCCAACAACACCATGATCCTCACGTCCGGCGTGAACTTCGGCCTGCGGCGCACCCTGCCCCATCTGCTGGGCATTTGCATAGGCTTTGGCCTGATGCAGATGCTGGTGGGTCTGGGCCTGCACAAGCTGCTGTGCCAGTACCCGATTGCGCTGGAGTTGCTGCGCTATGTGGGCGGCGTCTACATGCTGTGGCTGGCCTGGAAGCTGGCCAGTTCCCGCACTGCGCCCGGCGAGGCCATAGGTCGCGCAAGGCCGCTGGGCTTCTGGGCTGCGGCTGCGTTTCAATGGGTCAACCCCAAGGCCTGGGTCATGTGCATGACGGCCATGAGCGCCTATTTGCCGGCGGATGCCTCGACCCTGCAGGTGCTGCTCTTGGGCAGCCTGTTCACCTTGCTGGGCCTGCCCTGCGTGGGCGCCTGGGCCGCCTTTGGCAGCAGCATGCGCCAGTTTTTGCAGCACCCGCTGAAGCTGCGCATCTTCAACAACGCCATGGCCCTGCTGCTGGTAGCCTCGCTGGTTCCCATGCTGATGACCTGACTGCGTACCCCCATAACACGAACGAAAGAGACATCCCATGAGCAAACCCACTTTCCACTGGACCCTGGCCGAGCGCGCCGCCAAGATGAACCCTTCCGTGATCCGCGAAATCCTCAAGGTCACCGAGAAGCCCGGCATCATCAGCTTTGCCGGCGGCCTGCCCTCCAGCAAAACTTTTCCGGTGGCGGAATTTGAGGCGGCCTGCGCCAAGGTGTTGCGCGACGATCCCGCAGGCGCCCTGCAATATGCCTCCAGCGAAGGCTATGCGCCGCTGCGCGAAAGCGTGGCCGCCATGCTGACCGAGCAGGCCGCAGCGCAGGGCCAACGCTGGGACGTGAACCCCAGCAATGTGCTGATCACCACCGGCTCGCAGCAGGGCCTGGACCTGGTGGCCAAGGTGCTGTTGGACAAGGGCAGCCGCGCACTGGTGGAGTCGCCCACCTACCTGGGTGCGGTGATGGCCTTCACGCCGATGGAGCCCGAGGTGGTCAGCGTGGCAAGCCACGACGAGGGGATTGACCTGGACGACCTGCGCGCCAAGGCCCGCCACAACGGCCAGGACGCGCGCTTTTTGTATGTGCTGCCCAACTTCCAGAACCCCACCGGGCGCACCATGGGCGAGGCCAGCCGCGACGCGCTCAGCCATACCGCCGCCGAACTCGGCCTGCCGCTGATGGAAGACAACCCCTATGGCGACCTGTGGTTTGACCAGCCGCCCCCACCGTCGCTCACCGCGCGCAACCCCGACGGTGGCATCTACCTGGGCTCGTTTTCCAAGGTACTGGCACCGGGCCTGCGCATGGGCTTTATCGTGGCACCTTCCGCTGTCTACCCCAAGCTGCTGCAGGCCAAGCAGGCGGCCGATTTGCACAGCCCGGGCTTTAACCAGCGCATGATTTATGAGGTGATGCAGGACGGATTTTTGGCCCGCCATGTGCCCACTATCCGCGCCCTCTACAAGAGCCAGCGCGACGCCATGCTAGAGGCTCTGGCACTGCATTTCCCCGACAGCGCCAGCCAGCCGGAACAGTCACTGACCTGGAACAGCCCCGCAGGTGGCATGTTCCTGTGGGCGCGACTGCCTGCGGGCATGAACGCGGTGGACCTGTTGCCGCACGCCGTGGACAAGGGCGTGGCCTTTGTGCCCGGCGCGCCCTTTTACGCCAGCGAGCCCGATACGCGCAGCATGCGCCTGTCCTTTGTGACCCCCAGCGTGGAAGAAATCCACCGCGGGGTGGCGGCCCTGGCTTGGGCCATCAAAGAGCAACAGGCACGTTGAGACGCAAGCCGCAGCCCCGCCACAGGGGCTGGACGCGCCGCGATATTGAATTTTTTTCGTTCACAACCAAGAGGTCGCCATGCCCAACCCCGTCAAACGCCGGTTTGCCCAAGTAGACGTCTTCACCGCCAAGCCCTATTTCGGCAATGCGCTGGCCGTGGTGCTGGATGGCACTGGCTTGTCTGATGCGCAAATGCAGCGCTTTGCCGCCTGGACCAATCTGAGCGAGACCACCTTCATCCTGCCGCCCACTGCGGACGGGGCGGACTACCAGGTACGCATCTTCACCACCGCCTATGAGATGCCCTTTGCCGGCCACCCCACCCTGGGCAGCTGCCATGCCTGGCTGGCAAACGGCGGTGCACCCAAGGACCCCGCGCGCATAGTGCAGCAATGCCAGGTCGGGCTGGTGCCGATTCAGCGTGATGGCACCAGGCTGGCCTTTGCCGCGCCCCCATTGCAGCGGCAGGCCGCCGACGAAGCGCTGTGGCAGGCGCTGCCGTCGGCCTTGGGAGTGGCACCCCAAAATATTCTTGCGGCCCAACATCTGAACAATGGCCCGCACCACTTCGGCCTGCTGCTCGACAGCGTGGACACCCTGCTGGACGTACAACCGAAACTGGCGCAACTGCAATCGCTGATGGCCCAGGGCGGCTTCACCGGGCTGGGCATAGCGGCCAGGCACGACAGGCCATCGCCTCTGATCGCCAGGTCCAACCGCGAGGCGCGTGCCTTTGGAAGCCGTGCCGGCACCCTCTCGCCAGGGGACGCGCCCGATCTGGAGGTGCGCTTCTTTTTCGACCGGGGCGATGGCGTCAGCGAAGACCCCATCACCGGCAGCTTCAACGCCAGCCTGGCCCAGTGGCTGATTGCCGACAGCCATGCGCCTGCCCGTTATGTAGCGGCACAGGGCAGCTGCATGGGCCGCGAAGGCCGCGTCTTTGTCGAGCAGGATGCCAGCGGCCAGGTCTGGGTCGGCGGCGACTCGGTTACCTGCATCACGGGCGAGGTCTGTCTCTAAATGGCCCTGCACATTCCCACCCCGCTGATGGAGTCGTCTCCCCTGTCGCGCGCCGCCGGTTGCGCCGTCTGGCTCAAGCTCGAATGCATGCAGCCGCCCGGCTCGTTCAAGATCCGCGGCATAGGTGCCGCCTGCGAGCATTACGCGCGCCAAGGTGCCAAGCGCTTTGTGTCCTCCAGCGGCGGCAATGCCGGTCTGGCCGTGGCCTATGCGGGGCGCCTCTTGGGCGTGCCGGTGACGGTGGTGGTGCCCGCCACCACCTCGCAGCGCGCCATCGAGTTGCTGCAGCAAGAAGGCGCCGAGCTCATCGTGCATGGCGCGAGTTGGCAGGAGGCCAATGCCATGGCGCAATCCCTGTTGCAAGAGACCGATGCCTTTTTGCACCCGTTTGACAACCCGCTGCTGTGGAGCGGCCACGCCAGCATGATCGACGAGGTGGCCGCTACCGGTAACAGGCCCGACGCGGTGCTGCTGTCGGTGGGCGGCGGTGGTTTGATGAGCGGCGTGATGGAAGGTCTTGCGCGCAATGGCTGGGGCGATGTGCCGGTGCTGGCGGTGGAAACCCAGGGCGCGGCATCGCTGCATGCGGCCATGCAGGCGGGCCGTCGCGTGGAGCTGGAGGCGGTGACCAGCCTTGCCACCTCGCTGGGCGCGCGTCAGGTCTGCGAGCAGGCCTTTGCACTCAGCCAAGGCGGCAAGGTGCACAGCGTTCTGGTTTCCGACCGACAGGCCGTGGCCGCCTGCAGCCGCTTTCTGGACGATCACCGCCTGCTGGTGGAGCCGGCCTGTGGCGCGGCGCTAGCAGTGGCCTATGCGCGAGCGCCGGAACTCGCCGCCTTTCGCAGCGTCCTGCTCATCGTCTGCGGCGGCGCCACCGCCACGGCCGACAACCTGCGGCAATGGACCGCGCAACTCGCATAACCAGGAAACACGCAATGCCCGCTTACGAATTGGCGCAACTCAACATCGCGCAAATGAAACTGCCACTGGACGCCCCGGAGATGGCCGACTTTGTCGCCAATCTGGACCGCATCAACGCGCTGGCCGAAGCAGCTCCGGGCTTTGTCTGGCGGCTCAAAAGCGAGGACGGCAACGCCACTTCCATCCGTCCATTTGGCGACGACACGCTGGTCAATATGTCGGTGTGGGCCAGCGTGGAAGCCCTGAACGACTACGTCTACAAGTCCGCGCATGTGGAGATCATGAAACGGCGCAAGGAATGGTTCGAGCGCATGCAGGACGCCTACCACGTCCTGTGGTGGGTGCCGCAAGGCCACCGGCCTGACGAAGTCGAAGCCATGCAAAGGCTGCAAACCCTGCGCGACCTGGGGCCGACCGGCAAGGCTTTCCATTTCAAGCAATCGTTTGAGGCGCCGCAATGAAAACCATAGGCCTGATAGGCGGCATGAGCTGGGAGTCCAGCGCGCTGTACTACCGCCAAATCAACGAAGCCGTCAAGCAGCAACTGGGCGGCCTGCACTCGGCCAAACTGATTTTGTACAGCGTGGACTTTGCCGAGGTCGAGGCCTTGCAGCGCGCAGGCGACTGGGCCGCTGCGGGTGAACTGCTGGCCCATGCGGCGCGCAGTCTGGAGGCGGCGGGCGCGGACTTTTTGCTGCTGTGTACCAACACCATGCACATCGTGGCGCCCGCCATTCAATGCGCCGTGAACATTCCCCTGCTGCACATTGCCGATCCCACAGCGCAGGCCATTCAAAAGGCCGGACTTGCAAAAATTGGCCTGCTCGGCACCCGCTTCACCATGGAGCACAGCTTCTATGTGGACCGGCTCAAACAGCAGGGACTGCAGGTTTTGTTGCCCGACAGGCAAGACCGCGACACCGTACACCGCATCATTTTTGAAGAGCTGTGCCTGGGCGATTTACAAGAAGCATCGCGCCAGCAGTACCGCCGCATCATGGCCAGTCTGGTGGACCAAGGGGCGCAGGCCATCATTTTGGGTTGCACCGAAATCACCCTGCTGGTCGGTGCGCAGGACGCTACCGTGCCGCTGTTCGACACCACGGCGCTGCACGCGAATGCTGCGGCTGAGCGGGCGCTGGGCTAACGATGCTTTGCTACACTGGCACGATGTTGCACACCTTCATCACAGCACCTGCCATCTCAACGGATGGCGCCGCTGTGCCCGCAAATTTGCGGACGAACGCTGCGCGCATTACCAGCATTACCACCACGGCCACCTGAGTCGTGCAGGTGGCCGTTCCGGCCGCCTTCTGGTGTTTCTTCAAACAGTTCCCCAGCCCAGGCAGCCGGGTTGTTATTTGTTTGGAGAGTTCCATGTTTCAAGAATCCGTAACCCTTTGTCCGGCTCACAGCAGCCCTGAAGCGGCATCCGAAAAACCTCTGCGCGTGGGCCTGCTCGGCCTGGGCACCGTGGGCGCCGGCACCTACCGCGTGTTGACGCGCAACCAGTCGCTGATCCGGGCGCGCACCGGCAGGAGCATTGCCATCACCATGGTGGCGGTGCGCGACCTGGCAAGGGCGTCCGCCGTGGTGGGCCGTGAAGTGACTGTGACGACAGACCCCTTTGCGCTCGTCACGCACCCCGACATCGACGTGGTGGTGGAGGTGATGGGCGGCACCACGCTGGCGCGGGAACTGGTGCTCAAAGCCATTGCCCACGGCAAGCAGGTGGTCACCGCCAACAAGGCCTTGCTGGCCGAACATGGCACAGAAATCTTTGCCGCTGCGCAGGCCCGTGGTGTGAGCGTGGCCTATGAGGGCGCGGTGGCCGTGAGCATTCCCATCATCAAGGCGCTGCGCGAGGGCTTGGTGGCCAACCGCATCGAATGGGTGGCGGGCATCATCAACGGCACCAGCAACTTCATCCTGACGGCGATGCACAGCCAGGGCCTGGGCTTTGCCGCCGCGCTGCAGCAGGCGCAGGCCCAAGGCTATGCCGAGGCCGACCCGCGTCTGGATGTGGATGGCACCGACGCCGCGCACAAGCTCAGCCTGCTGGCGGCCAACGCCTTTGGCATACCGATCCCCTTTGCACAGGTGCAGACCGAGGGCATTGAGGCACTCGATGCAGCAGACATGGCCTATGCCGCGCACTTGGGCTACCGCATCAAGCTGCTGGGCATTGCCAGGCGCAGCGCGGGCGGACTGGAGTTGCAGGTGCACCCGGCGCTGCTGCCTCAAGACCATTTGCTGGCCGCAGTCAACGGCTCCATGAACGCGGTGATGGTCAAGGGCGATGCCAGCGGAGTCACGCTGTATTACGGCGCTGGCGCCGGTTCGGAGCAAACCGCATCTGCCGTGATTGCCGACCTGGTGGATCTGGCCCGTGGCATCGGACTGGCGCAGGCCTTGCGGGTGCCCCCTCTGGGCTTTCAAAGTGGGGCGCTCAAGGAACTCCCGCCTGCGCCCGACGCGGCAAGCGCCTGGTACCTGCGCCTGCACAGCATGGATGTGGTGCGCTGCACCGCTGCGGCCTTGCAAGCCCTGGCGCAAGCCGGTGTGGGCCTGCGCTCGCAGCATCCCTTCTGTCCATCCAGCCACCATGCACCGGCGGCTTTGGTGCTGCTGACCGAACCGATCCACACAACTGTGCTGCGCCCGCTGCTGCAGCGTCTGGCACAACTGCCGGGCGTGGTCGGTGTGCCTCAAGCCATACGAATGTCCAACTTGGACTCAACGCCTGCTGCGCGCTGGCAGCATTCATGACACACTGCGCCCTCCATGAAAAGCCCCTCCTCCCGCTCCACTGCCGGCGCCAGCGCCACCCCCTTGAACGCACCAGCGGCCGCCCGCTTTTTGAGTGGCTCGCTGATGCGCCATGTGCTGGTGATGGCCGGCACCGGCGCCATCGGCCTGGTGGCGGTGTTTGCGGTGGACCTGATCAACCTTTTTTACATCTCGCGGCTGGGCGAGAAGCAGATTGCGGCGGCGGTCGGCTTTGCCGGGGTGGTGGGGTTTTTCCATACCTCCATTTGCATCGGCATGATGATTGGCATCACCGCCAGCGTGGCGCGGTTGATAGGCGCCAACCGCATGGCCGATGCGCGCCGCATGGCCACCCACAGCCTGCTGGTCATGGTGGTGACCACGCTGCTTCTGGGCCTTGGCACGGTGCTGTTTCTGCCCAGCCTGCTGGGGGCCCTGGGCGCCAGTGGTGAGGTGGCGCGACTGGCGCAGCGCTACCTGACGGTGACCATGCCCTCGCTTCCGCTGTTGGGCCTTGGCATGGCGGCCTCGGCGCTGCTGCGCTCGGTGGGCGATGCACGCCGTTCCATGGTCGTCACCTTGGGCGCAGCGGCCCTCACCGCCTGCCTGGACCCGCTGTTTATTTTTACCTTCGACCTGGGGCTCGACGGTGCGGCCATCGTCTCGGTCATCTCGCGCATGGTGATGGTGATTCTGGGCATGAACGGCGTGTGGCGCGTGCACCGGATGCTGGGGCCGGTGGAACGTCCCCGCCTGGCGGACGATGTGCGGGAACTGGCGAGCATTGCCGCGCCTGCCGTGCTGACCAATCTCGCCACACCCGTGGGCGCCGCCTTTGTGACGCACAGCGTGGCGCAGTTTGGCGCCTCGGCCGTGGCCGGACAGGCCACCATTGACCGGGTCACGCCCGTGGCCTTCGGGCTGCTCTATTCGCTCAGCGGTGCGGTCGGCCCCATCCTGTCGCAAAACCTGGGCGCCGGGCAGTTCGAGCGGGTGCGCGAGACCATGCGCACCAGCCTGTGGTTCATGCTGCTGGCGGTGGGCTGCGCCTGGTTGCTGCTGGCCCTGTTGCAGGGGCCGCTGATCCGCGCGTTTTCGCTGGAGGGCATGGCAGCAGAAATGGTGCATGCGTTTTGCACCTGGATCTGCGCCAGCTTCTTTTTTGCCGGTGCGCTGTTTGTGGCCAATGCGGCCTTCAACAACCTGGGCCGCCCCCTGTGGTCCACCGGCTTTAACTGGGCGCGCGCCACGCTGGGCACGATTCCCTTTGCCTGGTGGGGCGCACAGTACGGCCCGGTGCAGGTGATGGCCGGACAGGGTGCGGGCCTGGTGATCTTTGGCACGCTGGCCATGTTGGCCTCGCTGCGACTGACGCGCCAATTGGGCGCAAGCAAGCTCTAACCTGATCTGTGCGCTGCCAACAGGTCAGCCAAACAGGCTGAAAGAACCCTTGGGCTGCACAACAACCAGCAGCAAAAACGCGGCGACATTCAGGAGCACCGTGACCCGGAAGGCGATCTGGAAACCTGGCTTCGCGGTCTTGTGGCGCAGCCATTGCTGGGCCAGCACAGCGCCCGGCCAGCCGCACAGCAGCCCCAGCCATAACAGGGTGCTTTCCCGGATGCGCCAGCCACCTGCGCGGGCGGCAGACTTGTCCAGCGCGTAGGCCATCAAGCACAACAGGCTCATCACCAGGTAGACCGCTGCAAACCGGTAGGGCACATGCCCATACAGCGTGGCTGCGAGGTACACCAGCGCAAAAGCAGGAATGGCATAGCGGCTTGGGCCCTTCCAGTACAGCGCCGGCCGCTGCATGCGCCGCGGACGGGCCGCCCGACCCCACTGCACATTGCGGGCCCGCTTCTTTCCCTGCGGGTTCAACTCCACCTCGAAAGAAAGGCGCTGGTTCAGGGGCGACTCTGTTGCGCGCTGCGGCATCGCGCTCGCATGGACAAAGATGGGCTGGCCGCCTTGGGCGGGTTCGATGAAGCCGAATCCGCGCTCCTCGTTCCAGGAGCTGACTGTTCCTTCAAATCGCATGGGCTGCTGTCACTGGTAGGGGGCTGGTGTGATTGGCTGGCATTGTCCCCCGATTGAAAGCGCCATCCAGGGACGCGGCTACAGTGCGGCCATGGGAACTCTTTATTTGGTCCGTCACGGACAAGCCTCGCTGGGTGCCAGCGATTACGACCAACTCAGCGAACTGGGCCAGCGCCAGAGCGTTCGCTTGGGCGAATACCTGGCCTCCAAAAATCTGCATTTCACATCCGTGCTGCATGGCAGCCTAAGGCGCCACGCGCAGACCTGGGCCGGCATCGAAGCCGGCATGGCGGGCAAGCGGGCGCTGGTGCCACTGGTATGGCCGGGCCTTGACGAGTACCACAGCGAGGCGCTGATCCAGGCCCTGCAGCCTGGGGCACACGCCAGACCCACCACACCCGATACCACCCGCGCCCACTTCCGCCTGCTGCGCCAGGCGCTGCAGCAATGGGCTGGCGGTGCGCTCAACCCGCCCGGCATGCCGCGCTACCGGGACTTTGTGGCGGGGGTCTGCGCCGCGCTGGAGCATGTGCGTACGCAATGCGAGGGTGCTGTGCTGCTGGTCAGCAGCGGCGGGCCGATTGCCACCGCCGTGGCGCAGATTTTGGGTGCCAGCCCCCAGGCCTTTGTGGAACTGAACCTGCGCCTGCGCAACACGGCGCTCACAGAGTTCACCTTCAACGCCAAACACCACGCCCTGCTGAGCTTCAACAACCTGCCCCATCTGGATGCGCCGCAGTACGCAGACTGGCAGAGCTACGCCTGAGCCCCGGGAAGGAAGAGCCGCTACAGGCTGGGTTTTTCCACCAGCGTGCTCAGCGGCAAGCGGTGCAACTCGGCCAGCAGTTGCGCCAGGGCCAGGCCTGCAGCGGCTAGCACGGCCCGGCCTTTTTCGGGCGTGGCCGCGGCGGCGTTGCCCACCGCACCAGCCGGGTTGTAGTCCTGCATTTGCCAGCCCAGCTTGGCGCTTTTGCCATTGCCCAAAATGGCATAGGCCTTGGAGCGGTCTTCCGAGGTGGAGGCAAAGTTCTGCGCCAGCGCCATGTCCACCCGCTCGGGCGCCAGCGCCAGCATCATGGAGGTTTCGATCTCGCCGGCATGGATGCCAAAGCGGTGTTCATGGGCGCTGAACAGGGCATTCACATCTTCGCCGTTCGGCCCCACCAGGGGCAGGCCAAACCAGTTGACGCTGTAGACCAACAGACCCAGGCGGGCGCGCAGGTCGCGCGCCACCAAGTCCATCAGGCCGACCTGTCCGCCATGGGCATTGAACAGCACCAGTTTGCGCACACCGGCGGCGGCGGCGCATTCGGCCAACTCGGTCCACAGGCGCATCAGGGTCTCGGCCTTGAGCGTGAGGGTGCCGGCGAAGGCCGCATGCTCGGGGCTCAGGCCAATGGTTTGCGTGGGCAAAAACAGGGCCGGCACATCACTCGCCAGATGCGCCAAGGCAGCGGCGATCACACCGTCCACCAGCGCGCTGTCCACGTTGAGCGGCAGGTGCGGGCCATGCTGCTCGGTGGCTGCCACCGGCAGGATGGCGATGGTCTGCGCCATGCGACCTTGGGCTTGCGCCTGCGCGAAGTCGCGTGCGGTCCAGTCGGACCAGAAGCGTGATGGGGTATTCATGCGCCCATCTTAGATGTTAGGTGTCGCGCCTGCCGCTGCGCCCCCATCTGCTTCGGCAAGGCGGTCTTTTCGCGGCGCGGCAACAGGCCCTGCAAGGCCTGCGGATTGGAGCGCGCACCGCTGGCCAGGTAGTCGGCCAACAGGGCGGCGCGCACGGTATCGGTGGGCAGCGAGCGCATGGTCGTCAAGTAATCAAACAGTGCGTCCAGCAGCGCCTCGGGCGTGAGCCTGTGGGTGCTACTCGTGCGCTGCCACAGCCATTGCGAAAATTCCGCCCAAGCGGCAAAGGCGCTCTCGCCCTGCAGCAGCAGACGGCTGCTCTGGGCGAAGCGGCCGGAGTTGACCAGCAGATCCCAGTAGCGCGCCATGCGGGCAAATTGCTGCACCTGCTCGGCGCTAACGACACCGGTTTCCAGCAGGGTATAGGGCGGCTGATCACCATAGACCATGCCGTCTTCGGCCAGGGCACCGGGCAGGCTGCGATTGGCCAAGGGCGTTCCGCGCAGGCGCTTGAGCAGACCCAGCTGGATTTCATGCGGGCCCAGCGCGTACAGGCGGTCAAAGCCCGCAGCAAAGCTGTCCCAGCTCTCACCCGGCAGGCCAAAGATCAGGTCGGTGTGCAAATGCGCCGTCGTATGTTCCAGCAGCCAAGCGATGTTGCCTGCGGTCTTGGCGTTGTCCTGGCGCCGGGCAATGCGGCTCTGCACCTCCACATTGAAGCTCTGGATGCCGATTTCAAACTGCAGCACATGGGTAGGAAACCGCGCCACCATCTCCTTCAGGGCATCGGGCAAATGGTCGGGCACCAGCTCGAAATGCAGGTGCAACTTGTCCTGCGGCGCGGCCTGCAGCCGGTCCAGAAAAAACTGCAGGATGCGAACCGAAGTCTCCACCTTGAGGTTGAAGGTGCGGTCCACAAACTTGAAGTTGCGCGCGCCGCGCTCGTACAGACCGGCGAGCGCCGCCAGAAAAGGCTCCAGATCAAAGGCCCAGGCCGTCTTGTCCAGCGCGCTCAAACAGAAGGCGCACTTGAAGGGGCAGCCGCGTGAGGCCTCCACGTACAGCACGCGCTGCGCCAGGTCGGTTTCGCTGTACAGGTCATAGGGCAGGTCCAGCGCTTCTAGGGGTGGTTGCTCCCCGGCGATCACCTTCATCAGCGGTTGCGGCCCGTGCACCAGGGCGCGGCACAGCTTGGGAAAGCCCACATCGCCCCAGCCCGTAATGAGGTGGTCGGCCAGCGCCACTATTTGTCGCCCCTCCCATTCGTGGCTGACTTCGGGGCCGCCCAGCACCACCTTGACCTGCGGGCATTGGCTTTTAAGCAGACGCACGACCTCGGTGGTCTCGGTGACGTTCCAGATGTACACGCCCAGGCCGACGATGCGCAGCTTTGATTCGCCCAGCGCCAACAGCAGCGCATCCACGATCTGCTGCGCCGGGCGCTGGATGGTGAACTCCTGCAGCGTGGTCATGGCGGCCAGGTCGGCGCCACCGTGGCGCTCCATATTGGCCAGCAGGTAGCGCAGACCCAGAGAGGCGTGGATGAATTTGGCGTTGAGGGTGGCAAGGACGATGGCGGGCATGGTCGTATTATCAAAGCATGGCCACCAAGCAACGATCCAAAGCCGGCAACAAGACTGAGCCGGCAGCACCGCGCAACCGCACCGGCGACAGCTTCTTTGGCTGGGATGGCGAGGTGCTGGTGCTCAATGTGCTGGGCAAGCCCTCCGCCAGCAAGGACGCGATAGGCAAGCCCAAGGGCACGCAGCTCAAGATCAGCGTGACCGCCGCCCCGCGCGATGGCAAGGCCACCGATCACATGGTGCGCTTTCTGGCGCCGCTGTTTGGCGTGGCGGTGGCCGACATCGAGGTGGTGTTCGGCCAGGAGAACGTCAACAAGCAGTTGCGCATCCGTGCCCCAAAGAAGTTGCCGGCCGTATTCACCGACGCTGCAGTGTCAGGCGACTAAGGCGACAATGCGCGCTGGCGCTTCAGCGCCGAAAAATCCCTTCTCTCACCTCTTGGCGCTATGCGCCGGCCCCGACTATGAACCGGTTGTTTTCTCCTTTTGAATCGCGCTTGCGTCTGGCTGCGCTCTGTCTGGCAATGCTGTGCGGCAGCGCCTTGGCGCAGTTCTCCAAACCGTCGGCGAGCGCTAGCGTGGTGCAAACCGAACAGGTACGCGCCGAACTCATGGCCTTTGCGCCCGACGGTGTGGGAGCGGGCAAGACGGTCTGGGTCGGTTTGCAAATTGCGCACCAGCCGCACTGGCACACCTACTGGAAGAATGCCGGCGACTCCGGCCTGCCCACGCGGCTGGACTGGAGCCTGCCGGCCGGTGTGAGCGCAGGCGAAATTGCCTGGCCGACACCGCAAAAAATCAACATCGGCAGCCTGTCCAATTTTGGTTACGACGGCACTGTGCTGCTACCGGTGCCGCTGACCATCGGCAAAAGCTTTGCGCCAGCGCCCGGCGCCGACAACCTGGAAGTGAAGCTGGCCGCCTCCTGGCTGGTGTGCAAGCAGGAATGCGTGCCCCAAGACGGCAGCTTTGTGCTGCAACTGCCGCTGCGTGGCTCCACCGCCCTGCACGGCGCCGCCTTTGAACAGGCGCAGGCCGCCCAGCCCCTGCCTCTGACCGGCAAGTCCGCCGCGCAACTGGGCCAGCAGGGCCTGACGCTCACCGTGCAGGGACTGCCTGCCGCTTGGCGTGGCAAGTCCATCAGCGCCTTTATTGAAACGCCGGAAATTGTGGAGACCGCGCGCTCGCCCTCGCCCACCGACGGCGCGCCGCAAAGCTGGCAGGCCGATGGCAGCTGGTCCAGCACCATGGCCCTGTCCAGCCTGCGCAGCGAGTCGCCCAAGCAACTGGGCTTTGTGCTGGCGCTGGACGGCATAAGCCTGCGCACCGAAGCGCCGGTCACTGGCAACTGGCCGACCCTTAACAGCGGCCCTGGCGCCAGCGAGCCTCTTGCAAACAATGCCTTGAGCAACCCGGTGGCACCGGCGCCGCTGGCCGACCAGAGCCTGGGCGCCTTTGCACTGGCACTGGCCGCGGCCCTCTTGGGTGGGCTGATCCTGAACCTGATGCCCTGCGTGTTCCCGGTGCTGGCGATCAAGGTGCTGGCCTTCACCAAGCCCGGTGAGCGCCACAGCCACCGCGCCCTGGGCCTGGCCTATACCGCTGGCGTGGTGCTGTCCTTTCTGGCGCTGGGTGGACTGATGCTGGGACTGCGCGCTGCGGGCGAGCAACTGGGCTGGGGCTTTCAGCTGCAGTCACCCGCTGTGATTGCCGTGCTGGCCCTGCTGTTCACGCTGATCGGCCTGAACCTGATGGGCCAATTGGAGGTGGGCAATCTGCTGCCCGGCAATCTGGCCGCAATGCAGCTGCGCCACCCCCTGGGAGACGCCTTTTTGTCCGGCGTGCTGGCGGTGGCGATTGCCTCGCCCTGCACCGCCCCGTTCATGGGCGCCTCGCTGGGTTACGCAATTGCGCTGCCGGCCGCGCAGGCGCTGGGCATTTTTGCCGCGCTGGGCCTGGGACTTGCCCTGCCCTACCTGGCCGCCAGTTGGGTGCCTGCCGTGGGCAAGTTGCTGCCCCGGCCTGGCGCCTGGATGGACACGCTGCGCCGCTTCATGGCCTTTCCGATGTGGGCCACGGTGGTCTGGCTGCTCTGGGTGCTGGGCCATTTGAGCGGAGTGGACGGCGCCGCCAGCCTGCTAGCCCTGCTGCTGTGCCTGGCCCTGCTGGTCTGGTGCCTGAACCTGCGCGGGCGCAGCCGCAGCATCCTGGCCACGCTGTCCCTGGCCGCCGGCCTGCTGCTGGCGGTCGGCCTGGGTCCGAATATTTTCAAGCTCGAAGACGCGCCAGCAGCAACCGGCAGTGCGACTGGCGCAGGCGGCTGGCAGCCTTGGGTGCCGGGCCGGGTGGACGCCGAGCTGGCAGCGGGCAAGCCGGTATTTGTGGACTTTACCGCCGCCTGGTGCATTACCTGCCAGTACAACAAGAAGAACACCCTGGCCAAGGCCGAGGTGCTGGCCGATTTCGCCGCCAAAAACGTCACCCTGCTGCGCGCCGACTGGACCCGGCGCGATCCGGCCATCAGCCAGGCCCTCAGCGCCCTGGGACGTAGCGGCGTGCCGGTGTATGTGCTCTATCAGAACGGTCACGCGCCGGTGGTCTTCTCGGAAATACTGGGCGCGGACGCATTGCAGGGCGCGTTGGCAGGCTTGTAGCGCCCCCTGCATCAGGTCAAGTGCGGTGCGAATTTCAACTGCGACAATGGGCCATCCCCGCAATCACCCAGGTACGCCGCTCCATGACCTCTTACGCCCCGCTCCAGAACGACACTTTTTTGCGCGCATGCATGCGCCAGGCCACGCCCTACACGCCCCTGTGGCTGATGCGCCAGGCCGGTCGTTACCTGCCCGAGTACTGCGCCACGCGGGCCCGCGCGGGCAGCTTCATGGGTCTGGCCACCAACACCGACTACGCCACCGAGGTGACCTTGCAGCCGCTGGAACGCTATCCGCTGGACGCCGCCATTTTGTTCAGCGACATCTTGACCGTGCCCGACGCCATGGGCCTGGGACTGTCCTTCGCCCAAGGTGAAGGCCCGCGCTTTGCCACTTCCGTGCGCGATGAAGCCGCCGTGGACAAGCTCGAAGTGCCCGACATGGAAAAGCTGCGCTATGTGTTTGACGCCGTCACTTCCATCCGCAAGGCCCTGAATGGCCGGGTGCCGCTGATAGGCTTTTCCGGCAGCCCCTGGACCCTGGCCTGCTACATGGTCGAGGGCAAGGGATCGGACGATTACAGAATGGTCAAGACCATGCTGTACAGCCGCCCCGACCTGATGCACCGCATCCTGGCCATCAACGCCGATGCCGTGGCCACCTACCTGAACGCCCAGATCGACGCCGGCGCCCAGGCGGTGATGATTTTTGACAGCTGGGGTGGTGTGCTGGCCGATGGTGCCTTCCAGTCGTTTTCGCTGGAGTACACCAAACGCGTGCTGGCGCAACTCAAGCGAGTGGGCACCGACGGCCAGATCGTGCCGCGCCTGGTGTTCACCAAGGGTGGTGGCCTGTGGCTCAAAGAGATGGCACCGCTGGACTGCGAGGTGCTGGGCGTGGACTGGACCGTCAATCTGGGCAGCGCGCGCGCCCTGGTTGGAGGTGCTGAAAACGGTCCCGGCAAGGCCTTGCAAGGAAATATCGACCCCAATGTACTTTTTGCACCGCCGGCCCAGATTGCGACGGAAGTTGGGCGCGTTCTGGACAGCTTTGGCGCGCCATACCAGGGCACAGGAACCGGTCCCACGCAGATTTTCAACCTCGGCCACGGCATAAGTCAGTACACACCACCCGAAAACGTGGCGGCGCTGGTGGAAGCCGTGCACAGCCACTCCAAAGCCCAGCGAACCTAATTTGTCTAGCATGTTTTGGCCGCCATGCAAGTTCTGTCTGTTTCAGTTATGCACAAAATAGTGCGTGCGGCAAAGCAGCATTGCAAAAAAGGCACATGGCGCGCTACAAACCCCATAGCGCTCGTAAGTCCTTGATTTATAAGGATTAAAAACTTTGCGTTTTTTCCGGGCATTCCAGCCAAAGCCTTGCAGATCAAGGCTTTGGAGCGACTCCCAGGAAGATATAAACAAAGTTATCCACAGAAATCAGGGACTCCGCAGAAACGGCTTGTAAATCAACTACTTAGCCAACTTTCCTCAGATTCACATCAACAAACAGGCCAAACGGGACCCGGCTACCATCGCGCAATGACCGGTCCACTGCTTTTGCCCCCCTGTTCATGACCACCTGGCTTTGTGTTTTGGTGCAGACGCCCGCGCATGCCGCGTTGGGCCCGGTGCTGACCTACCGCAGCGAGCAAACGCTGCCGCTCGGCACCCTGGTGCGGGTGCCGCTGGGCAAACGCGAAACCTTGGGTGTGGTGTGGGAACCGGCTGCGGCAGACGCAGAGATCGATCCGGACAAGGTGCGCGACATTGCAGGCGTATTGGAGGGCATCGCGCCGCTGGGCCAGGCTTGGCAACAACTGGTGGGCTTTGCCGCCCGGTATTACCAGCGCTCGGTGGGAGAGGTGGCACTGGCGGCACTGCCGCCGCAATTGCGCGAACTGTCTGCGCTGCAGGTGCAGCGCCGGCTCCAGCGCAAGCCCACCGCACCGGCCAGCAGGGGCGACCCGCAGGCCGCCCAGATGCTAAGCCCGGAGCAGACCGAGGTGCTTGAACAGATTCAGACCCAGGCCGGGCCTTTCTTGCTGTTTGGCGCCACCGGCAGCGGCAAGACCGAGGTCTATCTGCATGCCGTAGCCGACCTGCTAGCGAGCGACCCGGCGGCCCAGGCGCTGGTGATGGTGCCGGAGATCAATCTCACACCGCAGTTGGAGTCGCGCTTTTTGGCGCGCTTTGCGCCGCTCTATGGCGAACAGGCGGTAGTTTCCATGCACAGCGGCATGACCAACCCGCAGCGCCTCAAAAGTTGGCTGGCCGCTCACAGTGGCGCGGCGCGCATCGTGCTGGGCACGCGCATGGCGGTGTTTACTTCGCTGCCGGCTTTGCGCCTGATCGTGGTGGACGAGGAGCATGACCCCAGCTACAAGAGTGGCGAGGGGGCGCGCTACTCGGCACGCGACCTAGCGGTCTACCGCGGCAAACTGGAGCATGCAAAGGTGATTCTGGGTTCGGCCACGCCCTCGCTGGAGAGCTGGTACCAAAGCCGCCCGGCGGACCAGGGCGGGCGCTACCTGCGCCTGCACATGCCCAGCCGGATTGGCAGCCTGGCGGCAGACAGCGTTGCACATGCCGAAGGCCAGACCCCATCGGCCAGCACCGACCAGGCGGCCCGCGACGCCATGCGCCTGCGCTCCGGCACACCCGACGGCCTGCCCCTGGTGCGCCGCGTGGACATGAACCACCAACCGCGCCATGCCGTTTTCTCGCTGCCGCTGCTGGACGCCATCCGCGAGCGGGTGGCGCGCGGCGAGCAATGCATGGTGTTTTTGAACCGGCGCGGCTATTCGCCGGTGCTGCACTGCGCCGACTGCGGCTGGAAAAGCGAATGCCCGCATTGTTCGGCCTTCCGTGTCTTCCACAAAATAGACCGCACCCTGCGCTGCCACCACTGCGGCTTTACCCAGCGCGTGCCGCGCGCCTGTCCGACCTGCGGCAACATCGACATCGAACCCATGGGGCGCGGCACCGAACAGTTGGAGGAACAGCTGGGGGAGTTGCTGGCCGACGTGCGCCGACCCGGCACGGTGAGCGCCGAAAACCCGCAAGGCGAGCCGCTGCGCATTGTCCGCATTGACGCCGACAGCACCCGCCTCAAAGGCGCACTGGAAACCCAACTGGCTGCTGTGCACGCTGGCGATGTCGATGTGCTGGTGGGCACACAAATGATTGCCAAGGGCCACGACTTTCGCCGCATCACCCTGGTGGCCGCGGTGAACCCGGATGGCGCTCTTTTTTCCAGCGACTTCCGGGCGCCTGAGCGGCTGTTTAGCCTCTTGATGCAGGCAGCTGGGCGCTCCGGGCGCGACGCCGCGCTGGGCAGCAGCAGCGAGGTCTGGATACAGACCTTTCAGCCCGCGCATGCTCTGTACGGCGCGCTCAAGGCCCACGATTACCCGGCCTTTGCCGAGCAGCAGTTGCTAGAGCGCAAACAGGCCGGCATGCCGCCCTTTAGCGCCCAGGCCCTGGTGCGAGCCGAGGCGCGCACACAGGAGGCGGCCCAGGCCTTTTTGAACCTGGCACGCCAAGCCGCGCTGGAGGACATGGCGCAGTGGCCGGGCTGGGCGCCAATTTTGGAGCAGGTGTTTGTCTTTCCCGCCGTGCCCATGACCATGCAGCGCGTGGCCAACGTGGAGCGCGCCCAAATGCTGGTGGAAAGTCCCTCGCGCGCGGCGCTGCAAAAGTTCATGGCGGCCTGGCACGATGTGCTGCACGCCACCCGAGCCGACCCAGCCTGCAAGGGCATGATCCGCTGGGCCGTGGATGTGGACCCGCTCGCGATATAAATGCCCCCACGCTCGCTCGCTGCCCAGGAAGGCGCATCAGCGCCTGACGCCTGTGGGTCGCTGCCGTTAAGATCAGCCTTCGCCTCTTCGTTTGCATCCCCCCGCATGTCTCCCCCCTCCTCCTCAGCCTCCTCCGGTATGAACCTGGCCCAGCAAGAGGCCGTCAATTTTCTGCACGGCCCCTGCCTGGTGCTCGCCGGTGCGGGCTCGGGCAAGACGCGGGTGATCACGCACAAAATTGCACGCCTGATCCAGACCGGCATGGCTGCCAAACGCATAGCGGCCATCACCTTTACCAACAAGGCCGCCGCCGAGATGCGCGAGCGCACCAAGAGCCTGATCGGCAAGCCGGCCAAGGATGTGGTGGTGTGTACCTTCCACTCGCTGGGGGTACGCATGCTGCGCCAGGACGGTGCGGTGATGGGCCTCAAACCCGCCTTTTCGATCATCGACACCGACGATGTCACCAGTATTCTGAAGGACGCCGGTGGCACAGTGGACGCGGCTACCGCAAGGGCCTGGCAGTGGACCATCAGCGGCTGGAAAAGTGCCGGCCTGAATGCCGAACAGGCGCTCGCCGCTGCCACCAATGACAACGAGCGCCAGGCCGCCATCGTCATGGGCCATTACCAGGAGCGCCTGACGGCCTACCAGAGCGTGGACTTTGATGACCTGATCAGCCTGCCGCTCAAACTGCTGCAAAACCATTCCGAGGTGCGCCACCGCTGGCAGGCCCAGATGGGCCATGTGCTGGTGGACGAATACCAGGACACCAATGCCACGCAGTACGAGATGCTCAAGCTCTTGGTGGGTGAGACGGCAGACGAAGCGCGCTTTACCGCCGTGGGCGATGACGACCAGTCGATCTACGGCTGGCGCGGCGCCACGCTGGACAATTTGCGCCGGTTGCCGGTGGACTTTCCGGCGCTGAAAGTCATCACGCTGGAGCAAAACTACCGCTCCACCTCGGCCATCCTGCGCGCGGCCAACAATGTGATTGGCCCCAACCCCAAGCTCTACCCCAAGAACCTGTGGAGCGACCTGGGCGAGGGCGAGCCGGTGCGCGTGATCGATGCCGACAGCGAGGAGCATGAGGCCGAACGCGCCGTGGCCCGCATCCAGAGCCTGCGCGCCGAAGGGGGCTTGGCGCAGGAGGGCCAGCAATACCGTGAGTTCCGTGATTTTGCCGTGCTGTACCGCGCCAACCACCAGGCAAAACCGTTTGAGAAGGCGCTGCGCAAGGCGAATATTCCCTACAAGGTGTCTGGCGGGCAGAGCTTCTTTGACCGCGCCGAAATACGCGACCTCTGCGCCTGGTTCCGGCTATGGGCCAACAACAATGACGACCCGGCCTTTGTGCGGGCTGTGACCACACCCAAGCGCGGCATCGGCCACCAGACCTTGGGCACGCTGGGCGTGTATGCCGGCCAGTACAAGCTCAGCCTGTTCGAGGCGCTGTTTTCCGCCTCCCTAAGCGCGGCACTCGGTGGCAAGGCCCTGGGCAGCCTGCACGAGTTCGGCCGCTATGTGAACGACCTGCAGTTCCGTGCGCGCCATACCGAGGGCGCGGAGAACGCACGCCTGTTTCTAGCCGAATGGCTGAAGGAAATTGGCTACGAAAAACACATCTACAGCGGCGAGGAAAGCGAGAAGCTCGCCGCCGCCAAATGGTCCAACGTGGTCGAGTTTTGCGATTGGATGGCGCAGCGCTGTGGCGGCCAGGTGGAGGGTGTGGCGGGCGTTGACGAGCGCGAGATCAAAAACCTTTTGGAGGTGTCGCAGACCATCGCACTGATCTCCACCCTCTCCGAGCGCGAAAAGGAACAAAACGTGGTGACGCTGTCCACCCTGCACGCCTCCAAGGGGCTGGAGTGGCCGCATGTGATGCTGATCGGTGTAAACGAGGGCGTGCTGCCCTTCAAGCTCAAGGAAACAACGGGCGCCGATGGTGGCGTGGTGCGCGACGAGGAGGCCGTCAACGAGGACCTGGCCACCCGCCTGCAAGAAGAACGCCGCCTGATGTACGTGGGCATTACCCGCGCCCAGCGCAGCCTGGCGGTGAGCTGGACGCGTAGGCGCAAAAAGGGGCGCGAACTGGTGGCCGCCCTGCCCAGCCGCTTTATTGCCGAGATGGGGTTGGATCAGACCACGGTCAAGGAAGATCCACGGGAAAAATTGCGCGCGCTGCGGGCGGAATTTGCGCTCAAGGCACAAGCTTCTGCAGCGGCGGCGAGCAAGCTGCGCTGAGCCTGTCGCCTACAGTGACATCCCCAGACCACCGCCAAAGTGGGACGGCGGACCAAACTCGGCATCGTGGATATCGGAGAGCACCAGCATGGCCTCGACCGCTTCTTGGTTGAAGCCGACCCGTGCATGGCCCATGCCATCCCCACCGGCCATGATCAGCTTGTTGATGTAGACGCCGCATTCCTTGTAGCCCCATAGGGTGCGGATGGTGTTGGCAATGCGGTGGTGGTGCAGGTCCACGGTCGCCAGGGCCAACTGCTTGCGCTCCTCCAGCGTCAGCTCCTCCAGTGCCATGGCAGCGGTCGGAAACACAAAATCCAGATCCACAGCAAGGGGCTGATCCGCAGCAGGGGCCAGCTTGTTAGGTGCAGGGGTTTGAACAGGTGGCAGCTGGGGAATCGGAACAGCAGACGTCGTGGCGCCAGATTTTGCCGGTGCAGCATCCTGAGCGGCCAGCGCTCGGTCCCACTTCTTCCAGGCGGCATCAGGCTCGTCTTCGGTGACCTCCAGGCCACGCGTGTCTTTCGCCTCTTTGGTCGGCGAATCACTCGACTTATCGCGTTTGCCAAAAAACCTGCTCAACATGGACATTTCCTCAGTTCAAGAAGTTGTGACCGTAGTGGCTGCCATTCTCACATCGCGGATCTGAAAATGCAAAATCGAGCCACACGGCTCAGCACACCCTATCAGGGCGGCATGGACTGCCTACCAACAAGTGGCAGTAGCTGTTGTATTACCGGCGTTCGCCTGGGTACCCAGGTTATCGATCGAATAAGCGCCACAGGTATCACTCGCTTGGCCGCCAACAGGTGTTGCAGTTGCCGTGTAGCCTTGCAAGTTGCTTGGAACCACGACGGACAAGGCATAAGTCGCCGCTGCTGCGTTGGGCACACTGACAGGCAGGGCACCTGAATAACCCAAGTTGGCAGGACTAACCGTGTACGCATTGTTGGTAGTGAAATACCGTTCCTGACGACTTGCCAGATCCAGCAAGGCTGTTTTGGCGTCAATACGGTGCGACCTGAGAACATGATTTCGATAAGTCGGCAAAGCGACTGCAGACAATAGGCCAAGGATGGCGACCACAATCATGAGTTCGATAAGTGTAAATCCATTACTTCGCATCGTTGCTATCCTTTTCAACGTATTTGCTGCCAGGTAAGGCGGCGACCAACACCTCCTCCGGGCGGAGAAATTTTCGACACATTACCAACACCAGAAGATGTCTGGTTGACCAAAAATGGTTTGCCTCCAGCCGTGACAACGGAGGGACTTCCAACAGCACCGATTCGAATGCCACTCACCACGCTTCCATTGATATTCATAGGACTTACGCAAAATAGTAATTTTGCTCACAAAAATAAAACCTAGTGCTTAAATAAATTATTGTTTTTGTTGTTACGCGTTATAATACGTCTCTCAATTTAAAATACATAAATTCAATGCCGACACGTTTGGATTATT
>CAISLN010000036.1 GCA_903886275.1 uncultured beta proteobacterium | reverse complement strand
GTGGCGGAGCCCTGGGTTTTGGCCGATTTGTGCGCATTTGGCACCATGAGGCCAAGGCCCTGGGTCGCGCCACTACCCGCGTAACCGGAGAAAAATGCAGAAGGATTTCGTTGCGTATCTTCCGACACGTTTTCGATCACCAACTGCGTATCCAGCACGATGTACTCGGCATTGGCCTTCTCCTGCGGATGCCCGGTCAGCGTGAAGCTGCAGCCCGGCACCATGCCCCTTACGTGGCCCACACCCTGCGCGCGCAGTCCACCCTGGCGCAGGGCCTGCATGCGCAGACGCGCCAGATGCTGGCCCTGCTCCTCGGTCTGGTTGGCCTGCTTGTCGGCACCCTTGTTGGGCTGGCTGTAGTCCGAACCGCTCAAGCCCGCCTTGTCCCCACGCCACAGATAGACCTCCTGCTTTGCCTGCCCCGTATTGCGCGGTGCGGCCGCACCTGCCGCAAGGGATGCGCGGGGCCGCGTGTAGTCGTATTCGCGGGATGCATAGCTGCCGCTGGTGAGCGCATCCACCGGGCTAAAGCCGTGGATATATTCCCGGTCTAGTCTGTGACCCAGCGGATAAAAGGGAATCTGGTGGTACGCACTGTCGTCCTTGCCCTGCTGCATCACTTGGAATGCGCCGTTGTGGTCGTTCCAGACCAGACGGTGCACCCCGGCGTTGTGCTGAAAATAGTATGAGATGCCCCACTCCTGCATCAGCCTTGTGATGAATTCAAAGTCGGTCTCGTTGTATTGAACCTGGTAGTCGCGCTTTGGATAGCTTTCGATAAGGCGCTTGGTGGCAGCAAAACTATAGTCCGATAGCACGGCCTCTATCACTTCGATGGGCGTCAGGTTCTGGAACACCTTGCAGTCGGTACTCAGCGTGGCCAGATGCAACCAGGGCCGCAGCGTCAGCTCATACAAAGCGTGGCGGCTGTCTTCACCGATAAAACGCGCTTCCACGATCAGCCCGGAGATCTCGCGCACCCCCGCACCCTGGTTGGCCGCGCTGCCACCGGGCAGGCCCGCAACAAACTGACCATGGCCTTCAAGCTCCACATGGCAGGTCAGCTCCAGGCCGACAAAGGCGTCGAGATCGAAGTTGCTACCCGCCTTGGCCTGGAACATCAGCGCGTCGGGCGTCTGCAGCGTGAGCCGGTATTCAAACAGGCTATTGATGCCTTCAGAGCCTTCGAGCTTAAGGGGCACCAGCGCGGGCAAGCCGGCCACCAAGGGAATAGCAGGGCTTTTGACGGTAAGGGCACGTGGTGCATTGAACAGGGCAGACATACAAAACTCCATGACTTAAGCCGAATCGCCAAAGCAGCGACGCAGTTGAAAAGAGAAGGAAACTCGAAGACCAGAGCGATCTTGGGGAGATGTATATTGCCGCGCTTCACCGGTCCGACGCAAATTAGGCGCTGATGGACCGTTGCACAGAGAGTAGGCGCCCGCCGCTAGCGGGGGGCGTATTCGGATAATAGTATAGGTTTTCGTCGGTGCCGAACGCAGCGCCCTGCAAGCCCGCCGCGACAAGACCCGCGCCCTCAAGCAGGGCATGACGCAAGCGCTGCTGACCGGCAGGATTCGGTTGGTTTGAACAAAGACCCAGCAACAATATGCGCCTCGCCATAATCAGGATCACTTGACCCCGCAAAGGGGAACCCAGCTTGCCGTTGCAAATCACCGAAATCCTTGGGCCCAGCGATCAGGGCAAAGCGCGACCCTACCTGTGCCGCGCAGAAGACGGCGCCATCAACCTATGGAGAACGGTATGAAAAAATTTGCTTGCCGCTATGCCATCGTTCAATTCGTGCCTTTCAGCGAAACGGGCGAGTTTGCCAACGTAGGTGTGGTGCTTGTATGCCCAGAAACCGGCTTTTTTGACTTCAAGTTGCAAGGGCGCAGGTACGCGCGGATTACGGCATTCTTTGAGGAATTGAGCGCCGATGTGTATCGAACCTCGATTCGGGCCATTCAGACCGAACTGGAGCGCATTCAGCAGTTGCTTATCCAGTTGCCCGCCAGCAATGAGCGGGGCGATGCCATTCGCCAGTTGTTGACAGGCCTGACGCACCCGCGCGAGGCCATGGTGCGGTTCGGTGCGGTTCGCCCAATTCTTGTGGACGATTCAAAGGCGGAGCTTGCAAATCTGTTTGGGCACTATGTCGAGCGGGCCTTTGCCACGCCCGAGTATGTTGAACATACGATGACCAAGCGGATTCAAACGCTGCTGGACGGGCTTGCGCTGCCCGCGCCGTTCAAGAGCGAGCGCATTGGAGATGACCAGATCCATGCGACCTTCCCTTTGGTACAACGCCGGGGTGAGCTGCTTACCAAGGTGATCAAGCCCTTGAATCTGGCGCAGGACGAACCCAACCGCATCTTCGACCGTGGGGATGCCTGGCTGCAGAAGATCCGCCGCCTTCGCAAGCGCAACTTGCTGCCCAATGATGTGCTGTTTGCCGTTGCGCCGCCACCGCAAGCCGACGCCAAGCGTTTTGGTGCCTACACAGAGATTTGTACCGAGCTGCGTCAGACGGGCATCACGCTGGTTGATGCACAGGAAGACCCAAAAATTTTGGCCTTCGCACGCGCCTGAAAGCACGAC
>CAISLN010000035.1 GCA_903886275.1 uncultured beta proteobacterium | reverse complement strand
TATCAGATAAAGCATGAGCTGATGTCAGGTTACTTGAGGCAGGAGCTTCGAAGTCCAGCTGCGCGGTTCGCTTTTGCATGAAGGTACAAGTTCAAAATTTTCACAATGTGGAAATTTTGAAGCTTTTTGCGTAAGTCCTAATTCACAAAGTTGTTCGTCGCATCCCCAAAAAATGACTTCGAAAACGATCCGCCTGTGGCCGGGTTGATTGCCATTGTCCAACCACTGTTCAATCCCGTAGTGCAACTCAACGGCGAAGTATCTACAGGAATGGTGGTATTCACAATAAACGCACCCAAGGACAAGATGGGGCTGTAGATAAGCTGTTCACTACTCGTTGGCAATGCCAATTTCCATCCATATTTTTCATTGCTACCTGGACAATCCGTCGAGCCTTTCCAACAAACGGCTGTGTTGCTGACGGTTCGATATCCTGACACCCCATTGCTTGTCGTAGCAGCATAGGCTCCGGTCACCGTCTGGCTCTGCAATCCGGTCGTTATTGTGCTGTTTGCTATGGGAGCGACGGTACCCGTGGCCGGCAACTTGGCCAAATGGGTCCAGCCACTCATCTCCCAGTCCCAAATTCCGTACAAGGATTGCTCCCCGCTGGCGTAGCTTGCCGCCGAAAAATCGGTCTGGGCAATTTGTTGCCCGGTTCCAAATTCAACCATGACACGTGAGCCACCAGAAACTGCTGGCACGATTGCCACTTGCACTTGAGTCGTAATGGGCTGATTAATGGTCGTTGTATTCACCGTCGTGAACAGGGGCGTTGCAACCGCAGCGCCAAACTTGGATACGGCCCAACTCGACGCCGTTGCACTGCTTAGGTCAAACCGCCAGATATTACCCTTAATATCACCTGCATACACATAATCTGTAATATGGTCTTGATCCACATCTGCCGGCGTCACATAAGTTATTCCATTTTTTGAAGTGCTGGACCCACTGCCTGTATCAAGATAATAAGTTTTCATGGCTGGTGGCACCGTTGTGCTGACCGGATCAATGGTCACGATGTAAATGCCAGATTTACCCGACGAACTACCCAAACCATTTCCAAAGATAAACCCCCAGCGTCCATTGTGAAAACGCCTGATTTGCGGGACACCATAGGTGTTGCCCATATTTATACCGCATGTGATGTTACCTTCACAACTAATCGTCGCAGGCGTCCACTCTTTCATCACAATAGAGTTGGCATTGGCTTGTGTGAAATTGGCCGGATCCGTCACATCTAACGCATAAACCGTGCTACCACCAACCCCCAAACCTCCCACCAACCAGGTGTGCCAAGCATTGTTGTAAAAAAGATCGCCCGCGTAGGGTGTGCCGTCCACACTGAAGGCATGGGAATACTGAGCATTTGAATAATCCAGTGTGGTCGTAGCATGGTGTATGGATTGGCTGACCGCCGCAGGCATGTAGGCCAATACTTCCTTGCCATCATTCGGCGTGGTCGTGTTGTTGACATAAACACCGTCACTGCTGTATGAGCCGGCCCTGAATCCATGCAAAAGCCCATCGTTGGCACCTACATAGGTCACATTCAGCCGGGTCTTTTTGGCAGTCACAAAAGCTGAATAAGCCTGAGCTGAGGTGGCCGCTTCAGGGGTAGATGCAGACACGCCTACTTTTTTGTCAGTCCAGGTTGCATCTGTATAGGGCGCACTGGGTGGACCAACCCACATCGGGCTCGAATTAACAATATCTCCTAAGACACTCGTTCTCTTACGGTACAGACCGTCACCTGTCAGCGCGATTTCGTTGCTGCGATCGCCTCTGAGGTAATCCAGCAGATCGCTATCGCCCAATGCGGTTTGTTGGGCTGCGCTGAGGTCGGCCCATACGAACGCTGCGCCATTGTTACCGTTATAGGTCAGTATGGTGCGGTCGGCGAACCCCTGCACGACGGTGCTCACACCGGTTTCTGCACAACTACCGCCCGTCAGTACACAAGACGCATCCCAATTGGCGGTGCGGCTGATGGAAACCGTACCGTTGTTGGTGACCGCGTCGTACACGAGATTTTTAGAGGTCAATTGCCCCCACCAATTGTTGCGGTGGTAGTAGGCAAGATAAACCTGCGTACCGGTTTTGACTTCACCCGACTGTTGCGTGTTGATACCTGCAGAACTGGCAGAGCCGTCCGATGGCTCTGCCCTGAAGCAGGTAATTTCATGGATATTGTTGGAGCCACCGGTAGAGCCGGTAAATCCGAAACGGAATGTCGCAGGAAGTGCACCATTAGAGGCAAGAATGGATTGATCCGTCAAAACGGGTTGCGCCGTCCCACCGTTGTAGTTGTAAGACAAGCTCAGCAACCCGCTTTGCGTAATTTTCAACTGGTACACGATAGGAACGGCTGCAGGCCTTGTGGTAGCACTGGTATACAAGGGCTGTGTATCCAGCAATTTTTTATATGCGTTAGGAATGACGGCATAATTACTCAACACAATTCCGTTATCTACCACCACCTGCACGGGGCTACTGTAGCTTGCAGAATAGTCCCAGATGGTTCCTGTGGAAAGAGTCTGGGCTACTGCAGCGTTTCGTCTGGTGATCGAATTGATGTTTGATATTGGATAATATTGTGGGTAGTTCGCATAAAGCCACGTCCAATTGGTATTTCCAGCACTTACAGCAATGGTAGCTTTTCCTCCTGAAACTTGTGTTGGATTGCTTAGTACAGCGTAGTTCCAGATTTTTCCGGTCTTGCAGGTCTGCTGAACTGCCTTCGCGCGGTCTAATGATGATAGGGCAGATGGATAGTAATTAGGATAATTTCCGTTCAACCAACTCCATGCTGTATTGCCTGCTCCGCGCAAACCAATTCGACCAGACTGAGCTCCATATCCTGAACTTGTGTTGTCACCTTGGTTAAGGAAGTTTCCGAATTCGTCCATACCCAGACCCAAGTAGGCACCGACAAGTCCGTCATAGACAGCATTGTTGTTTGCGCAGCTGTATCCCAAGCTACCACCCTCTGCGCCAACGCCAGGATCTTTGCTGCCATCCATCAAAAAGAAACCAATTCCGTCGGCTCCAGTACCGCCATAGGTTACGGTTGCGAATGTCACCGCCAATCCACTGCTAGACGGAAAAGTAAAATTAGAAACAATCGCACCTGTTTCTGTATTGCTATTATTTGTGAATCGAAGCGCTCCTTTTCCGACAGGATCGGGCAGCGCTCCAGTTTGCCCCCCCCTTAAGGTCACATTTTTATTGACGTAATAAGGCAAACCGACACATTTCGGAATGGTTCCAGTTCCATCACCTGCAGTCAGGCAGGCCCCGGTTTTGGCGGTCCAATTTAAGCTGGCATTTGCACCGGTAAAGCTATCTTCAATAACCACACCTGTGGCTGCGGCCCATGGCACCATGAAAGTGACGCCAATCATTGGCAAAATTTTCATAGGCACGCAATTTTTAAAAGACATCAAAGTCCCCCTGCGTTGATAACACCCGATTTGACGGCATACACACTTTGCAAAACCGCTACGGCACTGGCATTGCCACCCTGTGACCAGGCAGTTACCTGGTACAACATGGACTCACCTGATGCATCGAGCCCCATGGACGCGATGTGGAAACGGGGGCGGGTAAGGTATGAATTCGCCGTTCCCACACCGGTTAAGTCCATGCCGGGGGGGGTGTACTGCACGCCTATTTCGACGCCCCCTGTTTTCCATGGAACGGTATTGATCTGCGCAACACCCAACATCGCACTGCACACTTGGGTGCTTGGCAGCGCCGCATTCGCATCCAGCAATGTGGTGCAGGCGGAGCCCGATGAGCCGTTGCCCAGCGCCAACCAAGCCTCGCCATACTGGAGAGTCGACTGCGCGGCATGCAGTGCGCGCAACTTCTCACGCGTATTTCCAGAAATTCGTTCCTGCTGGTTAAAACTTCGAAACATACTGATAGACATGATGGTCATCACCAGAAGGACCAAGATGGTAACGACCAAAACCACACCGCGCTCACCTTGCGCTTTCCGCATTGCGATAGACCGTAAAAATGGCGGCTTTGTCTTTTTCATGACTTGCTCATTTGGCTTACGATGCGCGTAAATGGAATGGTCGCAGCTTGACCCGGTAAACCGGCCAGCGGATTAACCAAAATCACGGTAATCTTGACAGAAATAACAGCAGGCCAATTTGCACTCGTCATATCCGAAGCTGATATATATTGACTCACCGAATCTGCTCCAACACCATACAGTACGGATAATCCACTCACATTCTCAGCTAAAACCAGTGCCACTCCGCCATTGACCGAGCAAGTCAACTGCTTACGGGCATTGACTGCGAATTGATTGACGACGTAAAGTGCGCTTGTGGTGGTATTTGAATTGCCATTGCAGTCCATCAGGAAGTCAAAAGAGGCCGCAACGGCGGCCGATGCGGGGACCGCCCCTGAAGCAGGCACAGCGGGCGATGCAGCAACCAATGCAGCTTCCAAGTAACGGACCGTAATAGTATCTAGGCTACCGCCTGGACTGGTTCCAACGATGGATTGTCCGGCCGTCAAAAAACCGTAATTTGTGTCTACTGGAAGTGCGGTTGTGGCGGTCAGTGCAAGAGGGTTTGGATAATATCCAGCCGCCTGTATCACGTTGGCGAGCATACCCATGCTCACCCGCTCGGTGTCTTGCAGCGCGGCGAGATCACCTTGGTTCTTGAAGCTCTTGCTGGTTGATGAAAAAATAACCAGTATCCCAGCCAGCAAAAATAATGCGATTGCAACACTGATCATCACTTCAATCAGGCTAACTCCTGACTGGGCACGCGCACAGGGCATGGACCTTGGATGCATCATGGCTGCACCAACAGGGTATAGGTTTGCGTCGCAGACTGCTTTGATCCGCTTGCCACCGACAGCAGGCTGATGTAGGTCTCTGCCCACTGGATCTGCACCGTGCAATTGATAGCGCCAACCTGCATGGAACAGGCAACGGTTCCCTGGGAGGAGGGCAACTGCTGTGCGATATCGCTCCCCCACTGGCGCAGGTCATAAGCAGCCATTTGAACGGGCGTACAACTGTTGCTTACACAATCCGTCGTGTTTCCGTTAAGCGTGGCATCCGAAATGACGGTATTGGTGGGTGCAGCAGCTACCCCGGCGACCGTCACTTTTGCGGGGGCGAGTCCAGCGGCCCAGTAACTGGTGTTGGAATGCATCGCCGATGCGAGACTGGCTGCATGAATGGACGCAATCGAACGTGATCTAGCAGTTTTGGTATTGCCAATAGACAACGCCTGTGTCTTGGCAATGCCCAGCAAGCCAACCGAGATAAGCAACAGGGCCACCAAAACCTCCAGCAGACTGGAACCATTTTCTTTGGCTGGTGTTCTAAACAGACTCATGGGCACAGCCCCTTTGTAACTTTCAGACTGCCAATCTGACTGGCCTGAAGGCATCGAGTCCAAGTCGCACTGAGTTCATTTTGAGGATGCAAGCTCATTTTTACATCTTGCGTAACAGCAATGCTATTTTTCAAATAACCTAGACGGTTAAAGGTTATATAGGAAACAACGGCCGTGCCACTCAAGGCAGTGAAGACATCATTGGTCGCCAACGTCGATTGCTTGCGCAAGAGAGGTTCAGTCGTCGTATTTCTTGCACCGTTACTGTCCAGATCAATAAATACAATCCATCCGGCACCCCAAACATTGTTGGATGCACAGGTGCTTTGGTTTGCAGAAGCACAAACAGTTACAGATAGCCCACCCTTTTGAGCCTCAGAACGGGCGAACTGCAAATCCCCCAGCATGGCGTTTATTTCGCTACTCACCCTGCTGTTATAGGTAACAGCCTTGTACGAAGGTATTCCAATGGCCATTAATATGCCAATGATTGCGATTACAACCAATAATTCAATCAATGTAAAACCATTTACTTTCTTCATATACCAACGCATTGACGCATAAATATGTTACTGGCTTACTAGCCCCCACTTTCGGGCAATAGAAACTAATTATTGATTTCGCAATTCTTTACGGACATGCCGCTTCTTGACCCAGTCCCTGACGATTTCAATGCACAATGTATTATTGAAAGCACAAATATTTCCAAGCTTGCTCGGCGAAATTTTTGAGAATGCTAATCTATTTTTCATCCGATTACGGCCTCAACTTCGCTTTTTAGAGCCGCATTAACACTTTGAAGGATTTTGATGGAATTGCGGGGTACTCAGTCCCAGCGTCAGAATTGGAGTAGCCCCAGCACTGGTGTCTGGGAAATAACCGGGGGCTGGCACTTCGGCTACAGCGAATGCCAGAAAGCAAAAAGCCCATCACCAGGATGGGCTTTTTGCTTCGAAAACCATGGAGCGGGAAAAGAGGCTCGAACTCTCGACCTATACCTTGGCAAGGTATCGCTCTACCAACTGAGCTATTCCCGCATGGTGACCATTTGCATGGTCTTTAAGAAGTTCATTGGTGCGAACTTCTTAAACTTGGTGGCCTGGGGCGGAATCGAACCACCGACACAAGGATTTTCAATCCTCTGCTCTACCGACTGAGCTACCGGGCCAAGCCTCGCAGTATAGCATCAACATCGTGCCTGCTGGGCAAGAAGCTTGAAAAACTTGTGTAATTAAATGGCGCTACGTTTTCCGCGGGTCAGATCCACCCCCAACTGCTTGAGTTTGCGGTAAAGGTGGGTGCGCTCTAGGCCGGTCTTTTCTGCCACGCGTGTCATGGAGCCGTTTTCACGCGCTAGGTGGTATTCAAAGTAGGCCTTTTCGAACTCGTCCCTGGCTTCACGCAGGGGTTTATCGAGCGTGAAGCTCTGGCTTGCCTGCGGACCGATCTCGAGCACGGCATGGGCCACCATGGGGGCCGCATCTTCGACCATGTGCAGCAGTGCCTCCCGTGGAACCAGGTCGGCGCTGGCGGGTCGGTGCAGATTGCTGCGGGCCAAGCCCTGCTCCACCGCCTTGAGCAGCTTCTGCATGGTGATGGGTTTTTCCAGAAAGGCCAGGGCGCCAATCTTGGTCGCCTCAACGGCGGTGTCTATGGTGGCATGCCCACTCATCATGATGACCGGCATGTTCAGCAAGCCGTTGCTGGACCACTCCTTGAGCAGGGTCACGCCATCGGTGTCGGGCATCCAGATGTCGAGCAGCACCAAGTCCGGCCGCTCGCGCAGGCGCGCCATTCGTGCCTCTGCGGCATTCTCGGCAAGCTCAACCTGGTGACCCCCGTCATTCAGAATTTCCCAGAGCAGGTCCCGTATGCCGTGCTCGTCATCCACCACCAAAATATTAGCCATCGTGTCCGTGCGTTCCCTTGGAAAACTTTACAACTCAACTCTGTGAGCTATTTACAACAGGCAATGATAACGACACTTGCGCCCCCACCACTTGCCCGTCAACCAAACGGTTGCCGATGTCCACGCGCGAGCCGTGTTCATCGGCAATTTTTTTGACCACCGCCAGGCCCAGACCGGTACCCTTGATTTTGGTGGTGACGTAGGGCTCAAAAGCGCGCTTGAGAATGGCATCAGCAAACCCGGAGCCCTGGTCCAGCACGCTCAGGCGCACCCGGCCATTGGCCGCTTGCCAGACCGTGCGAACCACAATCGGGCCAGGGGCCACTGCGCCCGCAGTGTCGCTGGCGTCCTGGGCGTTTTGCAGCAGGTTGTGGATGACCTGGCGCAACTGCTGTGCGTCGCCACGCACCGGCGGGCAGTGGGGATCGAGCTCCGCCAGTACCGCCACTGCCTGACGCTCGGTCTCGTACAAATGCAACACCTCCTGCACCAGCACATTGAGATCCACCGGTTTTAGCTCCGCCGCCGGAAGGCGGGCATAGTCGCGAAATTCATTGACCAGGCGCTTCATCGCGTCCACTTGGTCCACGATGGTTTTGACCGACTTGTTGAGCACCTGCTGCTCGGCCGGCGCGAGCTTGCCGCTGAGCTTGATTTCCAGCCGCTCGGCAGACAGCTGTATGGGCGTCAGCGGGTTCTTGATCTCATGGGCCAGACGGCGTGCCACCTCGCCCCAGGCCTGGGCACGTTGGGCCGAGACGATTTCGGAAATGTCGTCAAACACCAGCAGGCGCGAATTGCCCGGCAACTCGGCGCCGCGCGCCACCAGGGTCAGGGAGCGGTCAAACGGCGTGTGCATGGAAGCGCTGTTGCCGCCCAGCTCAAACGTCTGCTGCCAGTGGTCAGGCTCATGCTCCTGCTTAGCCATGAGGAAATCACCGAACTGGGTTTGCACCGCGCGGCCGAAATCCTCCAAACCTGGAACCGATGCCAAGGCATGCCCGGCATGTGCGGCCAGTGGCGCCTTGAGGATGCGCGTAGCGCCTGGGTTGGACGACAACAAAACCCCCTGCTCGCTGAGCACAATCACGCCGGCGGTCAGGTTGTCCAAAATGGTCTGCAAGTTGGCGCGCGCCGCGTCCACCTCGGCCATGCTGTGCTCCACCGCCTGACGGGCATCGGCCAACTGCGCCGTCATGGTGGCAAAGGCGCGGGTCAGCCCACCGAGCTCATCCTTTCCCTGCATCGCCAGTTTGGGCGTCAGATCGCCGGAGGCCACCTGGCGCACGCCATCGGCCAACACCAGCAGCGGACGCGCCAATTGGTTGCCCAGCAACACAGCCAGCAACACCGCACCGAACACGGCTAGGAACAGGCTCAGCGTCAAGGTGCCTATGTACATGCGGCGCAGGCCTTCGCGGCCCAGAGCACGCTCTTGGTATTCGCGGTTGGCGGTCTGCACAGCCAAGGCATTGGCCACCAAGTTGCGCGGCAGCGCCTTGGACACCAGCAAAAAGCGTGGCTCGGGGTTAAGCCCCAGGCCAGACAGGGCCAGCGGCACCAGCACCCGGATGCGCGCGCTGCCCAGGGCATCAGAGGCACTGTCCTCAAGCCCGTCAATCCAGGTGACAAAGCGCTCGGTTCTGGCCGTGCGAAATTGGGCGCTGCTCGGCTTGTCCGGGTTGAGCTGAATGCGTGCTTGCCCGCCGCTGGCGACCAGGGTGCCGGCGCCGCTCCAGATCACAATATCGGATGCGCCCAGTTGATCCACCAGCTTTTCCAGCAGGGGCCCGGTGGCCGTCTCACTCACCTCGCCCAGCTGGGGTGCGGCCGTTCGCACCTTTTGCGCAAATTCGCCCGACAGGGTGTCCAGGGTGACGCGCCCCAGGTTGAGACCAGCCTCCAGCGCCCCTTCCACTTTGACGTCAAACCAGGTCTCAATGGAGCGCGACACAAACTGGTAGGACACCACATAGATCAGCAGGCCAGGCGCAAAGCCGACCAGGGCAAAGATGGCCGCCAGTTTGACCAGCAAGCGGCTGCCAAATCGGCCCTGGCGCAGGCGCGTGTAGAGGCGGTAGCTGACCCAGACAATTGCCAACAGCAGCAGTGCAGCCACCGCGACATTGACATAGAAAAGCAACGCGTAATTGCGCTCGTACAGGTCGCGGTTGTTGGTGGCCTGCATCAGCATGTACAGCAGCACGGTGCCTATGAGGACCATGCAGACCGCGCCCAAGGTCACGGCGCGGCGTACCGCGCGCGAGCTATGGCGCACGCTGGGAAGGGCCGCGAAGCCGGAGTCACTCATTTGCCGCTTTCGGCGACCAGAGGCGTCAGCAGGTTGGCAGAAATGTCCCAGTCTGACTGGCCCAATGCGCCAATCTGAAAGGGCCGGGGCAGCTGCCCCAGGTCGAGTTTGAAGCGAAAGTCCAACTTGTACTTGGTGGCGCCGTCCAGCTCGGAAGCATCGGCAATCTTCCATTTGGCAATGCGCTTAATGGCCGACAGGGCCTGCGCCAGCGCGTCAAAGCTTTGGTTCAGCGCCAGCCCTGCGCCGTTAGCAGCGGCGGGCCCGGAGCTGACGTTCAGGCGCCAGCGCCGCGTCAGGGGCTGGTAGGCTAGGCGCATGTGGCGCTCGGTACTGAGCACCTTTTTGTCAGACCAATACCAGCGCTCGCGCAGCACCTCGGCGTTGTAGACGAACACCATGGGAATGCCCTTGAGCAATGCGTCTTCCACTGCGGTTGGGATTTCAAACTGCAGCTGCGCCGACAGTTGCCATTCGTCTTCGCTGCGCTCTAGGCGCAGCTGGGTGATGTCGGTTGCCACTTGGGCCTGAGCCATGCCTGCAGCCAGCCACAGCCAGACCACCAGCAGGCGCAGAGCGATGCTAAGGGGCAAGTTTTTGCAGCAGTGCGTAAAAAAATCCGTCATATTCACCGGCTTGATTGTCCGGGACTGTCCCCGGTTTCGCAGAATTTGCCGGGACTAAATGACCAGGGGAAGGCAGTAGCTTGGCGTCGGTGTTGTGTGCAAGAAACGTTTTCACCTGCTGCGCACCCTCGGCCAGGAACAGCGAGCAGGTGCAGTACAGCAATCGCCCGCCCGGTGCCAACAGTGGCCACAGGGACTGCAGCAGCTTTCTTTGCAGTTCGGCCAGTTGGGCGATGTCGCTTTCCCGGCGCAACCAGCGGATGTCGGGATGGCGGCGCACGATGCCCGAGGCGGTGCAGGGTGCGTCCAGCAAAATCGCATCAAAAGGTTTGCCGTCCCACCACCGATCGGGCCGGGCCGCATCGGCCACCAGCACCTCGGCTGCCAAGCCCAGACGTGACAGGTTCTGGCCTATGCGCTCGCAGCGGCCTGCGTCCACATCCAGGGCCGTGACCTGCTGCACACCGAGCTCCAGCAAATGTCCGGTCTTGCCGCCGGGAGCGGCGCAGGCGTCAAGCACCCTTGCTGGCACCGGCGCATCGCCCAGCAACAAAGGGGCTGCGAGTTGGGCGGCAGCATCCTGCACCGAGACGCGACCCGTGGCAAAGCCCGGCAACTGCGCCACCGGCACCGCCTTGGCAAGCTCGACACCGCTGCTGCCCACCGCCCTTGCCGCGATGCTACAGGCGGCCAACTCCTCCAGATAAGCGGCCACCGTGGTCTGCAAGGCGTTGACGCGCAGGATCATGGGTGCCTGCCGATTGGCGCTGTGCAACAACGTTTGCCATTGCTTGGGGTGGTCCCTCTTCAGGCGCTCTATCCACCACAGGGGGTGGTTCCAGCGCGCCACCGGGTCGCTATCGGTGGCCTCCACCAAGTCCTGTTGCTCGCGTAAAAAGCGGCGCAGACAGGCGTTGACAAAATTGGCCTGGGCATGGGTTGCGGAATCGCGCTTGGCCGCCTCCACGCTTTGGTTGACCAGGGTGAAGGCGTCGTAGGGCGCGCCCACATCGGTCCACGCCAGTGCCAATGCCACGCACAGCAATGCGTCGGCGGCCGGTGGCGGGGGTCGGTTGGCGAGCAGCCTGCGCAGGGCCTCGGCGCGGCCCAAATTGCGCCAGACGTGGAAGGCCAGTGCCTGCACGCCAGGGCGCAAATCGGCCGAGACGGCCTCTACTGCGGCGCTGCCGGACTGACCCTCGCGCACCGCTTGAATCACATGGGCAGTGGCCTGCAATTGGCGCCACAACGGAATCTGTTCTTGCTTGTTTTGCATTTCTTTTTTTACAACGTACCTGCCACTTGGAAGCCCATCGCTCCGACCGCCAGGCGGGCCGGAAACTGGTGCAGGGCTTCGTTATAGCGTTCCACAATCTGGTTAAATCCGCTGCGTGCCGTGCGCACCTTGATGGCCGCCTCGTCCCACAGCTTTTGCATTGCCTCCGGCATGGTCGGACCCGCCAGGTCGGCCGGTTGGTCGCGCAACTGCGACCACTGCCCCTCAATCGCATCCATGGTTTGCGCCAGGGCCGCCAATGGCGCCGACTGCAGTGGCGCGCTGCGCGCCAACTGAAACTGCCCCTCCAGGGCCTTGACATTGCTGACCAAGCTCGCCCATTCCAGCGGGATGTAAGAGCCCTCTTCATCCGGGAACTGGACCTGGATCAGACTGGTGTAACTGCGCAGGTGCTTCTCGAGCGAGCCCTGGGCATCCAGGGCGCGCGCGCGCAGGCGCATCAGCCGGTTGTACAGCCCCACGCACCAGAACAAAGTGGTAGCAGCCAGCAAGGCAATCAAGACGGTCGCGCTCATGCGGTCAGCATACCTGACAAAGCAGGCGCCAAATGGAAACGCCCCAAGCCCTTCTTACGGGGACTTGGGGCGCTGCACATTGGCTAGCCTAAAGCAGCCCTGCGCTGGCCGGTGATTACTCTCCGGCTACACCTTCGTCGGCAGAAGCGTCAGAAGTCTCGCCTGCCAGTTCGGCAGCCTCGGCTTCAGTGATGGCACGGCGCTCGGCGTCGTCCATGCTCTCGCGCACCTTGCGGGCTTCGTGGTACGCCAGACCGGTTCCAGCTGGAATCAGGCGACCCACAATCACGTTTTCCTTCAGACCACGCAGCTCGTCACGCTTGCCCATGATGGCGGCTTCGGTCAGCACGCGGGTGGTTTCCTGGAAGGAAGCCGCGCTGATGAAACTGTCGGTGGACAGCGACGCCTTGGTGATACCCAGCAACAGATTGGTAAACACTGCCGGCACCTTGCCCTCGCCACGCAAACGGTCGTTGGTGTTGAGCATTTCCGAGCGCTCGACCTGTTCACCATTGATGTAACCGGAGTCACCCGTGGCCTCGACCACCACACGGCGCAGCATCTGGCGAACAATCACTTCGATGTGCTTGTCGTTGATCTTCACGCCTTGCAAGCGGTACACGTCCTGGACTTCGTCCACGATGTAGCGGGCCAGCTCTTCGGAGCCCAGCAAACGCAGGATGTCCTGGGGGTCGGCAGGGCCGTCCACCACGGACTCGCCCTTGTTGACCACCTGGCCTTCGTGCACCAGGATATTCTTTTCCTTAGGGACCAACTCTTCCCAGACCTTGCCTTCGGGATCGGTGATCTGCATGCGGATCTTGCCCTTGGTTTCCTTGCCGAAGGAGACCGTACCCGTGACTTCGGCGAGCACGCCCTTGTCTTTGGGGGAACGGGCTTCAAACAGCTCGGCCACGCGGGGCAGACCGCCGGTAATGTCGCGGGTCTTTTGGCCTTCGATAGGAATACGGGCCAGCACTTCGCCTGGGCCCACGTCCATACCGTCGCGCACCTGCACCAAAGCGCCCACCGGGAAGCCGATGGTCACCGAGTGGTCGGTACCAGGGATCTTGACCTCGTGGCCGGACGCGTCGATCAGCTTGACCTGCGGACGCACCACCTTGGCAGAACCACGGCGCTTGGGATCGATCACCACCAGGGTGGACAGACCCGTCACTTCGTCGAGCTGCTTGGCAACCGTCAGACCTTCTTCCACATTCTCGAAATGCGCCTTGCCGGCGAACTCGGTAATGATGGGGCGGGTCAGCGGATCCCAGTTGGCCAAAATCGCACCGGCCTTGATGACCTGGTCCACCTTGACGGTCAGGATGGCGCCGTACGGCACCTTGTGGCGCTCACGCTCGCGGCCATGCTCGTCCTGGATGACGATTTCGCCGGAACGGGAAATCACCACCAACTCGGACTTGCTGTTGGTCACATAGCGCATGGTGGCGTTAAAGCCGATCACGCCGTTGGACTTGGCTTCCACGCTCGAAGCAATGGCAGCGCGCGATGCGGCACCACCGATGTGGAAGGTACGCATGGTCAGCTGCGTGCCGGGCTCGCCGATGGACTGGGCAGCGATCACACCGACGGCTTCGCCGAAGTTGATCAGGCCGCCACGGCCCAAGTCGCGACCGTAGCACTTGGCGCAAATACCAAAGCGGGTTTCGCAGGTCAGTGCGGTGCGCACCTTGACTTCATCGACGCCGGCATATTCCAGCTCGTCGATCTTGTCTTCGTCCAGCATCTCGCCGGCCACGGCCAGCACGCTGCGGTTTTCGGGGTGCAACACATCGTCCGCCACGCTACGACCGAGGATTCGGTCGCGCAGCGATTCAATGGTTTCACCGCCTTCGACGATGGCGCGCATAACGTAACCGTTGTGGCTGCCGCAATCGAGCTCGGTCACCACCAAGTCTTGGGTCACGTCCACCAGACGGCGCGTCAGGTAACCGGAGTTGGCTGTCTTCAAGGCCGTGTCGGCCAGACCCTTACGGGCGCCGTGGGTGGAGATGAAGTACTCCAACACGTTCAGACCTTCGCGGAAGTTGGCGGTAATGGGCGTCTCGATGATGGAGCCGTCAGGCTTGGCCATCAGACCCCGCATACCAGCCACCTGGCGAATCTGCGCTGCAGAACCGCGGGCGCCGGAGTCGGCCATCATGTAAATGGAGTTGAAGGACTCTTGCGTGACGCGGTTGCCATGGCGGTCGGTCACGATCTCTTTGGAGAGCTGGGCCATCATCACCTTGGACACTTCGTCACCCGACTTGCCCCAGATGTCCACCACCTTGTTGTAGCGCTCACCGGAAGTCACCAGACCCGACACATATTGCTGTTCGATCTCTTTAACTTCCTTCTGGGCGCGCGCAATGATCTCGTGCTTCTCGGGCGGCACCAGCATGTCGTCGATACAGATGGAGATACCGGCGCGCGTGGCCAAACGGAAACCCGCCTGCAGCAGCTTGTCGGCAAACACCACGGTCTCTTTGAGTCCACACTTGCGGAAAGACACGTTGATCAGCTTGGAGATTTCCTTCTTCTTCAGGGCCTTGTTCAGGTTGGAGAAGGGCAATCCCTTGGGCAGGATCTCGGACAGCAGGGCACGTCCCGCGGTGGTTTCCCACAGCTTGGTGCTAGGCGTCAGTTCACCGGTTTCCTTGTCCTTGGTGTACTCGGTCAAACGCACGTTGATGCGCGCGTTGAGATCGACCTCACCCGCGTCAAAGGCGCGCTGCACTTCACCGGTGTCGGCAAAGATCAGCCCCTCACCCTTGCCGTTGATACGGTCACGGGTGGTGTAGTACAGACCCAACACAACGTCCTGTGAAGGAACGATGGAAGGCTCGCCATTGGCGGGGAACAAGATGTTGTTCGAAGCCAGCATCAACGTGCGTGCTTCCATCTGGGCTTCCACCGACAGGGGCACGTGGACCGCCATCTGGTCACCGTCGAAGTCGGCGTTGAAGGCCGCGCAAACGAGAGGGTGCAGCTGGATGGCTTTGCCTTCAATCAGGATGGGCTCAAAGGCCTGGATGCCCAAACGGTGCAGCGTAGGCGCACGGTTCAGCATCACGGGGTGCTCTTTGATGACCTCTTCCAGGATGTCCCACACGACGGGCGTGCCGGATTCGACTTCCTTCTTGGCCGCCTTGATGGTGGTGGCAATGCCCATGGCTTCCAGGCGCGCGAAGATGAAGGGCTTGAACAGTTCCAAGGCCATCAATTTGGGCAGACCGCACTGGTGCAATTTCAGCGTTGGGCCCACGGTAATCACGGAGCGACCCGAGTAATCGACGCGCTTGCCCAGCAAATTCTGGCGGAAACGACCACTCTTACCCTTGATCATGTCGGCCAAGGATTTCAGGGCGCGCTTGTTGGCGCCGGTCATGGCCTTGCCGCGGCGGCCATTGTCCAGCAAGCTGTCCACGGCTTCTTGCAACATGCGCTTTTCATTGCGGGCAATGATTTCGGGCGCCTTCAGCTCCAACAAACGGCGAAGACGGCTGTTGCGGTTGATGACGCGGCGGTACAGGTCGTTCAGATCGGAGGTGGCAAAGCGACCGCCATCCAGCGGCACCAGCGGACGCAGGTCCGGTGGCAGCACGGGCAGCACGTCCAAGACCATCCACTCGGGCTTGATGCCGGATTTCTTGAAGGCTTCCAGCACTTTGAGGCGCTTGGAATTCTTCTTGATTTTCAGTTCAGAGCCGGTCAGGTCGTTGCGCAGCTTCTCGATCGAGCCTTCGATGTCTATGCCTTGCAGCAAGTCCTTGATGCCTTCAGCGCCCATCTTGGCCTGGAATTCGTCGCCGTATTCCTTGAACTTGGCGTCGAAATCGTCTTCCGACATGATGCTGAATTTCTTCAGCGGGGTCATGCCGGGGTCGGTCACCACGTAGGCTTCAAAGTACAGCACGCGTTCGATGTCGCGCAGCGTCATGTCCAGCACCAGGCCCAAGCGGCTTGGCAGGGATTTGAGGAACCAGATGTGGGCGCAGGGTGCGGCCAGATCGATGTGGCCCATACGTTCACGGCGCACCTTGGTCTGTGTGACTTCAACGCCGCACTTCTCGCAGATCACGCCACGGTGCTTCAAGCGCTTGTACTTGCCGCACAGGCATTCGTAGTCCTTGATGGGCCCGAAAATCTTGGCGCAAAACAGGCCATCACGCTCGGGCTTGAAGGTGCGGTAGTTGATGGTTTCGGGTTTCTTCACCTCGCCGAAAGACCACGAGCGGATCTTTTCGGGCGAAGCCATGCCGATCTTGATGGCATTGAAATGCTCATCGGGGGTGAACTGCTTGAACAGGTCGAGTAAAGATTTCATGTGCGTTCTTTCCCTTCTTAAGAGCGTTCGAGTTCAATGTCCAGGCCCAAGGAACGGATTTCCTTGACCAGCACGTTGAACGATTCCGGCATGCCGGCTTCGATGGAGTGTTCGCCCTTGACGATGCTTTCGTACACCTTGGTACGACCCTGCACGTCATCGGACTTCACGGTGAGCATTTCCTGCAGCACGTAAGAAGCGCCATAGGCTTCCAGCGCCCACACTTCCATTTCACCGAAACGCTGTCCGCCGAACTGGGCCTTACCGCCCAGGGGCTGCTGCGTAACCAAGCTGTACGGACCGGTGGAGCGGGCGTGCATCTTGTCGTCCACCAAGTGGTGAAGCTTCAGGTAGTGCATGTAGCCCACCGTGGTGGTGCGCTCGAAAGCGTCACCCGAGCGGCCGTCATACAGTTGCGCCTGGGTGCGGGTAGCGGTCAGGCCCTTGGCCTGTGCCACGTCATCCGGGTAGGCCAGTTGCAACATGTCGCCGATTTCGGCTTCGGTTGCACCGTCAAACACGGGAGAGGCAAACGGCACACCGAGGGTCAGCTCTTCGGCCATGGCCGTGATTTCCACGTCGGACAGTGCAGCCAGATCTTCCTTGCGGCCCGTGCCGTTATAGATCTGTTCCATGAAGCCCCGGATTTCGACAATCGCGGCTTCGCGCTGCAGCATGTCGCCGATGCGCTGGCCCAGGCCCTTGCCGGCCCAGCCCAGGTGCACTTCCAGCACCTGACCAATGTTCATACGCGAAGGAACGCCCAGGGGGTTCAACACGATGTCCACGGGAGTGCCGTCGGCCATGTAAGGCATGTCTTCCACCGGGGTGATCTTGGAGACCACACCCTTGTTACCGTGGCGGCCGGCCATCTTGTCACCGGGCTGCAGGCGGCGCTTGACCGCGATGTAGACCTTGACCATTTTGAGCACGCCTGCTGGCAGCTCGTCACCCTGCGTGAGCTTCTTGCGCTTTTCTTCAAAAGCCAGATCGAAGCTGTGGCGGGTTTGCTCCAGCGAGTTCTTGATGCTCTCCAACTGGGTGGCGATGTCCTCATCGGCCGGACGGATGTCAAACCAATGGAACTTCTCGACCGCAGCCAGGTAGGCTTTGTCTATCTTGGTGCCCTTGGACAGCTTGTTGGGGCCGCCGTTGGCAGCCTTCCCGTCGAGCAGTTTGGCAATACGGTCAAACGCGTCGGCTTCCACAATGCGCAGCTGGTCGTTCAGGTCCAGGCGGAAGCGCTTGAGTTCATCGTCGATGATCTGCTGGGCGCGCTTGTCGCGGGTGATGCCTTCACGGGTGAAGACCTGCACGTCGATGACGGTGCCGGATGAACCCTGGTCCACGCGCAGCGAGGTGTCTTTCACATCGCTGGCCTTTTCGCCGAAGATGGCGCGCAAGAGCTTCTCTTCCGGTGTCAGCGTGGTCTCGCCCTTGGGTGTGACCTTGCCCACCAGCGTGTCGCCTGGCAATACTTCGGCGCCCACATAGATGATGCCGGACTCGTCCAGGCGGTTCAGTTGCTGCTCGGACAGATTGGGAATGTCGCGGGTGATTTCTTCGGCACCGAGCTTGGTGTCGCGGGCCATGACCACGAGTTCTTCGATGTGGATGGAGGTGTAGCGGTCTTCCGACACCACACGCTCGCTGATCAAAATCGAATCTTCGAAGTTGTAGCCGTTCCAGGGCATGAAGGCCACCAGCATGTTCTGGCCGATGGCGATTTCGCCCAGATCGGTAGAAGCGCCGTCGGCCACCACATCACCCTTGGCCAGCTTGTCGCCGCGCTTGACGATGGGACGCTGGTGGATGTTGGTGTTCTGGTTGGAACGCTGGTACTTGATCAGGTTGTAGATGTCCACACCGACTTCACCGGCCACGGTTTCCGCATCGGCAACACGCACCACGATACGGGTGGCATCGACATAGTCCACCACGCCGCCACGGGTGGCAGTAACCACGGTGCCCGAGTCGATCGCGGCAACGCGCTCGATGCCGGTTCCGACCATGGGCTTTTCGGGGCGCAACACGGGCACGGCCTGGCGCGACATATTCGCACCCATCAAGGCGCGATTCGCATCATCGTGTTCCAGGAACGGAACCAAAGAGGCCGCCACGGAAACGATCTGGGCAGGCGACACGTCCATGTACTGGATGCGCTCTGCGCCGCACAGAATGGATTCACCCTTTTCACGGGCAGACACCAGGTCGCCGGTCAGCAGGCCGTCCTTGTCCAGGGCCGCATTGGCCTGGGCGATAACGTACTTGCCCTCTTCGATGGCGGACAGGTAATCGATTTCCATGGTCACTTTGCTGTCCACCACGCGACGGTACGGGGTTTCAATGAAACCGTATTCGTTCAGGCGGGCATACAGTGCCAGGGAGTTGATCAGACCAATGTTCGGACCTTCGGGCGTTTCAATGGGGCAGACGCGACCGTAATGGGTCACGTGCACGTCACGCACTTCGAAGCCGGCACGTTCGCGGGTCAAACCGCCCGGGCCAAGAGCCGACACGCGGCGCTTGTGGGTGATTTCGGCCAGCGGGTTGGTCTGGTCCATGAACTGCGACAGCTGCGAGGCACCGAAGAACTCTTTGAGCGCTGCGGAAATCGGCTTGCTGTTGATCAGGTCGTGCGGCATCAGCGGCTCTTGCTCGGCCTGACCCAGACGCTCTTTCACGGCTTTTTCAATTCTTGCCAGACCGGTGCGGTACTGGTTTTCGGCCAGTTCACCGACGCAACGCACGCGGCGATTGCCAAGGTGGTCGATGTCATCGACTTCGCCGCGGCCATTGCGCAGATCGACCAGGATCTTGACCACAGACAGGATGTCTTCGTTGGTCAGCACCATGGGGCCGGTGGATTCGGCACGGCCCATCTTCGCGTTGAACTTCATGCGGCCCACGCGCGACAGATCGTAGGTATCTGGGTTGTAGAACAGGCGCTGGAACAGGGCCTGCACTGCGTCTTCTGTGGGCGGCTCGCCGGGACGCATCATGCGGTAGATGGCAACGCGGGCGGCGAATTCGTCGGCGGTTTCATCGGTGCGCAGGGTTTGCGAGATGTAGGCGCCCTGGTCCAACTCATTGGTGTAAATACAAGCCAACTCGTTGATACCTTCGGTGCGCAGCTTTTTGAGCAACAACTCGGTGACTTCTTCATTGGCCTTGGCCATGATTTCGCCGGTGTCGGTATCCACCACATTGCGGGCCACCACGCGGCCGACCAGGAAGTCTTCGGGCACGCTGATGTGCGTGGTACCGGAGGTTTCCAGATCGCGGGTGTGGCGGGCGGTAACGCGCTTGTCCTTGGCGACGATGACCTTGCCGGCCTTGTCGGTAATGTCAAAGCGGGCCACTTCGCCGCGCAGACGCTCGGCCACAAATTCCATTTGTGCGCCGCTGTCCATCAGACGGAAGTTGTCGTTGACGAAGAAGTTGGCCAGGATGGATTCGTTGTTCAAGCCAATGGCGCGCAACAGAATCGTGACCGGCATTTTGCGGCGGCGGTCCACGCGGAAGTACAGCAGGTCTTTGGGATCGAATTCAAAGTCCAGCCAAGAGCCGCGGTAGGGAATGATACGGGCCGAGAACAGCAACTTGCCCGAGCTGTGGGTCTTGCCCTTGTCGTGTTCAAAGAACACGCCGGGGGACCGGTGCAACTGGGACACGATGACACGCTCTGTGCCGTTGATGATGAAGGAACCCTTGTTGGTCATCAGGGGCACTTCGCCCATGTAGACCTCTTGTTCTTTGACTTCCTTGACCACCTTGTTTTGCGAAGTGGAGGACTCGCGGTCATAAATGATGAGCTGCACCTTGGCGCGCACGGCCGAGGCGAAGGTCAGTCCGCGGGTCTGGCATTCGCGCACGTCAAACGCGGGCTTGGCCAGGTTGTACTCCAGGTACTTCATCTCGACAAAACCATTGTGCGAAACAATCGGGAATGCCGCATCAAACGCGGCTTGCAGGCCTTCGTTGGTACGCTTTTTTGGGGCCTTATCTGCTTGCAGGAACGCGATGTAGGCGTCCTTTTGCATCTGCAGCAGGTATGGAATTTCAAGCACGCTATCGCGGTTGCCGAAATTTTTGCGAATTCGCTTGCGTTCAGTGTAGGTATAAGCCATTCGATCTCCGGGCAAAGACTAGGGGAACCTTGTGGGTTCCCAGGCGACTGTCGCGTTGAGCATCACTCTCAACAGGCTTGGTGATTGGCCACTACCAATCATTGGCGGACGGCTGTGCATTGCACACAGCCCGAACCAAGGCGTCTTCTGCAGTCGGGGTCAGAAGACACTTAAAAACACTGCGCTTGGCAAGGCTTTTAGGTGCACTCTGAAAGCGCAAAAGGCCGGTCCGAAAACCAGCCCCTTGTAATTCGAGATTGGAGCGTGTCGAGCAGCGTGAGGTTGGTTCGAGAAGCGCAACCGTACTTGCGTACGGTGAGCATCACAGAGCCAAGATCGCGCTGCGCAGCAGCTCCAAGCCGAATTACTTGATTTCGACCTTGGCGCCGGCTTCGATGAGCTTCTTGGCAGCAGCGTCGGCGTCAGCCTTGGAGATGGCTTCCTTGACGTTCTTGGGAGCGCCGTCAACCAGGTCCTTGGCTTCTTTGAGGCCCAGACCGGTGATTTCGCGCACTGCCTTGATGACGGAAACCTTGGCGGCTCCGGCTTCCAGCAGAACAACGTTGAATTCTGTCTGCTCTTCAGCAACAGCAGCAGCAGCGCCGCCGCCAGCTGCGGGAGCCGACATGGCTGCAGCGCTCACGCCAAATTTCTCTTCGATGGCTTTCACCAGGTCGTTGAGTTCCATGACCGTCATGCTGTCCAGCGCGGTCAAAAATGCGTCTTTATCGAATGCCATTTTGATTTCCTAACAAGTTTGGTTACTACGGGTCGCGCTATTAAGCGGCGACTTCGGCGGCGGCCTCGGGGGCTGCCTCGGCGGGAGCTTCTGCACCCGCGCCTCTTTGCTCTGCCAATGCCGCCAGCACACGTGCCGTACGGGAAATGGGAGATTGCATCAAGCCCAACAACTGCGCCAACAACACTTCCTTGGAAGGGATGCTTGCCAATTGCCTAACGCCGTTCACGTCCAGCACTTTTCCGCCGTACGCACCAGCCCGGATCGCCAACTTGTCGTTGGTTTTCGAGAACTCGGCAACCACCTTAGCGGCTGCGACTGCGTCTACAGAAAAGGCATAGATCAAGGGACCGGACATCTGGTCTGCCACAACTTCAAATGCACTACCGGCAACAGCGCGGCGGGCCAGGGTGTTTTTCAACACACTCAGGCTCACACCAGCGCTGCGCGCGTTGTTGCGCAGTTTGGTCATGTCAGCGACCGTGATGCCGCGGTATTCCGCGATCACAAGCGTTTGAGCTTTAGCGGCGAGGGTGGTCACATCACTGATGACCGCTTCTTTCTCACTGCGATTAAGACTCAAGGTCTACTCCTTAAAAATGCGCTTTGCGGCAAATGCCACTCCGCGCTCCACATTGCAGCGACCAACTGTTTTTGAAACTCTCATTCCATTTGCAGCGGGATCGCCATCTGCGTTGGCCTGGATTGCGGCTTTGACACCGCAATCCCTTATTAAGCGCAGTTGCCTGCACACCAACGGTCTTGGATGGCCTGTCTGACACCTTGCGGCACCCGGCAGCCCACCACATCGAGCCACCCCTGCGGGCGACCCAAAATTACGATTACGCCGCGATGGACTGAATGTCCACCCGGACGCCGACGCCCATGGTCGACGACACAGCGACTTTGCGCAAATAAACACCCTTGCTCGTAGCGGGCTTGGACTTGTTCAATGCATCCACCAGCGCAGCCAAATTTCCTTGCAGCTTGTCGGAGTCGAACGAACGACGGCCGATGGTGCTGTGGATAATGCCGGCCTTGTCAACGCGGTACTGCACTTGGCCAGCCTTGGCATTGCGCACAGCGGTAGCGACGTCAGGGGTCACGGTGCCAACCTTGGGGTTAGGCATCAAACCACGTGGTCCCAGGATCTGGCCCAGGGTACCGACGATACGCATGGCGTCAGGCGCAGCGATCACGATGTCGAAGGGCATGTCACCGGCCTTGACCATAGCGGCCAGGTCTTCCATACCGACGATGTCAGCGCCAGCGGCGCGGGCTTCTTCAGCCTTGGCGCCTTGGGCGAACACAGCCACGCGCTTGGTCTTGCCGGTGCCGTTAGGCAGCACGACAGCGCCGCGCACCACTTGGTCCGACTTCTTGGCATCGATGCCGAGCTGAACGGCGACATCGATCGACTCGTCAAACTTGGCGTTGGCAAATTCTTTGACCAGAACCAATGCGGCGCTCAGAGCGTACAGCTTGGTGGACTCGATCTTGCCGACTTGGGTCTTTTGTTTTTTGGTGAGCTTGGACATTTACACGCCCTCCACAGTCACGCCCATGGATCGTGCAGATCCGGCGATGGTACGAACGGCAGCATCCAGATCGGCAGCGTTCATGTCTTTCATCTTGGTCTTGGCGATCTCTTCGAGCTGAGCACGGGTGATCTTGCCGACCTTGTCTTTCAAGGCATTGGCAGAACCCTTGTCCAACTTGATGGCTTTCTTGATCAGGACCGTCGCAGGCGGGGTCTTGATAATGAAAGTGAAGCTCTTGTCCGCAAATGCGGTGATCACCACAGGCAGTGGCAGTCCGGGCTCAACACCTTGGGTCTGCGCATTGAATGCCTTGCAGAATTCCATGATGTTCAGGCCGCGCTGACCCAATGCTGGGCCGATGGGGGGGGATGGATTGGCTTTACCAGCTGGCACTTGCAGCTTGATGAAACCAACGATTTTCTTCGCCATGATTTCTCCTTACGGGTAGTAACGCCTTGGCATCAACAACTTTGACACCGCAGCTCCCCGGGGTTAACAACTCTTACTAAAAGCCTGCACCGAGTCGGATAGTGCAGGCAGTGGTGGGCGCTTGCGCGCCCGGAATTTGCAGCAAGCGCTTAGGTCTTCTCGATTTGCGAGAATTCCAGTTCCACCGGGGTGGAGCGGCCAAAGATGGTGACCGACACGCGGACCTTGCTCTTTTCGTAGTTGACGTCTTCAACCGAACCATTGAAGTCGGTGAAGGGGCCGTCTTTGACGCGCACATATTCACCGACCACAAATTCGACCTTGTGGCGCGGCTTGTCGGTGCCTTCTTGCATCTGGTTGACGATCTTCAGCACCTCGGCCTCGGAAATGGGGGCTGGACGATTCTTCGCGCCGCCGACAAAACCGGTGACCTTGTTGGTGTGCTTCACCAAATGCCAAGACTCATCGTCCATCACCATTTCCACCAGCACATAGCCGGGGAAGAACTTGCGCTCGGTGGTTTTCTTCTGCCCGTTTTTGATTTCGACCACTTCTTCCATAGGCACCAGAATGCGACCGAATTTGCTTTCCATGCCGGCGCGCGCAATACGTTCCTGGATGTTGCGTTCAACCGCTTTTTCCATGCCGGAATAAGCGTGTACCACATACCAGCGCAGATCCGGATTCACCGGAGCGGCGGGAGCAGTCCCCTCATCCGCAGGGCTTTCAACAGTGTCAATCATTATTTTTTCCACCCCAGAATCAGGTCATAAAAGAGCCATTCCAGCGTCTTGTCGGTGAGCCAGAGAAACAGGGCCATGATCAGCACAAAGCCGAACACGTAGGCGGTGATCTGGATGGCTTCCTTGCGGGCGGGCCAGACTACCTTTTTGACTTCACGCAGTGCATCGCGACCAAAGGCCGCCAGTTGGCGACCGCTTTCGGACATAAAAAACACCACCACTGCGCCAGCCAGACAGACCAGGAATACGGCCCATTGAACCAACTGGCCTTGTTTGCCCAGCAGATAAAAGCCAACCAGGGCAGCAAGCACCAATGCGGCGGCTGCGCCGAGCTTGGCTTTATCTGCCCCAGTGTTGACGGTTTGAACTTGTGTTGTGGCCATATTTTTCTAACTTCGCGCGCTTCTAAACTGGTTTTAAATTCAGCACCCTTAAGGCACTTAAGCCCGCTACACCGTAGCGGGCCTTGTTTGCCACCTCTATTTCAGCCGGGTGGCAGGGGCAGTAGGAATCGAACCTACAACCTTCGGTTTTGGAGACCGACGCTCTGCCAATTGAGCTATGCCCCTTCAGTTTCTTTAGGCGATGATCTTGGCAACCACACCAGCACCAACGGTACGACCGCCTTCGCGGATGGCGAAGCGCAGGCCTTCTTCCATGGCGATGGGGTTGATCAGCTTGACCGTGATCGACACGTTGTCACCAGGCATCACCATTTCTTTGCCTTCTGGCAACTCGATCGCG
>CAISLN010000034.1 GCA_903886275.1 uncultured beta proteobacterium | reverse complement strand
GCACCGTGATCAGCGCAGCCTTGAATTATGACACAGTTTTGAGGCTGTTTGCAAGTTTCTTTTAAAGTCTTTTTAAACACTCTACTTTGAAACCGCCCTGCACCGTCATCAGCGCAGCCTTCGATTATGACATGGTTTTTAGCCGTTGGTCGAATTTCTTTGCAAGTTTTTAAATTACTTGGCATCAAAAAATTTTTCACGCTGTCATTAGCGAAGCCTTAGATTATGGCACGCTTTCGGACTCTTATCCGGAAGTTTAAAAAACAGAGAAGAAAGAGGGGTTGTGTGCGTATCCGTATTCTTCAATACGGCTGGCTTTTGTCGGACACCTCCCATCAGCCTACAGGGCGCCCTTGCCGGCTTTGAGAAGATCTGCCAGCCCCGGGTCCAATGCCGGGGTTTGCCCTTGCAGAAGGCCCGCCTGGCTGGCTGCGCCTTTTGGAACGCTCGACTTGGGCGCTTCCTGTGCAAGACCCTGTAATTTTGGGCCAGGGGCTGGGGCCGGTGGAACCTTGGGCTGGTCCAAGGACAGGTCCTGGGGCGGCGTGGGCTTTTCGGTCCGTGGACTTTTTACCGGCGAGGCAGCAGGCAACTCTGCTGGAATCTTCGCAGCCGGAGCGGGGGCCGGTACCTGTGCGTCTGCCTTCGCAGGCTTAGCTCCAACGGGGTCCTGAGGCGGGATAGACGGCATTGAGGGTGCAGCATCTTTTTTCAACGCTGCTTCACCTGCAGCTAGCAAGGGCGCAGCCTCTTTCGATGACAGCAAGTCTGACACCGTCGGTAGGGCATCGTCCACGGACGCTTGCCCCGGCACTTTGCTCTTGGCTGTAACGCCCGTCGCTGCCGCCTTGCTGGCCTCCACTTCTGGCACTGCGGCCTGTTGCGCGGCTGACCCTTCCTTGGCGGCAATTTTCGCTTCCGGAGCTGCGGCTTGCTGCGCCGGGGCATTTTCCTTGGCGGCAGCTTGTGGCGCTGCGGCTTGCTGCACTGGGGCATCTTCCTTAGCTGCAGCTTTCGCATTTGGCGCTGCGGCTTGCTGCGCGGCTGAACCCTCCTTAGCTGCAGCTTTTGCATCTGGCGCTGCGGCTTGCTGTGCGGCTGAACCTTCCTTAGCTGAACCTTCCTTAGCTGCAGCTTTTGCATCTGGCGCTGCGGCTTGCTGTGCTGAAGCAGCTTCCTTGGCGGCAGCTTTTGCATCTGGCGCTGCGGCTTCTCCAGCCTGGGCATTTTTGTCGGCCGCCTTCGCACCTGCTGCGCCCGCTGCCGCACCGGCAGGCGCTGACGGCGATGCAGCGGCAGCTTGCGCAGCGGCTGGCGCAACCGGGGCTGCAACGGCCTTGGCTGGTCGCGGCGCGCCACCGTTCTTGACCACCTCGGCGTTCAGCGTGGCCTCGGCGCTGACCACGTCAGTGCGTGCTACTGCGGTCTGAGACTTGGCGGCCTCCATGTCTTTCTTGGCACTGTCCACCAGAGCCTGGCCGGAATCGCGATGGCTCTCCACCTCTTTCAAGGCGTCGGCGGTTTTCGCCGCCACGGATGAACTGGCGGCTGCGGTTGTCTCTTGCAGGGCCTGGGCCAGTGCTGTCAGCGCGGCCATGTCCTGTTGCGATGAAGCTTCGGCCTCTTTGGCAGCATCGGCCGCCGGGCCTACAGCGGCCTGTACATCGTCATTCACCGAATCCAGGCTTTGCAGAGCCGACTGCAGTTGGGTCTTTACCGGCGCGCCGCTGCGGGCAGCTTCATCGCTGCTGGCCTGCGCGTTGCTAGCCACTTCGGCGGCGGAATCCTCCATGGGCTGTGCGGATGCGCCCAGGCGCTCCATTTCAGCGGCGACTTCGGGCGAAGGCTTGCCCGCGTTGTCGGCGGCCTCTTCGAGCTCTGCCTGCAAGCCATCGGCCTGGTCCGTGCTTTGCTGCAGTTCCTGCGTGCTGGCTTGCAGGCCGGTGCGGGTTTGGGCATCCAGTGACTGCAGGTCGGCGGCCATGCCGGCCTGGCTTTGCGTCGTGGCATCGGCCCCGGACTGCACCTGGCTTGCGGCCGCCGAGGCCTGTTCAGACGCACCTTGAAATCCAGTGGGAGTGCCGGGCGGCAGACCCAATGCGGACTCGGCGGCCTGCAGCATCTCCTGCGCACTGGCCCATAGCTTGGCAAAGGCGTCTTGCGCTTGCTGGATGTGCTGGTCCATGGTCTGGCATGCCTTGTCCATCAGGTCCAGCAGTTGCTCAGGGGGTTTGCGCGCTGCTTGCTTGAGGGCCTCCACCTGCTCGTTGAGCATTTGCAACAGGGCCTGGTACTTGTCGAGCGGGGGCTGCATGGCGGCCTGGGCTTCGTCAATCACCTGATCGACCTTGTCATGCGCCAGGTCTATCTGTTTGCGCACCGGCGCCACGCATTTGTCTTTGAGCCCCAGCACCTGTTCGTGCACCAGGTCCACCTTTTCGCGCGGCTGGACCTTGGCCACAAACGCATCCCTGGTTTCACGCACCTTGGCCACCAGCGCCTCGGGCTGCGGCTTGATCAGATCGGCAGCCTTGTGCATTTCTACCGAGGCCTGGTCCATCTTGTCCTTTGCAAGCAGCAGTCCGGCGCGGACTTTCTCCAAGACTTCAACCACTTTGGCGATGGCCTGCTTCACCATTTCAATGGCCTGGGCCAGTATGGGGCGCAATTGCTCCACCGCCGTCAGCGCCAGGTCCATCAGGCCAATGGCCTTGTTTCCGCTCAAATTGACCGATGTGCGCGCCTTGGCGATGGTGGCGCGCACGCCGGGAATTTTGGCCTTGACGCCGCTAAACAGCGTACGCGCCACCGCCATGGCGGGTACGCGGGTGATGTACTTGGTACACACGGCGATGGCGTTTTCACAGGCGTCTGAGGCCTGGTCGATTTCGCTGCTGGCCTGCACCAGGCTCTGGTTCGCCGCCGCCATGAATTGGCGAATGTTTTCCTGCACGCCCTCGATGCTGGCCTTGGCCTCCTCGATGGTGGGCTCCACCTGGTTGAAAAGGTCCGACAATTCGGCAAGGCGGGTCTGGATGGTATCGATTTCAGCCACCAGTTCGTCCAGCGCATCCTTCAGGCCGTCAATGGCCAGGTCCACCGCCGCAACCACGTCATCGATGGCATGTTGGATGGTCGCCACCACTTTTTCAAGTTGCCCGATTTGCTGCTCGATGGCGTCCAGGATGCCGTCCACCATCCCGCCTACCTCTTCTACTTGGGCGGCCACGTCGTCGATGATTTCATCGGCCTTGTCCAGGGGCACGGCAAGTGCCGCTGCCACGTCGGCTGCGTTCGCCTTGAAACCACCCACCTGCTCCACCAGGGACGTATATTCATCGGACAAGGCGCTGGCGGCGCTGTTGACCCGCGCCAGCACCTTGTCCACCAGGGCCAGCACTTCGTCGAGCACGGCGCCCACCTGCTCGCGCACCTTGTCGGCCGTGCTCTGCAGCAGAGCCCGCGCATCGCCAAACTGGGCTTGCACATCCGCGGCTGTGGCGCGCACATCGGCAAAGGTCACGGCGATTTCTATGCGCAGGGCATCCCTGAATGCTTCAGCGCTGGCGGGCTGCAGTGTTTTGAGGGCTTCCAGCTTGGGCTTCAATGCGGTGGCCCGCGTCACCAGGCTTTGGGCGCGCTGGGCGACTGCGGCCAGTTGGGGCGGTAGACCCGACAGGTCGGGCGCCAACGATTTCAAGCGATCCGGCAAATCGGTGACGATGGAAGCCCCCGCCTTGACGTCATCCACCACCCCGGCCAGGTTCTTGCCCACCAACAACAGGCGCGGGCCCAGGTCTTTGAGTGAGTCCACCACGCCCATGAAGTCCGTTTGCGCCTGCTTGACGGCATTCACCAACGGCTGGGCCAGGGCCTGCGGGTTCACCTTGGACGGCAGTTGCGCCACTTGCTCCACCACGGAAGTGACTTGCCCTCCCACCGTCTCAATGGCTTGTCCGGCCTGCGCAATGCCGTCCTTGATTTCGCTCTGCACGGTCTGCGACCCGGTTTGCACAGCCTGCACCACTTGGGCCACGCCTTCGGTAATGGCCGCTCCCGCCTTGGTCACGAACAGCATGGCTATAGCGCGTCTAGCGTCTGGGTCACAGCGTCTGTGGCGCGGGTCATGGCCTCATTGATCAGCGGCACCTTGGTGGGCGAAGGCTGAAGCGAGGCCGAGGCCAGATCCATGCTTGCCATCGCGGCATCAATTTGCTCGATCGTCTGGTCCACCTCGGGCAGAACTTCAGCGCCCTCAATCTGCACCTCCTCCAGCACCGGCAGGATGGGCGCCACCACCGGTGGGTCCGGCAAGGCGTTCAGATTGACCACCGGCGCCGATTCGATTTCTGCGTCAGCGGCTGATGCCGCGCCGCCCGCCGAACCTGCGCCCGCAGCCGACGTGCTGCTGGCTTCCACCGAGGGCCATCCGCCCGAACGGTTGCGGGACAAAATCAGGCTGCCGTTGAGGAGTTTTTCGGCGAGCTGGTGCATCACCTCTAGGTCCGACAGGGCCATGATGCTGGCCGAGGGATGGGCCTGAAAAAGCGCGATGCGCAGGGCCATCGCCGGGGTCACTGCGGTTAATGCGGCTGCCATTGCCACTCCCTTAATGAATAGCGCAACATCAGGCCCTATTGGCTGACTACTCGTCCACACCCAACAGCGAGAAGAAGCGCGCCACATCGCCCTCCTCCTTGAGCACTTCTCGCATCAATTCGGACAGGGGCATGCTGCCCCACTTCACCGCCCGGCGTATCAGGTAGGGCGTTGGGCTATGCGGCTCGCGCTCCTGCAAAAAGCTGGCAATCGCTGTGAGCTGAAGATAGGCTTCTTCGCGACTGGAAAAGCTCGGCGCCAAGACTGCGGCCTTTGCGGGAGCCGCCATGGCCCCTGGCGGCGTTGGCACATCGCCATTTGCCTCCACCGTGAGGCCTGCTTCATCGGCGACTGCATCTGCCGGGATGTCAGGAACGCTGGGCTTGGGAAAGCGCCCGGCGATGAGGCTGAGCGCCAATCGCTCGATGCGCCTGATCATTTCACCGACACGCGAAACACTGGGAGGGTTGACGGTCATCTTGCTGTCCAAGCAGGTGGTCAAGGCCTGCCATTGTTCATTGGCTTGCACGAGACCTTCATGCAAATTGAGCAGTCCCTGCAGGTTCGGCTCCTGGGTCGCGGCCATGATCCGATCGCGTGTCAAAGACTTCTCGCCGAGCTGCGCGCTGCTGGCGTCGATGGCCTGCTGACGCTCTTGCATCAAGGTCTGGTCCCACTGCGCCAGCGTCACCACCGAGGGCATGCAGTCCGGCACTTTGAGCAGTTGGAGTTTGAGCAGCAGCGTGCGCGACAGGTTGTCATTGATCCAGACAAACGGTGCCGCGCGGGCATCGTCGTCGCCCTCCTCGATCTGCGGATGCGCGCAGTCCCAGAAGCGCTCGACCAGCCCCTGCAACAAGGCAATGCCGGCATTGAGACCGCGCACCTGGTATTGCTGCAGCCAAGCCTCCATCAGCCAGGCGGCCACCTGCAGGTCCTTGGAGTGGTGTGCCAGCAAATCGACGCACAGCGTCTCAACCTGCGGCCAATCGGCCTTTTTGAGCGGACGCTCCCACACGCCCATGGGCAAGGAAGCGTCCTCCTCTTCGCGCGCCTGGCGGATGCCCGCATACAGCGCGTGGTAGCGCATGGACGCGCCACCGGGTGCGTCTGGCGCAATCGGGGCCAGCAGGGCAGCCAGGTCAGGGGTAAAGGTGAAGGGGGCGGTCATGCGGCGTCGATCAGGGGTTCGTCAAATCAGGAGCCCGAATGGGGAACGCAACCGGCCAGGCCAAGGCGGTGCGTTTGCCAACCGGTGTGACCGTGAGCCGCAGAAAAACCCTGGCCCGCGTCACCTGTGGGGCGCCTTTTGCCGCATCCCCACTGGCCACCACCGGAAACTCAAAGCGCAGCAACTGCGCGCGCCCATCGGAGCGACCGGCGCTGTCAAAGTCGCGCTGGCGCTGGATCAGGCGCAGCAGCGCCCAGGTGTCGGCAAATCGGTAGGAAATGCTCCTGCCATCTGTGCTCATGTGGGGTTGCTGCGGGTCCAAGGTCGCGTACACCGGGCTGTCCTTGGCCAGCCGCAGGGTCAGGACAATGGGCGTCAGGGGCTCCCACCGCATCGGCCTGGACGCATCGCGCAATTTCATGACCTGCGAGCCCACCTCCAGCGTCCAGTCAATGACCTTGTTGCCCTCCACCTCGGCGCCCGGATTGACGCGCAACTCCGACACCAGGTCGTAGCCGGCAACCGCCCCTTCATCCGACGGAAACAGCGGCGCCACAAAGGCCCGGATCTTGTCAAACTGGTCGGTGAAGCGCTGCACCAGGTATTGGCTGCCGCCCGCCCGTCTGGGCGTCGCGCCATTGTCCCGAGCAGACCGAGGCAGCTTGTCGAACTCCTTGAGCACCAGGCCCAAATCGTCCAACTCGGCATCCACCCCATCCCGATTTTCAAGCACAGCAAAGGGATAGCGGCTGGCCAGCACCCGATTAAAACTGCTCGAAAACGCGGCCCACCCATCCTGGTACTCGCTGCTGCGCAATTCGCCGCAGCGCCTTTGCAGCGCTGCGTACAGGCTGGCATGGCGCTCGGCGAAGTAGTCTGCGCTCTTGCCCAGCGGCATTTTTCCGGCGCTTTTCTCCAGGCAGTTTGTGCGGTCGGACTCCACCCCGGCGGTCAATGCGAACTGCTCCAGCAAGACCAGGCTGCCATTGGGGTTCTTCAGGCGGTAGCGCTCGAGTTCGTGGTTGATGCCTTGCCAGCGCTTGGCCAGTTGCGCGTTGAAGACTGCGGGGCTAAGCGCCGCAAGGTAGGTTTCGGCTTGTCGGCCCAGCACCTCGGTGCGCCCCATTTGCACCGACAGGTATTGCTGCAGGGCGCCCACATCGCTCACACCAAATGCCTGCAGCATAGGTCCATGGTCGCCCGTCCAGGACTTGAAGTCCCTGCCGCGGGTGGCGTAGAGGTCCAGCTGAAACAACTTGTCGTCCAACAGCCGCAGGCGCTGCAAGGCATCTTCGGAAATCAGATTGCCAAGCTGCTCGGCCTGCGCGTTGGCCCCCAGCTCATTCATAAAGTCCTGCAGCTTGCGCAGGCGGGCGGCGGTTGCATCAAACTGCGCCGCGTTGGTCAGGCTGGCGCTGGCGCTGCGCGGATTGACCGACAGTGCATCCACCAGCGAATCGTTGGCCAACCGGGCAAACTGTGCCTGCACAAACAGCGCCACCCCGGCGCGGATGGGCGCCGGAAATTTGACCACGCCCTCGGCCATATAAGCCTTGTAGCTGTCGACCAGTTTGAGTGCCTGGTCCAGCTTGGCCACATCCCAGGCCACCACCCCTTGCGCCGGCGCCAATGGCAGGCTGCGCTCGGAGGGCGCCACCACAAAGGGCTGCGCCAGCATATGCGTGAGCGCATCGCGCAGGGCCATGCGCTCGGGTGACAAAACAAAGCGCATGTCCTTGTCGCGCCAGACCACGCCAGACTGTGCTTCCACACCGAAGCGGGCTTCATACTCCGCAGACATCCTGGCAAACTCGGTCGCCGTTCGTTGTTGCATCTGCTCAGCCACCTGCGGACCCAGCAGCCGGGTGGACTGCGCCACGCGAGCGACCATGGCGTCGTAGGCCTTGCCCAGGGCCAAGTTGGGCTGGCGCATCCAAGCGCCCCGGCCCGCGTTGAGCAAGTATTCCTGCTCCTTGATGGCGGCCACCAGGTCCTTGAAATCAGCAACGGAATGGGCATAGGCGCCTGCGTTGCCTTCACTTGCAAAAAGAACCACACCATGCTTGGCAATCAAGCGCTCCGAGGCCATCAGGTCGTTATCGGCAAAGAGGTGCTGACTCAGGGCCACAGCGCCCTGCTGCAAGCTGCAACGCACAGCCTGCTGAATGTGCGTCACGCTGATCGCTGCGGGTGACGAGCGCCCCTGCCTCTCATTGCCGTGAAAGAAGTGGAGGCTTTGGGAAATATTGAGCGGCAGGTCAGCCCCCAGCGTGTACTGCACCAAGAGGCGCAGGTCGTCATTGGCGTTCTGCTCGGGCCTTTGCAGGCGGCCCACTGCCAACATGGCCTGGTCCAGCCGATCCAGCGTCGTCAGGTACTGCAGCATCGCGGCGAATTCGGGCATTTCTTCCACCGACAGCGTGCTCCTGTGCGGCGCGTTACCAATGGCCGCAAAGCCGGCAGGCGCCGCGCAATCGCTTCCGATGATCAGTTCGGAGCTGCTCTCGTCCTGCGTGACACCGGTGATTTCTGCGGCACGCGTGTAGAGCTCCCGTCTGAGCGTGCTGATGGCGATTTCGCCAAACTCGCGCTCGATGCGCGCTGCCACACGGGCGTCGAGCGACTCGAACACCGGCCAGGCTCCGGGCATGAAAAAGGTCCAGGCCCGGTCGCTGCCGAGCTTCTCTATTTCTGCCAGCAGCGCCAGCGTCTTGCTGCGGTACCAGGCCGAGGGAATATGCTCGTTGCGCTCGGCCGCGCGGGCCCGGTAATTGGCGTCAGCACCGATTTGCGCCAGCGCGCGCACCAGTTCCGTGTTGCGCCGCTCCAGCTGCAGGGTGACCAGCAAGAGGCCGAGGGCCCAGCCCCCGAGCAGAACGCCAGAGGTCCAGCGCATGGCCGTGCTCAGCGCCGGTCTGGCAAGTTGCTGGTGCGAGGGGCGCGCTATGCCATATTCCAGAAATATTTTTTGTTCAAACAGATCGCGCAGGAAAACCGGCTCGCGCATGAGCGGATTGAGCCCTTCGGAACTGACCGGCTCGTCCTGTGACTCGTGCTGTGCCATCACCGCAGCCGCTTGACCCGCCGCGCTGCTGTCGCCGCTCAGGTAAATGCCGCGAATAAAGAAGGGCTCATGGTAGGCGCTGGGGCGCATCAACTCGTCCACATACACCTGCAACTGGCCGCTCAAAGCCTGTATGCGCGAGGGCAGCAAATAGAACTTCGACACATCCAGGCTGCTGGTGTCAAGCGCAAACAGCTCGGCCGAGCTATCGGTCACCGCAGACACGATCGCGCCTACGGCTTCGGGCACCCACTCGCTGCGGTAGGTGGTGGACAGGTCATAGGGAGAAGACCAGCCCAGCATGCCCGCACGCATGGACTCGGGCAGGGCCCGGGAGAACGGTGCAAAGCCCTCGATGTGCTCGCACTCGGACACCAGCACATACACCGCAAAGCGCATGGCAAAACGGTTTTGAGCCAGCCACAAGCGCCGGTGCGACAGGCGCGCCAGTTTAGCGATCTCCAGGCTGGCATCCGCAGAAGCGTCGCTCAGCAAGCTGGCCGGCACAGTGATCACGACCGAGTCAAAGGGACGCTGGGTCCGGTAATTGCGGCACAGCCCGAGGAACTCGTCCCAGGGCTTTTCGACGGCATCTTCTTCGTCGGGTGAGCCCAAGTAGCTGCCCTGCATGTCCACGACAATGCCCTTGTCAAAGAAGTGCCAAGAGATGCCCTGGGTGGTGGCGGCCGAAGCCGAATCGGTGCTCAGCGCACTCGCCACGCCCGACTGCTCGATCGGCAAGGGGGCCGCCAAGCGGCCCTCGTTGAGCACCAGAATCCAGGGAATGCTATAGCGCTCGCTGCGCGTCACGATGTTGGCCTCTATCAGCTCCACCGCCTGCTTGAAGGAATTGCGCAGCGAATCAAAGCGCAACTTCACCGTCTTGGGGTCGCTGCCAGGCTTGGCATGGGCGCGCTGCACGGCAAAATACAGCACCGTTCCCAGCACGGCAAGCACCAGCAGCGTCAGCACCGCCAGCGAAATCAGAAACAGGCTATCACCCAGCATGACGCCCCCTCAAGCCGTGACGCTCAAGACCGTTCATTTGGCGTTGCCTGCGCGTACATACACACCGGTATCGAGGACCTGGCGCACCGGCCAGGACTGCCACAACCACAACATTTCAGACACCGCCAGCAAACCCAGCAGCGCCAGCAAAAAGACCACCGTCCAGCGACTCAGGGATGGCATCTTGCGCGCCTCGATATGCGACAGGGTGCTGCTGTACGCGCTGGGCGACAACACGCGGTCGCGCCCGGAAAGGTCGGCACGCTTTTGGTAGACGAACTGGAACAGTTCCTGCCTGAAGCCGTCTAGCTTGGCCAGATCCAAATCGCCCCTGAATTTCCCCTGGAAGCCCAGAGCCAGTGCAGACAGGTAGAGCGTAGCGACCGGGCGCAGCGAAGGCTCACGGCTAGAGAGCAGTTGCTCGATGCGCACAAATATCTTTTCTCCGGCGATGCTGGTGCGAAAAAGTGCCGCCTCCAGCAGGTGCTCGGTCCAACGCTCCCGGCCTATCCAGTCGGTGGTGAGCAGCATCTCGTCGGCGAGTGCCGCTTTGAGGTAGCGCGCATCGGCAATGCTTTCCAGTTCAGCGCGGTTGCCATCGCGCTTGGATTCCAGCGTCTGCAGCTCAATCAGGCTCTCCAGATGCTTAGACACACTCTGCGCGGCGCCGTGCGCATCGGCTTCGCGCATCTCCAGCGCACGGATTTGCGCCTTGGACACTTCGCCATAAAAGGCCCGGAACTGGCTATTCATCTGGTCGTCGTCTATGCGATCGGTGTGGTTGCGTGCCATGGTGCGTACTCCGTGCTAGCTCATGCCTTGACAAACAAAACCATTTCCTGGGGCCGCTGTGCCAGCGCGCCTTCGGTCGCATTGCTGACCACCAGAGGCTCACCGCCAATGGTGAGTGCGGCGCTGGTCTGAATGGAAAACAACGTGTAGCCCGAGCTAGCGCGCACGCCCAACTCCTTGGCCACCTCGATGTGGGCGCGGTCCGCCCCCAATACGCGCTTTTCACGCAGCGATGCATAGGCCGATTGCGCCCCCACAATGGCCCCGCCCATCCAGGCCACCAGATCGCGCTCGGGTTGGCCACGCAGGCCCAACACCAATTGCTTGTCCACCCATTCGGGCTTGAGGCCGATCTCGAAGGCCCCATGCCGGAACTCGAACTTGAACTCCCGGTACTCCTGGTTGACCTCCAGCAGCGCATCCAGTAGCGCATCCAATACCGGTGTCAGACAGGCCAGCGGGTCCGCATGGTCGTAGTCGGGCGGCACCGGCGGCAAGGAGCCGGCACGCAACATACTCAGGGGCCCCAGCAGAGTCACCAGTGCGAGGTACAGGGCATAGGGGTGCAGTGGCGAGGTACGCAGCACCGCCTCCAACAAAGGCAGTGACGTCACCAGATTGCGCAAGCGCTCGCGCTGCTCCAAATACACCAAACGGTCTTCGGTCTTGGAGGAGGGCTGTGCTGTTTGTTTGGCCACAAAGGCCGCCTTGCCACGCAGCTGCCCGGCAAAGGCCGACACCTGGGACCACAAATCGCCATCCTTGGGAATGGCGATCAACGGCGGCAGCACGGGGGCCCATTTCAGGATTTCGTTGTCCTTGAAAACAGCCCCTATGCGCAGACTGGTAAAGCGTGCGCCGGGTTGTGCGCCACCGGCCAGCGACAGGTTGGGCAACAGGCGCGGCACATCCACCGGCACCGCATCCGACACCTCATCTTCCACCAAGCCATCGGAGACGGAGCGAAAGCGCGACGCCGGCGCATCCGCATGCATGCTGCGCGACAGGGGCAAGACCAAAAAGATGTCCACCGCCGCATCGGCCAAGGCGCCCGCAAAGGGTGCAAGGCTGAGCTCCAGTCCAGGCTGCTGCGGCTCGGTGGCCCAATAGCTGACCAGGGTCCCATCGGGCATCACCGCTTCCAACGCCAGCACGCGCACCGTGCCAGCGGGCAGCAAACCGGCATCGGTCTCCAGCGTGCGCACGCCCCAACCAAAAGGCATTGCCAACAGGGTCTGCGCTGCCACCAGCTCGTCCATGCGGGAGGCCGACTGCTGGAAATGTTGTGGCGCCAGCAACATGCCTTCATGCCACTGGATGCGCTCGGTAATACGGGACTTGTTCACAGGGTGCTGCTGCTTTCTATTGCGTCAATGGGGTTGCAGACTGGTCACTGCGAGGGAGCGCACACCGAGCTGGATCTGGATGTCGCCATGCAACTGTTCGACGCGCAGGCGGTGCTCGCCAGGCGTCAGATAGTCGGCAAAGACCAAGGCACCTACCACCCGCTCATAACCCATTTTTTCCCGTGGCATGGCAATGGTTTGCCCGGGCACCAGCTCTACCGACAGGTAATGCAACACTTCAGGAAAGGTATTGGCCATGTCCACACGGGAGGCAAACCACTTGGATGCCGGCATGGCCAACAAGGTGTTTAAGACGGCATCGTCCTGCACCCACACCAGGTCCACCGCCAGCGCCGTATTGAGGTTGGCACCTTCTGCCGCTGCCAGCGTCACGCGGTCCCAGTCCAGCCGGTTGCCCTTGGGCATAAAGAAACCGGAGAACGCATTGGCCGCGCCACTGGTGGTGCCGCAGCCGGCCAACAGGGCAAGGCCCAGAGCCACTGCAAAAAACCTGACTTTATTTGCTGCACGATAGAACAGAGTAATCCCCCAAAGGCCAGACAAGCGTCACCGCATGCCAAAGCCAACACCTGCAGACGTAATGAAGAGCATCACCAAGACAAGGCCGACCAGCAACAGGGCCAGGTCCGCCTTTGAAAAAGTGAAAATGATAGGTTCGATAGATTCTATATGCGCAGACTCTGCGGTTTCGCCCTTTTCAGTGGGAAGTCCGTCGGAAACCAAGGCCACCAAGCTGCAGGCCAACAGAAAACTCAAAAGGTTGCGCGGGCCCTCGCACAGAAGCTCAATCGCAATAAAAAGTGGCACCACCGCCTCCAAGGGCAACTGCAGCATATGCAGGGCCATGCCCATGAAACCCAGCGTGGCAGCACCTGCGTGCCCGGCCGACGCAAAGCCTCCCCACATGGCGCCGGCACAAATCAACAGGCCCTCGGTGACACCGAGCGTGTGTCCATACATGTTCGCCACAAATACGATAAGGATAGAAAAATACAGGGCCGAGCCGCAACGCACAAAAATGGATACCAGGGGCACGACAAACTCTGTCACCCCCCGGCTATAGCCCAGGCGCGCACCCATGGCATGGATAGTGTCTGGTATGGCCGCAATGGCACTGGTAGAGGTCAGACTGATCAGGGCCGGTGTTTTCAGCGCCGACATCACGGCTCCCATCGTCCTGCCGGAGCGTCTCCAAATGAGCAGTACCGCAGCACCGGACAGCAGCAATATGGCCGACACAAAGGTGCCCAGGAAGCTCGACATGGCGAGCAGGGTTTGTCCATCGACCGCACTGGCAAACAAGGCCGCCATGCCGAAGACCAGCACAGGGATCAGCAGGTTGGCGCCGGAGATCAAGGTTTCAAGGCTGCGGTAGATCGCCTCAAAAATGCCCATAAGCACCCTGTGGCCCTCACCCTGCTGTGTGACCAAGCCCACACCAAAAAGGAGTGCGCCCAACAAAATGCTCAACAACTGACCCTGTGCCAAGGCCTGAAAGTAGTTGTCCAGAATCAGCCCAAACAAAGGGCGTGACAAGGCTGCCTCAAGGCGCGCCTCAGGAACGAACCTGAGTATTTCGACATTGGAGGCCGCGCCACCGGCCCTCAGAACCAATTGCCCCAAGTGCTGCAGCTCCGTTGCACTGAGGTTCTTGCCGGTTTGCGCCAGCAAGGCCGCACACAGACCCACCAACGCGCATAGCGCCATCAGCCCCAGCGACAGACCCAGCAAACGCAACAAGCGCCGTCCCGACTGTGGCAAGGCCGCGACCTGGCGCAAACCAAAAAAAGTGGCCACCACCAACAGCGGCAAGGCTGCCATATTGATCACGGCCAGGTAAGTTTTTCCCATCAGCATGTAATGCGTTGCCAGCCCAGGCAGAGCGTGGCCGGCAATGGCGCCGCAGAGCAAAGCCAGCAGCAGCACCAAGGGGCTGCCAGACCAAGCCTTCAAGCGCCCCATGAAGACAACCTGTTGGTGCGCGCCAGCATATCGGGACGGAGCATGCGGGTCGTCTCTAGACCTTGAGAGGACGCGGGCAAATCAGCGCGACCGCAGCACTGTTCCCCACGACCAGCACCAGCGTGCGCAGCATGTCGCAGACTGGATCAACCGCCAAAAACAGGATAAAGGCGGCCTCAAAGGGTAGGCCCAGGTAGCTGCAAGTCAGTCCGACCAGGGACACGGTGAGCAGGCCCGTCATGCCTGCCGAGGCAAAGCCTGCGAGCACCGAGGCAAACACCACAATGCCCAGCTCCACCGCGCCAAAGGGCTTGCCATACAGCTGCCCGATGAACATGGCGGCACAGACGTAATACACCATCGGTCCGATGCGCAACAGCGACACACTGAGCGGCACCAGCAACTCCACGCGGGAGCGGGCAAAGCCAAGCTGGTCGGTCAGGCCTTCGATCATGCTGGGCATGCAGGTGGCACTGTTGCGTGTGGCCAGGGCCAGCGCGAAGGGGCACTGCAAGGCCCGCAAGGTCTGGCCGATGGTCGCCTGGGATCGCTTCCAGATAATGAGCACCGCCATGACCAGTATCAGCAGCGATGCCGCAAAAAAGGCCAGTACGAATTGCCCCATGGCTTGCAGCGGATCCAAACCGGTTTTGGCCATTTGCGCCGCACTCATGCAAAACAAAATGACCGGCAGCGGGTAGTTCAACCAGCGCATGAGCACCTGGCAGGAATGGTAAATGGTTTCAAGCGATTGGGTCAGCCCGTCCGAGATGCGGGCCGGTATTTGTCCCACTGCAAAGCCGAACAGCAGCGCAAACACCAGGGCCTTGAGCGTCTCACCATTGGCAAGCGCCAAGAAGATATTGGAAGGCACCAGGCTGGCAAACACCTCGGAGAGGTTGAGCGACTTGGCCGGCTCGTCCACGCCCTGCAGACTCATGACGGTGTCGCTGGAGCCCAGATCATTGCCCACGATTTTGCCGAAGGTCTGCATGGTTTTCTCGGGCAAGTTGGCGCCAGGTTGCATGACGACCAGCGTGAGCACGCCGACCAGGACCACGGCCATTGAAAACCCGGCAAAAACCAAGCCGACGGTGGCCAAAAGCTTGCCCGACCCGCCTTCCCTAAACAGCCTTTGCAGACTGAAGATCACCGCAGACACCATAAAGGGCAGCGCAATCATCTTCAACAGGTCCACATAAATGTCCCCCACAAAACCCAGGGTGATGCCCACATCCGGTAGCCACACGCCCACTAAAAAGCCCGTACCAAGGCTGGCCACCACGACCCAGGGGTTGAGTGCAAACTGGTATATTTTTTGGAAATTCATCTTCTTCTACCCGATCGTTTTGCGACTCAGCGATCCAGCGCCTTGAGCACCACGTCTATCGTCAGTTTGTCCGATACCTGGGCAAGGTATTGGTTGACAAAGGCCAGCAGCACCGGGTCCTGAATGCCCACCGCGATGCCCAACGTGTCTTCCAGATCCTTGAACGTGACGGTGCGCAAGGTCAGCGACAAGGTGGGATCGGTCCTGAGCACGCGTTTGACTTCAAACTCATCGCGGTACGCCGCGATGAGTTCCCCGCTCTGCACCGCCTTCAAAACATCACCCCAGTTCGGATACTCCCGGATATCCGCCTTGGGAAAGTTGCGCTGGGCATAGTCTGCAAAAGACGACTTGGCAATCACACCCAGGGTGCCCTTGTATTGGCGTATGGCCGATGGCAGGGGCATGTCACGGGCGTACTGCGCAAAGCGCACGCGGTGCAGGATGAACGCGTGGGAGAGTCGCAAATACGGATCGCTGAAACGGATGCTCTGTGCGCGCGCCATGGTGCGCGACAGCTTGCTGATGCCCAGATCGGCATCGCCGCGCGCCACCACATCGACCACATCATTGAAGGTCTTGGCGCTGCGCTCGAAGCGCACGGCCACCTTCAACTCCTTGGCGATCGCATTGGCAAGGTCTACCTCCAGGCCCTCGACGGTGTCGCCCTTGGCCGCAAAGAAAGGGGGGCTATCCACGCCTAGCATGGCAATGACCAGCTCCCCCCTGTTGACGATGCGAGCGATGTCAGGCGCCAGATTTCTGCCATCCGCCACCTTGACCAGGGTGCTGGTCACCACCGGAGCTGCAGCCGCCACGGACACCACCAGATTCGGTGCGGGAACCGGGCTTGCCGCCAGGCCAGGAAGCGCCTGCCAGGCCGCGCCTGCCATCAGCCAAGCAATGCAAAGCCTTTTGATGCGGTGCACGGGGATGCGTGGCTGACGCTGCGGCGTGCAAGGGCAATTATTTTGCGGCTTCATGGCTTTATTTAGCGCCCTCAAGGGGCAGCTCCTTTGGCATCAAATTCAACACGCTGGCAGGCACTGCGACGCTAGCAGGCACTGTCACGCTGGCTTGTATATGGGGCGCCAGTGAGCGCCCGATCTCCATTCCCAACAAGAACATCAAAACGCACAGGAGTATGAGGCAAATTGCGACGATGGAAAGCATGCGCGAGGTGAGGGATAAGGTGTAGTGCATAAATTTTTAAAGCCCTTGTATTCAGGGAACCATGGCGGTGAATTGCCCGGGCATGAGGATCTGGATCACACCACCCCAACTGCACATCAGCTTGGAAGAGTTCTGCAAGGCCGGCATGTTGCCAATCAACACCGTGGGCGAACCCGGCACCCAGGGCGCCATGGTCATGGGAATGCAGGGCATGGGCGTGAGCACCCCCATGGCCGCAGCAGTGGCGGCCAACACCATGGGGTTGGCCGGGCAATTGCACATGCCAAAGGGCATCACATTGACCATGGGCTTGTTGTCCATGATGTTGGCCGAGGGGCTGCCCGACATCACCAGGTTGAGCGGCAAGACGTTCAGCGTGCCGGGTGCCACACCAAAGGAGCACTGCAGCATGGCACCGGTACACACCAGCATTCCCATATTCAGCCCTTCACCCATTTTTCGACGCGCAGCATGAACGTCAACTTGTCCGCACTGGCCGTGACTTCCCGGCCGTCGGGCGCAAAACGTTTGACCGCAGCGTCTTGTTTGCCGGCCTTGAAGTTCAACACTTCCATGGCGCTGCCACCGGGCCAGTAGCGTGTCAGTGTGCCGTCGAGCAGATTGTTTTCGTAGTGGGACTGCTGCACCAGTTGGCCATCGGGCCCGTAGTCACGGCAGCGCCCTTGCAGCACGCCCCGCACATGGCGCTCGCTGCGCACCAACTGCCCCAGGTGGTAAAAAAGGGACTCGCCCTCCAGGACGCCAGCCACATAGGGCTGGCGCGCGCTGACCGCCCCAGACAACGCGTAGGTCAGGGCTTCGCCCTGCAGCAAGCCGCCCTTGTAGGGCCGCTCGGCAAAAAGGTGCGCATCCGCATAGAGCCGGGTCTTGCCCTCCTGCAGGCCATAGGCGTAGCAGGCCTCCTGCACGCGCTGGCCTTTTTCATCAAAGCTGGTGAGCAGACCGTGCAACTTCCCGTCCAAAAAGTACGACTGCAGGCGCAGCACGCCGGCCTCGTCACGCGACTCCATCAGCCCCTGCAAGGGCGCGGGTTCTCCCGGGGCGTTCACAGCGGACGGCGCGGGGGCTTGCATGGGGGGAGGGTTCGCGGCTGCCATGCTAGTTGATCTTCACCAGTCCACCCTTGAGGGTGAGCATGCCGCCACCGTCCACGGTCTGCATGGCCGAGGCCTTGTTGTTCACCATCGCCCCCTGGTTTTCCAGGGTGGTGCCGGCCTTGTTGGTCAGGCCCATGCCAGCCTGGTTGGTCAGATCGGTGCCGGCCTTGTTGGTCAACGCGGTGCCGGCCTGGTTGGTCAGCGCCGTTCCGGCCTTGTTCGTCAAGGCCGTTCCCGCCTCCATGCTGAAGGTGCTTCCGGCCTTGATGGAAATGCTGCCGCTGGCCTCGATCACCAAATTGCCGCTGATCTTGAGCGTGTAGTTGCCGCTCACCGCATGGGTGAAGTCGGCCTTGTTGGTGTGCGTCTCTGCGCCGGTGATGGTCAGTGTGCGCGTGCCCTTGACCTCATGCGTCTCCTTGCCGGTCTTGACGTTCACGGTGCGGTCACCCTTTTCCAGCGTGTGGGTCTCCGAGCCCTCGGTCAAGCTGGTGCTGAGGTCATTTTCGATTTCCACCTTCATGTCTTTTTGCGCATGGAGGTACAACTCCTCGGAGTCCTTTTTGTCCTCCATGCGCAGCTCGTTGCCGGCCGTGCCCTGTTTGGAAGAGCGCGACTTGAGGGTGCTTTGCGTCTGCATGCCAGGCAGAGCCACGGGCGTGGTGTTTTCGCCGTTGTAGACCGCGCCGGTAATGAGCGGGCGATCCGGGTCGCCATCCACATAGCTGATGACCACCTCCTGGCCAATGCGCGGCAAGAACAAGGCACCCCAACCCACGCCCGCCCAGCTCTGCGACACCCGCACCCAGCAGGAACTGTTTTCGTCCTTCACACCCAGACGGTCCCAATGGAACTGCACCTTGACGCGGCCATACTTATCGGTCCAGATTTCTTCCCCACTGGGGCCCACCACCAGCGCCGTCTGGCTGCCGGCCACGCGCGGGCGCGGCGTTTCCTGGGGCGCCCTAAACGGGACGGTGGCGTCAAACACTTCGAAGGCATTGCTGTAATGCTCGCTGCTGGCCGAGTGCGTCACCTGGCGCACCACCAGCGCGGTATTGAGCGCTACCCGCGGATGGTCCGACAGGGTGAACTTGGCACCTGCGCCCAGCAAATAGCAGTGGCTGTTGCCTCGGCTCGACGCGCTTTGCACCTGCAGCGACTCCACCTGCACCTTGGCGCGCTGGGTTCCGTCGGCCACCACACTGTGCTTGCCCGGAAAGGTAAACACAGACCCCTTGCCGGCGGTGCCGCTGGACTCGGCCTTGAGCGCGGTGCTGGGCTTGAGGTAGTCGAAGTCCCCCACCTCCACCTTTTGCACCACCAGTCGGCTCTCAAAATCCAGCTGCGTGACGGTGTCGATCAACACGCCGGCGCCCTGGTCGGGAAAGTAGCGCAAGGTCTCTGCCCCGGTGCTCGCCACATGCGCGCTGGCGCTGTCGGCCAGCACCAGGGTGTGGCTGGAACTGGTAAAGGTGAAGAAGTAGAAGATGCCCTCCTCCTCCATCAGGCGGGATAGGAAGTCCAGCGCGGTTTCGTCGTATTGCACGCAGTACTCGCGCGCGCTGTACGTGCCCTTGAGCTGCGCATCAAAGGTGACGGAAAAGTCGCCCAGCACGGCCTTGATGATGTCGGGCACCGTTTGGTTCTGAAAAATTTTGCGGTCACGGCTGAGCGTCAGCAGCCACAGGCTGGGCACCATCTCGGCCGTGTAAAACGCAAAGGCCATGTTGGAGCCGCCGTACATAAAGCGCGAAACCATGCCGTGCAGGTAGCGCACCGGGCAGTCCTTGGGCGCGAGCTTCACGCTCACCTTGGCCCCCACGATGGTGGCCGGGTCCAGCCCGGTGTCGCAGGCGCGCATAGACAGCGCAAAGCGAAAGGGACGCGACAGCGTCTCCTGACCTTGCAGGCTGTCGAGCAGCAAGATGTCGGCTCCAAACGGTGTCGTGATCGACAGCGCGGCATTGGTTTGTTCGAATCCTTCAAGCATGGGGTGTTACACCAGTGAGGCGGGGCAAAAATGAAAGCCAAAATTCCCCTGCGCATCCATGTCCATGTGCACCTCATGAAAGGGCACCCCCATGGCAATGCGCTCCAGCACCAGGCGCGACAGCTCCGGCAACACGGCATGCGACAGGATGTGGTCCACATTGCGCGCACCGCTGTCCACCTCGGTGCAGCGCGCCGCGATGGCGCGCGACACCGTTTCTGCCCAAGTGAAGTCGGCGTGGTGCTGGCTGGCAAAGCGCGCAGCCAATTTCTGCAGCTTGAGCCGGGCGATGGAATGGATCTGCACGTCCCCCAAGGGGTAATAGGGAATGATGGCCAGGCGCCCCAAAAACGCCGGCGAAAACTGCCGCGCCAGCACCGGGCGCAGGCGCGCAACGAGTTGCTCGGCATCGGGCCAGTCACCGGCGCCACAGGCATCGGTGATGACGTCCTGCGCCGCGTTCGAGGTCAGCAAAATAACGGTGTTCTTGAAATCAATCTGCACGCCCTCGCCGTCTTCCATCACGCCCTTGTCGAACACCTGGAAGAAAAGTTCCAGCACATCCGGGTGTGCCTTTTCCATCTCGTCGAGCAGCACCACCGAATAGGGTTTGCGCCGCACCGCCTCGGTCAGCACCCCGCCTCGCCCGTAGCCCACATAGCCGGGTGGCGCACCCTTGAGCCCCGAGACGGTATGGGCCTCCTGGTATTCCGACATGTTGACGGTGATCCGGTTGCGCTCCCCTCCATACAGGATGTCGGCCAGGGCGCAGGCGGTCTCGGTCTTGCCCACACCGCTGGGGCCCACCAGCAAAAACACGCCCACCGGTTTGCCCGGATCGTCCAGATTGGCGCGCGCGGTGCGGATGCGCCGTGCAATGGCGTCCAGCGCCTGGTCCTGCCCGACCACGCGCTCGGCCATTTTTTCCTGCAGGTTGAGCACCGTGTGCAGTTCATCGGCCAGCATGCGGCCCACCGGAATGCCGGTCCAGCCGGAAATGACAGAGGCCACCACGCCCGAGTCCACCGTCACCGCAATCAGGGGCTCGTCGCTCTGGATGGCGTCCAGCCCTTTTTCGAGCCGGTTCAGCGTGGCCGTCATCCATTCGGGGTTCTCCACATCTTCGGTGGTGAGGGGTGCGTCCAGCGAGTCAGCAATGCGACGGCGCAGCGCCACGATTTCCTGCACCGCATGGCGTTCGTCTTCGAGCTTGGCGCCCAGCAGGTCGCGTCGCGTGGTGCGCGCTTGCAGCAGAACCTGCAATTGCGCAATGGCCTGCGGCTGGTCGCGCCCGGTCAAGCCCTCATGGCGCAGGATGCGCAACTGGCTTTGCGCACTGGCGATCTCACGGTTGAGCGACTCGATCTCAGGCGGCAAGCCGCTTTGCCCAATGGCCACATGGGCGCAGGCGGTGTCGAGCACGCTGATGGCCTTGTCGGGCAATTGCCGCCCGGTGATGTAGCGGTGCGAGAGCTTGACCGCGTCGCGCACCGCCTCGTCCACAATCTCCACCCCATGGTGCAGCTCCAGGGTCTTGACCATGCCGCGCAGCATGTCGATGGCCACCTCCTCGCTGGGCTCATCCACCTTGACCACCTGAAAACGCCGCGCCAAGGCCGGGTCGCGCTCCACGTATTTTTTGTATTCGGCCCAGGTGGTGGCGGCAATGGTGCGCAACTCGCCACGCGCCAGCGCCGGCTTGAGCAGGTTGGCAGCGTCGCCCTGCCCTTCTGCGCCGCCTGCGCCAATCAGCTGGTGTGCCTCGTCAATGAACAGCACGATGGGAAGCAGCGAGGCCTTGACCTCGGCAATCACCGATTTCAGGCGGTTCTCAAACTCGCCCTTGATACCCGCACCGGCCTGCAACAGCGCCAGGTCCAGCGCGCGCACCACCACCTTTTGCAGGGCCGGTGGCACATGGCCCTGGACCACGCGCTGGGCAAAGCCCTCGACCACTGCCGTCTTGCCCACGCCGGCCTCGCCGGTGAGGATGGGGTTGTTTTGCCGGCGGCGCAGCAGCACATCGATGATCTGGCGGATCTCGGCATCGCGCCCGCGAATCGGGTCTATCTTGCCCTGGCGCGCCAGCTCGGTCAGGTCCACCGTGAACTGGTCGAGCGCCGGGTGGGCGGACGCACCGCGCCGCTGGGCCGGCATTTGCGCAACCGCCGGGTCAGCAAGGCTTGCGCCCTCGGAGCGGCCGGCCGTGGCACGCGCCATGCTGCCTGCGTCTTCGCTGGAATGCAGCAGCAGATCGGCCAGGTTCAGGCGCAGGGATGCGCGTGGAATTTTCAGAATACCGGGCGCCGACTCCATCAGGCTGCCGCGCAGGCTGTCCACCTCCAGCAGGGCCAAAAGCAGCGTACCGGAGCGCACCTGCTGCTCGCCCAGCAGCATGGAGCTCAGCAGCCAGGCCTCCTGGAACAGAGGCGCCAGATGCGGCGACAGCGCGGGCGTGCGGCCATTGCCGCGCTTGAAGCGGTCCATGGCGCCCTGCAGCTGGGCCATGATGTCATCGACCTGGATGCCAAACTCCTTGAAGACCAGCACCATGTCGGGGGCCGCAGCTTCGAGCAGCTTGAACAGCAGGTGCTCCACTTCCACGTTGTAGTGGGTCTGGCCCACGCACAGCTCGGCGCCCTTTTCCAGCGCCCGTTTGCACTCCGGATTGAGCTTGGCCAACAGGGTGCGAATGTCAATATCCATAGCGGCCTTGAATCCTTGTTGCGCGCGCCATCATGCCGCGCCACTTTCTCGCAGGGTGAAGCGCGCTGCGGGCAGGCACTGCCCTGGCCTGGCGCTCACCAGCCAACTGGTCCAACCCAGGCGCGGGCCGTCCGTGCTGCCCAACACTGTGGGTTTGTACCGTCCGGTTTGGGGGCTGAGTGCAATTTCCACCGTGACCTCGGACTGCAGGTAGCGCCTGATCGTCCACCCCAGCAGCACATGTTCACTGCCGCCGGGCAGCAGGGCCTGCAGCCGCTCCATGCTCAGGTCTGACAGCTCCAGGGTGATGCCCGCGCTCTGGTCCCACACCCGGCTGCCCAACAAAGCAGTGGAGCCCAGGCGCGGCCCGGTTGCCCCCCCCAGGGTGCGCACATCCGCCGGCTCCAAGGTGCGCCAGCCACCGCGAAACTGGCGGCCCTGCGCGCGCAGCCCAAAGCGGTCGGACACCAGCGCCAACAGAGCGCTCATGGAACGCGGCGCGCCGCCCACCAAGCCGGCATGGCGCAGCCAGGACACCTCGCCGCCGGGCGCATGCAGGCCGGCCTTGAGGCCCAGCGAACTGAGGTGGTCCAGGCAGGAGGCCAGGGCCGAGGACTGGGGCGACTGCCAGTTCAAACCCATGCCATGCTTTTTGCGGCTGCGGTACAAAAAGGACAAAAACCGGTGGTTGAAGATATCCAGAAAATCGGCCGTCGCATGGTCCTTGGCCGCCGTGCGGGCAATGACGGTCTCGGTCAGCGGCAGCGGCAGGGGTCCATGGGCGCCGGCCAGCGTCATTGCTCCGGTGGCGAGCGCGTAGGGTCCTTTGAAGTCAGGGCCCAGGCTCACCCGCGCAATGTCGCTGCCCGGAAAACCCAGTGACACCGCTGCGGTGAGGCGCACCGCCTCATGGCGACCGTTCCCCCGGCCCAGCGGCGCCAGATGCGGCTGGCTGCGCTCAAGCAGGCTGATGGCCTGGAACAGGTTAAAGCCGTAGGGATTGGCCGCCAACTCGGCGATCAAAGGACCTGCTGGCGTCCGCTCATCGGTTTCCATTGTTTCCAGACTTCATCGCCGCGGTGGACGCTCAATTGCACAAAGGAATTCACCGAGGTGTAGAGGGCAAAAAATCGCGCCAGCACCGCAGACAACAGCAAGGGCGAGCCGCCCACAAAGGCCTCGTCGTCAAACGCCAAATGGACCTCGGTGCCACGGCAATAGCCGCGCCAGGCGGAGTCGCCGATGCGCCCGGTCACACTGCGCGCGCGCAGGCCCTTGATGCCGCGGATCTGCTCATGGTCGCGCGAACTGTCGGAAGCAAACAGCATCAGCATTTCACACAGCTGCTCCCGTCCAGTGGAGCCGTCCACCAGCGACTGGTGGTTGAGCGTGAGCAGCGACACCAGACGCCACAGGGTTTCGCTGCCCAGCGGGGGACTGCGTTGTGCGGTGGGCTCGTACAGGCAGCGCACGCTGGCGGTTTGTGAGATGCCTTCGGCCACCATGCGCGCGCCTATGGGCACCTGCTCGGCCAGGCGACGGTTGGTGCACAGCAACTCGGCATAGAGCACCGGCGCAGCAGGCGCACGCTGGGTGTTGGAAGGGTCCACAAACGAGAGGTACAGGTCGGTGCCGGAGATGTCTTTGCGCAGGCTGTGCTCCCGGCGCGCGGACCAAAAGCAATCGGCCCCGCTGGTGTGCACATGGCCCATGGCGGCAAAGCTGGGCACCAGCACCGGTCGCTCGGCGTTCGGATCGGAGGAGATCACCCGGATGATGCTGTGCACCTCGGTGGTGGACTCGCGCTGGCGGTCTGGCACCAAGCGGTACTCATAGTGGCGGTGATCGACCACGATGGGCTCGCTGGTCTTGGTAAACAGGTTGGCAACGGGGGTGCAGCCCAGGCGGAAATTGTCCGCGCTGATGGTGACCAGGCCTCTGGCGGGCTGGCCGAAGGTCAGCACCATCTCAAAGCCCTTACAGCCCTTGGCGAAGGGGCGGATGCCGCGCAAATCAAAGAAATGGAATTTGCGCGGGAAGCAAAAATATTCCTGCATCAGGCCATAGGCCGGTTGTGCCTGCGGCGGCAGGGGCAACACATTCTCGCCCTCGCCGTAGCCCACCTCGACCCAGGCCCCAGGGGGCAGCGTCTGCACGCCACCCTGGCTGGTGGTGAGCTCGGCGGTGAGCACCTCCGAGACCAACAGGTCATAGAGCGGCATGGTGCTCATCCAGTCGCCCTGCAGGTGCAGGCGCAGTTGCCCAATCTCGAGCTCGCTCAGGTCGCCATCGCCAATGCATTCAAAGGCTACGCGCAAACGCGAACCCGCCTCCAAAGTGGCCTTGGCCACGCGCAAAGGCCACAGGGTGTTGTCCCAGGCGGTGCGAAAGCGGCATTGCTGGCCGCCTGCAGTGGCGTACAGCATGGTGTGCTGCGGCACCTTGAAACCTGCGGTCACCTTGCCTTGACTGGGATCGAGCGCAAACTGCGCCACCGTCATCGAGGGCACCGGTTGCAGCAGCGAGGGGCAGAGGTTTTCTAAGAGCGCGGCCGCCACCTGGGGAAACTCGCGGTCCAGGTCCTGGTGCACGCGGGCCGCCAAAAATGCCACCGACTCAATCAGACGCTCGGTATGCGGGTCTTGGGATTCTGTGCCGTGCAGGGCCAGCCTGGAGGCGGCCTTGGGATAGCGCTGCGCGAAATGGGCCCCTTCGCTGCGAAGGTAGCTCAGCTCGCGTTTGTAATAGTGCAACAGGTCACTGTGATCGGTATTGGCCACAGTCAGCTTAGCCTTGCACGCGGTGTCATTTGGGGGTCTAGCTGCAATTCAAAATTCAACTGTCTCAATTTCATTCCAATCGTCACCAGCCCACTGATGGCCAGGCTGGGGCTGCCCGCCCTGCGCTCGGCCAAACTGGCATGCACCTGCACATTGCGCAGCCGGGGCTCAAAAAAACCGATGGCCTTCTTGACGATGGCCTCCAACTGATGCAGGTCCTGCTGGGATTGCGAAGACAGGTGCCCCAGGTCGGGCACTCCATAGTCCAGGGTGGTGCCTGCGCATTGCATGAATGCGACCGCGCTGCGCACCGAACGCGTGTTGAGCAGATGCGCCAACTCGCGTGCTATGGACCACTGCAATTGCTCGGGCGACTGCAATGCCCCGGCGCCCGGTGCAGACGACTCAGCGCCGCCCAGCCGGTCAAACAGGGGAACCGCAGAGCCCAGAACCAATTCAGCCATGCGCCCTCCACCTCGCCTGCAACAACACTCAGGCCGGAGGCGCCAGAGGAATGTCCTTCTTCAGGTCCCAACCAAACGGAGACACACCCTTTTTGGTGGAGTCCGTGTTTTGCTGGGTGACCTGGGAAGTGATGGAGGTGAAATGGATGCTGAAGCTTTCGTGCGGAATGCTGCCCGTGGAGCCCGAGGTGCTGATGCTCGAAATCATGGCTTCGCCCAAGTTGTACACCACGGTAGTCATGGGCTTGTCGTTCTCGTCACGGGTCACCGTCACCACTGCCGTCTTGAGCGGCCTGGCACCGGCGCAAGCCGCATACAGCAAGGGGGTGGACGAGTCCATCACCTTGGAGAAGCTCATCTCCGAAAAGTTCGGGCCACCGGAGGTGCGGTCGCTGTTCTTGCCATGGCTTGTCAAGGACAGGCTGAGTCCGTGCTGGTAGGAATCGACCATGATCTGATCGGTGTAGCCAGCGTCCGTGCAGTTGCCCTTAATGGAATCAATTTTCAAATAAATCATGCAGTGCTCCGATATTTAAATAAGTGGGGTTTGCGAGCGCATCGCAAGCATTAACCGACTGCCGCTGGCAGTTCGGCCACCAGGCGGATGGACGCGGTCAGTTCTTCCATCTGGAAATGGGGGCGCAGGAAACACACCGCCTGAAATGCGCCGGGCTTGCCTGCCACCTCGGTCACGTCCACACGGGCCGCACCCAGAGGGAAGCGCGCCTTCATTTCCTGGGGAGCACCCTCGCCGATCAGCACATAGTCGGCAATCCAGTTGTTAAGGAAGGCCTCGATCTGGTCGCGCGACTGGAAGCTGCCGATCTTGTCGCGCATGATCACCTTGATGTAATGCGCGAAACGCGAGGCCGCCAGTACATAGGGCAGACGCGCCGACAACTGGGCATTGGCATTGGCCGCGTCCTTGTTGTAGACCTTGGGCTTGTTGACGGTCTGTCCGCCAAAGAAGGACGCGAAGTTGGAACCCTTGGAATTGACAATGGCGATAAAGCCCAGGTCGTTGAGTTCCTTCTCGCGCCGGTCGGTGATCAGCACTTCGGTGGGGCACTTGAGCGCCACGTCGCCTTCGTCGGTCTTGAAGGCATGCGCCACCATGCCCGAGACCTTGCCGCCGCCTTCGACACCGCGTATGGCGGTAGACCAGCCGTACTTGGCAAACGCATCGGTGATGCGCAGACCGAGTTGGTAGGCCGAGTTGGCCCACAGGTATTTGGAGTGGTCCTTGCCGTCCACGTCTTCCTCAAAATTGAAATTTTCAACGGGAATTGTCTTGGCTCCGTAGGGCAGGCGTGCGGCGTAGCTGGGCAAAACCAGCGACACGTAGCGGGAATCGTCCGACTCCCGAAAGCCGCGCCAGGAGGCCAGCTCGGCACTCTCGAATATCTTGGAGATATCGCGCGGAACACCCAGCTCGGTGAATGACTTCATGTCAAACAGTGCGGGCGCAGCGGCCGCAATAAAGGGCGCGTGGGCAGCGGCGGCAACCTTGGAGATGCGCTCAAGCAGTGCGATATCTTGGGGGTGACGGCCAAAGCTGTAGTCACCAATCAGCAAGGAATAGGGGTGACCACCAAAGGTTCCGTACTCTTCTTCGTACACCTTCTTGAACAGCACGCTCATGTCGTGATCGACCGCCGACTCCAGGTCCTTGAGCAGTTCTTTCTTGCTCACATTGAGCAGGCGCAGCTTCAGGCGCGAACTGGTTTCGGTTCCATACACCATGTCGTGCAAGCCGCGCCAGGAGGCTTCCAGCGCCTGAAAGGATGCATGGTGCAAAATTGCATTGAGCTGGTCAGACAGCAGCTTGTCGATCTCTGCGACGCGCTCGTTGATCATCGCAACCACACCCTTGTCGGGGCTGGTTTTCATGCCTTCATCGAGAATTTGCGATGCAAACTGACCAATCAGTTTCTTTGCATAGACTCCCTGGGAAGGCTCGACTGCCATATTGCCTTCGACCACGATACGGTCCAGCAACCCCATTGCACCATGGACGGTCCCTGCGGACTTGCCAGCTTCTTGCGTATTCGCCATATCAATCACCATTTCAATTGGTTGGTGTGCAAAAGCACAAAAAAGAACCGCAACTTAGGCGGCAGGCGTGTCGGCTGCTGGGACAGAGGCCTGGGCAACAGGCTGAGCGACGGGCGCAGCAGCCTGGGCCACCGGCTGAGCAGCAGCGCTTGCTGGAACGCCAGCCGCCTGAACAGCAGGCGCTGCGCCCGCATTGGCCTGGGTCTGCAGCGTCTTGAGTTCTTCGGTACTTTGCACAATGTTTTCCAGCAGGGAGTCGAGCTCGTCATTGCCGTCCAACTTGGCCAGCAGGTCGCGCAGTTGCTGACGCGCTTCGAGCAGCTTGGCCAGGCGGGGCACCTGGCTCACGATGGCTTCGGGGTGGAAGTCGTCAAAGTTCTGGAAGTTGAGTTCGAGTTTCAGGCTGCCTTCGCCCTTGAGCGTGTCGGGCACCGAGATGTCAAGGCGCGGAGCAATCTTGGCCATGATCTCGTTGAAATTGTCACGGTCGATCTCGACGAGGCGACGGTCTTTGAGCTTGGGAAGCGGGGCTATGGGTTGGCCAGACAGGTCCGCCAGCAGGCCCACCACCAGAGGCAGTTCCTTTTTTTCTACCGCATCTCCAATCTCAACGTCATAGGTGATCTGGACGCGTGGTGGGCGGTTACGCCCTACCCATTTTTGCAAACTGTCGGACATATTTCCCCTTAATCGATTGATATTGACGCCACAAGGGCTGTATAAAACGCGTTCGGCAATGCCCTCGCGCTATTGCCGTTTTTACTACATAAAACGTGCCTATTCAATGCCTTCGCATGAATCCGTCGCGTTCAATGTGGTTTCAGCGTTGGTGAGGTTCAAGGCTACTGTTACGCTCACCACGCAGTCACCCATGCTATTGCAATTTAAGGCCAGGTAAACCCAAATGAGCCCACAAATTTCGGCTATCCAAACAGAAGTTTCACGATTGCGCATGGTGGTCGCAACGGACTCCGCCATGCTGCTGGCCTTGTTGCGGCTATTGAATACCCAACAACTGGCCCAGGTGTCGAAGGACTTTTTGCAGGCCTGTGAAGGCTTGAGTATCCAATCCCTGTACTCCGAACTGGACGAGGCGGCGGTGCAGGAGGCGCAATCCCGCAGGGACTGGTGGATAGGCCTGGTGGCCGAACTGGTGGCCGCAAACGCGGGCCTATCGGTGGCAGAACCTGGCGCTATCCAATGAGCCCGGAAGCGGCACAAACTCTTTTTGCGCAAGCCCTGCAATGGAACCAAGAGGGACGCCTGATCGAGGCCAAGGCGGTGTTATTGCCCAGTGTGATTCGCCAAGAATGCGCAATAGAGCTGGATGGCTATCTGGTGGTGATGCGCAAGGCGGTGCCGGCTTGAGCGGTAGTCGCGGTGCTTGCAGGCATGAAACACTCGATTGCGGCATCGACCAAGGCATCGTTGGAGTCCACAAAGACGGTGGGATGAAGGCGGACCTGCTGCTCCATGCAAAAGGGAATTTCGGTGCAGCCCAGGATGATGATTTCGGCGCCTCGGTCCAGCAGCTGCTGCGTGGCCCTGTCGTAATAGGCCCCGGCCTCGGCCCATCGGTTGGCCTTGTTCATGGCGATGGCCGGGGATACCAAGGTTTCAAATTCGGCTTCGGTAGGCGTCACCACCCGGTAGCCCAGATCTTGCAAGGTGCGGCTGTACAAGCCCATGCGGTAGGTGCCGACTGTGGACAGAACGCCGACGCAGGATGCAGCAGGATATTTACGTCGAACTTGCGCGGCGCTGGCCCGCACGATGTGCAGCAGCGGCGCATCGGACGCGGCTTGCATTTGCTCAAACCAGGCATGCGCACTGTTGCAGGGGACGCAGATCGCCTGGACGCGGTGCTGGTTCAGGAAGCGGATTCCGTCGAGTAGCTTGGGCAGGGGGGACGCGCCACCGGCCACAAGGTTGGCTGTCCGATCAGGTGTGGTGCAGTCGCCGTAAAGCAAGACGGGGATGTGCGCCTGGTCCACCTCTGCCGGGGTTTTCTTCGCCAACTTGCGAAGAAAGTCAGCCGTTGCCAAGGGCCCCATACCACCAAGAATACCTAGAAAACCAGTCTTCATTTTGCATTCAACCTGAATTTTTTGCCTGCATCCGTTGCGCCCCCTCCAAATCCCCGTAGCAACCAAAACGTCGGAAATTCGCGCCCTGCGAGGTTAACTGATCGCAGCATCGCTTTGGCATTGGATAGCCGTTTGACTCGCGATTCACATCCGCAGCCCGCGTGCTTTGGCCGCTATCGAATGCAAGGCTCGCCGCCATTTGGATAGGCATCCGGGGACAGGCGACCGCTATCGAAAACCGGCCCTCGCTATAGCAATCTATAGCGAGGGCCGCGCAGCGGGCGAGACGGCGTCCAAGGCCTTGCGCGGGCAAGGCTGGCTCAGCTGGCAATGCCCAGCAGGTCAAGGATGCCCGAAATAAAGGTCAGCGGGTGCGCCGGGCAGCCCGGCACATACAGGTCGGGCGTGACCCGGTCCAAAAAGCTCCGGTCCAGCGCGTCGCTGTCGGCAAACAGGCCGCCCGATATGGCGCAGGCGCCCACGGCGATCAGCAGGCGCGGCTCGGGCATGGCATCCCAGCAAATTTGCAGGGCCTGTGCCATGTTGCGGGTGATGGGGCCGGACAGCACCAGCGCGTCGGCATGGCGCGGCGAGGCCACGATCTCTACGCCATAGCGGCCCAGGTCAAAGTTCACATTGCCCAGGGCGTTGATCTCCATCTCGCAGCCATTGCAGCCGCCAGCCGACACCGAGCGCAATTTGAGCGAGCGGCCATAGCGACGGTGCAGTGCGGCCGAGACCTGGACCGGATCGATGTCCGGCCGTGCCGCGCTGACGGTCAGACCGCCACGCGCGGTGCTGGCCAGTTTGAAATCGCAATTGAAGCGGATCTTCTGACTCGGGCAGACCGGCTCGCAGTCGCCGCAGAGCACGCAGCGGCCCAGGTCGATTTGCACCGGGTGCAGGGTGATGGCCTGACTGGGGCAAGCGTCCACACAGCGCTGGCAGTCGGGTGCGCAATCCGCTTGGGCGATCATCGGCTTGCCGCGAAAACCCAAAGGCACCGCCTGGCGGGGATCGGGAATGAACTGCGTCCCCTGGGACTTGCGCACGCGAATGGACTGGAACATGGAAAGGCCTACAGATCGTTGCCGCAATAGGAGAGGTCAAAACTCTTGTTGCAAATGGGAAAGTCGGAGATGGCGTTTTCACGCAGCGCCATGGCCAGGCCGAACCAGTTGGGCAGCGAGGGGTCCTGCACCTTGTAGTGCAGCAGTTGGCGCTGCGCAGAGGTCTCCAGCGCCTGCAGCACGGGGCCGCGTGTGCCCTCGATGAGCGACACGCACAGGGCTTCGCCGCGCAGGGCTGCGGGCACCAGCGGCTGTGACGGCTGCAGCGATGCAGGCCCAGCCAGCAACGCCAACAGCCATTGCAGCGACTGCTGCACCTCGCACATGCGCAGTTGCATGCGCGCCCAGCAGTCGCCGCTTGTCTGCGTCAACAGCTCCAGCGGGTGCGCGCCGTAGAGCGGGCCGGGCAGTTGGCTGCGGGCATCCAGCGCCACACCGCTGGCGCGCGCCACCGGGCCCAACAGGCCCAGCTCCCTGGCGGCCAGGAGGCTGACCACGCCCACCCCCTTGAAGCGCGCCGCCACACTCAGGCTGCCGTTCATCAGGGTGTTGACCTCGGTGAAGTCCTTTTGAAAAGCTTGCAGTGTCTGCACCAGGTCCGCGCGCTGCGCCGCATCCAGGCCACGGGCTTGACCGGGGCGCAACCAGCCCCGCCCAAAGCGGTTGCCGCAGATGCGCTGGCTGGCATTGATGATGGCCGTGCGCAACCGGCCATAGCTGCCACCGCCCTGCAAAAAGGCGATGTCGGTGGCCAGTCCGCCCAGGCTCGCCAGGTGCATGGCGATGCGCTCCAACTCCAGCGCCACGCCGCGCCGCAGATCCAGATCCAACGGGATTTGTAAGCCGCACAGGGCCTCGATGGCCGCGCAGTAGCCCCAGGCATAGGCCACGGTGGAGTCGCCGCAAATCGATTCCACCAGCGGCGCCAGCGCCAGCGGCGGACGGCGCAACAACAGCGCCTCCACGCCACGGTGCTGGTAGCCGAGCTGGATTTCCAGGTGGTGCACCTGCTCGCCCAGGCACATGAAGCGGAAGTGGCCGGGCTCGATCACGCTGGCGTGGATGGGCCCCACCCCCACCTCGTGCACCTCCTGGCCGCGCACGCTAAAAAATGGATAGTCGCCCATGTGCTGCTGGCGTGCCCCCTCAAAGCGGATGGGCTTGAGCCAGGGATGGCCGTCGGGTGTGAGGCCGGTTTGTTCCCACAGCTCGCGCTCCAGGGCCTGGGCTGCCGGGAAGCTGGCGCTCAAAGCTGGGTAATGCTCCCCTGCCCTCGCCTGGGCGCGCAGCACCGACAGCCCGCCTTGCGTCCCCGGCGCCGCCAGCAACACGGCGGTGACCCGCAGCGCGCCGATAGCGTTGTCGGCATCCGGGCGGCCAAACAGCATGAGCAGGCGCTCGCCCGCGGCCAGCCGCTGCGCGCACTGGCGGGTCAAATCGCTCAGTGCCAAAGGCGCCTGGTCGCGCAGATCGACCAGCAGCAGGTTGTCAGCAACCGCCATCAGGAGCCTCCTATGGAGCGGGCCACCGCGCTGATCACATGGGTAAACACCTGCGGCGTGTAGGTGCCCAGCATGGTGAGCAGGCCCACAAACCCAAGCTTGGGAAGCACCGACAGCAGCGACTCCTTGTAGGGTGGGCGCACCTGTTGCGGCTGACCCCAGAGCATGGGAAAAATGCTGCGCCCGGTGGCCACAAAAATAACCGTCAGCATCACGCACATCAGGGTAAAGGCCAGCAAATTGCCGGCCTGCACGATGCCCGAGAGGATCAACATTTCAGCCAAAAAACTGGCAAAGGGCGGAAAGCCCAACAGGGCAAAAATGCCGCCGGCAAACAGCATGCCGCCAAAGGGCAGCACGCGTATCACGCCGGAGAGCGCTGCCGTATCGTTGCTGCCATAGACCGCGCGCATGCGCCCGGCCGTAATAAACAGCAGCGACTTCACAAAGGCATTGCTGACGATATAGAGCACCACGCCATAGGCCGCCACCCCGCCCACCGAAAGCCCCAGCGCAATCACGCCGGAAGAACTGATGCAGGCATAGGCGATCAGGCGCTTGTAATTGCGCGCTGCCATGATCTGAATGGCTGCCACCAAGAGCGAGGCATAGCCCATGACCAACAGCTCCTGCGACACAAAGCCGACCTCTATGCCCTGGAAGGCCTGTAGCACGCGAAACATGGCCACCACGCTGAGGTTGAACTGCACCGAGGCCAACAAGGCGCTGGTGCTGGTGGGCGCGGCCTCGTAGGTTTCGGGCAACCAGCTGTAAAGAGGAGCCAGGCCCAGTTTTCCGCCCAGACCGAACAGCATAAAGGCCAGGCCCAGCCTTTGCCAGGGGTCTTTGGCTGCGGTGAGGGCCAGGCCCAGTTGATCGGCGTGGAAGCTGATTTGCAGGCCACGCAACGCGGCCGACTGGGTCAGGCACATAAAGCCCAGAAAGCACATGGCCAGGGTCATGGACGAATACAGCATGTAGCGCCAGGCCACGGCCCGGGGAGCGCCGAATTTCCCGCACACCATCATCAGCACCGCGCAGGCCGTGGTCACCTCGATCAGCGCCCATTGCAGGATCAGGTGGTTGCACAAAATGCCCAGGTTCATCACCAGCATGAACAGCAGCGACCAGGGGGCGCGCAGGCGCAGGTCATCGACCAGCTCCGCAGAGCTGCGCTCGCGCGAAAACATGTACACGCTGATGCCCAGAAACACCGTGTTGATAACCAGCAGGAACAGCATCGAGGTGGCGTCCAGCACCAGATAGCCACCGGCCAGAAAACGCGGCAAGGCCTCCAGGGGCGTAAGCAAAAAGACGGCCAGCGTGGCGAGCCACGCGGCACAGGCGCAGGCCAGCATGCCGGGCACGATCCAGCGGCCGCGGTCCAAGCCAGGTGCTTGGGTGCTAGCGCTTACGGCATTGGCGACCGGGTTCATGGGGTGCCTCCAGGCATGGGCCTTGCGCCCTGCTGCGCCGGGTCGCTGACCAGCCAACTGCCCACCGCCACCGTCAGCACATAGACCATGCTGATGGACAGGTGCACCGGCAGCGGCCAGGGCTGCGGCAACAGCGACTCGAACAGGGCCAGCGCGTTCTCCATGAACAGCAGGGCCACCAGTTGCGCCATGCGGTTTTGGTTGGTGGCCAAAATCAAAAAGGCCATCACCACGGTGGAGGCCACCACGCCCAGGGTCAGGGCGCGCACATCGGCACGGGCACCGTCGCCAAATTTGAAAGCAAAAATCAGCAGGCTCACCGCTATGCCCCAGGTAAACAGATTGGAGGGCATCAGGCTGACCGGCGTCTGCGCCTGCTTGGCCAGGGCGCGGCGCAGCAAACGCGGCACCAGCAGCGCCCGCACCAGCAGCACCTCGATGCCGGCGAAGGCCGCGTGCACAGACAGCTCAGGGTGCTGGCGCAGCGTGATCCAACCCAGGGTCAGCGCCTGCACGCTGAGCCAAAACGGCGCGGCCGAGACCCGGCTAAAGAAGGCTGGCACCAGAGTCGCCAGCAGGCACAGCATCAGCGTCAAGGTCATGGGCCACCCACTCCCAGACCGACCAACACCATGGCGGCCAGCCCCAGGCTGGATGCCAGCAGCACATAGCCGGGCACCCAGCGCATGGGCAGGCGCGCCGTCAGCGACTCCACACAGCCCACCGCCAGCGCCACACCCAGCATCAGTGCGGCGCTGGCCAGCGCGGCGGCCAGGGGCTCCAACAGGGGATCAAAGGGATTGAGCAATGAGGCCATCAGGCCGGCATACAGCGTGAGCTTCAAGGCTGCAGCATATTGCAGGGTGGCCAGCTCCGGGCCGCTGTGGTCCAGCACCATCACCTCGTGCACCATGGTCAGCTCCAAGTGGGTCAGTGGGTCATCCACCGGCACCCTGGAGGCCTCGGTCTGCAGCAAGATAAACAGAGCCAGCAGCAGCGGCAGCAGCAGATAGGGAAACAGGGGCGAGCCATGCAGGCTGCCAATTACATCGGCAAAACTGCTGCGTCCGGTGGCGGCGCAGGCCGTCCCCAGCAGAATAAACAGGGCCGGCTCGGCATAGGCCGAAAAGGACGCCTCGCGCGCCGCGCCCATGCCCTCAAAGGAACTGCCCACATCCATAGCGCACAGCATCAGCAGCATGCGCCCCAGCCCCATGGTGTAGGCCACCACCACAAAGTCATAGTCAAACTGCAGCGGTGCGTAACGCCCCAGCAGAGGCACCATGCTGGCCGCCAGCAGGCTGGCCACCAGCACGACATAAGGGCCGCAGCGAAACAGAACGCTGGCCGTGCTGCTGAGCACCGCGCGCTTGGCCCACAGGCGCCGCAGGTCCCAGGCCGATTGCAAGCAACCGGGGCCACGCCGCCCCACCCACCAGGACTTGCTGCGGTTGATCACACCGATCAGCAAGATGGGCATGGCCAAGAGCAGCAAGACATGCAGCGTCGGCAAAAGCAGGCTCAAGGCAGCGCCCCTTCCAGCAGGAACACCAGCACCGCAATCAACACCACGGCGGCCAACCCCATGCCAAAGGCAAAGCGCGGGTCATCCTCTTGCATACGGGTAGACAGCAGACTGGCGGTCGCATCGCCCTGCCCTATCACGGCATACAGGCGCCGCTCCACCGCATCCACGCAATCCGTCACCACATAACTGCCCTCTGGGAAATAGCCCATGGGTGCCTTGCGCCGCTTGACCAACGCCAGGATGTTGTGAAAGGTTTGTGCAAAGTCGATGGAAAAGCTGGTGGCCGAATACTGCATGCGGGGATTGATAAACGGGTAGCCACAGCCCCAGGTGGCGTTGCTGCGCGGTGCCGCCGCGCCGCCCCGAAAACGCAGCCACAGCACCAGCGCGATCACCAGCACCAAAAGGCTAGACCAGGCGCCGATCCGGGTCAACGTCTGCAAGATGGACTGCAGGCTGGGCGCTACCAGCGCGCCGACGTTGCTGCGCATCAGCAGGGCCGTTGGGGCCGCGACCATGGCAAAACCCCACATCGGCAGCAAGCCCAAAACCACCGTACCCAGGGCATGGATGGCCATAGGGACCAGCATCCAGCGGTTGGCCTCCTGCCCCTGCGGCAGGTCCGGGTCACGGGCGCTGCCCAGAAACATGACACCAAATGCGCGCGTGATGCTCAGGGCCGAGACGGCACCGACAAAGGCCAGGGCCGCCGCCACAAGGCACAGTGTCAGCTGGGCCCAGATGCCTATGCCATGGCTGCCAAAGAGGCCCGCATACAGCAGGAATTCGCTGGCAAAACCGTTGAAGGGCGGCAGGCCGGAAATAGCCAAGCCCCCCATCAAAAAGCAGGCGCCCGCCACCGGCATGCGTTTGAGCAGCCCGCCCAGGCGCTCCATATCCACCACATGCTTGCTCTGGTAGACACAGCCTGCCGCATAGAACAGCTGGCACTTGAAGAAGGCATGGTTGAGCACATGCAGCAGGCCCCCACCAAAACCCAGCGCCACCAGCAGGGGCTGGTCCCAGCTCAGGCCCAGACAACCCATGCCAAAACCGATACCGGCAATGCCGACGTTTTCGGTGGACGAATAGCCCAGCAGGCGCTTCAGGTCGCGCTGGCCCACGGTGTAGAGGCCGCCGATCAGGGCCGATACCAGGGAAAAGGCGATCAAAAACCAGCCCATCCATTCGTCGGGCCTGCCCGCAAGGAGAATGAAGCGCACCAACGCATACAAGCCGGCCTTGTGGATCACGCCCGACATCAGCGCGGAGACATGGGCCGGTGCGGCCGCATGGGCCCGCGGCAGCCAGGAGTGAAAGGGAAAAAAGGCCGACTTCAGGCCAAAGCTGGTCACCAGCAGCAGGAACACGGTGTTGCGCAGCGTGCCCGGGTTGGCGCTCAACCAGTCGCCAAAGTCATCCAGAAACCAGGAGTGGGTACGGGTGTAAAGAATCATCACCGCTGCCACCAGAAAAATCAGGCCCACATGGGTGGACACCAGGTAATTGAAGCCGGCAAAGCGCACCTTCTGGTTGGAGTAATCCCAGATCACCAGCAGCCAGGCGGCCAGCGCCGCCACCTCCCAGCCAAACAAAAAGGTCACCGCATGCTCGGCGGTATAGACCAGCAAAAACGAAACCGAAACCATGTTCAGCAGGGCGAAGTGCACGCCCAAATGGCGCGGCCCGGCAAAATAATCCTTCAGGTAACCCACCGCATAGACAGACCCCAGCAGGGTCATGGGCAGGGACCAGCTCAGAAAGAACGCCCCCAGGGCATCGAGCCGGAAATGCAGCTCGCCTATGGGGTAGGCCCAGGGCATGGAGCCGGTGATCTCGGGCGCGCCGAACAGCACCGGCAACACCACCGTCCAGGCCAGCAGGGTGGCTATTGCCTGGGATGCCAGTCCGATGGCTGCGCGCGTGCGGTTGCGCCAGGGCAGCAAACACAGACCCGCGCCCACCATCAGAACCAGCAAAGCTTGTATCAGTTGGTTCATGGGCTGGCGGTGGGCAGATCAGGGTCGGGACGACTTGCCTGCGCTACTCGTTGCCGGGCGCATTGGACTGCAGCCACTGCGGCAATACCCGGTTGCCCGCGTTTTCCACAATGTACTGGCGGATCAACTGGCGTACGACCTGGGAGGATGTCAGGTCCTTGGCGGCGCAAATTTCGTCCAACAAGCGTTTCTTTTCCGGATCAATCAACACGGTCAGGCGGGCGGTACGGTTTTCCATATGCATTCGATTGTAATGTGGTTAACACAAAATGCACACCAAAATGCAATGGGCACTGGCGGCGCACCCGCCGCCGCCAGGGGAAGGCTTAAAACGGGGGGCTACTTGATCAGAGCCTGAACTGCTTTGAAGGCCGGGTGCTCCGCGCTGCGCAGCCATTCAAAGGCCACCATCTCGGTGGTCACCAGTTCCACGCCGGCGCCGGCCAGGCGGTCAAAGGCGGCGTCGCGGTTGCGTTCGCTGCGGGAACTGCAGGCATCTGTGACCACCCAAACGTCGAACTCATCTTCCAGCAAATCCAGCGCCGTCTGCAGCAGGCAAATATGCGCCTCGCAACCGGCCAGCACGATCGTGTCGCGCTCTTCACCGGCCGAGCTCTTCTGCAAATGCTTGGGAAGGCTGCGGGCATTGCCCTGCACCGGCTTGGGCGGTGGACGCAGCATATCGCCCAAGCCCTCTTCGACCGCACTGAATTGCATTTTGGCCAGGGCGCGGGCCCTTGCGACCTTCAAGGCATCCAGCAGAGCCGGCACAGTTTCGCCCAGCTTGGAGGGGTTTTGCTCGGTATAAAAGGTCGGTACCGCCAGGATGGCCGCCATGTGGGCCAATCGCACTGCGTTTTGCAGCACGGCCTCGGACTCAAAAAGGGCAGGCATCAGGCGGGTCTGGTAGTCAATCAAGACCAATTGGGAGGATTCAAGTTCTAGCAGCATGGTTTGGGGGCTTTCTGTCGTCATTTGCCAGAGCATAACCAGCTTGGCCGCAGCCGCACCGCCTTTCTGAAGCCAGGCAGGGGGCGCGCCAGCTTTACACACCGTATCGTGAGAGGTCGAATAAACCCTTATGAATCAAATAGTTACCAGCTGTTCGCAAACGCCCTCCAAAATTGACTGGGTCACACTGGCCGTGTATGCTGCGCCTATGCGTTTTTTGACACTGCTGGCCCTGCTAGGGTCACTTTTTTTTGTTACGGCATCCCACGCCGCTCCACTCGACACCACCGATGACATGGGTCACCTGCTGACCCATGGCAAGTTGCTCAACCGTATCGGAGAAGTCAGCAAGGGGGTTGAAGCCAAGGCCACAGAGCTGGTGGTGGGGGCGCTGGGCTTTTTGGGCGTGCCCTATCGCCGTGGCGGCAGCGACGCCGAATCTGGCTTCGACTGCAGCGGCTTTGTGCGCGCCATCTACCAACAGACCGCAGGGCTGCTCTTGCCCCGGCGCGCATCCGAACAGGCCGCCGTCACCGAAACAATCGACAAGGCCGAGCTCAAGCCGGGCGATCTGGTCTTCTTTAACACCATGCGCCGCGCCTTCAGCCATGTTGGCATTTACGTGGGCAACGGCAAATTCATCCACTCGCCCAAACCCGGTGGCGAGGTCAGGGTGGAAGACATGGGTGCCTCTTACTGGTCCAAGCGTTTTGACGGCGCACGCCGCGTGCCCATAGAGGCCGGCGCCACCGATCCCCTGCAGCAGTAAGTCCGGCAGCCCGGCCCTCAGATCCCCCGCTAAGGTTGCGGCTCAAGGCGCACAGCCAGATTTTGGGCTAGTCGCCACTGGGCTAAACTCCAACATGCTATTTTCTTCGCTGGGCTTGTCGCCCGCCCTACTGCGCGCCTTGGAACGCCAGAACCTCCTCACCCCTACCAGCGTGCAGTCTCAGGCCATACCGGCCGTTATGGCAGGCTCGGACACCATGGTGCGTGCGCAAACCGGCTCCGGCAAAACGCTGGCCTTTGGCCTGCCGCTGCTGCACAAACTGGCCCTTGAGCCGGCACAAAACCCACGCCAGGTGCGCGCCCTGGTGCTGGTGCCCACAAGGGAGCTGGCGATACAGGTCGGCACCACGCTGCGCGACCTGGCCAACCAGTTGCCCCAGGCCATCAAGATCAGTGTGGTCTTCGGTGGTGTCTCCATCAATCCACAAATGCTGGCCATGCGCGGCGGCACCGATGTGGTGGTCGCCACCCCCGGGCGCCTGCTGGACCTGGTGCAGCACAATGCCCTGAGCCTGGCGGCTACCCAGATGCTGGTGCTCGATGAGGCCGATCGCCTGCTCGACCTGGGCTTTGAAGCCGAGCTCAAGCGCTTGCTGGCCCTGCTGCCCGCAGAGCGGCAAAGCCTGTTCTTCTCGGCCACCTTTGCGCCTGCCGTTGCGGCCCTGGCGCAAAGCATGTTGCGCTCCCCCGTGCAAATTGACATCGGTGCCACCGACCAGGAAAAGCCAGACATCACCCAACAGGCGATTTTGGTCGATGCACCGCAGCGCACCCAGTTGCTGCGCCACCTGATTACCGAGCAAAAGTGGAAACGCGTGCTGGTGTTTGTGGCCACCAAGCATGCCGCTGAAATGGTGGCGGACAAGCTGCGCAAGGCGCGCATTTACGCCGAGCCCTTCCATGGCGAACTCAGCCAGGGCAAGCGCAGCCAGGTGCTATCGGACTTCAAGGCCTCGCGCCTGAAGGTGGTGATTGCGACGGACATGGCATCGCGCGGCCTGGACATTGCCCAGTTGCCGGTGGTGGTCAACTTTGACCTACCGCGCTCGGCGGACGACTACACCCACCGCATTGGACGCACCGGCCGCGCCGGCGAGGTGGGCCTGGCGGTGAGCTTTGTGAGCCACGACACCGAGGCCCACTTCCGCTTGATTGAAAAGCGCCATGGACTGGAGCTGGCACTGCAAGTCGTGGCCGGCTTTGAGCCGGCACCTGCCGACCCAGGCACCGAAATAGCCGATGGGCAGGCGCACCCTGCTGCGGTCAACAACGGCGGCATCAAGGGCAAGCGCCCCAGCAAAAAAGACAAGCTCAGGGCGCTGGCTGCGCGCCAGTAGGCATCGCACCCCTTTGTGGCCGGGCCATCCGGTGCGCCCTATTGTTCCAAAATCAACAATCCGAGCCTTGACTGCTATCTTTTTGTGTTCCAACGGGACCCTTACGAGGAGAACCGCATGGAAGAAAACAACAAGAGCCTGGCAGCAGGGTCTTTGGGCACCCTTGAATCCACCGTCATGGGAGTTGCCGGCTCAGCGCCAGCATTCAGCGTGGCGGTCACCGCCGCCGTCATCGTGGCGGCAGTGGGCCCGCTGTCGGTCGGCAGCGTGCTGTATTGCGGGCTCATTATGTTTGGCATCATGTTGGCGTTTATCCACCTGAACCAGACCACCTCCCACGCCGGGGCAACCTACGCATGGGTGGGGAAAATATTTGGCCCCCATTGGGGGTTTTTTTCTGGCTGGGGTTTGCTGGTGGCGTCGGTGGTGTTCATGGTGTCGGCCACCATCCCGGCGGCGACCTCCACACTCACGCTGATCCAGGAATTTTTTAACGTCACGACGGACCTCAAGGAGAGCACCAGTTGGGTGACCTTTACCGCAGCCATCTGGTTGACCGTGGTGACCCTCGTGGTGACCAAGGGCATCAAGCACGCCAGCTACGCCCAGTTGATCCTGACGCTGATTGAGACCGGCATTGTGTTGGCCTTGGTCATAGGGGCATTTGTGCAGTACAGCGCCCACCCGGCGCACGCCCCATCGTTTGCCTGGCTGTTTGATTTCACACCGTCCACCTTTGCCACCGGCGCGCTCACCGCCATCTTTTTTTATTGGGGCTGGGACGTCACCATGAACCTGGGCGAAGAAACCGCTGAAGGCGTGCCCCAACCGGCCGGGCAAGGCGCCTTCTGGTCCATGGTCAGCCTGATGCTGTTTTACCTGATCCTGATCATCGTGGTCTTGCTGGTGCTCAGCGACAAGGAAATTGCCGACGCTAACACCAATGTGCTCTACGCCATTGCCAACAAACTGTTTGCGCCGCCTTGGAACTACCTAGCCGTGCTGTCCACCATTTTGTCTACCGTGGGCACCATAGAGACCCAGATCCTGCAGTTCAGCCGCAGCATGTTTGCCATGGCCCGCGACAACGCCCTGCACCCGCGCTACTCCCGCATCCACCCCGAATGGCAAACCCCCTGGGTCGCCACCTTTGCCATCTGGGCCTTGGCGGTGAGCTTGCTGTTTGCCTCGTCCTACATGCCCAGCGTCAAAGACATTCTGGACAAGTCGGTGGCCGCCACCTGCTTTCAGATCTGCTTTTATATGAGCATGGCCGGTTTTGCCTGCGCCTGGCATTACCGGGACAAGCTCAACGCAGCCAACCTCAAGGAAAGCGTGTCCTATGTGCTATGGCCCTTTCTCAGCGCAGCCTTCATGGTGTTTGTGGCCCTGTACAGCGCCATCAGCAGCTTTGACACGCTGACCAACCTCATCGGCATGGGCGGATTGGCGCTCGGATTCATCCCGCTGGCCTTGTGCCAACAGCGTGGCGGCATGAACCCGCTGGCGTTTGGCATCAAAAGTTAAGCGCAATACTCCCACCGAGAGCAAGAAGCCCGGGCCATCACTGGTCCGGGTTTTTTTTCGCCTTGCTGGGGAAGACTTGCTGACATGCACCCACTCAGGGTAAACCATAGGATAGAAACGTCAAAACTGGAGTAAATTCAGTTTGAATCGATTCAATATAGTGAATTAACCATTCAAATCGGTTAAATGAAGTGACTTAAAACCAATTAAAAAGTACTTTGGGCGCGCATATGCAACACCGTTTCACTGGGATAAGGCTGCTGGTTGGCAACTGTTTGCTGTTATTGGCGCTGCAAGCGCAAGCGGGAGTGGCGGAGTTCACCGACCGCGCCAGCTACTTGGCAGCCTTAACAAGCTTCGGTGCGGACAACTTGAATGACAGGCCCATCAACCAAGCCGCCCCAACGCAATTGCGCAACGCAGGCAGCTTTGGCTACACGGCCTCGGTGGCGATGGGCAACCCGCTGTCGGGCCATTTTTTTTCGGCCACAGGCCGTGCAGATACATGGCTCAGCCCCAGCAACGCCAATGACAACCTGAATTTCGGTAGCTTTTCCCAGGGCGTGTATGCCATAGGCGCTTACCTGTTTGCCGTGGACGCCCAATTCACGCCGCTGACGGGACAGAGCTTGACCTTGTCAGTCATGGATGGCGCAGGCAGCCACAGTTTTTCGTTTACCAGCGACGGCAGCGCGAGCTTTTTCGGCCTGTTGTCCAGCACGCCCTTGTCGTCGTTCACAGTCAGCGCCGCACAGGGTTCTGCGTGGGTGGTGGCCAACGAGGTGGTCTTGGGCAACGCGATGGCGCCCGTGCCGGAACCGCAAAGCACAACCCTGCTGGCGCTTGGCTTGGCCACGCTGGCCTTGTGCCTGCACCGCAGGCGGGCACCACTCGCACTTAAGGCCGCGCCCCACGCCACTGCCTTTTGATTCCTCGTTGATGCCTTTTCATTTGGAGAACCCCATGCGAAACACCCTGCGTCCTTTTTCACTGCCACGCGCCAAACGTTGCATGGGCATCGCACTTGCCTGGGTCGCCTTGGCCTGCCCTTACGCCAGCGAGGCAGCCAGCAGCTCGCCTGGCGGCGCGGACGACTTGGGCGCGCAGCTCAGCCTCAATGGCAGCACGGTGAACTTTCGGGTGTATTCGCAAAGCGCCACCCGCTTGGAGCTGTCCCTCTACACCCAAGCCTCGGGCGTGGCGCAGGTGGCCAGCTATGCGCTCACCCCAGTGGCGGGCAGTGCGATTTGGCAGGTAAGCATTGCGGCCGACACGCTGCGCGGCTTGGGCTTTGACATTGACCCAAGCAACCCCGGCAAGCTCTTTACCAACATCTATTACGGCTACCGCGCCTGGGGGCCCAACTGGCCCTATGCGCGCAATTGGGCCCCCGGCTCTGCGGTGGGCTTTATTGCCGATGTGGACAGCGCAGGCAACCGCTTTAACCCCAACAAACTGTTGCTCGACCCCTACGCGCTGGAGGTCAGCCACAACTACCTGAGCACCGCCGTCACACCCGCGCAGACCGACCCCACGCTCTACACCTCCGGCCTGTCCAGCATTCCCGGTGCGCTGCCAGATCGCCAGCGCGACAGCGCTAGGGCTGCGCCCAAAGGTATCGTGGCCATGCCCTATGGTCTGGGCTTTGGCAATCTGTTTACCGGCAACAAGCCTGTGCGCGCGACCAAGGACGACATCATCGTTGAGGCCCATGTGCGCGGCCTCACGCAAGGCGATGCATCGGTGCCGAGCTGCAAAGGCACCTATGCCGGAGCGGTTGCGAAGATTCCATACCTCACCGCCATGGGCATCAACACGATTGAATTCATGCCCGTGCACGAAACCGAAAACCAGGCCAACGACTTGAACGACGCGGCCACTGGCCGCTCTGCCACCGGCACCAAGGAAGACAATTACTGGGGCTACATGACGAGCAGCTTCTTCGCCCCCGACAGGCGCTACGCCTGCGACAAATCCATAGGCGGGCCGACGCGCGAATTTGCTGCCATGGTCAAGGCCTTTCACGACGCGGGCATCAAGGTAGTGGCCGACGTGGTCTACAACCACAGCGCCGAGGGCGGCACCTGGAGCCGCACCGACCCCAGCAAAGCCAATGTGTGGAGCATGCGCGGCCTGGACAACGCCAGCTATTACTTGCTGACCCGCGCACCGGGCATGGCGAGCGACCGCAACTTCTATTACGACATCACCGGCACGGGCAACACATTGAATACGCACCACCCCAAGGTGCAGGACTTGATCGTCAATTCGATGAACTATTACCGCAACCGTTTGGGCATAGACGGCTTTCGCTTTGACCTGGGCATCGCCTTGGTCAACAGCTACGACAACAACACCGACCCCCTTAAAACCGAGCGCTTTTACTTTGACCGGCAAGACAGCAGCACGGCCATGGCCAAAGTGACAGCCGCCATGCCCGGCGTGTTTTTGTCCAGCGAGCCATGGGGCTTGGCACCGGGGGGACAGGGCTACCAACTGGGCAATATGCCCGCCGGCATTAGCGAATGGAATGGCGCATGGCGCGACACCATTCGGCGCGCCACCAACAAATACGGCGTGCGCGATGGCGACGCCACGCGCGGCACCTTGGCCACGCGCATTGCGGGTTCGCCCGACCTGTTTGACAAGGCCAATGGCGGGCGGGGTGCGCCTTGGTACTCGGTGAATTTCTTGAACGTGCACGACGGCTTCACGCTCAAAGACCTGTATGCCTGCAACACCCCCAACAACCAACAAGCCTGGCCCATGGGCCCCAGCGACGGCGGCACGGCGGACGAAGACCAATGGGACAACGCAGGCAACGCGCAGCAGCAGCGCCAGCAAGCACGCACCGCGTTTGCCTTGCTCATGCTTTCTGCAGGTGTGCCCATCTTCAATGCAGGCGATGAATTTTTGCGCAGCCTCAACTGCAACAACAACGCCTACAACGTGGACTCCGCGGGCAACTGGCTGCAGTGGACGCTCAGCGGCGATCAGAGCAACTTCCAGTCCTTTGCCAAAGGCATGATTCAGTTGCGCCTGTCGCAACCCGCGCTGCGCCCGGCGAATTTTTATGCTCCCAAAGACGCCAACGGCAACAACATGCGCCCACTGGACTGGTTTGGCGCGGACAAGGCGTACCGCAGCAACTCCAACGATTCCAGCTTTTGGCAAGCCACGGCCGCAGCGCCCGATGCGAGCCAGCAAAACCGCACCCTCATGTGGCGCTACGACAGCACCGAGCTGGGCGCAAGCGACATCTTGCTGGTGGCCTACAACGCAGAACCCGTGGCCAGGACCTTCACCCTGCCCTGGACGGGCCCAGGCAAAACCACCTGGTGCCGCATCACCGACACCGCCGCCTGGGCCGAAGGCAGCCAGCAAATGGACCTGGGTGCTGCGAGCTGCGTGGGCGGCGAGAACAGCAACTACGGCGTCCAGGCGCGCTCCTTGGTCATCTTCAAGGCCAAGTGAGCGTCCCACCCCATTCGGCCGCGGTGCGGCTGGATATTTCATCCACCTTGAAAGGAAACTTTTCTATGCGATTTCCCAAACTCAGTGCGCTTGCCTTGGCAGCCAGCCTGGCAAGCCCCGCGTTTGCGGCAGGTATGTTCGGCGGCTACGCCATCACCAGCACAGGCACGGCCAATAACTATTACAACACCGACACCGCCAGCGCCAACCCGAGCTGGACCAGCAACCTGGCCGACTTGCAACAAGGCAGCAGTCTGTGGCTCGGTGGCCAGGTGCAAACCTGGCCGGGCGGCGGCGGACCCGACTCGTTTGACAGCGTGACCATGCAATATTCGATCGATGGCAGCGCAGCCCAAAGCCTGAACCTCAATTGGCTGCGCAACGTCGGCACCAATGACCAATGGGAAACCTTGGCAAGCAACACCGGCGCGGCAGTGGACATTGGCAACATGCTTAGCGCGGGCATACACACCATTACCGTGTCGTTCCAAGCCATCGACAACAACGGAGGCAGTGGCACCCAGCTGCTCAATAACAACGGCCTGGGCTGGACATCTTCCATCAACGTGCTGGCCGCTCCGGTGCCAGAACCCAGCTCCGCAGTCTTGCTATTGGCGGGCCTGGGCATGCTGGGCACCATCGCCAGGCGCCGCCGCACGGTGCGTGCAAGCTAAGTTGCGCTAAATCGGTGGCGCTGCAGCGTAGGCGTTTTCACCAAGGACATGGGCCACTGCGGTGGCCCATGTCTGTAGGGGCGGTCCAAAATCTCGAACCGACAAGTGGGAACGCGAAGCCAGCGACAATCACGTTTTTGTTGAATGAACTCTGCACTATGAAAAATGCTTTTCGCATCGCCACCCTCAGCGCCGCCCTGGTGACGCTGTGCGTTTCCACTTCCAGCCTGTGGGCCCAAGACGCAGTGGCCGCAGCTTCCGCCGCCGGTGCCGTGGTCACGCCCAGCGGCCTGGTCTACCTTGCCCTCAAGGACGGCACGGGTGCCAAGCCATCGGCCAGCGACAAGGTCAAGGTGCACTACCGTGGCACCTTCCCCGACGGACGGGAATTCGACAGCTCGTACAAGCGCGGAGAACCCATCGAATTCCCCTTGAACGGCGTGATTGCCTGCTGGACCGAAGGCGTGCAGCGCATGAAGGTGGGCGGCAAGGCCAAGCTCACCTGCCCATCGGCCATCGCCTACGGCGCACGGGGTGCAGGCGGTGTAATTCCACCCAATGCCACGCTGCTGTTTGAAGTGGAATTGCTGGGCATCAACGGAAAATAAACGGCTTTGGCTCGGTTCACAGGGTTCTTCTGCATGCCTTTGTAGACTCTGCCTATGCTTGCCGACTTTCGCATCCACACTGCCCGACTGAACCTGCGGCCGGTCACTTCGTCTGACCGCGCCGATCTGATTGCGCTCGAATCAGACGCGCAGGTCATGCGTTATCTGAACGGAGGACAACCGGTCCCCGAGGCAGGCCTGCTTGATGCCGATTTTCTGACCCCACGCGGTGGCGAGCCCGAGGTTTTGGCAGCCCGCCACCGCGCAAGTGGGGCCTTCATCGGCTGGTTTGCCCTGTTCGACGATGGGTGGGTCGATGGACTTCGAACCGCAGAGATTGGCTATCGCCTGACCCGAGCCGCGTGGGGCAGCGGTTATGCCACCGAAGGGGTTCAGGCACTGATCGAAGTGGCCTTTAACACCCTGGGCCTCGACAGGGTTCGGTCTGAGACGATGGCGGTGAACCAGGCCTCGCGACTTGTGCTGGAGAAAGCAGGTCTTGTCCATATCGATACGGTTTTCCCCATCCATGCACAGCCAATTCCTGGCTCCGAGCAGGGTGAGGTCATCTATGAAATCCGCAAGAAGAAATAAAAAAGCCGCGCAGCCCTCTCAAGAGCTGCGCGGCCTGCTGCTGAGCTTTTTAAGTTCTCAGCGGCTTTTCATTCGCACGCCGGCGGCACTGCAGTTCATTCAAAAATCAGCCGGCATGCAGAGCAGCAGGCTTAGAACCGTCCCACCAGGTTCACAAACCATCCACCACTCCTGTATTGCAGTTGGCTAAGGTCGGAGCTGAAGTCGGTGAAGTTGTAGCCGATACCAAAGCGCAGGCTCTTGCCAAGGTCCTTGTCCAGCGAGACCAAGGCACCCTTCTTCACACCGTCACTCTGGACCTCCAGCATGCGGTACTCGGCCATTGCGCTCCAGCCATGCCAAAGGTCCTTGACCTGGCCGTATGCGTCCGTGCCACGGTCGCCGAAGTGCCAGCGTACTTGGCCAGCAGCGTAGTTGGCGTTGTTGCTGAACCAGTCCCCCACACCGCGCTCCAGACGCGTGTACGTGCTGCGCTGTGCCAGTTTGCCTGCCACTTCCCATGTCGGGCCGATTTCGTAGGTCGCCTCGGTTGAGTAGATCTCACTCTTTTGATCCACCTGGCTACTCAGCACATTGATTTGACCCTTGGGCGCCAGGTCGTACAGGTACCGCACCTTGGCCAGCAAGTTCAGACGGCCCTGGGCCGGACGCCAGGCCAAGCCTAGACTGGTATCGGTCAGCTTGGCATCCTGCAGATCGGAGACACCAGCCTGTTTGCCCGAGGATTGCGTCACCGAGTAGTTCAGCTTACCGAGCACCCGCCAATCGTCTGTGACCTTGTAGCTGGCGCGGTTGGTCGACAGCCACTGTGTCTGCTCGGTACCAGAGGGCAGCAGATTGCTGCTGGTGCCCGCGTCGGACGGCTGTTTGATTTGATCGCGTCGGTGCTCGATCTTGCTGCTCCAGCTGAACTTGGCATCGGTATAGCCGCCGAAGACGGACACCGCTTCACGGTCGGTCACGGCGCTGGTCTGGCTGTTGGTCAGCTCGCCCTTTTGCAGACTGGCGCCCAGGTTCCAGCCAATCTTGGGCGCAAAGTCCAACCCCAGGGAATTGACCTGTCCGCTGGCCGTCGGGTCGGTCAGCCACTGGCTTTCGTTGGACAAGCGCCAACGCTCATTCAACTGCACATGCTGGCCAAGCGTGAAGCCCGACAGAGGGTTGAAGGTTTGTGCGCTCACGACGCTGTCCACTCCCGTAGGCGTGGCGCTCTGGCCCGGCGCAACGATATAGTTACCGTAAATGGTGTGGGCGTCGGTGCGTCGGTATTCGGCGCCAGCCAGCACCGCATCACCACGGTCACCTTTGGAGGCTTCGACAAAGGCATTGGACTGGCTGCTGAAACTGTATTTCGCACCCAAGCGCAGCGCATTATTTTTGTCATAGTTTTCTTCCGAAAAGCTGGCTTGCGCACCCGCGTAAACGTCCAGATTGCCCCGTACGCGGCGGGTCACGCGCAGGCCTAACAAACCGGCGTGGGCATCGGCAGGGCTCACCGCGTTATCCGTCAGCTTGATTGACTGTATTTCTCCTTCGTACTTCCAGCCGTCCTGCATGCGCGAATGCAAGCCCAAGTGCGCACGCTCCAGCCGGTACAGATGGGTGCCCACGAGACTACCGCCCAACAAATTGTTGAGCTGATCCCCGTTAGCCAGGGTATAGCCCACGGTTTCCAGCGTCTTGTAGCCGGCAGACAGCTGCAGAGCGGGTGTGAGCTGACCCACCAGACGAACGCCAGCATCGGTGGAGTCCAGGCCCAGCGCAGTGCTCTGGTCGGCAGCAAAGCCAGCGTCCTTTTTGCGCCACCACGCAGACCCAAGCCAGGGGTTCTGCGTCAGACCCAACTCCTGCGCATTGACGCGAAGCTCAACACCATTGGCATTGCCGCCGGCGGATGTCAAGCCGTTATCTGTCGGATACTCGACGCTGATCGGCCGACCCAGACGGGAGAAGCTCAAGCCCCCGTCGGTCGAATGGAATACCGGTGCCAACTCCGACTCGGTATGGGCATGCTCGAGCTTGACGTAGGTGCCCGTGCCAGCTTGGTAGGTCAGATCAACCCCCTTGAGTTCAAAGTCTTGGCCTGAGCGGTTTTCCTTCACATAGGTAGCGCCGACAGCGACCTTGTCGCCAAGCCATTGCCTCGCGTTGACGCCGCCGCCGGTGTTGTCGGAATCCGTTTCCGGATAGAACTCATACACAGCGACCAAAGCATTCAAATTGCCAGACAAGGGTCTGTCGCGCAGGATGCTACTGGTCGAGCTGACCTGTTGCAGCGGCCTGGTCAAGATCACACGGCCTTGGAAGTAGTCGATTTCGTAGTCCAGGCCGGGCTGCAAGCCCGTGGTTTGGATCACGCGGCCACTGTCGGGATCGCGCTCTTCAAGGCTAAGGACGGCGCTGCCGGGCACGATGTCGGTATGGCGCATGAAGTACAGGCTGCCACCGGTGCCGATGAACTCGCTGCGTCCGGCCGCCGTCTGCGCGTTCGCCGCAAAGGCCTTGACCTGGGTCCTGGGTACGCCCAGCGGGGTCGACTCCAGGCTGCGGTATTCCAGCTTGGCACCGTACAGGCTGCGGTTGTAGGCGGCCCATTCACCCGGGTTGATTTCCGACCGGAAATTGCCCCAGACCGCGTTGCTCTTGTCCCAGTCCAGGCGCACGTACAGGCGCCCAGAGGTGTCGGCATCAAGGACAGGAACCGAGTCGTCGCCGTAGACCGGGTAATAGGCATCCGGGTCGATGCGACGCAAAATGTCGTTGCGGTCAGCCTTGAAGAAGCCCTGGAACAGGTCCTGGCCCTCACGCTCCAAGGTGTCGGCATGGCCCGTCAGCAGGTATTTGCCCTGGATCTTTCCCTTTAAATAGAAGGCCAGGCGGCCATAGGCATGCTCGCCGTCGAATCTTTTCAGATCGTCGGACGTGACCATCTCCACATTGCCGCTGAACTTGTTTTGCGACAGGGTCAGGTCGGCAAGGCCGACCATGAACCAGTACTCGCCGCGCACATCGGTTTCCAACTGGGCTTGCAACAACCGCCCGTTCGCATCCGTCGCCGCCACATCGAATCGGTGCGGCCCGATGGGCAACAGGTATTCGGAAACGAATTTCCGCTCCAAGTCGATGAACACCTTTTGGTCATTGATCTTCAGCTCCAGCCCCAAGGGCACTTCCTGGCCATGCATTCGCACATTGGAGCCGCGCAGCGGGATGTTCTGGATCACTGCGTCATTGCGCCCAATCACGCTGGTCTCCAGCACATAGTCTTCGAGCTTCAGCCCGACTTGCCTGCTTTGCTGCAGAGTTACCAGGCTTTGGGCTTGGTTCAATGCATCGAGCGCCCGGGTTTTTTCGATATCGCTGACCAGGGTGATCGCAGCCGGCCTGGTTTCGTCCCAGCGCGCCTGCGCATCGTAGACGCGCAGCACATACTGCAGCACGTCACCCTCCTCGAATGTGGACGACTGCCCGTCGGCATCGCGCTTACCACTCCATTCAAGCGACATCTGGTTGCTGCCGCCCTTCACATTCACCGGCAATACGGCGATCGGATTCACTCGGTCAAAGGCGTTTCGCGCGTAGACCCGTATTTCGGCACGGCTCAGAAAGGCCGCGTAATTGGTGTAAATACTGAACTTGATCGGTGTGCGCAAAGTCCCATGCTCGATCGCCGCCTTGTCGGTCGCGCTGACGCTGAGCGCTGGCTTCAACACGCCCGGATCCTCGGTTAACCAGATGCGCCCGAACTCCCGCATATCCACTTTGCGCGCCTTTGTGCTTGCTCCGGTCGGGGGCTGGTCAGGCGCCAGCTGTGCCAGCCAAGAGTCTCCGAAGTTGTTGTCCAGCGACGCCAGGAACATGCGCCTATTGCGATTTTCCGAATCTTTCGGCTGGTGGGAAGCAAGGGCCGCAGTGCCAACCGTCGCGTCGTTTGGGGACATGCCTTGGATGGCTGCGGCGCGAACCTTCACGGATGGCAGGCTCAGCGTGTATTCCATCTTCAAGACCAACGGTGGCTCATCCGTCTCACGCTGGGCACGCGGCGCATCAACCGGCTCGGCATCCGGGAGGGACTCGGCCAGCAGCTCCTGATTGGTACCCATCAGCGCCAGCGTGCTGGTGCCCAGCACCAAAATTCTGGCGGCCTGGGCGGTGATCCTTCGGACGGCGCGCGGGTGGCGGGCATTCAGCGTACGTGCAGTCATTTGGAGCGCCCGATTTTGTGCAGTTTTCTTCATGGCTGGCTCTGTTTGTTTTGCAATTGCGAGGACGCGTCCTTGCGAACGGCCGCCAGACCCTGGACCAAGATTTCAAAACGCCGGTTCGCTGCCAGGCAGGCAATCACCGCCGCCGTCTTGGGGCCCGGACAATCCACCACCGGTTGCGCCGATCCCACGGCCACATCACGGATGACCTGCGGATCAAAGCCGTTCTTCACCAGATAGGCCTTGACTGTGGCCGCCCGCTTGCTAGCCAGCTCGTGGTTGTGCGTATCGCTGCCATGGCGGTCGGTATGCGCCTTCACCACAATCTGGTCAATGCGCGAGAAGTCCTGCCTGAGCCGGTTGACGAAGTGCGCTAGGTTGCTCAAGCCCGGCTCCACAATGTCCTCCAAACTGCTCTTGTCGAACTTGAACAGACCATCTGTGACAAAGGCATAGGGTGGCGTCTGCACCGGTGGCTGCGGCACAGGGACCGAAGGCACCAACGGGGTGTCTCTCTGCACCGCCGCCTCGTAAAGATACAGTTGGCTATACAGCTGCTTCACGCCAAAGTTGAACTGCCCCGGTATCGCCCAGGTCAAGCGCTTGACCAGCGGGTTCTGCGTCGTCAGGACACTGCCCTTGGCCAGGGTGTTCTCGTCGAGCTTGACGATGAAGTTGCTGCCTCGCGCAAACGCGCCCGGATCAATGCCCTCAAAGTGGTAGCGACCCAAGGAGTCGGTCTCGGCAACGTAGCCGGTGGCAGTTGCCACGCGCACGCCAGGCAGCCCACGTTCGCCCTCGTCCTGCACACCGTTGCCGTTGCTGTCCTCGAACACCATGCCAAAGATGCGCGTGTCTTCAAAGTCGGGGTCCGATGCACGACTCACACAGGCCGAGGCGATGTTGGAGCGGGCCTGGCGCTTCGCATCGTCCACATAGACCTGGTTGCACAACTGCCCCTTGCCTGCGGCCGCACCCACGCGCATCAGATAGGTCAAGGTCAGCACCTGGTTGGGCGCCAGGCTCAAGCCGTCCATCTTCAGCGGACGCAGCGAGGTGATCGTGGCCTGGTTGGCGCCAGCCACGCGCAGGCTGTTCTCGACATAGCTCAGTCCAGGCGCCGGGTTGTCCAACACGCTGAACTGGCTTAAAGCCAAGCCTTGGATATTTTGCAGGCGCACCGTATAGGGCACGAAGTCGCCCATTTTGACCCTCCTAAGCGTCGTCGTCTTGGTGATCAGTACCGAGCTTGCGGCCCTCAGCGGCGTAACCGTGCAGCCCGGATTGGCCGCAGTCGTGCAGCGCGGCGGCGCCGTGCAACTGCCATCTGCTTGGAGCGTGGTACAGCCCTGCGGCGCAGTGGGACCCGTTGTGGCCAGGTTCATGATCTCGGTGACGTTGGCGGGCACTTGGATGGCGACTTGCACCGACACGCTGAAGGTCAGCGTCGCATGCGGCGCCAACGCGCTGCTGGTCGTCAGCGTGCACAAGCTGCCAGCAACGGCACCGGCGACGCAGTTGCTGCTGCCCGGCCCCGTGATGCTCACCAGACTGGTGAACTGCGGTATCACCTCGAAGAATCGGTAGCCCGCAGCTTGCGTCAAGGTGTCCGACTGATTGGTCACCGTAATCGCATAGACCAGCGATGCGCCAGGCCAAGCCGTCGTACCGCTGAGCAGCGCCTTGGTCACCCCGATGGTGCCTGCATCCGATGGCGTAATCACGCAACCAGGCGCGCTCGCCACGCACACTGGAGGCGTCGTGCAGCTGCCGTCCGCCTGGAGTGGCGTGCAGCCCGCAGGCGGCGTCGGACCGGCCTGGGCCAGGTTCAGGATGCGCGTGAGGCCGCTGGGAATCGGTGAGGCCACGCGCACGGTGACCGTGAATACCTGGGACAGGCCAGCCGCAGTGGCCGCATTGGTCGTGATCGTGCACAGGCTTCCAGCAGCGGCACCGGCGGCGCAGTTGCTGCTGCCCGGACCCGTGATGCTCACCAGACTGGTGCCCTGCGGAACCACCTCGAAAAACTGATAGCCGGGGGCCACAACCGTGCCTGCCACTGTATTGCTCATCGTCAGGGTGTAGACCAGGGTCGCGCCCGGTGTTGCAGGGTTGGGACCACTGCTCAGCGCTTTGTTGATCAGCACGGCGTTTTCTGTCGGCATGATCACGCAGCCCGGGTTCGCCGCCGCCGTGCACTCCGGCGGCGTCGGGCAGCGGCCATCCGCATTCAACGGCGAGCAGCCTGACGGCGTTGCCGGGCCACTTGCTGCCAGGTTGAGGATGCGCGTCAGGCTTGCCGCAAGCGCATCAGCCACCTTGACCGTCACGATGAAGGTCTGCGGCGTGCCCTTGACCACCGCATGGCTGGTTGTCACGGTACACAGCGTGCCCGCGTTGGCGCCCACTCCACAGCTGCTAAAGCCCGGGCCGGTAATGCTCACCAGCGTCGTTCCCTGCGGAATCACCTCAAAGAACTTGTAGCCGGCGGCCTGTTCAGTATCGGCCGTATTGTCCAGTGTGATCGCATAGACCAGCGTGCTGCCCGCTGTGGCCAGGCTCTGTCCGCTGATCAAGGCCTTGGACGCCATCACGCCAGGCGCAACGGTTGGCGTGATCACGCAGCCCGGCGTACCTGCAACGCAAACGGGCGGCGTCACACAGGTGCCTTGCGCATTCAGGGGCGAGCAGCCCGGAGGCGGCGTCGGGCCGGGAGCTGCCACGTTCAGTATCTGCGTCTGCCCCACCGGGATTGGCGTCGCAACCAACACCGTGACAGTGAAACTCACCGTAGCCCCCGGCGCGATAGCCGTGTTGACCGCAAAGGTGCACAGACGGCCGGCCGCAGCACCGGGCACACAGTCAGAGGTACCGGGCCCGGTGAAGCCAGACAAGCTGGTGCCCTGCGGGATCACCTCAAAGAACGGGTAACCGGGCGCACGCGTCGTACCCGCCGATATATTGGTCAGCGTGATGGTGTAAACCAGGCTGGCGCCGGCGACCGCTGGGTTGGGTCCGCTGGTCAAGGCCTTGCTCAGGCGGATGTCGGCTCCATCTACCGGCAGTACCACGCAAGCCGGTGTGGCCGCGGTCGTGCAGTCCGGCGGCACCGGACATGTGCCGTCCGGATTCTGCGGCGTGCAGCCCACAGGCGGGTTGGGGCCGGCTGCGGCCAGGTTCACGATCTTGGTGACTCCGACCGGTATGGGGTTGGCTACGTCCACCGTGACCGTAAAGGTCTGGGGCGTGCCAGCCACCAACGCGTTGCCCAATGTCACGGCGCACAAGCTACCCGCAACTGCGCCTGCGCTGCAATTGCTGGTGCCAGGACCTGTGATACTCACCAGCCTTGCTCCCTGCGGGATCACCTCAAAGAACTTAAAGCCCGCCGCCTGCGTGGTGTTGGCAACGGTGTTGTCCAAGGTGATGGAATACACCAAGCGGTCTGCCGGCCTGCCCGCCGTCTGGCCACTGGTCAAGGTCTTGGTCACCTTCACGCCCGGATCGACGGTAGGAACGACCACACAGCCAGGCGCACCGCTATTGCACGTTGGCGGCGTGTTGCAGGTGCCATCCGCATTGAGCGGCGTGCAGCCGTTCGGCGGCGTAGAACCACCCACCGCGAGATTCAGGATCTGCGTCACGCCCACCGCAATGGGCGTTGCCACGATCACGCGTACCGTGAACACCTGCGGCGTGTTGGCAGGCACCGCATTGCGCACGGTGATCGTGCACAGGCGTCCCGCCGCCGCGCCGGAAGCGCAGTCACTGCTTCCTGGGCCGGCAATACTCACCAGGGTGCTACCCTGCGGAATCACCTCGAGAAACTTGTAGCCTGCGGGCTGCGTGGAGTTCGCGCGGGTATTGGTCACCGTAATGCTGTACACCAAGACCTCACCTGCATTGGCCACCGCTTGACCGCTGGTCAAGGCCTTGGTGACGCTAACGTCGGGCTTCGTCGAGATGACGATGGGGCCGCAATCGGCACATGCGCCCGTGCTGGCGGCCGTGTTGGCCACCTGGCTCGTTCCCGATGGCAAGGCCGCGTTAACCTTGACCGTGTAGTTAGTAGTGACTGTCGCACCAGCGCCCACCGTCACGCTCTGCGTGCAAGCTGCGCCGGCCAGCGCGCCATCGGCACAGCTCCAGCCTGACTCGTTGCCGGCCTTGCTCGTGTTGGTCGGCACCGCATCGCTCAATATGACGCTATCGCTTTGGCTGCCCCTGTTATCGCTCACCAGTTGGTAGATCAGCACGTCGTTGGGCAGAGCCACGGACGCCGATGTTGGCGCCACGCCGTTGACGCTCAAGAGCTTCTTTACCGTATGGATGTTGGCCGCCGGGATGGTGATCGGACCACAGCCGGCGCATTCGTTGGTGCTGGCCGCCGTATTGGCCACCTGCGTCGTGCCCGAGGGCAGTTGCGCAATCAGCTTCACCGTATAGGTCGTCACCACCGTGGCATTCGCCCCTACGCTGACCGTCTGTGTACAAGCACTTCTGGGCGTCGCACCGTCGGCACAACTCCAACCCCCTTCTGCGCCCCACTTGGTCGTGTTGGCCGGCACCGCATCGCTCAGGGTGATACTGCCAGCGGTAGCAGCCGTGTTCGTGCTCGTCAGCTTGTATACCAGCAGGTCGCTCGGGCGCGCCACGCTGTTGGCAGTAGCTGCCACGCCGTTGATCGTCGCCAGCGACTTCACAGTGCCAATGCTGGACTTCTGGTTCACGATGGGTCCGCAATCACTGCATCCGCCGGTACTGGTAGCCGTGTTGGCCACCTGGCTCGTGCCCGATGGCAAGGCCGCGTTAACCTTGACCGTGTAGTTAGTGGTGACTGTCGCACCAGCGCCCACCGTCACGCTCTGCGTGCAGGCTGCGCCGGCCAGCGCGCCATCGGCACAACTCCAGCCGGCCTCATTGCCGGCCTTGCTCATGTTGGTCGGCACTGCATCGCTCAAAGTGACGCTGTCGCTTTGGCTACCCCCATTGGTGCTAACAAGCTGGTAGACCAGCACCGCGCCTGCACCAACCGTAGAGCTCGGCGTCGCAGCCACGCCGTTGACGCTCAAGAGTTTCTTTACCGTATGGATGTTGGCCGCCGGGATGGTGATCGGACCACAGCTGGTGCATTCGTTGGTACTGGCCGCCGTATTGGCCACCTGCGTCGTACCCGAGGGAAGTTGCGCAATCAGCCTCACCGTATAGGTCACCACCACCATGGCGTTCACCCCTACGCTGACTGTCTGCGTACAGGCGCTTGCGGCCACAGCACCGTCGGCACAACTCCAGCCCCCTTCCGTGCCCCACTTGGTCGTGTTGGCCGGCACCGCATCGCTCAGGGTGATAGTGCCGGCGGCCGCTGTCGTATTCGTGCTGGTCAGCTTGTACACCAGCACGTCGCCCGGGCGCGCCACGCTGTTGGCAGTAGCCGCCACGCCGTTGATCGTCGCCAGCGACTTCACCGTGCCAATGTTGGACTTCTGGTTCACGATGGGTCCGCAATCACTGCAGCCGCCGGTACTGGTGGCTGTGTTGGCCACCTGGCTCGTGCTCGGTGGCAAGGCCGCGTTAACCTTGACCGTGTAGTCGGCGGTGACTGTCGCACCAGCGCCCACCGCCACGCTCTGCGTGCAGGCTACGCCGGCCACCGCACCGTCGGGGCAGCTCCAGCCGGCCTCATTGCCCGCCTTGGTCATGTTGGTCGGCACTGCATCGCTCAAAGTGACGCTGTCGCTTTGGTTACCCCCATTGGTGCTAACAAGCTGGTAGACCAGCACTGCGCCCGCACCAACCGTGGAGCTTGGCGTCGCAGCCACGCCGTTGATGCTCAAGAGCCTCTTTACCGTACGGATGTTGGCCGCAGGGATGGTGATCGGACCGCAATAGGTGCAAGTGCTGTTCGGACTGGTTGCTGTATTAGCCACCTGCGCCGTGCCCGAGGGCAGTTGCGCAATCAGCTTCACCGTATAGGTCGTCACCACCGTGGCGTTCGCACCTACGCCCACCGACTGAGAACAAGCTGTGCCAGCACCCGCACCGTCGGCACAACTCCAGCCCGATTCACTACCCGACTTGGTCGTGTTAGCCGGCACAACATCGATCAGAGTGATGTTGTCTGCCGTGTTGGACGTGTTCGTGCTCGTCAAGTTGTAGGTCAGCGCGTCGCCCGGGCGTGCCAGGCTTGGGGTAGTCGGCGCCACGCCGTTGATCTTGGCCAGCGTTTTGACCGTACCGGTGCGCGCCGTCGGCGCGGCGATCGGACCACAGGCACTGCAGCGCCCGCTGCTGGTGGCCGTATTGAGCACCGATGTCGTTCCCGGGGGCAGGACCGCATCCGTCGTGATCGTGTAGTTCACCGTCACCGTAGCGCCTACGCCAACGCTCACCGTCTGCGTGCAGACGGTGCCGCTCACCGCGCCACCGGCACAGCTCCAGTTTGGCTCACCACCCGATTTGGTCGCGTTCACCGGCACCAAGTCGCTCAAGATGACGCTACCGGCCGCGTTGCCCGTATTGGTGCTGGCCAACTGGTACACCACCACATCGCCAGGGTGGATGACGCCACCGGCAATCGCCACCACGCCGTTGATGCTCAACAGTGTCTTGACCGTGTCGATATTGGGCGCCGGGTTGGTGATGGGGCCGCAAGCACTGCAGCTGTGCGTGCTGGTGGCCGTGTTGCTGATACCGGTTGCACCTGCTGGCAGCTGGGGAGTCACCGTCATCGTGTAGTTCGTCGTCACGCTGGCGCCGACGGCGACGCTCACGCTCTGCGTGCAAGCTGCACCAGTGCCCGCACCGTCAGCGCAACTCCAGGCTTCGCTGGCGCTCTTGGTGGTGTTGGCGGGCACCACATCGCTCAAGGTGACGCTGCCATTTGCATTGCCCGTATTCGTGCTGACCAGGCGGTACACCAGCACATCGCCTGCCTTGACGGTTGCGCTCGGAGTCGCTGCCGCGCCGTTGATGCTCAACAGCGTTTTGACGGTATCGATGTTCGGCGCCGGGTTGGTGACAGGACCACAGGAACTACAGGTACCGCCAGTGGCGGTGGCCGTATTGCTGATGCCGGTGGTAGCTGTGGCAGACAAGGGACTCACCACCGTCACGGTGTAAGTCGTTGGCACGCTGGCGTTAGCGGCCACACTGACGGTCTGCGTGCAAGGCGTATCAGCGGCTGCGTTGTTGGCGCAACTCCAGCCAGCCTCATTGCCGGTCTTGGTCATATTGGCAGGCACAGGGTCGCTCAGTACCGTGGTGCCGTTGGCGCCACCGGTATTGGTGCTGACCAGGCGGTACACCAGCACGTCGCCCGCTCTGACGATGGATGCAGCGTTTACCCCCGCGCTGCTTCCATTGATGCTCAACAGCGTCTTGACGGTATCGATATTGGGCACCAGGTTGGTGACAGGACCACAGGAACTACAGGTACCGCCATTGGCGGTGGCTGTGTTGCTGATGCCGGTAGCAGCGGTGGCCGGCAAGGGGCTCACCACCGCCACGGTGTAATTCGTCGTCACGCTGGCGCCAGTCCCGACGCTCACGCTCTGCGTGCACGAAGTGCCAGCGGCTGCGTTATTGCCACAACTCCAGCCAGCCTCATTGCCAGTCTTGGTGGTGTTGTCGGGCACCACATCGCTCAAGGTCACGCTGCCATTTGCATTGCCCGTATTCGTACTGACTAGGCGGTACACCAGCACATCGCCTGCCTGGACGGTTGTGCTCGGAGTCGCTGCCGCGCCGTTGATGCTCAACAGCGTTTTGACGGTATCGATGTTCGGCGCCGGGTTGGTGATAGGACCACAGGAACTACAGGTACCGCTATTGGAGGTGGCCGTATTGCTGATGCCCGTGGTAGCGGTGGCCGGCAAGGCGCTCACCACCGTCAAGGTGTAATGCGTTGTCACACTGGCGTTAGCGGCCACACTGACGGTCTGCATACAAGGCGTGCCAGCGGTCGAATTATTGGCGCAACTCCAGTCAGCCTCATTGCCGCTCTTGATGGTGTTGTCGGGCACAGGGTCGCTCAGTACCGTGGTGCCGTTAGTGCCACCGGTATTGGTGCTGACAAGGCGGTACACCAGCACATCGCCCGCATGGACCGTTGCGCTCGGAGTCGCTGCAGCGCCATTGATACTCAACAGCGTCTTAACGGTATCGATATAGAGCGCCGGGTTGGTGATAGGGCCGCAGGAACTACAGGTACCTCCAGTGACGGTGGCCGTATTGCTGAGGCCCGTGGTAGCGGTGGCCGGCAAGGGGCTCACCACCGCCACGGTGTAATTCGTCGTCACGCTGGCGCCAGTCCCGACGCTCACGCTCTGCGTGCAAGGCGTGCCAGCGGCTGCATTGTTGGCGCAACTCCAGCCAGCCTC
>CAISLN010000033.1 GCA_903886275.1 uncultured beta proteobacterium | reverse complement strand
GGCGCTACCGGCATTGGTGCTGACCAGGCGATACACCAGCACATCGCCGGCCTTCACCGTCGCGGTAGGAGTCGCTGCCACGCCGTTGATGCTCAACAGCGTTTTGACGGTATCGATGTTGGGCGCCGGGTTGGTGATCGGTCCACAGGAACTACAGGTACTGCCATTGGCTGTGGCCGTATTGCCAATGCCAGTAGTAGCTGTGGCCGGCAAAGGGCTCACCACCGCCACGGTGTAATTCGTTGTCAGGCTGGCGTTAGCGGCCACACTGATGGTCTGCGTGCAAGGCGTACCAGCGATCGAATTATTGCCACAACTCCAGGCAGCCTCATTGCCGGTCTTGGTGGTGTTGGCCGGCACCGGGTCGCTCAAGGTGACACTGCCGCTTGCCCCCCCCGTGTTGGTGCTGACAAGCTGATAAACCAGAATATCACCAGCGTTGACAACGGTCGTCGGCGTTGCCGCCACACCGTTGACGGTCGCGAGCGTTTTCACTGTCGCAACGGTTACGACCGGTGTGGCAGTAATGTTGGCGAAAAAGTAAACGTCGTTTCCACAACCACTGGCAGTGGCATTGGAGATAGACCAGTTTGAGATGGAGGTTAACGGGCCGCTGTTCCACCTAAACTGCAGATGCGTTAAGGCACCGAGTTGTGGGCTAATTCCATTGCCGCTGCCAAGCCGGGTTGCTAACCGTCCGCCAGCCTGAAGAGAGAGGTTGGATCTGGCAGGATTCCATGGCAATTGGTAACCATCGCCGTATTCCCCTACCGGAAAATCGAAAATATAGTCCGTGTTGGGTGCTACAGCAATACTGAGTCCCGTTTGACGCAACCACACGCCTGAAAAATTCTGAAGATAGTTGGGGCAATTGTTTCCAAGTTCGGTAGTCTCGGCGGCAGCGACACCACCGCGACAAACCATATCAGCGCTTGCGATGATGGTGCAGGGATTTGTAACATTCAATACGGGGGTTTGCGCATGCACTGGCGCTGCCAAGCCGCCAAGAGTCATGGCAAAGAGCCATGTCACAAACAATTTGCCAGCAGTGGCGTTACTGCTGCTCACTGAAGACTTGTCGCCAGTAAGCCGCTGCACAACTTTCACTTGTGCTGGCCGACGCATGCATTTGTCAACCCAGGATTTGATGCGGCTTGATAAGCGACAAAGCTTAGATTTTCCAGCCTTCTGTTTGTGGGACCTGTCAGCGCTGTGCGGGCGCACACGCCCCTGGGCGTTGGCGGATATTTCTGGATGACTTATGGCTCCCATAAACAACCCTCAGTTCTGTTTTTTCGTAAATCGACACCGTGGTGGAAGACGAAATACGTGGATTTGCAACGGCGCGTCCATGTCAACATTTGCTGATGCACGTTTTTTTGCGGTATGTGCTCTCATTCATTCAAAGAAATGTAAATCACGAACACTCATTCGTGCAAATTAGACTCACTGAAGATCTGAAAAATCTTCCGGTACGGCGTTGCAGAGGCAGGAGAGAGAAGAACACAAAAAAACCCGAACGCACAGGCGTTCGGGTTTTTTGCAGGAGCAGCGCTGAGTCGGCTTACTTCTTCTGGGGTGGCAGGTCGGTGCAACTTCCGTGGGCAATTTCAGCGGCCATGCCGATGGACTCGCCCAACGTCGGGTGCGGGTGGATGGTCTTGCCGATGTCGATGCAGTCTGCACCCATCTCGATCGCCAAAACGATCTCGCCAATCATGTCACCGGCATGCGTCCCGACCATGCCGCCGCCCAGGATCTTGCCGTGGCCATGCGCTTCAGGGGAATCATCAAACAGCAGTTTGGTAACACCCTCGTCGCGTCCATTGGCAATGGCGCGCCCGGACGCGTTCCAGGGGAACAGGCCCTTCTTGACCTTGATGCCCTGGGCCTTGGCCTGGTCTTCGGTGAGTCCCACCCAGGCCACTTCGGGGTCGGTGTAGGCCACGCTGGGAATCACGCGGGCGTTGAAGGCTGCAGCTGCAAGCTCCTTGTTGCCCAGCAGTTCACCGGCAATGACCTCGGCCGCCACATGGGCCTCGTGCACGGCCTTGTGCGCCAGCATGGGCTGGCCCACCACATCGCCAATGGCGAAGATGTGGGGCACGTTGGTGCGCATCTGGATATCGACGTTGATGAAGCCCCGGTCTGTGACTGCCACACCGGCCTTTTCGGCGGCAATCTTCTTGCCGTTGGGCGTGCGGCCCACGGCCTGCAGCACCAGGTCATAGACCTGGGGTGCGGGCACGGTGACACCCTCTTCTGCCGCGGCAAACGTGACCTCAATGCCTTCGGGCAAGGCGCGTGCGGACACGGTCTTGGTCTTGAGCATGATGTTGTCAAAGCGCGGCGCGTTCATCTTCTGCCAGATCTTCACCAGGTCGCGGTCGGCGCCCTGCATCAGACCGTCCAGCATTTCCACAACGTCCAGGCGTGCGCCCAGGGTGCTGTAGACCGTGCCCATTTCCAGGCCGATGATGCCGCCACCCAGAATCAGCATGCGCTTGGGCACTTCCTTGAGTGCCAGGGCACCGGTGGAGTCCACCACGCGCGGGTCTTCGGGCATGAAGGGCAGGCGCACGGCCTGGCTACCGGCAGCGATGATGGCCTTCTTAAAAGCGATGACCTTCTTGCTGCCGGTCTTTTCCTGCGCCGTACCGCTGGTCTCGCTCACTTCAAGGTGGTTGGCGCCAACAAAGGCACCGTAGCCGCGCACGGTCGTGACCTTGCGCATCTTGGCCATGGCGGCCAGGCCGCCGGTCAGCTTACCGATGACCTTTTCCTTGTGGCCGCGCAGCTTGTCGATGTTGACCACGGGTGCGCCGAAATCCACGCCCAGGGCTGCCATGTGACTCACCTCGTCCATGACGGCGGCCACGTGCAGCAGCGCCTTGGAGGGGATGCAGCCCACGTTCAGGCAGACGCCGCCCAGCGTGGCATAGCGCTCGACGATGACGACCTTGAGGCCGAGGTCGGCAGCGCGGAAGGCCGCCGAGTAGCCGCCAGGGCCACCGCCCAGCACGACCAGATCGCACTCCAGATCGACCGAACCAGCGTAGCTAGCGCCGAAGGAGGACGAGATAGGGACTGGCACTGCAGAGGCCGCAGGAGCGGCGGGAGCAGCAGCAGTGGGAGCGGAGGCTGCAGCGGGTGCGGCAGCAGCAGCAGCCGCACCGCCCTCGCCTTCCAACACCAGCACGAGCGTTCCTTGCTTGACCTTGTCGCCCACTTTTACCTTGAGTTCCTTGACCACGCCGCCGTGGCTGGAGGGAATTTCCATGGAAGCCTTGTCGCTCTCCACGGTGATCAGGCTTTGGTCGGGCTTGACGGTATCGCCCACCTTGACCATCAGCTCAATGACGGTGACTTCGTCGAAGTCACCGATGTCGGGAACCTGGATGTCTATGTTTGCCATTCGGATTCCTTTGCTTAGAGCAACACACGGCGGAAGTCGCCGAGGATCTGGCCGAGGTACACGTTAAAGCGTGCGGCAGCGGCACCGTCGATAACGCGGTGGTCCCAGGTCAGCGACAGCGGCAAGGTCAGGCGCGGCTGGAAGGCCTTGCCGTCCCACTTGGGCTCAATCGTGGAGCGGCACACGCCCAGAATCGCCACTTCGGGGGCGTTGATGATGGGCGTGAAATAACGCCCACCAATGCCACCCAAGCTCGATATCGTGAAGGTCGCACCCGACATTTCTGCCGGGCTGAGTTTGCCGTCACGCGCCTTCTTGGCCAGTTCGCCCATCTCCTGGCTGATCTGGAAGATGCCCTTTTTGTCGGCGTCCTTGATCACCGGAACCATCAGGCCATTGGGCGTGTCTGCCGCAAAGCCGATGTGCCAGTAGTTCTTGTAGACAAGCGCATCGCCGTCCAAGCTGCTGTTGAACTCGGGGAACTTCTTGAGCGCGGCCACGCAGGCCTTGATCAGGAAGGCCAGCATGGTCACCTTCGCTGCGTTGGGGTTCTTCTCGTTTTCCTTGTTGGTGGAGACGCGGAAGGCTTCCAGATCGGTGATGTCGCAGTCGTCATGGTTGGTGACGGCCGGAATCAGAACAGCATTGCGCAACAGGTTGGCGCCGCTGATCTTCTTGATGCGGCTCATCTCCTTGCGTTCCACCGGGCCGAACTTGGCAAAGTCCACCTTGGGCCAGGGGATCAGGCCCAGACCTGCACCGTCGCCGCCAGAGGCCGGCTTGGCTTGCGCCGCAGCGGCCAGGGTCTGCACCGCGCCGCTCATGACAGAGCGGGTGAAGGATTGGACGTCGGAGTCGGTGATGCGGCCCTTGAGGCCACTGCCCTTGACCTCATTGAGCGGCACGCCGAGTTCGCGGGCGAACTTGCGCACCGAAGGCGAGGCGTGGGGCAGACCGAGAGGCGCTGCGCCGGGGACGTGTGCGGGCACTGCAGCGGCGGCGGGAGCCGCAGCGGCGGGCGCGGCAGTTGCCGGAGCCACTGCCGCAGGCGCAGGCGCAGCAGCAGCAGCAGGTACAGAGCCTTCCAGAATCGCCACCAGATCGCCGATGTTGACGGTGTCACCCAGCTTGACCTTGAGTTCCTTGACCACACCCGCCACGCTAGACGGGATTTCCATCGCGGCCTTGTCGGACTCCACGGTGATCAGGCCCTGCTCCAACTTGATGGTGTCGCCGACCTTGACCAGCATTTCAATGACGCTGACGTCCTTGAAGTCGCCGATATCGGGCACGCGCACTTCGATGGGGCCGGATGCGACAGCTGCCACCGCAACGGGAGCTGCCGCAGCCGCAACAGGAGCGCTGGCAGCAGCAGTTGGCGCAACGGCTGGTGCAGCGGCTGCCGACGCGCCCACCACTTCGAGCATCAGCACGACAGAACCTTGCTTGACCTTGGCGCCCAAAGCGACCTTGATTTCTTTGACCACGCCGGCCTGGCTGCAGGGGATTTCCATGGAGGCCTTGTCGCTCTCCACGGTGATCAGGCTTTGCTCGGCCTTGACCGTATCGCCGACCTTGACCATCAGCTCGATCACGGTGACTTCATCAAAGTCGCCGATATCGGGAACTATTACTTCTATGAGTGCCATATCTTTTTGTCTCCAACGCTTAGGCGTACAGGGGATTGATCTTGTCTACGTTGATACCGTACTTGGCAATGGCTTCTGCCACCTTGGCCACCGGCACCGTACCGCCTTCGCTCAGCGCCTTGAGGGCCGCCACCACGATGTAGTGGCGGTTGATCTCGAAGTGCTCGCGCAGCTTGCTGCGGAAGTCGCTGCGGCCAAAGCCGTCGGTGCCCAGCACCTTGTAGACGCGGCCGGCCGGGATGAAGGGGCGGATCTGCTCGGCATAGGCCTTCATGTAGTCGGTCGATGCCACCACCGGGCCGCTGTGGGCGGCTAGTTGTTGGGCCACAAACGAGACACGCGGTTTTTCCAGCGGGTGCAGCAGGTTCCAGCGCTCGGCGTCCTGGCCCTCGCGGGTCAGTTCGTTAAAGCTGGGGCAGCTCCAGACATCGGCGGCAATGCCCCAGTCTTTTTCCAGCAGCTCTTGTGCCGCAAAGCTTTCGCGCAGGATGGTGCCTGAGCCCAGCAGTTGCACGCGGGTCTTCTGTGCAGAACCGGGCTTGCTCAGGTACATGCCCTTGATGATCTGCTCTTCGGTGCCGGCGGCAAGGCCAGGCATGGCGTAGTTTTCGTTCAGCAGGGTCAGGTAGTAGAAAACGTTGTCCTGCTTTTCGACCATGCGCTTCAAGCCATGGTGCAAGATCACGCCCACTTCGTGCGCAAAGGTCGGGTCGTAGGAGATGCAGTTCGGAATCGTGCCGGCCATGATGTGGCTGTGGCCGTCTTCGTGCTGCAGGCCTTCGCCGTTGAGCGTGGTGCGCCCGGAAGTGCCGCCCAACAGGAAGCCGCGGGCCTGCATGTCGCCAGCCGCCCAGGCCAGATCGCCAATGCGCTGGAAGCCAAACATCGAGTAGTACACGTAGAACGGCACCATGATGCGGTTGCTGGTGGAGTAGCTGGTGGCCGCTGCAATCCAGCTGGCCATGCCGCCGGCTTCGTTGATGCCCTCTTGCAGGATCTGGCCCTTGACGTCTTCCTTGTAGTACATGACCTGGTCTTTATCGACCGGGGTGTACTGCTGGCCTGCCGGGTTGTAAATACCGATCTGGCGAAACAGGCCTTCCATACCAAAGGTGCGCGCCTCATCCACCAAAATGGGCACCACGCGCGGGCCCAGGGCCTGGTCGCGCAGCAGCTGCGTCAAAAAGCGCACATAGGCTTGGGTAGTCGAAATCTCGCGGCCTTCGGCCGTGGGGTCGATGACCGACTTGAAGGTTTCCAGCGCAGGCACGGTAAAGCTCTCGTCGGCCTTGGCGCGGCGGCTCGGCAGGTAGCCGCCCAGGGCCTTGCGGCGCTCGTGCAGGTACTTCATTTCCGGCGTGTCGTCGGCCGGCTTGTAGAAGGGGATGTCGGCAATCTGGCTATCGGGCACCGGGATGTTGAAGCGGTCGCGGAAGGCCTTGATGTCCTCGTCGGTCAGCTTCTTGGTCTGGTGCACATTGTTCTTGCCTTCGCCCGACTTGCCCATGCCAAAACCCTTGACGGTCTTGATCAACAGGACGGTGGGCTGGCCCTTGTGCTTGACGGCAGCGGCGTAAGCGGCGTAGACCTTTTGTGGGTCATGGCCGCCACGGCGCAGGGCCCAGATGGCGTCGTCGCTCATTTTGGAGACCATCTCCAGCGTCTCGGGTGAGCGGCCAAAGAAGTTCTTGCGCACAAAGGCGCCGTCATTGGCCTTGAAGGCCTGGTAGTCGCCGTCCAGCGTGTCCATCATGACCTTGCGCAGAGCGCCGTCCTTGTCGCGCGCCAGGAGCGGATCCCACTCGCTGCCCCACAGCAGCTTGATCACGTTCCAACCGGAGCCGCGGAATTCGCCTTCGAGCTCTTGCACGATCTTGCCATTGCCGCGCACCGGGCCGTCCAGACGCTGCAAATTGCAGTTGATGACAAACACCAGGTTGTCCAGCTTTTCGCGTGCGGCCAGACCGATGGCGCCCAGCGATTCGACCTCATCCATTTCGCCGTCGCCGCAGAACACCCAGACCTTGCGGTTCTCGGTGTTGGCAATGCCACGGGCATGCAGGTACTTCAGGAAGCGGGCCTGGTAGATCGCCATCAGTGGGCCAAGACCCATGGAGACAGTGGGAAACTGCCAGAAATTGGGCATCAGCTTGGGATGCGGATAGCTCGACAGTCCCTTGCCACCGGTTTCCTGGCGGAAGTTGAGCAACTGCTCTTCCGTCAGACGGCCTTCAAGGTAAGCGCGGGCATAGACACCGGGAGACACATGGCCCTGGATGTAGAGGCAGTCGCCTCCATGCTCTTTGCCAGGCTCATTGCTTTCGGCATGCCAGAAGTGGTTAAAGCCGGCACCAAACATATGGGCCAGGGACGCGAACGAGCCGATGTGGCCGCCCAGGTCGCCACCGTCCACGGGGTGGTGGCGGTTGGCCTTGACCACCATGGCCATCGCGTTCCAGCGCATGTAGGCGCGCAGGCGCTCTTCGATCTCGATATTGCCGGGGCAAATCTCTTCCTTGTCGGTCTCAATCGTGTTGACGTAGGCCGTGTTGGCCGAGAACGGCATGTCCATGCTGTTCTGGCGCGCATGCGAGAGCAGTTGCTCCAGCAGGAACTGGGCCCGCTCCGGGCCCTCTTTTTCGATCACTGCGGACAGGGCATCCATCCACTCGCGGGTCTCCTGGCTGTCTGCGTCATGGCTGCCTGCCGGGCTATGGGGAACTGCTGACATTCTTGTCTCCTGGTTTCTTATGAGGGTTTGCCGCTGCAATTTAGTACGGCCTGGGCAGTTTCTCACATTTTATTTAATATTTCAACTGGTGCTTGTTGATTTCATATAATGAAATTAAGCACGGTCGTGCCAAACGCCTTCGCCTACACTCTGCGCATGTCACTGCCCCACCTGATTTCGCTGCCCAGCGCCTTGGCAATGCCCCGGGTTCAGCAGGCCAAGCATTGGTGGAAGCGCCAGCATCCGCACCGCCAAGACCGCCTTGCCATGCTGGTTCCGCTGGCCGCTGTGCTGCTGTTTTTTGTAGCCATCGTGATCGCCTTTGCCTACCTGCGCGCCGAAGAGTTCGACCGCGAGCAAGAAGCTGTGCAGCGCGATGTGGAATATACGCAGCAGCGCCTGCGCCTGCGCTTGCTGGAGCGCCAAGAGCAGTTCACCCGCATCGCCCGCGAGCTGTCCAACCGCGAACTCGATGCGGAGAGCTTTCGCAGCCGCGCCGCCGCCATGCTCAACCAATACCCAGAAATCCAGGGTCTGGCCTGGATCGATGAGCGCCACCATCTGAGGGTAGGCACGGGCACCGCCAACCACCCGATGCTGGCAACGCACGCGCAGGCCGATCCGGCCACGCGACTGGAAGACGACACCGCCTATGCCAACGCCAAGCTCAGCAACCAGCCGGTCTATTTGCAGCGCCTGCGCGCTGCCGAATTTGCGCCGCTGATGCAGGTCTACATTCCGCTCAATGAACGCAGCCGCTTTGCCGGTGTGCTGCTGGCCGAGCTGTCGGTGGACGGCCTGTACCGCTATGGCGTGCCCGACGAGGTCACGGCGCGCTACGCCATTTCGCTCTTGGACGCCAAGGGCGCGCTGCTGGCGGGCACGGTGATCCCGGCGCGAAAAGCATCGAGTTACGCCATGCCCTGGGCACCGCGCAACAACGCCTATTCCATGCCGGTGTCGCCGGTCGGCAGCGGCCTGCTGGTGCGGGGTCAGGCCTACCGCGCCTCCTTGGGCGTAATTGGCAGCGGCCTGTTTTGGCTGGTGGGCTCACTCAGCGTGATGACCGCCTGGATGCTGATCGCCAACTGGCGCCACACGCGCCGGCGCTTGCAGGCGCAACAGGCCCTGGTAGCCGAGACCAACTTTCGCCGCGCCATGGAAAACTCCATGCTCACCGGCATGCGCGCCATGGACCTGCAGGGCCGCATCACCTACGTCAACGCCGCCTTTTGCCAGATGACAGGCTGGAGCGAGGCCGACCTGGTGGGGCGCTCGGCACCCTTCCCCTATTGGCCGGAATCGGACCGCGAGTTGCTGACCTCCAAGCTCGAAGAAGAACTGTCAGGCAAGTTCACACCCGGCGGCTTCCAGGTGCGCGTCAAACGGCGCGACGCCGGCACCTTTGATGCCCGCCTGTATGTGGCGCCGCTGATCGACGCCCTGGGCACGCAAACCGGCTGGGTCACCTCCATGACCGACATCACCGAACCCAACCGGGTGCGCGAACAACTGTCGGCCTCGCACCAGCGCTTTACCACCGTGCTGGAAGCGCTCGACGCCTCCATCTCGGTGGCCCCCCTGGGCAGCGATGAGCTGCTATTTGCCAACAAGCTCTACCGCCAATGGTTTGGCACCCAGGCCAACGGCCACCTGCAACTGGTGGCCGAGGCCGGCGTGCCCACCAGCCGCACCAGCGATGACTCGGGCGACAGCGTGGACCCCCTTGCTGGCCTGCCGACCGAGGCGATTGCCGACACCGAAACCGAAAGCGGCGAGATCTTTGACAGCGTGCTGGGCAAATGGCTGGAGGTGCGCACCCGTTACCTGAGCTGGGTGGATGGACGCTTGGCACAGATGGTGATTGCCACCGACATCACCAGCCGGCGCCTGGCCGAGGAGCAGGCCGCCACCCAGTCCGAGCGCGCCGCCAACTCCAGCCGCCTGATCACCATGGGCGAGATGGCCTCCAGCGTGGCCCATGAACTCAACCAGCCGCTGACCGCCATCAACAACTACTGCAACGGCATGGTCTCTCGCATCAAGTCCAAGCAGATCACCGAAGAAGACCTGTTGGGCGCACTGGACAAGACCGCGCGCCAGGCCCAGCGGGCCGGGCAAATCATCCAGCGCATACGCTCGTTTGTGAAACGCAGCGAGCCCAACCGCACGCCTTCGGAAGTGGGCGTGATGGTCAGCGAAGCCATCGAGCTGGCCGACATCGAGCTGCGCCGGCGCAATGTGCGCCTGAACCACTATGTGGCCGCGCGCATGCCCAAAATGCTGGTGGACCCGATCCTGATCGAGCAGGTACTGGTCAACCTGCTGCGCAACGCCGCCGAGTCGATCGACATGGCGCAGCGGCCCACGGCACAGCGCCTAGTGGAGCTGCGCGTGGTGCCGATACGGGTAGAGGGCCAGTCGGCCATTGATTTCTCGGTGCGCGACTCCGGCAAGGGCCTGGCACCCGAGGTGATGGCGCGCCTGTACGAGGCCTTCTTTTCGACCAAGGCCGATGGCATGGGCATAGGCCTTTCGCTGTGCCGCTCCATCGTCGAATCCCACCTGGGAAGAATGACTGCCGAGAACATCTACAATGGCGCCGAGGTGGCAGGTTGCCGGTTTTCCTTCTGGATTCCCATCGCAGACATCGGTACCCTTGCACTCAGTGCACCCACCTCAAGCACATAATGGTCTGGAAATTTGAATGAGCCTGATACCTAAAAAAGGGACGGTCTATGTCGTTGATGACGACGAAGCCGTACGTGATTCCTTGCAATGGTTATTGGAGGGAAAGGGTTACCGGGTGCGCTGCTTTGACTCCGCCGAGTCTTTTCTCAGCCGCTACGATGCCCGCGAGGTCGCCTGCCTGATTGCCGATATCCGCATGGGTGGCATGACCGGACTGGAGCTGCAAAACCGTCTGATCGAGGGCCGCTCCCCTTTGCCCATCGTCTTCATCACCGGCCACGGCGACGTGCCCATGGCGGTGGACACCATGAAAAAAGGCGCCATGGACTTCATCCAAAAGCCCTTCAAGGAAGACCAACTGGTCGGCCTGGTGGAGCGCATGCTGGACCACGCCAAGGACTCCTTTGCCGACTACCAGTTGGCGGTCAACCGCGATGCCCTGCTGTCCAAGCTGACGCTGCGCGAGTCGCAGGTGCTTGAGCGCATCGTCGCCGGTCGCCTGAACAAGCAAATTGCCGATGACTTAGGGATCAGCATCAAGACGGTGGAAGCACACCGCGCCAACATCATGGAAAAGCTCAGCGCCAACACCGTAGCCGATCTGCTCAAGATCGCACTGGGGCAAAGTGCCCCCAAAGCTTGAACCGCCACGCCACCTTAGCCCACTGCCTAGGCAGGCACGTCAGCGACTGACGCTTGTGGCTCCCTGCCCCCCATGCCCGCAACCGCGCTTTGTGGGCTTTTTCATTCCGGAGACACCCATGACCACCACCGCAAAAATCATTGACGGCAACGCCCTGGCCGCCCACACCCGCGCCGACGTGGCGCGCCGCACCGCCCTGCTCACCAGCCGGGGCCTGACGCCCGGCCTGGCCGTGCTGCTGGTGGGCGAGAGCCCGGCTTCCCAAGTCTATGTGCGCAACAAGGTCAAGGCCTGTCTTGACGCCGGCCTGCACTCGGTGCTGGAGCGTTACCCCGCCAACATGACAGAGGCCGAACTGCTCTCTCGCATAGCCGCGCTCAACGTGGATCCGAGCATCCACGGCATTCTGGTGCAGCTGCCCGTGCCGGCCCATATCGACGCGAACAAGGTGATCGAGGCGATTGCCCCGGCCAAGGATGTGGACGGCTTTCACGTCTCCAGCGCCGGCGCCCTGATGGTGGGCCAACCGGGCTTTTGGCCCTGCACGCCCTATGGCTGCATGAAGATGCTGGAATCCATTGGTTACAACTTGCGCGGCAAACACGCCGTGGTGATCGGGCGCAGCAACATTGTGGGCAAGCCCATGGCCCTGATGCTGCTGGCACAAAACGCCACCGTCACCATCTGCCACAGCGCCACTGCCAACCTCAAAGCCATGACGCTGCAGGCCGACGTGATCGTCGCCGCCGTGGGCAAGCGCAATGTGCTGACCGCCGACATGGTCAAGCCCGGCGCCGTGGTGCTCGACGTGGGCATGAACCGCAACGACGAGGGCAAGCTCTGCGGTGACGTGGACTTTGCTGGCGTCAGCCAGGTGGCCGGCTTCATCACCCCGGTGCCCGGCGGTGTGGGCCCCATGACGATTGCCATGCTGCTGGTCAACACCGTGGAGGCCGCCGAGCGCGAGGCCGCCGCACGCGGACTTGCATAAATTTGCCCTGCCCCTATCTGCTTCACTAGCTCCAACTTTCAGACACTTCTCTCTAGGCCCCATGAATCCACTGCTGCGTTTTGACACCCTGCCCCTCTTCGACCAGATCCACCCCGAGCATGTGCCGGAGGCCATTGATGCTTTGCTGGAGCAGGCAGAAAAAGCGCTGGAGGCGGTCACCGCAGACAGCTTCCCGGCCCAGTGGCAAGACATGGCCCGCGTGCTCGATGTGGCGACCGAAAAGCTAGGCATGGCCTGGGGTGCTGTGAACCACCTCAACAGCGTGGCCGACTCCTCTGAGTTGCGCAACGCCTACAACGCCGCACTGCCCCGCGTCACCGAGTTCTGGACCCGCCTGGGCGCCGACGAGCGGCTGTACGCCAAGTACAAGGCGATGGATGTGGCCGCACTCAACACCGAGCAACGCCAGGCGCACAAAAACGCCATGCGCAATTTTGTGCTGGGCGGCGCCGACCTGGTGGGTGAGGCACGCAAGCGCTTTGCCGAGATCCAGGAGCGCCAAGCGGCCCTCAGCCAGAAGTTCAGCGAAAACACGCTGGACGCCACCGATGCCTTTGCCTACTACGCCGCTGAGGCCGAGTTAGATGGCGTGCCGCAAGACGTCAAGCACACGGCCATGGTGGCGGCTCAGGCCGATGGCAAGCAAGGCTTCAAGCTCAGCCTGAAGATGCCCTGCTACCTGCCCATCATGCAGTTCGCCCAAAGCAGCGCCCTGCGCGAAACCATGTACCGCGCCTATGTCACGCGCAGCTCCGACCAGGCTGCACCCGAAGCGCGCCAGTTCGACAACACGGCCATCATTGGCGAGATCTTGGCCCTGCGCCGCGAAGAAGCGCGCCTGCTGGGTTACGACAATTTCGCCCAGGTGTCCCTGGTGCCCAAGATGGCCAACACCCCCGAAGCCGTCACCACTTTTTTGCGCGACCTGGCCTCCAAGGCCAAACCCTTTGCCGAGAAAGACCTGGCCGATCTGCGCGCCTTTGCCCGCGACACGCTGGGCCTGAACGATCCGCAGCCCTGGGACCTGCCCTACATCAGCGAGAAGCTCAAGGAGGCGCGCTACGCCTTTAGCGAGCAGGAGGTCAAGCAGTACTTCACGGCGCCCAAGGTGTTGGCCGGTCTGTTCAAGATTGTCGAGACCCTGTTTGATGTCAGCATCCTGACCGATCAGGCACCGGTGTGGAACAGCGGCGTGCAGTTCCACCGCATCGAGCGCCGTGGCCAGTTGATCGGCCAGTTCTACCTAGACCCGAGCGCGCGCACCGGCAAACGCGGCGGCGCCTGGATGGACGATGTGCGCGGGCGCTGGCTGCGCCCCGACACCGGCGTCCTGCAAACCCCGGTGGCGCACCTGGTGTGCAACTTCGCCGGCGGCGTGGACGGCAAACCGGCCTTGCTCACGCATGACGATGTCACCACCCTGTTCCACGAATTCGGCCACGGCCTGCACCACATGCTGACCCAGGTCAGCGAGCACGATGTCTCGGGCATCAGCGGCGTGGAGTGGGATGCGGTGGAGCTGCCCAGCCAGTTCATGGAGAACTTCTGCTGGGAGTGGAGCGTGCTGCAGCACATGACCGCCCATGTGGAAACCGGCGACAGCCTGCCGCGCGCCCTGTTCGAGAAGATGCTGGCCGCGCGCAACTTCCAAAGCGGACTGCAAACGCTGCGCCAAATCGAGTTCTCGCTGTTTGACATGCTGCTGCACAGTTCGCACGACCCGGCACAGGACTTTATGCCCCTGCTCGAAACCGTGCGACGCGAGGTGGCGGTGGTGTCCTCGCCCCCTTGGAGCCGCGCGCCCCACACCTTCAGCCATATTTTTTCCGGTGGTTATGCGGCCGGCTACTACAGCTACAAATGGGCCGAGGTGCTCAGCGCAGATGCCTACGCTGCCTTTGAAGAAACCGCCGCAGAAGACGGCACCCCGAGCGTAGAAACCGGTACCAAATACCGCCAAGAGATACTCGAAGCGGGTGGCAGCCGCCCGGCCATGGAGTCGTTCAAGGCCTTCAGGGGCCGAGAACCCAGCTTGGACGCGCTGCTGCGCCACCAGGGCATGTCGGCATAAACTGTGGGCACCAACGGGAGCATGCGAATGAATCTGTCACGACTTATCCAGACCGGTGTATGCCTTGTATGGCTGTGCTGGAGCGCAAGCGCCCAGGCGCAAACGGTATACCGCATCGTCACGCCGGATGGCCGTGTCACTTTTTCGGACAAGCCCCCCATCAGCGCCGAACAGGGCAAGATCGCAGCCACCGGTGTGGGCGCGGCGGCCGCAGCATCGGTCACCGGCCTGCCCTTCGAGCTGCGCCAGGTCGTGGGCAAATACCCGGTCACGCTTTACACCGCCTCGGAATGCAGCCCCTGCAGCGCAGGCCGTGCCCTGCTGAGCAACCGCGGCATTCCGTTTGCCGAGCGCACCGTGAACACCGCCGAAGACGCCGCTGCACTCAAACGCATGCTGGGCGACAACGCCTTGCCGGTGCTCGCTGTGGGAGCTCAGCGCATCAAGGGCTACTCCGATTCCGAGTGGTCCCAGTACCTCGATGCGGCGGGCTATCCCAAGGTCTCTCTGCTGCCCGCCAGCTACCGCCAAGCCCCCGCCAGCCCGCTGGTGATGCCGCCCGACAAGCCCGCACCCGAGAAGGCACAGGCCAAGCCGGCAGACGAACCGGCAGCACCGAGCGGCCCCGGGCCCTCCAACCCGGCCGGCATCAAGTTCTAAAAAGACTGGCCCCCACGTTTGCCCGCTGCGCGTGGGTCGCTGATTAAAAGTTCAGTGTCTTGACGCCACTGGCCGTGCCCAACAGGCAGACCTGGGCACGCTGAAAAGCAAATACACCCACCGTCACCACACCCGGCCACTGGCTGACCTGGGCCTCAAAGGCCAGCGGGTCGGCAATCTGCAAACCGGTGACGTCAATGATGTGCTGGCCGTTGTCGGTCACCAGCGGCTGGCCGTCCTTCAGGCGCACCGTAGCCTTTGCGCCCATGTCTGCAAATTGCCCGATGATGCGGCGCGTGGCCATGGGAACCACCTCCACCGGCAGCGGAAACTTGCCCAACTTCTCTACCAGCTTGGATTCATCGGCAATGCAGACAAAGCGCGCCGACTGGGCCGCCACAATTTTTTCGCGCGTGAGTGCCGCGCCACCGCCCTTGACCATATTGCCTTGCGCGTCGATCTCGTCGGCGCCGTCGATATAGACCGACAGGCCTTGCACCTCATTGCAGTCGAACACGGGGATGCCCAGCGCCCGCAGGCGCTCGGTGCTGGCCACCGAGCTCGACACGGCACCCTTGATCTGGTCCTTGATGGTGGCGAGCGCGTCAATGAATTTGTTGACGGTGGAGCCGGTGCCCACGCCGACAATTTCGCCAGGCACCACATATTGCAGGGCGGCCTGACCGACCAGGGTCTTGAGTTCGTCCTGCGTCAAAACAGGGACTGTGGAGGGTTTGGGAGATGCAGAATTGTTCATGGGAAAAAGCAAAGTGGTTAACGGGCTGGCGATGCCGCAGACGGCATGCTGCTGTCTGCGCGGACCTGCGATTATCCCGCGCGCCATCGGGCCGGGAACCCCGCAGCCAAGCTACAGTTTGTAGAGCGGCGCGACGGGGAAGCCTTTAGAATCGCTGGGTGCAGTTCAGAACACACTGGCCCACCATATACATTTGCCCTCTAGAGCCAGTTCCAGCCTTACTGGCAAGCCTCAGGGTCCTTTCAACACTTCCCACATGGACGACCGTTCCAAATGGGGCAGCAATATAAAAATCCATGGAAACCAACTTCGCCCAATCTTTTGAGCTCGTTCTGAAATCAGAAGGGGGCTTCGTGAATAACCCCAAAGACCCAGGCGGCATGACCAACCTGGGATGTACCAAAAGGGTGTGGGAAGCCTTTGTGGGCCACGCGGTCACCGAAGCGGACATGCGGGCCCTCTTGCCTGCTGATGTGCAACCCATCTACAAGACCAACTACTGGGACGCAGTGAACTGTGACCACTTGCCCTTGGGCTTGGACTACGTGGTGTTCGACTGCAGCATCAACAGTGGCCCGGTGCGTGCTGCCAAGATTCTCCAAGGAGCACTCCAATTGCCGCGCAGCGGCTCCGTTGACACCGAAACCTTGGCCGCCGCGAATGCCGCTGACCGAATGGAATTGATCCAAAAGTACCAAGAAACGCGCCTTGCGTTTCTGCATGGCCTGAGCACCTGGGATGACTTTGGCCGCGGTTGGAGCAATCGGGTGGCCTCAGTACAGGTGGAAGCGCAGTGGATGGCTTGACGCACAGCGTCGAGTACTTCAACGGCTTTTCGCAGCGATCAAGGGGCTGGGCCAACCCCAGCCTCGGTCAGCCATTGCGGCTTGGCACGTTCGCTGAAACCCCCTAGGCGTGCCTTGATCACCAACTCTTTAAAGTCAGCCAGCGAGGAAATGAGAACGGTGCCAAAGCCGCCATAAAAGCCGATCAGCGGCAGGCAGTCGATCAGATTGCCTTTGGCCAGCGCGAAGTTACCGGCTTCGTCATTGTGGTGGATGGCGTTGCCCCCCTGGTACCCAGCAGCGCCGATCAGCGCCGTGTTCAGCATCGTTTTGATGAGCAACACCCGGGCGCTCACGTCCCCAAAACGATGACTTTCCCGCTCACCGCGTGATTGCAGGCGGTCGTCCACATGGGGCATGCGCGGGACGGTGGCGAGCAGTGGCCTTGCCGCAGCATTGCTGTGGGCCAGAATGGCGCTGCTCAAAGCGTGGCGCAAGCCCATCTGTTCGGACTTTCCAGCCTTTGGCCAGGTGGCGAACAAGTCGTAGTCGGCTGTTACACAAGCCTTAAACCCGCGCTTTTTGGAACCCGGATTGATGAGGCCCAGTACCGTTTCGCTCCCGCGGAACAGGACCGGCTTGGCATCACCGACGTACTGCTGCTTGAATGGCTTGGCGCCCCTTGTGTTGACGCACAGCACGAAGTAGCCGCTGCGGTCTGGCCCCGCGTCAAGCAGCCACGAATGGGTGGCGTTGCCCACAGGAACCAGACGCCAATAGAGCACCACATCGCCCTTTTTGGCCTTGGTCTCACCCACCCAATCATTGCCGTCCTTGCGTGGCTCGATCAGGCCCTCACGGCGCAGGTACTCGATACGCGTGCTGGAAATGACGATGGGCATCACGTCGGCGACCCAGCTAGGGTCATCGACCTGGCCGAAGAATTTTTCGACAATGTGTCCGTGCAATGCCTCGCTGGTCCAATTGGCGTTGCGCTCCTCATAGACCGAGTCCTTGGTGAGCCTCGGATCCACGCAAACAAAGCCCGCCATCGGCCCCCAATTGCAGGACTTGGTGTCAATCCGAAAGCCCTTCATGGCATAGCCTTCCATGATCAGCCCCTGGGCCATGACGCCAGGCTCTCGAAAAAGGACAATACAGTCCATCTGATTGGCAACCGCTTGGCATGCGTTCGCATGTGCTGGGACGAAACCGGTTACACGGCAAGCTTCAGTGGCGTTGTTGATCAGCACGGGGGGCCCTGTTTTTGTAGCGCGAAAATTGATGAAGAATTCGATCGCGTTGCAGAAATTATGGCACGGGTTTGTTGCCCAAAAAGCGTTGCTGAGCCCGCCGATCAAAGCGCAGCAACCCATGAATTTGGCGCCAGTGACGGGGGTGGGTCGCGTGCCACTGGCTACACTTTCACCATCCACATAAACCCGGTATCTCAATGGCTTTTATTCCCTATGGTTTGGCGCGTCCCTTTTTGTTTGGCCTGGACCCCGAAACCACCCACGACATGACCCTGGCCGCACTGGCCGCCACGCAGGGCACGGCGCTGGCTGGCGCCTACCGCACAGCGCGCGTGGATGACCCGCTGCAACTCGCCGGCCTGGCCTTTCCCAACCGCGTCGGCCTGGCCGCCGGGCTGGACAAAAATGCGCGCTGCATTGACGCCCTGGGCGCCATGGGCTTTGGCTTTGTGGAGGTGGGTACGGTCACCCCGCTGCCGCAGGACGGCAACCCCAAGCCACGCATGTTCCGCCTGCCCAAGGCACAGGCACTGATCAACCGGCTGGGCTTTAACAACCAGGGGCTGGACGCCTTTGTGCGCAATGTGCAGAAGTCGGCGCTGCGCCAGCAGGAAAACCCTTCGCTGCTGCTGGGCCTGAACATCGGCAAGAACGCCGCCACACCGATAGAGAACGCCACCGACGATTACCTGCGCTGCCTCGACGGTGTCTACGCGCATGCCGACTACATCACCGTCAACATCAGCAGCCCCAACACCAAAAACCTGCGCTCGCTGCAAAGCGATGCGGCGCTAGACGCCTTGCTGGGCGCGATTGCCGAGCGGCGCGAACTGCTGGCGCAACGCCACGGCAAGCGCAAGCCCCTCTTTTTGAAGATCGCCCCCGACCTCGATGCCGCGCAAATCGAGGTAATCGCCGCCACCTTGCTGCGCTATGGCACAGACAGCGCCGGCCAAGTGAGCAATGCCTGGGGCGTGATCGCCACCAACACCACGCTAAGCCGCGACGCCGTCAAGGGCCTGCCCCACGCACAAGAAACCGGCGGCCTGTCGGGCGCACCGGTGCTGGAGATGAGCAACCGGGTGGTTGCGCAGTTGCGCGCGGCCCTAGGCCCACAGTTTCCCATCATCGGCGTGGGCGGCATCTTGAGCGGCGCAGACGCAGTCTCAAAGATCCACGCCGGTGCCGACGCGGTGCAAATCTATACTGGCCTGATATACCGTGGACCGGCCCTGGTCACGGAGTCTGCACAGGCGATTCGGGCACTGCGCGCACCATGAAGGCACGGGCGTCTTCCTCCGTCAAGCCAAAGGCAATGCTGCTGGGGCCCTGGGCCGTGGCGCCATAACCGTAGCCACGGGTTTCGCTGAGCAGCGTGGTTTGCAACGCCACCTGCGTGCCATCGTTGCAATGCAGGTCAATGGCGGCGCTGTAGGTGGCGGTGTAGCGCAGGCTACCGCTGCAACTGGAGATGGCGCCCTTGTCGGCCGAAAAGGACAGGCGCCCGCTGCGGTCGGGCACCAGCAGCACTGTGCCGCTAAGGGACTGCCCGTTGACCACCAAAAAGGCATCGACCTTGGTGGAGACCAAACGCAGGCCAGCGTCATTGACCTTGGCGCAGCCGCACAGCAGCAGGGCCAAGAGCCAGACTGAGCGAATCGGCAAGACTGGCTGCATCATGGAAGACCTCGTTTTCAAAGTTTCACCGCACGACATGCCGGTGTACCATCTTAGCCATTTCGTCTAACCATTCCTGCCCATGCGCGCTCACTCGCCCCACGCTTTCGATGCCACCGCCTCTAGGGGGCGCCGGGTCCTGCTCACGTTGGCTGCGCTGTGTGCCCTGCTGGCCGCAGCCTGGTGCTTGGGTCCGCGCAATAATTTTGGATCGGCCGTGCCCAGCCCCCGACCGCTGCCGCCCACCGACATCGCGCAACTGGCCGACTGGATACAGACCAGCGAGGCCACCTTTAGCGACATCAAGCCGGGCAACGCCAAAGGCATTGTCTGGGCCGGCGCAGCAGCGCAGCGCACCCCCTGGGCCGTGGTTTACCTGCACGGTTTTTCTGCCAGTCGCCTGGAAACCGCGCCGCTGGCCGACCAGGTGGCCAAGCAGCTCGGAGCCAATGCATTCCACACCCGCCTAAGCGGCCATGGCCGCGCAAGCGCTTCCGCCATGGGCGAGGCCAGCGTGCAGGATTGGATGGCCGACACCTTGGAAGCCGTGCAAATTGGCCAGGCCCTGGGCGAACGCGTGCTGCTCATCAGCTGCTCCACAGGTGCCACGCTGGCGACCTGGCTAGACACTTCGGCGCAGGCCGGCCGGGTCACGGCCCATGCGTTTATTTCGCCCAATTTTGGCCTCAAGGACAGGCGCTCTGAAATAGTGAACATGCCCTGGGGACAAAGCATCGCACTGCTGGTGGAAGGCAAAACCCGGAACTGGAAACCGCAGAGCGAACCAGAAGCCATGGCATGGACCTCCAGCTACCCTACGCGTGCCATCTTCCCCATGATGGCACTGGTCAAGCACGTGCGCGAAAGCGACCTCTCCCTGTTCCAGACACCGGTGCTGGTGCTGTACAGCGAACGCGATCAAACCGTGGAGCCCACAGAAACCCAGGCCGCCTTTACCCGCCTGGGCTCCGTGCGCAAATCCATGGAGCCAGTGGGCTACAGCAAGAGCGTGGGACAGCATGTGCTGGCGGGCACCATCAAGGACCCGGCAGCGGTGGCGCCGATGGCGCAAAGCATTGTGCAATGGCTACACGCCCTGCCCAAGGAAGGCATCTGAGCCATGGCAGCCCCAACCCCGCAAGAAGTCAGCCAACTGCCCTTGCGCGCGCTGGGGCTTAAGCCCGGCATGGCGATGCAGACCCGGCGCATTGTGGAGGGCGCCAAGAAGACGGAGGCGCAGTACTTTGGCGCCATCGAAGGCAAGGGTGTGATGGTCGGCCCGCTCGGCAGCGAGGGCGCCAAGACCGGACTGGTGGAGGGCGAAGTCTGTGTGATGCGCGGCTTTACCGGGCAGTACGAATACTCCTTTCTCACCAAGGTGCTGCAAACCTTTGAGAAGCCCTTTGCCTATGCCCTCTTGGCCTATCCGGCACAGGTCGATGCCCGGATGGTGCGCCAAAGCATGCGCATCCAATGCGCCTGGCCCAGCACTGTCGCCTTGCCCCGGGCCGACGCCAGCCTGTACACCGAGGACGTTACCCTGGTGGACTTGAGCACCGGTGGCGCCATGATCAAGGCCGCCAGCAACCTGGGCGCCATTGGAAGCAGCATCGCCCTGCGCATGGCCGTTCAGGTTGAACAAACCGCCATGGACCTGAGCCTGAACGCCACCCTGTGCCACAACAACCGGGCCAGTTACGAAGACGCCTTCTTCATCGGCATGGCCTTCAAGGGGCTCACGGCGCAAGACAAGCTGGTACTGAGCTACCTGACACAGAGCCCCTAGCGGCGAGGCGCCAGCAGCCCGCCGGCTTGGTGCTTTGGCCGAACTGCCCCCGTGGCATCGCCGGTGCTGCACAGAGGGCCAAACCCCGTCCCAACCATCCTGACCGAAGTAGCGATTTGCACAAAAATGTGCGATTGATGGTACAAACTGTTCGACTTTCAGCAGCTGCGACAGCGCTGAGCGTTGACAAAAAAATACTACGTCAGGGAATACATGAAGCTCCTACGGGTCCATGGGTTGACTGCTGCGCTGTGGCTGGCGCATTGCTTGGGTCATGCGGAGTCACTGCCGCAGTTGATAGACGGCGTGCTGGCCAGTCACCCTTCCCTGCGCGCGCAACGGGCGCTGGGCGCCTCGGCCCAGCAAGCCTTGGAAGCCGCCCGCTGGCAGTTCTACCCCACCCCCTCGATTGGCTTTGAACAAGTCGATGCCGGTAACTCCGACCCCAGCTACGCCCCCAACGGCGACAAGAACGTCACCACCCTGCGCTTGCAGCAACCGCTGTGGACCGGCGGGCGCTTGAGTGCAGGCCTGGACAAGGCAGGCGCCGGTGTGCTGGCCGGTGAGGCCAGCCAAGACAGCGTGCGCCACGACCTGGCGTTGCGCGTGGTGCAGGTCTATGCCGATTGGTACGGCGCCCAGCTCAAGCACCAGGCCTATGAAAAAAGCCTGCACACGCACCATGGGCTGCAGGAACAAATTGACCGTCGCATCAACGGTGGCATCTCGCCGCAAAGCGACCTGACCCTGCTGCTGGGGCGCCAACAACAAACCGAGGCCGATCTGGCCACGGCCCAGGCCCTGGAACAATCCGCACTGGCGCGGCTGGGCCAATTGCTGGGCCGCCCCCTTCAATCGCGCGACCTGGCCACAGCGCTTGGCGCAGCGCAAGCCTTGGACCTGGATGTGCAGGACCTGCAGGCGCAGGCGCAGGCGCACCACCCCAGCGTGCAAAAACTGCATGCCCAGGCGCGCATGGCCGAAGCCGAAGTCAGCGAACGCCGGGCCGATTTGTTGCCCGCAGTCTACCTGCGGGTGGAGCGCCAATATGGCAACTTCAGCTACCCCGACATTAGCGCGCAAAGCCGCGTATTTGTGGGCTTCTCCACCAGCTTTGGCGCCGGCCTGTCCTCGCTCTCGCAAGTCAGCGGCGCCCTGGCCCGCTACGAGGCCGCCCTGGCCGACATCGACAGCACCCGTGTAAGCCTGGGCGAGCAAATCATGGGCGACTACGCCCAGGCCCAGGCCGGGCAGGACCGACTGCTGGCCTTACAGGCTTCGCTGCAGTCGGCCGATGGCATTACGCGTGCCTGGAATCGCCAGTTCGTGGCCGGGCGCAAGACCTGGCTGGACGTGATGAACGCCGCGCGCGAAGCGGTCCAACTGGAGGCCCAAATTGCCGATGCCCGGGCCTCGCAACTGCTGCTGAGCTGGCGCCTGTCCATTACCGGCAAGGGGCTCGACAACGCCCTGAGCGCGGCCCTGAGCGCAACGCCCAACGCAAGAGTCAACGCCGCCCTCGACACGGTGAGCGACACAGCACAAAGCGCGGTGCAGTCCGACCTGACCACCAAGGACACTCAAGCGCCGGGCGACGCCGACATTCCACTGTATGCGCAGGACGAAGCCATAGAGCTGCGCATGGCATGGCAAATAGACCCCGGCGCACTGGGCCGCGATGTCTCCAAGAACACCTACAACGAGGCGCAATGGTGAAAAACCTCCTATTAACCCTGGCGAGACTGGCGCAACTGCAGGCGGAGTCGATAGACCGCGTTGCCCTGCACGAGGCCACCACGGCCGCTAACGGGCAGGAGCCGCAGGACCAACTCGCCACCGTCTGCCGCCACCTGCAGGTCAAGCCGGCCCAATGGCTTAGCGAGCCCGATGCCTCGGCCCTTCCCGCGCTGCTGCACCACGGCGTTCGTGGCTGGGGCCTGCTGCGCGGCTTGAACGGCCAAGGCCAGTGGGTGGGCGAATGGCCCGACGATGAAGCACAGAAGTGGGTCGAGCGGGTGCTGGACCAGGCCGAGCTGCACAGCTGCCTGATTGCACGCATGCGACTGCAAAAGCCCTACGAAGCGAGCAACAGTCCGGTGCTGCGCCTGGTCACGCAAGAGCTGCTGGCCAACCGAAAAACGCTGTTCGATGCGGCCTTGGGCGGAGGCGTCATCAACCTGATTGCCTTGGCAACTTCGTTCTACAGCATGCAGGTGTACGACCGGGTGGTGCCCACCGGTGCTAGCCAGACCCTGCTGGTGCTGACCCTGGGTGTGGTCTGTGCGACCCTCTTCGAGCTGCTGGCCAAGTGGGGGCGCACCAGTCTGTATGAGCGCCTGATCGACCAGGTGGACCAGCGCCTCTCGCGGGCGGTCTACCTGCGCTTTCTGGCCATCCGGCTGGACCAACTTCCCAACAGCGTGGGCGCTCTGGCTGCGCAGATGCGGGGCTATGAATCGGTGCGCAGTTTTCTGACCACGCTGACCTCGCAGCTGATGGTGGACGCGCCCTTTGCGCTGCTATTTCTGGGTCTGATCTGGCTGATCTCGGGTCTGCTGGCCCTTATTCCGGCGGGCTTTTTTGTGCTGTCGGTGGCCATGGGCCTGTACTACCGCCGCCGGGTAGAGACCTTTGCACGCCGGGCCACGGCCGCCGGCAACCGCAAGACCGGGCTGCTGGTGGAGGCTGTAGAGGGCGCCGAAACCATCAAGTCCGGCCAGGGCGGTTGGCGCATGCTGTCGCGCTGGATGCAGACCACCGACGAGGCGCGCGACTTCGAAATGCTGAGCCGCGCCATCCAGGAGCACGCCCAGCACCTGATGGCCAGCTTTCAGCAAATCTCCTATGTACTGATGGTGGCAAGCGGCGCCCTGTTGATCAGCAGGGGCGAGCTCACCATGGGCGCACTGATTGCCTGCTCCATCCTGTCGGGTCGGGTGTTGAGCCCGGCGGCCATGATCCCGGTGCAGCTGGTGCAGTGGGCCAACACCAAGGCCGCCCTGATAGGTCTGGACCGCTTATGGGCACTGCAGGACGACCACCATGGCTGCGCACACCCCTTGCTGCCCGATGCAGTGCAGGGCCGCTACCGCTTTGAGGAAGTGAGCAGCGCCTATGGCGGCAACAAGGCGCTGGAGATCAAGGAGCTGCACATACAACCCGGCGAGCGCGTCGGCGTGATCGGCCCCATAGGCGGGGGCAAGACCACCTTCTTGCGCCTGCTCAGCGGCATGTACAAGCCGCAAGCCGGGCGCATTTTGCTCGACGACATGGAGCTCGCGCACATTGCCAAGCCGCTGCTGGCAGAAGCCATTGGCTATTTGCAGCAGGACGGGCGGCTGTTTTCCGGCACCCTGCGCGACAACCTGGTGCTGGGCATGATGGACCCCGGTGACAGCGCCATTCTGGAAGCGGCCCGAACCACCGGGCTGTTGCAGGCCGTCATCAGCACGCACCCCAAGGGCTTGCAGCAGGAAATTTTTGAAGGCGGCAGTGGCCTCTCCGGCGGCCAACGCCAGTTGGTCAACCTGACGCGGGTGTTCCTGCGCAGGCCCTCCATTTGGCTGCTCGACGAACCCACCGCCAGCATGGACCGCAACCTTGAACTGCAGATCACCGAGGCCTTGAAAGCATCCCTTGAACATCAGCACAGCTTGGTACTGGTGACGCACAAGGCCGAGTTGCTGGAACTGGTGGACCGCCTCATCGTCATCGCCAACCACCAGGTGGTGATGGACGGACCCAAGCTGGTGGTGCTGGCCAGGCTGCAGACGCCTCCGGCCCACGGGCCCTCCAAGGTGAGCCCTATCAAGCCTGTCAGCAACGCCGTGGTCACAACTGGAGTTAACGCATGAGAGCCTATCGCATCGGACAGCCCCGTTCTCGCCTGCCCTCCATGATGGCGCTGCTGGCCCTGGGCCTGCTGCTGTTTCTGGCCTGGGCCGCCAGCTTCGAGATTGACCAGGGCGTGCGAGCCCAGGGCCAGGTGATATCGAGCGCCCACACCCAGATCATCCAGGCAGTGGATGGCGGCGTGCTGTCCGATTTGCGGGTGGTGGAGGGCCAGCAGGTGCGCATCGGTGAAGTGTTGGCGGTGCTGGAAAAAAGCCGGGCCGAGGCCGGCTTCGAGGAAAGCCGTGACAAGGTGGCCGCGCTCTCCATTGCCCTCAGGCGCGCCCAGGGCGAGATGCAGCTACGGGCACCTCAGTTTGGCGCCGCCTTCAAGGCCTATCCGGCATTCGTGCAGGCACAGCAAAACCTCTACCAACAGCGCCGGCGCACCCTGGAAGAAGACCTGGCTGCCAACGGCCAGGGTCTGGCATTGGCACGCGAGGAGTTGCGCATGACAGAGGCGCTCTTGAAGGAAGGCGATGTCAGCCAACTTGAGGCCCTGCGCGCACGCCGCCAGGTCAGCGAGATTGAGGCCCGCCTGTCCGCCACACGCAACAAATACCGCCAGGACGCCAGCGTCGAGGCCGCCAAGACTGCCGAAGAACTGGCCTCGGTGAGCGCCAAACTAAGCGAGCGCAAAAACATTCTGGAACACACCGAGCTCACCGCCCCGGTGGCTGGCGTCGTCAAGTTCCTGCGCGTGACCACCATAGGCGGGGTGCTGCGCGGCGGTGACGAGCTGATGCAGATCGCCCCCAGCGATGAGTACCCGATCATCGAAGCCAAGGTCAACCCCATGGACGTGGGCCTGCTCAGCGTAGGCCTGCCGGTGAGCGTCAAGGTCGATGCCTTTGATTACTCGGTGTACGGCATGCTGGCCGGCGACCTGAGCTACGTCAGCCCCGACACTCTGTCCGAGCAAAACCAGAACGGACAGACCCAGAGCTTTTACCGCGTCAAGGTGCATCTACCGCACCAGCAGGCGCGCAACCCGAAGGCACGCGACATCGTGATCAAACCCGGTATGACCGTGAGCATCGACATCCGCACTGGCACCCGCTCGGTCCTGAACTACCTGGCCAAACCAGTAGTGAAGGCCTTTGGCGGCGCACTCACTGAACGTTAGCAACTTTTTGCAGGAGAATTCCAATGACCGACACCACCATGCAGGCAACCCTCCCACAAAATGTGTTTGTAAGCCTGAACCTCGCGCAAGTCACCACCGTGCAGACCCAGGCCGGCCTGCGCTACCGGGTGCGCCTGCCGGGCGAGGCGGCTGTGCCACAGGTGCCGGACAACGTCATCGCCATCCACCAGGGCAAGGCACTGCACCTGCGCTACGGCGATGGCAGCGAAATGATTTTTGAAGACTTCTACACGGTGTGCACAAAGGCCAACCAGTGCAGCGTCAACCTGCCTGCAGACAACCCGGACGGCATCGACCTGACTGCCGAGTCTTCCGACGGCGGCGTATACGCAGACCAGGGCCTGCTGGTCTATGCCCATGGCAACCATGACACCCTGATGGCCATGGCCTTGGGCCAGGGCCCCTTGGCCAGCGCCCTCGCGGCCTTGGGCGACGCATCGGTGCTGACCTACCTGCCACCGCAGTCCCACCTGCTGGCCTTTGCCCTGCTAGCGGGTGTTGGCGCCGCCGCAGCGATCGCCAGCACCAGCACCAGCACCAACGCGAACACCGACACAACGCCCCCGACGACGACCACCCAGCAGGCGCTCAACACCATCAGTGCCTATGCCGAAGCCAACACGGCCAGCGCGCCCGCCGTACCTGTAGGCATCGCACCCACGGCGCAGACCTATTTGGATGCCGGTGTGAGCGGGGTGGGCAACCATCTCTCCAGCATCAATGACGCCCTGGCCACCGCCGCCATCACAGGGGCCAGCGTGGACACCACGGGCGAGGTGCAAGACTTGGTCAATGCCTTTAATGCCATCCTCGCCAGCGCCGATGGCGTGGACAACGTGGCCAATGCCAACAACCCCACACAGGCGCAATATAGGTTGATAGGCGTGACCGGTGTGGACAGCGCCGCCAAGGCCAGTCTCTTGGGCGATGTCATCGACCTCAAAAACATTGCCGACGTGGATACCGTGCTGGAGATACAGGCCATCGCCGATGCCGTGGCTGCGGTGCTCGGCCTGCCCTCTGGCGGCACGCCGCCCACGCTCACGCAGTTGCAAGACCTGGGGCTGACCGGAGTCACGGTGGACAAGCTGCCCGCCGTCATCACCGCCATTGGCGCCACCAACCCGGACGGCACGGGCGTGGACACCCAAGCAGAACTGCAAACCATCATCAACAATGCGATTGCCAAGGCCGATGCCGCACTCAACGCCATCAGCACCTATGCCCAGGCCAACGCCGCCAGCGCCCCTGCAGTGCCCACCGGCATAGCGCCTACGGCGCAGACCTATCTGGACGCCGGCGTGACCGGTGTGGGCAGCCATCTCTCCAGCATCAATGACGCCCTGGCCACCGCCGCCGTCACAGGTACCAGCGTGGACACCACCACCGAGGTGCAGGACCTGGTCAATGCCTACAGCGCCATACTCGCCAGCGCCGATGGCGTGGACAACGTCGCCAACGCCTACAACCCAAGCCAGGCGCAATATGGGCTGATAGGCGTCACCGGCGTGGACAGCGCCGCCAAGGCCAGCCTCTTGGGCGATGTGATTGACCGCAAGGTCTACGCCGAGGTAGACACCGTGCTGGAAATCCAGGCCATCGCCGACGCAGTGGCGGTGGTCATTGCCGCGGCGGCCGGCGGCACTGCGCCCAGCTTGACCCAGTTGCAAGACCTGGGCCTGACCGGGGTCAGCAGCAGCAACCTGGCCGCCATTGCGGCAGCCATTGCAGCAAGCGCAGATGACGCCAGCGGCGTGGACACCCTGCCCGAACTGCAGACGCTGGTAAACACCACGGTGACGGGTGTCACGGCCGCGCTGGGCGTTATCAGCAGCTACGCCCAGGCCAATGCGGCCAGTGCCCCGGCCCTACCCACCGGCACAGCCCCCACGGCGCAGACCTATCTGGACGCCGGTGTGAGCGGTGTGGGCAGCCATCTCTCCAGCATCAATGACGCCCTGGCCACCGCCGCCGTCACAGGTACCAGCGTGGACACCACCACCGAGGTACAGGACCTGGTCAATGCCTACAGCGCCATACTGGCCAGCGCCGATGGCGTGGACAACGTGGCCAACGCCAACAATCCGAGCCAGGCCCAATATGGGCTGATAGGCGTCACCGGCGTGGACAGCGCCGCCAAGACCAGCCTCTTGGGCGATGTGATTGACCGCAAGGTCTACGCCGAGGTAGACACCGTGCTGGAAATCCAGGCCATCGCCGACGCGGTGGCGGTGGTCATCACAGCGGCCGGCGGTGGCACCGCACCCACCTTGGCCCAGCTACAGGACCTGGGCGTCACAGGGGTCACCGCTAGCAACCTGGCCACCATTGCGGCTTCCATTGCAGCGACAGCCGACGACGCCAGCGGCGTGGACACCCTGCCCGAACTGCAGGCCCTGGTAAACACCACGGTGGCGAACGTCACGGCCGCGCTGGGCGTTATCAGCAGCTATGCCCAGGCCAATGCGGCCAGTGCCCCGGCCGTACCCACCGGCGTAGCCCCCACGGCGCAAACCTATCTGGATGCCGGCGTCAGCGCGGTGGGCAGCCATCTCTCCAGCATCAACGATGCCCTCACCACCGCTGCGGTGGTGGGCACCAGCGTGGACACCACCACCGAGGTACAGGACCTGGTCAATGCCTACAGCGCCATACTGGCCAGCGCCGATGGCCTGGACAACGTGGCCAACGCCAACAATCCGAGCCAGGCCCAATATGGGTTGATAGGCGTCACCGGCGTGGACAGCGCCGCCAAGACCAGCCTCCTGGGCGATGTGATTGACCTCAAGACCAATGCGGCCGTGGACACGGTGCTGGAAATCCAGGCTATCGCCGACGCGGTGGCGGTGGTCATCACAGCGGCCGGCGGTGGCACCGCACCCACCTTGGCCCAGCTACAGGATCTGGGCGTTACAGGGGTCACCGGTACCAACCTAGCCGCCATTCAAGCCGCCATTGCAGGCAGTGCGGATGACGGCAGCGGCGTGGACACCCTGTCCGAATTGCAGGCCTTGGTGAACACCACGGTCACGGTTGTCACTGCGGCACTGAGCGTGATCAGCACCTACGCCCAGGCCAACGCGGCCAGTGCCCCGGCGATTCCCACGGGCATAGCCCCCACGGCCCAGACCTATCTGGAAGCCGGTGTGAGCGGTGTGGGCAACATTGTCTCCAGCATCAACGATGCACTCGCCACCGCCGCCGTCATAGGCATCAGCGTGGACACCACGGGCGAGGTGCAAGACCTGGTCAACGCCTACAGCGCCATCATCGCCAGTGCCGATGGCGTGGACAACGTGGCCAATGCCAGCAACCCCGCTCAGGCCCAATATGGGTTAATCGGCGTCACCGGCGTCAATAGCGCCGCCAAGGCCAGCCTGTTGGGCGATGTGATTGACCGCAAGGTCTACGCCGAGGTGGACACCGTGCTGGAAATCCAGGCCATAGCCGACCAAGTGGCGGTGGTCATCGCAGCGGCCGCCGGCGGCACTGCGCCCACCTTGACCCAGTTGCAAAACTTGGGCCTGACCGGGGTCAGCAGCAGCAACCTGGCCGCCATTCAAGCCGCCATTG
>CAISLN010000032.1 GCA_903886275.1 uncultured beta proteobacterium | reverse complement strand
TATGAAGCAGGCGCGACAGTGGCAATAACTTAGCCGGTCAACCCACTGTCGCGCCCCGAAACTCCCACTCTGGAAGGTGACGTTGCGCATGTAGTATTTCATGAAGCGAGCGGGGCTGTCCAGAGTCAGTGAGTCGGTTTCACGCATAGGCATGAACGCCCATGCCAACCACTCAGCCGCCGCCCAGGCTCTTTTTGTGCGCCCGCTGCCGCAGTGCTGTCACCCTCTGCAGCCACTGCGACCGGGGTCAGCGCTATTGCAGCGCGGCTTGTTCGCGCGAGGCCAGAACTTGCGCCCAACGTGCTGCTGCTCAGCGCTACCAAGACAGCCGCAAAGGTCGTCATGCGCATGCCCGGCGCCAGGGTCAATGGAGGGCGCGCCAACAAATCGTGGCGCAAATAGTGACGCATCAGGGTAGCCCACCACCACCCTGTGCTGATTTACTCCCACCAGACGAAGCAATAGCCCGCCAAGTCGGCGCAAATCAGAGCTGCCAGTGCCACTTCTGTGGCCGTTCGGTATCCGTTTTTTTGCGCCAGGGGTTTTTGGGCTACCGCTTTCGTCACCCCTCGAACCGAACTTTAAGGAGTGCCGATTTACATGACTATTGCCCCTGATCTGACAGCGCAAATCCTGCGCTACCACCACGCCGAGCTCTGGCCGGTGGGAACGATTTCGTCCCAACTGAATGTGCACCGCGAGACCGTCATTCGCGTGCTCATCCAGGCCGGCGCCTCGCCCATCATTCCCGCACAGCGCCCCTCGGGCGTGACGCCCTATCTGCCCTTCATCGCGCAAACCTTAAAGCAGTTCCCAAACCTCACTGCCAGTCGCTTGCACGCCATGGTCGTGGAGCGTGGCTATGGCGGTCGCCCCGACCACTTTCGCCACCTCATCGCCAGGCACCGACCGCGCCCCACCGCCGAGGCCTACCTGCGCCTGCGCACCTTGCCCGGCGAACAATGCCAATGCGACTGGGCTCACTTTGCACACATCGAAATCGGCCAAGCCAAGCGCCCACTCATGGCCTTTGTGATGGTCCTGTCCTGGTCCAGGCGTATCTTCCTGCGTTTCTTCCTGGGCGCGCACATGGAGAACTTCCTGCGTGGCCATGTCCAGGCCTTTGAGTCCTGGGGTTCGGTGCCCAGGGTCACTTTGTACGATAACTTGAAGAGTGCTGTGCTTGAGCGCAAGGGGTCGGCCATCCGTTTCAACCCCACCGTGCTGGCACTCGCGGCACATTACCATTTCGAGCCACGGCCCGTCGCACCCGCCCGGGGCAATCAGAAGGGCCGGGTCGAACGGGCAATACGGTATATCCGCACGGCCTTCTTTGAGGGGCGCAGCTTCACAGACATCGACGACCTCAACGCACAGGCCGATGCCTGGGTGGCTGGAGCGTCGAGCCAGCGCCCCTGCCCCGAAGACACCAAGCTGACGGTGCAGCAGGCCTTTGAGCAGGAGAAGGGCCACCTAATGGAGCTGCCCGCGACCCCGTTTAGTTGCGACGAGTTGCGGGCCGTGTCGGCCGGCAAGACCCCCTACGTGCGCTTCGATTTGAACGACTATTCGATTCCTCACACCCATGTGCAGCGCAGTCTTACCGTGCACGCCAACCTCAGCGAGGTACGCATTCTGGACGGCCAGCAGGTGCTGGCCACCCACCGGCGTTGCTGGGACAAGGGCCAGCAAATCGAGGTCGGGGCCCACTTGGAGGAACTGGTGAAGCACAAGCGGGCCGGGCGTGCCCACCGTGGTACCGACCGTCTGGTGCACGCAATTCCTCAGGTCCAGACCCTGCTCAATGAGGCCGCCAAGCGGGGCGAGCCGCTGGGGCGCACCGCCAGTCAGTTGCAGGAACTGCTTGATGTGCATGGGCGCACGCAGATGACCGCAGCCGTTGCGGATGCCCTGAATCGCGGTGTGCCACATCCCAATGCCGTTCGCCTGGCATTGGAGCGTCAACGCCAGGCGCAAACCCCACCCCCGCTGG